>NZ_LLXV01000054.1 GCF_001431665.1 Stenotrophomonas beteli | reverse complement strand
TACAGCGGCGAGCTGAGGCGGGTGTTGGGTTTCGCCTCGCAGGGCAGCGTGCTGCCGGCAAAGACAGCCGTGGCCTGCCGGTGGTCTCGGTGAACGTGCCGGAGGTCGACGTCGAATTCCTGCGCGTGCGCGAAAAGGACCTGCCGACCTTCTTCAGCCAGTACCAGCGCGGCGGCCGCCGCGGCAGCTGGGAGCTGAGCAGCGACTACGAGCGCAGCCCGATCAACAAGCTGGCCGAGCCGGTCTACGTCAACCGCTTCATCCTCGGCGGCAAGCAGAACGAGCGGGTGCTGACCTACCTGCCGACCCAGGACATCAAGGAACTGCAGGAGCCGGGCCTGTACTTCGCCCTGCTCAAGCGCACCGGTGACTACGAAGGCGAGTTCGATACCGCGTTCTTCTCGGTCAGCGACATCGGCCTGCATACCCGTGCCTACAAGGACAAGCTGTTCGTGCACACCGCCGGCCTCAAGGACGGTGCGCCGCTGAAGGGCATCGACCTGCGCGTGCTCGACGGCAAGGGCGAGGTGGTGCTGAAGGGCAGCACCGACGGCAACGGCAATGCGCTGCTGAACTACACCCTGGATGCGACCCATGTGCTGGTCGCCAGCAGTGGCAAGGACACCAGCTTCCTGCCGTTCAACCAGCCGGCGCTGGATCTGAGCGAATTTGCCGTGGCCGGTCGTGACAACGCGTGGTTCGACGTCTACGCGTGGTCCGGCCGCGATCTGTACCGCCCGGGCGAGACTGTGCGCCTGTCCGCGCTGCTGCGCGACAACGATGGCAAGCCCGTCAAGGCGCAGCCGGTGTTCCTGCGCCTGAAGCAGCCCGACGGCAAGACCTTCCGCGAGACCCGCCTGCAACCGGGCGAGCAGGGCTACATCAACTTCGAGCAGGCCATCCCCGCCGAGGCGCCGACCGGGCGCTGGCAGGTCGAGTTCCGCACCGACCCGGCCAGCAAGGAAGCGATCCAGGGCATGACCCTGCGCATCGAGGAGTTCCTGCCCGAGCGCATGAAGCTGGACCTGGACAGCGCGCAGAAGACGCTGAAGCCGGGCGAGGAGCTGCGCCTGCAGGCCAATGGTGCCTATCTGTACGGCGCGCCGGCCGATGGCAGCCGCTTCACCGCGCGCATGGCGGTGGCGGCCGAACAGAGGCCGGTGGAAGGCCTGCCGGGCTATTTCTTCGGTGACCCGACCCTGCAGCTGCCGCGCGAGGCCAAGGACGTGATCGATACCACGCTGCCGGCCAACGGCCAGCTGCGTGAGGATGTGGCGCTGCCGGAAGAGGCGGCCAAGGCCAAGGCGCCGATCGCCGTGGTGCTGTCCGGCAGCCTGTATGAAACCGGTGGCCGCACGGTCACCCGCACCCTGAAGCGGGTGATGTGGCCGGCCAACGCGCTGGTCGGCGTGCGCCCGCTGTTCAATCCTGACGATGGTGCCGATGCCAACGGCAACGCGCGCTTCGAGCTGATGCGCGTGGACGCCGCGGGCACGCCGCAGCCGGCCAAGGGCCTGAAGATCACCCTGGTGCGCGAACTGCGCGACTACCACTGGACCTTCAACGACAACCGCTGGGATTACGATTTCACCCGCCGTTTCGAGAACAAGGAAACGCGCACCGTCGATGCCGGCAGCAGCGCGGTCGCCTTCGATGTGCCGGTGGAGTGGGGCGAGTACCGGGTGGACGTGTTCGATCCGACTACCGGCCTGACCAGCCGCTATCCGTTCCGCGCCGGCTGGAGCTGGGGTGATGACAACCGCGGCCTGGACGCACGTCCGGACAAGGTCAAGCTGGGCCTGGACAAGACCGGCTACAAGGCTGGTGACACCCTGGAAGTGACGGTGACCCCGCCGCACGCCGGCAAGGGCATCCTGATGGTCGAGACCGACCGCATGCTCTACGTGCAGGACATCGAGGCCAAGCCGGGTTCGACCTTCAAGATCCCGGTCACTGCCGACTGGGAGCGGCACGACGTCTACATCACCGCGCTGGTGTTCCGCGGCGGCAGTGCGCCGAGCAAGATCACCCCGGCCCGTGCCGTGGGCGTGGTGCATGTACCGATGGACCGCAAGGGCCGCACCGTGGCGGTCGGCCTGGCTGCGCCCAAGCAGATGCGTCCGGAGCAGGACCTGCCGGTGACGGTCAGCGCGCCGCAGCTGGCCGGCAAGACGGCGCACGTCACCGTCTCGGCGGTGGACGTGGGCATCCTCAACATCACCCGTTTCCCGGTGCCCGACGCCGGTGGGCACTTCTTCGCCCAGCGTCGCCTCGGCATCGATGCCTACGACATCTACAGCCGGGTGATCGAGAGCTTCGATGGTGGCAGCGGCAAGCTGAAGTTCGGTGGCGACATGGCGCTGCAGGCGTTGCCGCAGGCCAAGCGCCCGACTGCGCGCGTGCAGACCGTGGACCTGTTCTCCGGCCCGGTGCAGCTCGATGCCAAGGGCATCGCCCGCATCCGCCTGAAGGTGCCCGACTTCAACGGCACCCTGCGCGTGTCGGCACTGGTCTACAGCGACGACCAGTACGGCAAGCGTGATGTGGAGACCGTGGTGCGCGCACCGATCCTGGCCGAAGCCAGCATGCCGCGCGTGCTGGCCCCGGGTGATCGCAGCACTGTGACCCTGGATGTGCAGAACTTCACCGGCAAGCCGGGCGCCTTCAACGTGCGGGTGGAAACCGAGGGCCCGCTGGCATTGTCCGAAGGCACGCGCAGCGTGCAGTTGAATGCCGATGCCAAGAGCACGCTCAGCTTCCCGCTGTCGGCGCGCGAGGGCCACAGCGTGGCCAAGGTTCGGGTGCGGGTGGACGGCAACGGCTTCAAGGCCGACCGCCGCTACGACCTGCCGGTGCGTGCGGCGTGGCCGCAGGTGCTGCGTTCGCAGGTACGCACGCTCGATCCGCTGGCAGCGATCAGTCTCGACAACAGCCTGACCGAGGGCCTGATGTCCGAGTCGGTGAATGCCCGCCTGCTGGTCAGCCCGCTGCCGCCGATTCCGTTCGCCAGTGCACTGCAGGGTGCACTGAACTATCCGTATGGCTGTGCCGAGCAGACCACCAGCAAGGGTTACGCCGCGCTGATCCTGGACCAGGCGACGTCGTCGATGCTCGGTGCCGACGGCCTGGATGCCAAGACCCGCCGCGAGCGCATGGAAGGTGCATTCGGTCGCCTGGCATCGATGCAGGTGGCCAACGGCAACTTCTCGATGTGGGGTGACGACGGCTACGTGAACCCGTGGCTGACCCCGTACATCACCGAGTTCCTGCTCGATGCCAAGGACGCCGGCTTCGCGGTGCCCGACAACGTGCTGCAGAAGGCGCTCAACCGGCTCAGCGAGGATCTGTTGTCCGGTGGCAATCAGTTCTATGGCCAGGACGACCGCGAGAAGCTGAAGTTCGCCAACCAGGCGTATTCGGGCTACGTGCTGGCCCGGGTCAACCGTGCGCCGCTGGGCACCCTGCGCACGCTGTACGACAACGAGCGCAGCAAGGCGGTCGGTGGCCTGTCGCTGGTCCACCTGGGCGTGGCGCTGTCGCTGCAGGGCGATGCCAAGCGCGGCCAGGCCGCGCTGGCCGCGGCCTTCGCGAAATCCAGCAGCGAACGTCCGTCGTACTTCGGCGACTACGGCAGCGCCATCCGCGATGACGCGCTGATGATTGCGCTGACCCACGAAAACAAGCTGGCCAAGCCGGCCTGGGATGCGCGTGCGGTCGATCTCGGCCGTGGCCTGGATGCGCGCCGCAACGCCGGCTGGATGTGGCTGAGCACGCAGGAACAGGTGGCGATTGCACGTCTCGGCAAGGCGCTCGCCGCCAACCAGAAGGCGCTGGTGGCCGGTGAGCTGGTGATTGGTGGAAACACCGAAGCCATCGGCGAGCGCAAGCTGTTCGGCCGTAACTTCAGCGCCAGTGAGCTGGCCAGCGGTGTGCGCTTCACTCCGCAGGGGCAGCCGCCGATGTTCGCCAGCATTGACGTGGCCGGCATCCCGCGCAGCGCACCGGCGCCGGACAACAGCGTGCTGGGTGTCGAGCGCAGCTACTACGGCACCGATGGCAAGCCGTGGTCGCCGCGCCCGCTGAAGGAAGGTGAAGCACTGATCGTGCGCGTCACGGTGACGGCGGACACCACGATGCCCGATGCGCTGCTGACCGACCTGCTGCCGGCCGGCCTTGAGATCGAGAACTTCAACCTGGGCGATGCCAAGCAGTGGGCCGACGTGGTGGTCGATGGCATCACCATCAGCGACCGTGGCGAGGCCGCCGATACCAAGCACGAGGAGTTCCGCGACGACCGCTATGTGGCCGCGCTGAAGCTCTCGCGTGGCAGCAAGGCCAACGTGTTCTACCTGGTACGCGCGGTGACCCCGGGCACCTACTCGGTACCGCCGCCGCTGGTGGAGGACATGTACCGGCCGCAGCTGCGGGGTGTCGGCCGCAGCAACCCCACCACGATCACGGTGGTGCAGCCGTGACCGCGCGGACGGGCCGCGACGGCGCGGCCCGTCCGGCTGGCAACCTGCAATGAAGAACAGGATGACGACCCGGCTGGCGGCCCTGCGCCGCTGGCTGCGGCCGCTGTGGCCGTGGCTGCGCTGGGGCACCGCAGCGGTGCTGGCGCTGCTGCTGGTGCTGGATTTCGTCTTCCCGCCGCCGCTGCCGCAGCAGCGCGATACCAGCACCCTGGTGGTGGCTGCCGACGGCACGCCGCTGCGTGCATTCGCCGATGCCGAAGGCGTGTGGCGCTATCCGGCTTCGATCGACAGCGTCTCGCCGCTGTACCTGCAGGCGTTGCTGACCTACGAGGACCGCTGGTTCTGGCGCCATCCGGGCATCAACCCGCTGGCGATCCTGCGTGCCAGCGGCCAGCTGCTGCGCGGCGGTCGCATCGTGTCCGGTGGCTCGACCCTGACCATGCAGGTCGCGCGCATCCTCGATCCGCATACGCGCACGCCCTGGGGCAAGCTCAAGCAGATGCTGCGCGCGGTGCAGCTGGAAGTGCACCTGAGCAAGCAGCAGATCCTGGCCCTGTATCTGGAGCGCGCGCCTTACGGCGGCACCATTGAAGGCGTGGAGGCGGCCAGCTGGGCCTACCTGGGCAAGCCGGCGGCGCAGCTGTCGCACGCCGAGGCCGCGTTGCTGGCGGTGCTGCCGCAGGCACCGAGCCGGCTGCGCCCGGACCGCCACCCGGAAGCCGCACAGAAGGCACGCGACAAGGTGCTGTCACGCATGGCCGAACTCGGCGCGTGGACAGCCGAAGAGGTGGACGATGCGCGCATCGAGAATGTGGTGGCGCGCTCGCTGCGGCCGCCGCTGCATGCCGCGTTGCTGGCGCAGCGACTGCACGCGGCGCATCCGGGGCAGGCGCGCATCCAGAGCAGCATCGACATCGGCCTGCAGCGCACGCTGGAAGAACGCGTGGCCAGCTATTTCTCGACGCTGCCCGAGCGCACCTCGGCCGCCCTGCTGGTGGTCGACAACCAGACCCTGCAGGCCCGCGCCTATGTCGGCACGCTGGCGTTCGGCGACCGCCAGCGGTTGGGCCACGTGGACATGGTGCAGGCCTGGCGTTCGCCGGGCTCCACGCTCAAGCCGTTCCTGTACGCGATGGCGCTCGATGATGGGCTGATCCATTCGGAAAGCCTGCTGGTCGATGCACCGCAGAGTTTTGGCAGCTACCGTCCCGGCAACTTCGACATGGCCTTCAATGGGCCGATCGGCGCCGCCAGCGCGTTGCGCCTGTCGCTCAACGTACCCTCGGTGGATCTGCTGCAGCGGGTCGGCGCGGCGCGTTTTGCCGCGCGCCTGTCGCACGCCGGCATCCAGCTGCGCTTCCCGCCGGGCAGCACGCCCAACCTGTCGTTGATACTCGGCGGTACCGGCGCGCGGCTGGAAGACCTGGTCGGCGCGTTCGCCGCGCTGAACCGCAACGGGATCGCCGGCCGCGTGCGTTACACCGACACCGAACCGATGATCGAACGGCGACTGGCCTCGCCCGGTGCCAGCTGGATCGTGCGCGAGATGCTGGAGTCGAATCCGCGGCTGGGCTACGGCGTCGGCACCTTCGACGTTGGCGGTCGGCCGCGCGTGGCCTGGAAGACCGGCACCAGCTACGGCTACCGCGACGCCTGGGCGATCGGCAGCACCCGTCACTACACCGTGGGCGTGTGGGTGGGCAGGCCGGACGGTACGCCGCTGCCGGGGCAGTACGGCGCCGTCACCGCACTGCCGCTGATGTTCGAGGTGGTGGACAGCCTGCCGCGCCAACGTGGTGACTCGGCTGCCGCGTCGATGCCGGCCAGCGTCAGCCAGGAAGACATCTGCTGGCCGACCGGCGAGCGTGCCGAGGGATTGCCGGCTGCACTGTGCCAGCGCAGGATGCCAGCCTACCTGCTCGATGGCGCCGCACCGCCGACCTTCCCGGAGCGCGAAGCGCGGCGCTGGCAGCCGGGCCGGCAACGCTACCTGGCCGATGCCCGCAGCGGATTGCGCGTGTCTGCCGATTGCCGCTCGCCGCACGAAGAGGTCGCGCGCGAGATTGCGCGCTGGCCGGCGTTGCTGTCGCCGTGGCTGCCCAAGGCCATGCGCGAGGCCTCGCAGCTGCCGCCGCTGTCGCCGGATTGCCGCGATGATGGCCGCGAGGCCAGCGTCGCCCTGCACATCGACGGGCTCAACGATGGCGCCGCACTGGCACGCGCGCCCAATGCCGAGCATGGCGTGCGCCTGCAGCTGCGCGCGCTGGGCAGCGAGCAGGCGGTGGACTGGCTGCTGGATGGCCGCTGGATCGCGCAGACGCAGGGGGCGCAGCTGATGCAGCGCGAGTTCGCCGAACCGGGCGCACACACCCTGACCGCGCTGGCAGCCGACGGGGCGTGGACGCAGGTGCGGTTCACCGTCCTGCGGTAGGTGCCGGGAATGGCCCGTCGACCCGACGCATCCATGCTCTGGTAGGTGCCAACCTTGGTTGGCACGCGATAAATGCGCCCACCCAGGTGGGCATCTACCAAGGCGTATGCGGGGCCGCTACTCCCCGATCCACCCGTCCAGCAGGTCGGCGAACTCGTCGGCGTGTTCCTCTTCCTGCGCGAGGATCTCTTCGAGAATGCGCTTGGTGGTGGTATCGCGGTCGCCGATGACGTTGATCATCTCCCGATAGCTGTCGATGGCGATGCGCTCGGCCACCAGGTTCTCGCGCACCATGTCGCGCAGGTCGCTGCCTTCCTTGTACTCGGCATGCGACCGCGCGGTCAGCGTATCGGGGTTGAAGTCGGGCTCGCCGCCGAGCTGGACGATGCGCTCGGCCAGCTTGCCGGCATGCGCCTGCTCCTGCTGTGCGTGCTCGAGGAATTCGGCCTTGACCGCGTCGGCCAGCATGCCCTTGGCCATGAAATAGTGCCGGTAGTAGCGCAGCACGCAGACGTACTCGGTGGCCAGAGCCTCGTTGAGCAGTTTGATCACCACCTCGCGGTCGGCGCTGTAGCTGTCGGTGATCGCGCCGTCCTCGATGTTGCGCCGGGCGCGTTCGCGCAGGGTCGCGCGGTCGCTGATGCCGGGAACCTGGGCGGCGGGCTTTGCGGCTTTGGCTGGCTTGCTGGACATGGCTGGCCGTTTCCTCTTGCGTTGGGGAATCAGGTAGGCAGGTGCTCCAGCACGTACTCGGCCGAAGACACTTCGAACTGGCCGGGCTGTTCGACCCACGCCGCGCGCACCACGCCATCGACCACGTACAGCGCGAAGCGGCGCGAGCGGATGCCCATGCCCGAGGCGCTGGCGTCAAGTTCCAGGCCGAGCGCGCGGGTCAGTTCGGCATTGCCATCGGACAGCATCAGCAGCCCGTCGGGCACGTTCTGCTCGGCGGCCCAGGCCTTCATCACGAACGGATCGTTGACGGCCATGCAGTAGACGTCGATACCGCGCTGGCGGAACTCCTGGAATTTTTCGACGAAGCCGGGCAGGTGGCGCGCCGAGCAGGTGGGGGTGAACGCACCGGGCACGGCGAACAGCACCACCTTGCGCGCATCGAACAGCGAATGCGTATCGAGCGTTTCGATGCCCTCGCGGATGCGCTTGAGGGTGACTTCCGGAATGTGGTCGCCGACGTGGATGGTCATGGGGAACTCCTTGCAGGGGCAGGCTAGGGGGCCGGATGGGACAGGCGCGTCAAGACATTGGAAACCCGGTGTGCAGGCCCCATCTTCAGGCTTTGCAGCGCAGCCTTCCAGCCACAGCCTGGGGCAGGGGGAGGGCAGCCGCATTGCGCAGGATCAGTCGGCCTCACCGGCGCCGCACGAGGGGCGGCGTAGCATCGCCGGCGCGTAGAATGAACCCGGGGCGGCGCCACCGGCGCGGCCGAAGCGAATCGAGGTAGCTGGATGGAATTCAAGGATTACTACGCCACCCTGGGGGTGGAACCGAGCGCGGGCGAGGCGGAGATCAAGACCGCCTATCGCCGGCTGGCACGCAAGTACCACCCGGACGTCAGCAAGGAGGCCGGGGCCGAAGACAAGTTCAAGGCGGTCAACGAAGCCTACGAGGCGCTGCGTGACCCGGAGAAGCGCGCGGCGTACGACCAGCTGCGCGCGCAGGGCTACCGCCCGGGCGAGGAATTCAACGTGCCGCCGAACTACGGTGGTGCCGGCGGCTTCAACTTCGAGGAAGTGTTTGGTGGCGGTGGCGCCAATGGCGGCTTCAGCGACTTCTTCGAGAGCCTGTTCGCCCGCCAGCGCGGCGGTGCTGGCCCGGGTCCGGGCTTCAGCAACCAGGGCCATGCGCCCAACCGCGATACCCGCGCCAAGCTGTCGGTACCGCTGGAGGCGGCCTACAGCGGCGACAGCCTGCGCATCACCGTCAACGGCAAGCAGCTGGACGTGCGCGTGCCCAAGGGCATCCGCCCGGGGCAGGTGATCCGCCTGGCCGGGCAGGGCAACCATGGCGGCAATCTGCTGCTGGAAGTGGAGTACGCCGCGCACCCGCAGTTCGAGGTTGATGGCCGCAACATCCTCTACACGCTGCCGGTGACGCCGTGGCAGGCGGCGCTGGGCACCAGCATCAGCGTGCCGACCCTGGGCGGTGCGGTGGAGCTGAAGATCCCGGCCGACTCCGATGCCGGCCGCAAGCTGCGCCTGCGCGGGCGCGGCCTGCCGGGTAATCCGGATGGCGACCAGATCGTTGAAATCGAGATCGTGGCCCCGGCTGCGACCGACGAAGCGCAGAAGAAGGCCTACCGCAATCTGGCCAAGGCGTTCGGCGAGACGATCTGAGGCTTTGGTTATGTAGAGTCGAGCATGGCTCGACTCTACAGAAGCGTGCCAACCAAGGTTGGCACCTACCGGGAACCTCTCAGCCCTGGCCGGCGAACACCCGCTCCAGCACCTCGGACAGCTCGTCTTCCGAGAACGGCTTGGTGATGTAGGCCTTGGCGCCCTGGCGCATGCCCCACATGCGGTCGGTGTCCTGGTCCTTGGTGGTCACCAGGATCACCGGGATGTGCCGGGTCGCCTCGTCGCGGGCCAGCGTGCGGGTGGCCTGGAAGCCGTTGAGGTTGGGCATCACCACGTCCATCAGGACCAGGTCGGGCAGCTCGGCCTTGGCGGTCTCGACCCCGGCGGCGCCATCGGTGGCGGTCAGGATCTGGTGCCCGAGCTTCTCGACGATGCGCTGTATCCCCAGCAGCTGCGACGGTGAGTCGTCGACGATCAGAATGCGTGCCATGTTGTTCCCCAGGTAATGCCCGCAGTGTAGTGCGGGCACATTACCGGCGGGAGGGGCGCGCGTGCCGTCCGTCGCCTGCCTGCGACGTTCAGTCGATCCGCACCACGGTACGCCCCAGCGAGCCACCAGCCAGCATCCGCTCGAATACCGCCGGCAGGCCATCCAGTCCCACCTCGGCGGTGCAGATGCGGTCCAGGTGCTGCGGCTTCCATTCGCCGCCCAGGCGCGACCACACCTCTTCGCGCAGCCCGCGCGGCGCGTTGGCCGATGACACCCCCAGCAGCGACACACCGCGCAGGATGAACGGCATCACCGTCATCTCCAGCTTCGGGCTGGCGGCCAGGCCGGCGCTGACCACGCTGCCGTAGGGCACGGTCTGCGCCAGCAGGCTGGCCAGCATGTTGCCGCCGGCATTGTCCAGGCCACCGCCGAAACGTGCCGACTGCAGTGGGCTGGTATCGGCCAGCGCTTCGCGCGGCAGCACTTCGGTGGCGCCGATGCTGCGCAGGAAGCCGGCCTGGTCCGGCTTGCCGCTGATCGCATGCACCGTGTAACCGGCACGGCTGAAGATCGACAGGGCCAGCGCACCGACGCCGCCGCTGGCGCCGGTGACCGCCAGCGGGCCGAGCTCCGGGGCCTGTCGGTTGTCCTGCATGCGCAGCAGGGCCAGCGCCGCAGTGAAGCCAGCGGTACCCAGCACCATCGCCTCGCGCGGGCTCAGCCCGGCCGGCTGCGCGATCACCGCGCTCGATTCCAGTCGCACGTATTGGCTGTAGCCGCCATCGCGGGTCTCGCTGAGGCCGCAGCCGGTGGCGAGTACGGCATCGCCTTCACGCCAGGCCGGGTCGGTGCTGGCGACCACGGTACCGGCCACGTCGATGCCCCCCACCAGCGGGAAGCGGCGCAGGATCCGGCCCTTGCCGGTGCCGGCCAGCGCGTCCTTGTAATTGACCGACGACCACTGCGCGCGGATCAGTACCTGGCCCGGGTTGAGCTCGTCGATGCTGAGCTGGGCCAGCCCGCTGCGGTAGCCGGCGTCGTCGTTTTCGATGCGGAAGGCGGTGAACGGGGTGGTGGGGGCCATCGGCGCTGCCTGACTTCGAGGAAAACGCCACCTTACCCCCTCGGGGCCCTTTCGATCCTGCCGATCCGCCCCATCTTGTATGATCGGTGATGGTTTCACGGCTGGTGGTGCGGGAAGGGCCCGCGCCGCAGCCCAAATCTTGATGGAGCGTGCATGGCCTGGAATACACCCGGCGGCAACAAGGGCGGACAAGGCCCCGAGGACAATCGACGCGGGCCGTTCGGGTCCCGCGGCGGTGGCAATGGTGGTGGCTGGGGCGGACTGCCCGGGCCGCTGAAGGACCTGTTCGACGGCGGCATCGTGCGTTGGGTGGTGGCGGCGGTGGTGCTGCTGGTGCTGTTCTCCAGCTTCCAGCTGATCGGCGAACAGCAGCGTGGCGTGGTGCTGCGCTTCGGCCAGTTCTCGCGCATCCTGCAGCCCGGACCGAACTTCAAGCTGCCGTGGCCGATCGAATCGGTCACCAAAGTCAACGCCACCGAGATCAAGACCTTCTCGATCCAGGTGCCGGTGCTGACCCGTGACGAGAACATCGTCAACGTCTCGCTGAACGTCCAGTACCGCATTGACGACCCGCAGCAGTACCTGTTCGGCACCGTCGATGCCAACCAGGTGCTGGAGCAGTCGGCGCAGAGCGCGGTGCGTGAGGAAGTCGGCCGCGCCGATCTCAACGCCGTACTGAACAACCGTGGCCCGCTGGCCGTGGCCGCCGAAGAGCGCCTGCAGGCGCTGCTGAAGGCCTTCAAGACCGGCCTGACCGTGACCGGCCTGACCCTGCAGGACGCGCGTCCGCCGGAAGAGGTGAAGCCGGCCTTCGACGAGGTCAACGGCGCCCAGCAGGTCAAGGAACGCCTGATCAACGAAGCCCAGGCCTACGCCGCCAAGGTGGTGCCGGAAGCCCGAGGCCAGGCCTCGCGCGCCCGTACCACTGCCGAAGGCTACAAGCAGGCCGTGGTGTCCAAGGCCGAGGGTGATGCGCAGCGCTTCAGCCTGTTGCAGGCCCAGTACAAGGACGCCCCGGAAGTGACCCGCAAGCGCCTGTGGCTGGAGACCGTGCAGCAGGTGCTGAGCGAGAACCGCAAGGTGATCGGTGGCGATGGCCGCCAGCTGATCTACGTGCCGATGACCGGCGACACCCGTCCGGCCCCGTCGGCCCCGCCGGGGGTGACCAACCCGGAGGTGGTGATGCCGTCGCTGCCGGGTGCAGCGGTGGAACAGTCCCGTGATCCGGGCCGGCCGGTGGGCCGCCCGACCGGGCGACCGAGCGGCCGTGAGGAGGGCAGCCGATGAAGAGTCCAATCTGGATCGCCGTGGTCGTGGCGGTGGTGCTGGGCCTGCTCGGCTCGGTGTACGTGGTCCGTGAGGACCAGACCGCCATGGTGCTGAACCTGGGCAAGGTGGTGCGTTCGGACATCAAGCCGGGCCTGCACTTCAAGGTGCCGGTGGTAGAAACGGTGAAGGTCTTCGACCGCCGCTTCCAGGTGCTCGACACCGCCCCGGCGCGCTACTTCACCGCCGAGCAGAAGGACGTCAGCGTCGACTTCTTCGCCATCGGCTACATCTCCAACGTAGGTGACTACTTCCGCGCCACCGGCGGCGACCCGCGCGTGGCCAACGCCCGCCTGGCGCCGATCATCACCGACTCGCTGCGCAACCAGATCAACTCGCGCACCCTGCAGCAGCTGGTGTCCGGCGACCGCAGCGAGCTGATCGCCGAGCAGTTGAAGGGGATCAACGAAGCGGTGGCCGGGCTGGGCATGCAGATGATCGACCTGCGCATCAAGCAGGTGGACCTGCCGACCGACAGCCAGGTGATCAACGACGTGTACGAGCGCATGCGCGCCCAGCGCAAGCAGGAAGCGGCCAAGCTGCGTGCGGAGGGTGAGGAGCAGTCGCTGACCATCCGCGCCCAGGCTGACCGTGACAGCACCGTGCTGATCGCCGAGGCCGAGCGCGATGCACAGCGCCTGCGCGGTGAAGGTGACGCGGAAGCCACCCGCATCTACGGCAAGGCCGGCTCGGCTGATCCGTCGTTCTACGCGTTCTACCGCAGCCTGGAGGCCTACCGTGGCTCCATGACCGACGGCAACGGCGTGATCGTGCTCGACAAGAACGACCCGTTCCTGCAGTACCTGAAGAACGACCGCTGAGGTCGCAGGGCACTACCGCACGGGGCCCGGCCAGATGCCGGGCCCCGTGCTTTTTCCGGAGTCCCCCATGAAAGATCTGTTCGCTGCCATCTGCCTGGTCGCGGTGCTGGAAGGCCTGTTCCTGTTCGTGGCGCCGATTGCCTGGAAGCGCATGGCCGAACGCCTGCTGGATCTGCCCAGCCCGGCCCTGCGCAGCTTCGGCGGGCTGGTGCTGCTGGCCGGCCTGAGCCTGCTGTGGTGGGCGCGCCACTAGCAGGGTAGTGCCGGCCGCTGGCCGGCAACCTGGGACGGCCGCCAGCGGCCGGCACCACCGGGCGGGACGGCTGACCGGCCGGTGAAGCCGTCCGTCGGAAAGGTGGCACCGGACCCCGGAAACCCGGATAATGCACAAAAGCCGGACGGGCCTCCCCGTTCGGCTTTTTCCGTGTCTGGGCCATCCATCGCCGGCCGCTCCCCGTTTGGAGCCGCCCTCCAGGTGCTGGCCAGCCCCGCCACGGTTTACCCGTCCGCGGCCCCGATGGCCGCAACAAATCGAGGAGCCCGTCATGGGTCAGTCTGTCGTAGTGTTGGGTGCCCAGTGGGGCGATGAAGGCAAGGGCAAGATCGTCGATCTGCTCACTGAGGAAATCGGCGCCGTCGTGCGCTTCCAGGGCGGCCACAATGCCGGCCACACGCTGGTCATCAACGGCAAGAAGACCGTCCTGCACCTGATCCCGTCGGGCATCCTGCGTGACGATGCGCTGTGCCTGATCGGCAACGGCGTGGTGATCTCGCCGGCCGCGCTGCAGAAGGAAATCGCCGAGCTGGAAGCCTCCGGCGTGGAAGTGCGTTCGCGCCTGAAGATCTCCCCGGCCGCGCCGCTGATCATGCCGTACCACATCGCCCTGGACCAGGCGCGCGAGCGCGCTGCCGGCGGCAAGGCGATCGGCACCACCGGCCGTGGCATCGGCCCGGCCTACGAAGACAAGGTGGCGCGCCGCGGCATCCGCATCGCCGACCTGCACTACCCCAAGCAGCTGGAAGAACTGCTGCGCACCGCACTGGATTACCACAACTTCGTGCTGACCAAGTATCTGAACACCGATGCGGTCGACTTCCAGAAGACATTCGACGAAGCGCTGGCCTTCGGCGAGTACGTGCAGCCGATGAAGTCCGACGTGGCCGGCATCCTGCACGACCTGCGCAAGCAGGGTAAGCGCGTGCTGTTCGAAGGCGCGCAGGGCGCGCTGCTGGACATCGACCACGGCACCTACCCGTACGTCACCAGCTCCAACACCACCGTCGGTGGTGCGCTGGCCGGTTCCGGCGTCGGCGCCGATTCGATCGACTACGTGCTGGGCATCGCCAAGGCCTACGCCACCCGCGTCGGCGGTGGCCCGTTCCCGACCGAGCTGGACGATGAAATCGGCCAGGGCATCCGTGACCGCGGCGCCGAATACGGTGCCTCGACCGGTCGCCCGCGTCGCTGCGGCTGGATGGACATCGTCGCGCTGAAGCGCGCCGTGGCCATCAACGGCATCAGCGGCCTGTGCATCACCAAGCTGGACGTGCTGGACGGCATGGAAAAGCTGAAGGTCTGCATCGCCTACGAATACAACGGCAAGCGCACCGAGTACGCGCCGCTGGACGCGCAGGGCTGGGAAGAATGCACCCCGGTGTACCTGGAGTTCCCGGGCTGGAGCGAGAACACCCACGGGATCACCCAGTGGGAGGAGCTGCCCCCGGCCGCACGCGCTTACCTGCGTTCGCTGGAAGAGCTGGCCGGCTGCCCGATCAGCATTGTTTCCACCGGCCCGGACCGTGACCACACCATGGTCCTGCAGGATCCGTTTGCCTGAGATAGAGGCCGGTAGCGCTGGGCCATGCCTGGCGCCGCTGGAAGAAGGAGCCCCGCGCAAGCGGGGCTTTTTCGTTACTGTGTGGGCAGGGCCAGCGGGGAAGCGACGCGATGACCAGGGATGTCAGCGTGAAAGGCGGGACCGTGGTGCGGATCGTCCTCTGGGTGTTCTGGAGCCTGTGGGGCATCGCCTGCGTGGTGTTGGCGCTGGGCGCCATTGCCAACCACCTGGCGTCACGTACCCAGACCCTGCCGCTGCTGCTGAGCCCGGGCGCGACGGCCGAGGTGACGGTCTACCGCTTCATCGATGACCAACTGCGGCTGCGCCTGCGCTACGCCGCAGACGGTTCGGAAGTCGATCCCGAAGTGCTGCTGCGCATCGATACCCCGACGTATCGCGGAGACTTCCGCGCCGGTACGCGTTCGGGCGTGGCCGCGCAGGGGATCAACCGCGCACTGGCATCGGTTGAGTCCAGCGGCCTCACCGCGTTCTACTTTGGGTATGGCCGCGGCGACGCACTGCCGCGCGGCCGCTCCTCATTGCGGGTGACCGTGCTGGACGTGGACCCGGCGCTGGCCGATCGCGCGGCCATCGTCGAGTTGCAGCCGCCACTGGACCTGTTGAAGCTGACCGACCTGGATTATGTCTGGCTGTGGCCGTTCTTCTTCTGGAAAGTGGCGGCACTGCTCCTGTTGATTCCAGGGGCTGCCTTGGCGGCGTTCACGTTCACCTTGCGGCACTGGCAGCACCGGGCGCCGACGCAGGCGGATTCAGCAGTGGGTACGGATTGATCGACTCGCCCTTCCACCACTGCTTTTCCGGCCCCAGCATATGCACCTCGAAATGCAGGTGCGGGGCATCTGCACTGGCATTGCCGGTGCTGCCTACATAACCGATCACCTCGCCGCGCTTGACCGCCTGCTTTTCCGCGAGGCCATCGGCATAGCGCTGCAGGTGCGCGTAGTAGTAGCACCAGCGTCCGCTGGGCTCGAACTGGTAGATCGTCAGGCCACCGCGCCTGCTGTCGAACAGTTTTTCCACCGTGCCGTCGGCCACTGCCAGCACCGGCGTTCCTGCGTCCGCCATGATGTCGATGGCATCGTGCACGCGGCCTTCGCTGCGGGCATCGGTGAAGGTATCGTGCAGCTGGGAGGCCAGGACGCCCTGTACCGGCAGCAGCAGACCGGACGGCGCATCCGCAGTCCGCGCGGCTGACGGTGCGGTGGCCGCGGGGGCAGGGGACGTGGCGAGCGGCGCTGCGGATTCCTCAGCCGGCGCCACAACTGCTGCCGGTTGTGCTTCCGGCAGCGAGGCGGCTACCGGCTCGCCTGCATCGCGGTGCAGCCACCAGCCGGCCCCCAGTCCCAGCAGAACACCCAGCACGATCAGCTGCGAAAGACGCATCGGCTCACTCCTGCATCACCACGGGGACGGAGGTATCCACCGCATCGGCCACGCGCAGCGCATCCCAGTTGGTCATGCGCACGCAGCCATGTGATTCGGTCTTGCCGACATGGCCGGGCTCGGGCGTGCCATGCAGGCCGTAGTGCGGCTTGGACAGATCGATCCAGACCCGGCCGACCGGATTGTTCGGGCCCGGTGGCAGTGTCGCCTTCTTTTTGCCCTTGCGCGCATCCCAGAACAGCCTGGGGTTGTAGTGGAACGGCGGATCGCGGTAAACGCCGAGGATCTTCCATTGGCCGATCGGCAGCGGATCATGCTGGCTGCCGGAGGAAACCGGCACCTGAGCGATCAGCTTGCCCTGCGCATCCAGCAACTGCAGGGTGGAATCGGACTTGTCGACGACCACCCTGGCCGCCTTCGGCAGCGGCGATGGTGCGATGTTGGGCACCTGGATGCGGTTGCCCGCCTTGCCCAGATCCACGCCCGGATTGAGCAGCTTCAACAGCTCAGGGGATGCGTGGAAGCGCTCGCCCAGCGACTCTTCGACGTTGTTGAAGCCCAGCGATTTCAGTTTGGCCTGTGCGGCGGGGCCCTTCGGCACTGCCTGAAACGGCCCGGCGACATCCTCGCTGGTCAGCGTGTAGCTGGCCAGGGGAGTGACCGTATCGGCCTGCAGGGCCTTCCAGGTTGCCTCGTCCAGTTCACCGGTGACGGTCAGGCCGTGCGCCGCCTGGAAACCCGACACCGCGCGTCGCTGGTTACTGCCCACTTCACCGTCGATCTGGCCGGGCGAGAAATTTGCACGATCCAGCAGCACCTGGGCATGCAGGGCGGAACGTGCTGCGGTGTCCGGTCCGGCCTTCTCGGCAATGGGGGCGGGCAGTCCCGGGGGCGGTGCCTGCGCGAATGCCGGCGATGCCAGCAGCGAGAGAGCGAGCAGGGTGGATCGGTACACGGGCAAGGGCATTGGGAACTCCAGCAGATGACGCCACCACCTTGCCTGCAGGCCGCGCCGAGCCGCCGTGAAAGAGATCTGACGCCGGCATGAGCAGTCAAGGCGTTGCGCCACCGTCCATGCGCGGGTGCCGTCGGCCGGGGCTCACCAAGGTGAATGGTGCCCCACGCCATTGGCGGGTGGCGATCAAGATTGCCAGGCGGGCCGCCGATAACGCCACATCCCCCCGTTTTGGATGTACCGATGAACTACTTGAGGAATGTCAGGGTTGCCTGGCGTCTTGGGCTGGGCTTTGGCCTGTTGCTGCTGTTGGTTGCGGCCGTGGTGGCCACCGGCGCCACCGCCAGTGTCGTGCAGAAGCGCGCGATGCAGCAGGTGGTCGATGTCAGCGTGGCCAAGGTGCGCTTGCTGTCGAAGATGCTCGATGCCAACAACCAGATGATGGTGGTGCGCCGCGAGATGCTGATCCGCCAGGGCGATGACCGCGCCAGCGACGAAAAGCGAATCGCCGATCTGGTCAAGCGCTATGAGGCCAGCTGGACGGCCTATCAGGCGCTGCCCAGCGACGCCGAGGGCAAGGCCATTGCCGAAACGATCGCCGCCAAGCGTGCCATCGCGCGTCCGCTCAACAAGCAGACCAGCGAACTGATGGAGCAGGGCGACTACCCGGGCGCCGTGGCGCTGACCCTGGGCCCGGTGCAGGACGCCGCCAACGGCTGGAACAAGGCGCTGTCCGACGGCGTGGACTTCGAGGAGAAGGAAAGCCGTGAGGCTGCCGCCGAGGCCATCCGCCTGGGCGAGCGCAGCCTGCTGCAGTTGCTGGTGCTGGGCGGCGTTGCACTGCTGGTGGGCATCGCCGCCTCGGTGATGATCGGGCGCAGCCTGACCGGCCCGCTGGCCCGCGCGGTGAACCTGGCCGAGCGCCTGTCCAAGGGCCAGCTGGACCAGGAGTTCCGCCTGGGTGGACGTGACGAACTGACCCAGTTGGGCGAGGCGATGGCCAGCGTGCGCCAGAGTGTGCAGGCGGCGATCGGCGCGCAGCTGCAGATGGCCGAACAGCACGAGGCCGGTGCGATCCGCTACCGCATGGACGCCAGCGCCTTCCCCGGCGATTTCGGCCGCATGGTGCAGGCCACCAACAGCCTGGTCGAATCGCACGTGCAGGTGGAACTGCTGATGGCTGAAGTGATGCAGCGCTACGCCATCGGTGACCTCAGCCGCGACCTGCCGGACTACCCGGGCGAGAAGGGCACGCTGACCCGCACGCTGGCCGCAGTGAAGCAGAGCCTGATGGCGATCAACGCGCAGATCGATGAACTGGCCCGGGCCGCGCGCGCCGGTGATTTCAGCATGCGTGGCGATGCCGCTGCGTTCCAGTTCCAGTTCAAGGCGATGGTCGAGCACCTCAACGGCATGATGGCCAGTTCGCAGGCCAGCATCGCTGATGTCTCCGACGTGCTGCGCGCGATCTCGCACGGCGACCTGACCGCCCGCATGGACGGCGAGTATGACGGCGTATTCGCGCGCATGCGTGACGACGCCAACACCACCACCGCCCAGCTGACTGGCATCGTGCGTGGCATCCAGGTCGCTGCCGACAGCATCAACAACGCGGCGCAGGAACTGGCCGCCGGCAACAACGACCTGTCGCGCCGCACGGAACAGCAGGCGGCCAACCTGGAGGAAGCCGCCGCGTCGATGGAGGAACTGACCTCGACTGTGCGCCAGAATGCCGAGCTGGCGCGTCAGGCCGACAGTGAAGCGCATGCCGCCGGTGCCGCCGTACGCGAGACCGAGCAGGCGATGGCGCAGATGGCGTCGGTGATGGGTGAGATCGATCAGTCCTCGGCACGCATTTCGGAGATCTCCACGGTGATCGACGGCATCGCGTTCCAGACCAACATCCTGGCGCTGAATGCTGCGGTTGAAGCCGCGCGTGCAGGTGAGCAGGGCCGCGGTTTTGCCGTGGTCGCCAGCGAGGTACGCACGCTCGCACAGCGTGCTGGTGTCGCCGCCAAGGAGATCAAGGAGCTGATCGAAGACGCCGCTGCCAAGGTGAAGAGTGGCTTGGCGGTGACCGTTGAATCCGAAGCTGCAATCGCCCGCGTGGCCCAGGCCAGCTCGCGCACCACGCAGCTGATGAGCGATATCGCAGCGGCCAGCAAGGAACAGGCCGCCGGTATCGAGCAGGTCAACCAGGTGGTGGTGCAGATGGACCAGGTGACCCAGCAGAACGCTGCGCTGGTGGAAGAAGCCACTGCCGCCAGCCGCGCGCTGGAGGAGCAGGCGCATGCGCTGACCACGTCGGTGGCGGTATTCAAGGTGGAAGGCGCGGCGGTCTCTGCTGCGCCCCGTCGCGCAGCCTGAGCGGGCCAGTGCAGCAACAGGAATACGGCCGCCTTGAGCGGCCGTATTTCAATGGAAGGGCTGCATCCGCTACTGCAGATGCATGCTGAAGCAGCCGCGGGCGAAGCATCTGCGAGGATGAGGACGCTGTCGCCCTGTTCGAAGGGCTCAGCCGCGCGCGCGGGTACGCGCAGCTTTCTTCGCCGCCACCTTGCGCACGGTCTTCTTCGCCGCACGTGTCTTCGCCGCCTTCTTCGCTGCAGCACTGCGCGAGGCGGCTGTACCGGCCTTCTTGGCCGCCGTCTTCTTTGCGGTTTTCTTTGTGGCGGTCTTGCGAGCCGGTGCCTTCTTTGACGCCGCCTTCCTGGCTGTCGTCTTCTTCGCAGGTGCCTTCTTCGCCGCCGTCGTCTTGGTTGCGGCCTTCTTTGTGGCCGACTTCCTGGCAGGCGCCTTCTTGGCAGGCGCCTTCTTGGCAGCCTTCTTGCTGGTCGCCTTCTTCGCGCCCTTGCGGGCACTGCCGGCGCGCTTGCCGCCACCGTCCTGCTTGTTCACGGTGGCCCAGGCAATGCGCTCGGCGGTGCCTTCACTCGCGCCGCGATCACGTTCGCTTTCCTCGATATGCTCGGCCTGGCGCTTCTGCTTTTCGGTGTATGCGGATTTGTCACCACGGGGCATGACGGTTCTCCTGTTGTAGTGGTCAGGCCAGCAGGCGCAGCTTGGGCTCACGCGCCCACTGGCGGGTGGCGGCGACTGCCAGGAAGGCCTTGGCGTCTTCCGCTTCGACGATGCCGGGGTCGTTGCCGACCCGTGCCGCCTTCAGCAGCGCCTGGCCGCCGGCGTCGCTGGCGATGGCCTTCAGGTGTGCCCAGGCCTGGCTGACGAACTCCAGGGCGGCGCTCTCTTTCGACAACGCCTTCGACGCCTCTACGCTCAGCACCACGGCCACCGCATCGAACACGGCCGATGGCGTGCCGGCCAGTTGCCCATCGGCGGCCTGTACGCTGCCGTCGCTGAGCGTGGCGCCTCCCACTTTCGGTGCGACCAGCTTCACGTCCGCACCTGCCTTCCGGGCGGCCTTGCTCAGGCTGGCGATCACGCGGGCATCGGAGCCCTCATCGAACAGGATGCCGATGCAGCGACCCTGCAGGATGGGCTTGTTGCGCCCGATCACGCGCACCTCGGGAGCGGGGGGCATGTCCCGCACCGGGGTAGCAGTCGGCGCTGCGTCGGGCAGTGCAGGCAACGCCAGACCATCGGCCACGCGCCGGGCCAGCGATTCGTCGATGTTGCGCAGGTGGCTGACGGTGCGCACCCGCACCTTCAGCGTTTCCACCTTGGACAACTCGAATACCAGCGCCGATGCCAGGTGCGCCTGCTCCGGCTTTTCCAGGCTGCGGAAGAACATGCGGGCCTGGCTGTAGTGGTCGGCGAAACTCTCCGCACGCGTACGGCCCTTGCGGCCATCGTCGGCGCTGGCATGGCTGCGGAAACCGGCCGGTGTCTCGCGCGGGGTGTCGTCCTGCAGCGAGCTGGGATCGTAGGCCACGCGGCCCTTGGGCACCTGCATCTGCATGTGGCCATCGCGCTGATGATTGGCAAACGGGCACTTCGGAGCATTCACCGGGATCTGGTGGAAGTTCGGGCCGCCAAGGCGCAGCAGCTGGGTGTCCAGGTAGGAGAACAGTCGGCCCTGCAGCAGCGGGTCGTTGCTGAAGTCGATGCCCGGAGGCACGTTGGCCGGGCAGAAGGCTACCTGCTCGGTCTCGGCGAAGAAGTTGTCGGGCCAGCGGTCCAGCACCATGCGCCCGATTACCTGCAACGGCACCAGCGATTCGGGAATGATCTTGGTCGGGTCCAGATGATCGAACGGGAAGGCGTCGGCTTCTTCTTCGGTGAACAGCTGCACTGCCAGCTCCCATTCGGGAAAGTCGCCGCGCTGGATGGCCTCGAACAGGTCGCGGCGATGGAAGTCATTGTCGGCCGATTGAAGCTTCAACGCTTCGTCCCAGACCGTTGACTGGATGCCCAGCTTGGGCCGCCAGTGGAACTTGACGAAGGTCGACTCGCCGGCCTCGTTCAGCAGGCGGAAGCTGTGCACGCCGAAGCCTTCGATCATGCGCAGCGAGCGCGGAATGGCACGATCGCTCATTGCCCACATGATCATGTGCATTGATTCGGGCATCAGCGAAATGAAGTCCCAGAAGGTGTCGTGGGCCGATGCGGCCTGCGGGAAGGCACGGTCCGGTTCCATCTTCACCGCGTGCACCAGGTCCGGGAACTTCATCGCGTCCTGGATGAAGAACACCGGGATGTTGTTGCCGACCAGGTCCCAGTTGCCTTCCTTGGTATAGAACTTCACCGCGAAGCCGCGCACGTCGCGCGGGGTGTCCACCGAACCCGCGCCACCGGCCACGGTCGAGAAGCGGGTGAACACGGGTGTCTTCACGCCTACCTCGGTCAGGATGCGCGCGCGGGTATGCGCCTTCAGTGATCGGGTCAACTCGAAGTAGCCATGCGCAGCGCTGCCGCGGGCGTGCACGATGCGCTCGGGAATGCGTTCATGATCGAAGTGGGTGATCTTTTCGCGCAGGATGAAATCTTCCAGCAGGGTCGGGCCGCGCGGCCCCTGGCGCAGCGAGTTCTGGTTGTCCGCCACCGGGATGCCCTGATCGGTGGTCATCGCAGGGTGGCTGCCGCCGGCCTGCTGGTGCAGTTCATCGCCGTGGCCCCGCAGGTGGTTTTCGGCAGGGGTGGTTGCGCGCTTGCCGGTCGGCTTGCTGGCGGCCATGGAGGGTGGCTCCGGTTCATCAAAGGGAACCACGACACTGGAGCCCACCCCGTTAAACCCAGGTCCGGCGAAGGTGAACGTACAGGCAAAAGCGGGCTCGGGTATGCTTGCCGCATGCGAGTCGAGCCCACCGACATCGAAGCCCTGTTCGACGCCATCCCGGACGTGCTGTTCTTCATGAAGGACCGCCAGGGGCGCTACACCCACGTCAACCAGACCATGCTGCGGCGGCTGGGCCTGCGCGCGCGCAAGGACGTGATCGGGCGTACCGCAGCGGAGATCTACCCGACCGGGCTGAGCGCCGACTACGTGGACCAGGACGCCCGCGTGCTGTCCGGCGAAGTGATCGAGAACCTGATGGAGCTGCACCTGTTCGCCAACCGCGAACCGGGCTGGTGCCTGACCTGCAAGCGCCCGCTGGTGGTCGATGGCGCCATCGAGGGCCTGATCGGCATTTCCCGCGACCTTGGCCAGAAGGACAGCCTGGGCACCCAGTACGAGCAGCTGCGGCTGGCGCTGGCCCACCTCAACGCGCACTACGCCGAGAACGTGCGCATGCAGACCCTGCTCGACATCACCGGCTTCTCGCTGTCCAAGCTGGAGCGCAGTTTCCGCAAGGTGTTCCAGATGACCCCGCAGCAGGTGCTGACCCGGCTGCGGATCCAGATGGCCATGCACCTGCTGCACGGCGACGACAGCATCGCCTGCATCGGCCAGGCCTGCGGTTTCAGCGACCAGAGCGCCTTCACCCGCAAGTTCAAGGCTGAAACCGGTTTCTCGCCCCGTGCCTACCGGGCCCGTATTGGCGGCAACGTCGGCGAGCCGGCCCTGGCCTGAGCCACCTGCTGCGCTGCGCCTATCCGTGCAGGCGCGGGACAGGGTAAGGTGTCGCCCCTGTAGCCGCCGCCAGCCCCGCCGATGCCCAATTCGACTCCGTCCGCTTCACCGTCCCGCCTCGGGCATTCGCTCAAACCGCGCCAGCTGATCATGATGGGGCTGGGCAGCGCCATCGGCGCCGGCCTGTTCCTCGGCTCGGGCGTGGGTGTGCAGGCGGCAGGCCCGGCGGTACTGGTCTCGTACCTGGTCGCTGGCGCGCTGGTGATCATCGTGATGAATGCCCTGGGCGAGATGGCGGCGGCCAAACCCACCAGCGGCGCGTTCTCGGTGTATGCCGCCGATGCCATGGGCGCCACTGCGGGCGCCACCGTCGGCTGGTTGTGGTGGGTGCAGCTGGTGATCGTGATCGCCGCCGAGGCAGTGGGCGCGGCCGGGCTGCTGGCCACCGTCTGGCCTGCCATACCGGTGCCGATGGCCGCGCTGGCCTTCATGTTGTTTTTCACCGCCATCAACCTGCTTGGGGTGAAGAACTTCGGCGAGTTCGAATTCTGGTTTGCCATCCTCAAGGTCGCGGCGATCCTGGCCTTCATCGCCATCGGCGTGGCGCTGCTGATGGGTTGGCTGCCGCAGGTGACCTCGCCGGGCCTGAGCAACTTCACCGAGCAGGGTGGCTTCGCACCGAAGGGCCTGGCCGGTATTGGCGCTGCATTGCTGGTTGTCGTTTTTGCCTTCGGTGGCACCGAGATCGTGGCCGTTGCGGCGGCCGAGACTGAAGATCCTGAGCGCAGCATCGCCCGTGCCATCCGCACCGTGGCCTGGCGCATCCTGGTGTTCTACATCGGCTCGCTGAGCGTGATCATCGCGGTGGTGCCGTGGACCAGCGAGGCGCTGAAGTCGCCGTTCGCTGCCGTGCTCGATATTGCCCGCATCCCGGGCGCTGGTACCGCCATCACGCTGATTGCGGTGATCGCGCTGCTGTCGGCGCTCAACGCCAACCTCTATGGCGCCTCGCGCATGATGTATTCGCTGGCGCAGCGCCGCGAGGCGCCGGCGGTGCTGGGCTGGACCGATCCGCGCCAGGTGCCGGTGATCGCCGTGCTGGCCAGCGTGCTGTTCGGTTTCGCTGCGACGGTGATGGAACTGCTGTTCCCGGACCGGGTGCTGCCGGTACTGCTCAACATCGTCGGTTCCACCTGCCTGCTGGTGTGGACGTTGTCGCTGGTCTCGCAGCTGGTGTTGCGCCGGCGCGCCGACCGGCTGGGCACCCGCCTGCCGTTCCGCATGGCCGGTTTCCCTTGGCTGACGGTGTGCGCGCTGGCAATCCTGGCGCTGATCTTCGGCCTGCTGCTGAGCGAGGCGCACACCCGCCTGCAGTTCCTGTCGATGGTGGCGCTGACCGCCACGATCGCGGCCGGCAGCGCCATCGCACGGCGCGTGCGCGAGGCCTGACTGCTGTTGTAGAGCCGACCCCACGGTCGGCTGCTGTTCGCGTGGCCGCCAGCCGAGCGCGGGCTCGGCTCTACAGCAGGCATACATCCGCCGTGCCATCCTGATCGCGTAGGCCGTCATCGGCCTGTCGACCGGGAGTACCGCATGCTGCGCAGCCGTCCGTTCCTGATGTTCACCGGCCAGGCCGAGGCCGCCCTGGCCCTGTACGCCGAGGCCTTTGCCGATTTCCGCCTGCTGGCCCTGCAACGCCACCCGGAGGGGGCCGGTGCCGGCGTGCCCGGGCAGGTGCGCCAGGCCATCTTCCTGCTCGGTGGCACCCATTACCTGTGCTTCGACAGCCTGGACGTGCACGATTTCACCTTCAGCCCGTCGATCTCGCTGTTCGTCGAGTGTTCCGGTGCCGAGCAGTTCGAGCGTGCAGCGCGCGTGCTGGGCGAGGGCGGGCACTGGCTGATGCCGGTGGGCGACTATGAGTTCAGCAACCGCTACGGCTGGGTGCAGGACCGCTTCGGGGTGTCGTGGCAGCTGAGCCTGGGGCAGATGCCGGATCCGTGACCGGATGTTTGTGGGTGTGGCCCCTGGTCCACACGCCCTTATGAAAACGGCCCGCTTGCGCGGGCCGTTTCCAGTTCCGATGGGTCGAACGTTTACGCCTCGACTTCATCGTCCTTGTAGGCATCGACCGGGATGCACGCGCACATCACGTTCTTGTCGCCGTACACGTTGTCCACGCGCGCCACCGGCGGCCAGTACTTGCTCTGCTTCAGGCTGGCCAGCGGGAAGGCGGCCAGTTCACGCGGGTAGGCGTGGGTCCACTCGCTGGCCGTTACTGCCGTTGCGGTATGCGGGGCGTTCTTCAGCGGGTTGTCCTCACGGTCCAGGCGGCCGTCTTCAATCGCGCTGATTTCCTCGCGGATCTGGATCATCGCGTCGATGAAGCGGTCCAGCTCGTGCAGCGATTCGCTCTCGGTCGGCTCGACCATCAGCGTGCCGGCCACCGGGAAGCTCAGGGTCGGGGCGTGGAAGCCGAAGTCGATCAGGCGCTTGGCCACGTCCTCGGCGCCGATGCCGCTGGTCTTCTCCAGCGGGCGCACGTCGAGGATGCACTCATGCGCCACCAGGCCGTTGCGGCCGGTGTACAGGGTCTTGAAGTGCGGGGCCAGGCGCTTGGCGATGTAGTTGGCGTTGAGCTGCGCGACCTGGGTGGCCTTGCGCAGGCCTTCGCTGCCCATCATGGCGATGTACATCCAGCTGATCGGCAGGATCGAGGCGCTGCCGAAGCTGGCCGCACTGACCATGCCGACCGGGCCGTTGTCACCCAGCTTGCCCGGCAGGAATGGTGCCAGGTGCTCCTTGACCGCGCACGGGCCAACGCCCGGGCCGCCGCCGCCATGCGGAATGCAGAAGGTCTTGTGCAGGTTCAGATGGGAAACGTCCGAGCCCCACTTGCCCGGCTTGGCCACGCCGACCAGGGCGTTCATGTTGGCGCCGTCGGTGTACACCTGGCCGCCGTGCTGGTGAATGATCTCGCAGATCTCGACCACTTCTTCCTCGAACACGCCGTGCGTGGACGGGTAGGTGATCATGATCGCCGCCAGGCGGTCGCTGTACTTCTCGGCGTTGACGCGGATGTCTTCGACATCGACGTTGCCGTTGGCATCGGTCTTGGTCACCACGACCTTCATGCCGCACATCTGTGCCGAAGCCGGGTTGGTGCCGTGTGCCGAGTCCGGGATCAGGCAGATGTCGCGATGGCCTTCGCCGCGCGAGCGGTGGTAGGCGCGGATCGCCAACAGGCCGGCGTACTCGCCCTGTGCGCCGGAATTCGGCTGCAGGCTGACCGCATCGTAGCCGGTGCATTCGACCAGCATCGCTTCCAGCGAGTCGATCAGTTCCTTGTAGCCCAGCGCCTGGTCGGCCGGCACCAGCGGATGGATCTGCGAGAACTCCGGCCAGGTCACCGGGATCATCTCGGCGGTGGCGTTGAGCTTCATCGTGCACGAACCCAGCGGGATCATCGTGCGGTCCATTGCCAGGTCCTTGTCGGCCAGCGAACGCAGGTAGCGCAGCAGCTCGTGCTCGCTGTGGTGCGTGTTGAACACCGGGTGGGTCAGGAACGCGGACTGGCGCAACAGGGCAGCCGGCAGTGCGTCGGCGGTGCTGGCATCCAGTGCGTCCACGTCGGCCTGCGCACCGAACACGGCGGCCAGGGCCACGATGTCGGCGCGGGTCGCGGTCTCGTCCAGGCTGATGCCGACCGAGTCGCTGTCGATCGCGCGCAGGTTGTAACCGGCGGCGCGTGCCTTGGCGTGGATCTCATCGGCGTGCACGCCGGTGATGTGCAGGGTGTCGAAGAAGTCACCACCGACCTGCACGCCGGCATTGCGCAGCGCCGCGGCCAGGATGGCGGCCAGGCGGTGGGTGCGGCGGGCGATGCGGGTCAGGCCCTCCGGGCCGTGGTACACCGCATACATCGAGGCCATCACCGCCAGCAGCACCTGCGCGGTGCAGATGTTGGAGGTGGCCTTCTCGCGGCGGATGTGCTGCTCGCGGGTCTGCAGGGTCAGGCGGTAGGCGGGGTTGCCCTGCGCGTCGATCGACACGCCGATCAGGCGGCCCGGCATCGAGCGCTTGTAGGCGTCACGGCAGGCCATGAACGCGGCGTGCGGGCCGCCGAAGCCGAACGGCACGCCGAAACGCTGGCTGTTGCCGACCACGATGTCCGCACCCCATTCGCCCGGGGCGGCCAGCAGGGTCAGCGCCAGCAGGTCGGTGGCCACCGCCACCAGGCCGCCACGCGCGTGCACGGCATCAACCAGCGCCTTGTAATCGCCGACCTGGCCGAAGGTATCCGGGTACTGCAGCAGCAGGCCGAAGGCTTCGGCTTCCAGTGCCTCGGCCGGGGTGCCGACGCGCAGCACGATGCCCATGGGCTCGGCGCGCGTGCGCAGCAGTTCCAGGGTCTGCGGGTGCACGGCGTCGTGCACGAAGAAGGTGTCCGACTTCGACTTGGCCGAACGCTTGGCCAGGGTCATCGCTTCAGCTGCGGCGGTGGCTTCGTCCAGCAGCGAGGCGTTGGCGATTTCCATGCCGGTGAGGTCGGCGCACAGGGTCTGGAAGTTGATCAGCGCTTCCATGCGGCCCTGCGAGATTTCCGCCTGGTACGGGGTGTAGGCGGTGTACCAGGCCGGGTTTTCCAGGATGTTGCGCAGGATCACGTTCGGCGTGTGGGTTCCGTAGTAGCCCTGGCCGATGAAGCTGCGCAGCACGGTGTTCTTGTCGGCGATCGCACGGATCTTCGCCAGTGCCTGCACTTCGGTGATCGACTGCGGCAGCGCCAGCGGCGCCGGCGACTTGATCTTGGCCGGCACGATGGCATCGGTCATCGCATCGAGCGAAGCGTGGCCGACGACGTCGAGCATCTGCGCGATCTCGGCATCGTTGGGGCCGATGTGGCGCTCGACGAACGCATTGTGGTGCTCGAGCTCACGCAGGGAAGGGGTGTTCTGGGACATGGCGAAGGATCCGTCAGGAAAGGGCACACGCACGGGCACAAGCCGCCGGTCGGCGGTCTGCGGGGCGCCCCTCTGTCCTTTTGCCTGAGAGTTTGGAAGCGCGGAAAACCGCGGCTTCGTGCCCCTTCGGCGCCGGATCGAACCGGTCTCTCCAGAGTTCTGTTACGGGTGGTATCGGGCCTGAGCGATTACGGGCGTTGCGCCTTCGGCAGCGGTGTTCCGCTTCTCCCACCGTGTTGCCCGCCGATTATAGCCCGTTGCGGGCCCGCCGGCGGCTTCCGGGGCCGGCCGCCGCGCCTGAATGGCCGATGGCCCGGCCATGCGTTTTGTGCACCGCTGCATGGCATCGGGCGCAATCCCCACCTATGATGGCCTGATACCCGAATTCATCTGGCGCCGTCCCTGCAGAAGGGGACCGGCGCCCGCCGTGCGTGCCGCGCATGGCCCTGCCGGACACCTTCTCCATGAACGCCGTTGTTGCTCCTTCCACCCGCCGCATGGCCCTGCTGCTCGCCGGCCTGGCCATGTTCGGTCCGTTCTCGATCGACACCATCTTCCCGGCCTTCCCGCAGCTGGCCCAGCGCCTGGCAGTGGACGAGGTGGCGGTGCAGCAGACCATCAGCGTGTACCTGCTGTTCTACGGCCTGATGAGCCTGGCGCACGGCCCGCTGTCCGATGCCTGGGGCCGCAAGCGGGTGATCCTCGGCGGCCTGGTGGTGTTCGTCGGCGCCTCGGTCGGCTGCGCACTGTCCACCGACCTGACCACGCTGCTGGCCTTCCGCGCGCTGCAGGGCCTGTCGGCGGGCGTGGGCATGATCGTCGGCCGCGCGGTGATCCGCGACCTGTACCACGGCCACGACGCGCAGCGCCTGATGAGCCAGGTGTCGATGCTGTTCGGCATCGCCCCGGCCATCGCGCCGATCATCGGTGGCTGGATCCTGCTCAGTGGTGCTGGTTGGCCGCTGATCTTCTGGTTCCTGGTGGTGTTCGCGCTGGTCCTGCTGGCGGCCACTGCACGCTACCTGCCGGAGACCCATCCGGTTGAGGCCCGGGTGCCGCTGTCACCGCGCGTGCTGATGCGTGATTACGTGCGCATCGGCTTCAACCCGCGCTTCCTGCGCCTGGCGCTGGCCGGCAGCATCGGCTTCGGTGGCATCTTCCTCTACATCTCCTCGGCGCCGGTGTTCGTGATGCAGCACCTGCACCTGGGCGAGGGTGGCTTTGCCTGGCTGTTCATCCCCACCATCGGCGGCATGACCACCGGCTCGTTCCTGTCCGGGCGCATGGCCGGGCACACCACGCCCACCCGCCAGGTGTCCATGGGTTTCGGCCTGTGCGCGCTGTCGGTTCTGTTCAACGTCGGCTACGTGGCGCTGTCGCCGCAGTTCGTGCTGCCGTGGGCAGTGCTGCCGATCTTCCTGGGCGGCATGGGCATGGCGCTGATCTTCCCGATCCTGGCGCTGGCGGTGCTGGACATGTACCCGCACCAGCGCGGCCTGGCGTCTTCGCTGCAGGCCTTCGTGCAGTTGATGATCAGCACCGTGGTGGCCGGCGTGGTGTCGCCGCTGCTCAGTGCCAGCCCACTGCACCTGGCACTGGGCCAGGCCGCCTTCTTCGGCGCCGGCTTCGTGTTCTGGTACTGGGAACACCAGCGTGAACGCGCGGCGCAGGCGGCCTGCACGGGCCATTGAGCAGCGTGCAGGGGTAGGGCAGGCCGCGATGCC
Organism: Stenotrophomonas beteli; assembly: GCF_001431665.1. GTDB lineage: Bacteria > Pseudomonadota > Gammaproteobacteria > Xanthomonadales > Xanthomonadaceae > Stenotrophomonas > Stenotrophomonas beteli. The sequence continues at coordinate 3,828 of NZ_LLXV01000054.1, read as the reverse complement.
CGAAATGCTTGCGACCGGGGACGGCCGGACTAGGCTGGGCCTTCCAGCCAGCCGGTGCGTGGATGCACGACAGCCAGCCGATCCGATGTCGTCGCATGAGGTTCCCCCATGGCTGCGCAGCAGACCTACCGCCTGTTCGAGGTGGCGCTGAAGGAGCGCCGCGTGCTTTCCCCTTCGCTGGACCGCATGGTGTTCACCGGTGCCGACGTGGCACGGATGAAGACCGGAGGCCCGGACCAGCGCATCAAGGTGTTTTTCCCTTTGCCGGGCCAGCGGGCGCCGCAGGTCCCCAGCGGTGAAGACTGGTACCCGCGCTACCGGGCCCTGCCGGACGATCAACGCCCGCCGATGCGTACCTACACCATCCGCCAGTTGCGGGCCGAGCTGGGCGAGGTCGATGTCGATTTCGTCATCCATGGCGAAACCGGCCCGGCCTCGCGCTGGGCCATGCACGCCCGCCCCGGCGACCGCGTGGTGCTGCTGGCCCCGGACGCCGACTGTGCCGGGAGCAGCGAGGGTTGGGAGTGGAAGCCGCCAGCCGGCGTCGGCCAGGTGCTGCTGGTGGCCGATGAAACCGCGTTGCCGGCGGTGGCTGGCATCCTCGAGGAACTGGCCGCCATGGTCGACCCACCGCGCACGCTGGCGCTGCTGGAGGTGGCCCAGGCCGGTGATGCGGTACACCTGAAGGCGCCCTCCAGCGCCGAGCTGGTCTGGCTGCCGCGCGGGCAGGCCGCCTACGGACAGCGGTTGCTGCAGGCGGTCCGGGCGCGGTTGGCAGCGGCCTCGGCGGTGGCTGCCGGCGAGGCGCTGGAGGAGATCGACGTTGATACGCAGATCCTCTGGGAGCAGGCCGATACCCGCGTGGCCGGGCCGTGGTATGCCTGGGTGGCGGGCGAGGCGGGGGCGGTGATGGCGATCCGCCGCCACCTGGTACGCGATTGCGGCCTGGACCGTCGTGCGATCACCTTCATGGGCTACTGGCGGCACGGCAAGGTGCTGGACTGACCCTGCCGGACCGGGCGCGCGTGAAGCGGCGCGGCGGGCGGGGTGCGCTATCCTTGCGCCCCCCTCGCAGCGGTACCGCACCATGTCCACCAGCTCCAAGACCCGCCGCGACCAGCGCCGTCGCCAGGAAAAGCAGGCCGCCAACAAGGCTGCTGCCCAGGCCTCGCCGGTGGAACCGCATGCCGAACTGCGCGACGCGCAGCGCACCCTGCTGGCCGGTGTCGTGCGCCGCGATGGCGAATGGGTGCTGGGCATGGATGGGCGCATTGCCGGTCACAGCGAAAGCGCTGCGCAGGTACTGGCGCTGATCATGCAGGCCGGTGAACTGCACGAGCGCAATGGCACGCCGGTGCGCCTGATGTACTCCGATGCACTGCGCGATGCCGCACAGGCTGAGGCAAAGGAGAAGGGCCAGACCTTCGAGGAGTTCAAGGCCGAACTGGCCGCTGCGCTGGCGGCGAAGAAGAACAGCTGATCGCACACATCCTGTAGAGCCGAGCCATGCTCGGCGTGCCGTGCGCCGCACGATGAAGAAACAGCCGAGCGTCATGGCTCGGCTCTACAACATGGAAAGGGGCGGATCCTCGCGGATCCGCCCCTTTTCTCATTTCGCCGCCGGCGCCGCGTTGGCCTGCCAGCCGCACATCTGGCCTTCATTCTGCTGCTTCAGCCACTCGTTGACCGGGGTGAAGTACTCGATCATCGGGCCGGCATCAAGCTTGTCGGTGCCGGTCAGTTCCTTCAGCGTGGCCTGCCATGGCTGGCTGGCACCCTTGCTCAGCATCGCCCAGTACTTCTGGCCGGCTTCCTTGTTGCCGTAGAAGGTGCACTCATGCAGCGGCCCCTTGTAGCCGGACGCGTCGCACAGGCCCTTGTAGAACTGGAACTGCAGGATGCGCGCCAGGAAGTAGCGGGTGTACGGGGTGTTGCCCGGCACGTGGTACTTCGCGCCCGGATCGAAGAACTCTTCGCCACGGGTGCTGGCCGGCGCCACGCCCTGGTACTTGGCCTTCAGGTCCCACCACGCCTTGTTGTAGTTGTCGGCGGTGATCGAGCCATCGAACACGCCCCAGCGCCAGCGGTCGATCATCAGTCCGAACGGCAGGAACGATACGCCCGATAGCGCCATGCGCATCTGGTTGTTGATGACCGCCTCGCGGCTTTCGGTTGGCGCGTCGACCAAACCGATCGAGCTGAGGTACTTGGGCGTCATCGCCAGCACGATGGTGTCGCCGATCGCTTCATGGAAGCCATCGTTGGCACCGCCCTGGAACAGCGGCGGCAGCGGGTTGTAGGCCAGGTCGTAGTAGATGTGGCCCAGCTCGTGGTAGATGGTGGTGAAGTTCTCTTCGTTCGGCTTGATGCACATCTTGGTGCGCACGTCGCCTTCCATGTTCATGTCCCAGGCGCTGGCGTGGCAGACCACGTCGCGGTCGTCAGGCTTGATGAACTGGGTTTTTTCCCAGTAGGACTGCGGCAGCGACGGCATGCCCAGCGACACGTAGAAGTCCTGCGCGCGTTCGGTCATCTGCCTGGCGGTACGCAGTTCGGCCTCGCGCTGCGCCTTGTATTGCGCTGCCACGTTGGCATCCTTGCCGGCCTTGGCCAGCGCCGCGCTCAGGTTGGTCTGGTACTGCTTTTCCAGTGCAGCGGTGATGTCCAGGCTGCCGGCACCCGGGTACGGTTCCAGCTGGTCCCACAGGTTGGACCAGTCCTGCTGCCACATGTTGCCCAGCAGGTGCGCGGCGATCAGGCCGTTGCCCACTTCGGCCTTGTCCTTGCCGTAGGTCTTGTCCAGCTTGCCGCGTGCGTAGCAGTGCAGCTGCTCGTACATCGGCTTGACCTGTTCCCACAGGCGATCGGTTTCCGGGCCGATCTGGTCCGGCGGCATGTCATAGCCGCTGCGCCACATCTGGCCGGCATCGGTGAAGCCCATGCCCTTGGCACCTTCGTTCACCAGGCCGACGAACTTCTGGTAGTCGCCGCGCATGCCCTTGGTGGTGCTGTGCCAGCCCTGCCACGCATCGAGCTGCTTGTCGTAGTCGCGGCTGCGCGCCAGCACCTGCTCCAGCTCGCCCAGCTGGCGGCAGGAGTTCGGATCATTCGCATCGGTGCAGTACTTGCCGGCACCGTAGCTGCCTTCCATGCGGGTGGCGATCTGGGTCAGCTCGGCCAGCTTGGCCGGATCGCGCGGCGCCGGCATCGAGGACATCAGTTTCAGCAGGTGGATCGCGCGCTTGCTGTCCTCGCTCATCGGCTGGCCGTCGAACTTGGCCGCCTGTTCGATCCAGCTGTTGAGCTGGGTCAGCGAGCGCTCGTTGGCCTTGGCCGCGATGCGTTCCGAGTCGCTGTTGATGTAGGTGGAGGACAGCCACTGGGCCGAGGTCATCTCCGGGTAGGCGGCCTTGAATTCGGCATTGATGCGGGCCACGAACTGGTCGGCGGTTTCGCCGGCCGGGGCGCTGCTGCTGGCGGTATCGGTGCCTGGGGCAGCTTCCTTCTTGCAGGCGGCCAGGGCCAGCGTGGCGACGGCGACTGCCGAGGCCAGCAGGAGATGACGGTGTTTCACGGGCGGTCCTTGGGTGGTGAACGACGGCCGAAGGCTAGTGGCCAGTCGCCGCCACCGCAAGTGGCGGAAGTCGGCCGGGCGGCGCCCGGCACCCGCAGAGGCCTTCGAGCAACGGCAAAGCCGAAGCAACCGCAACAGCGGGGTATCCGTGGGTTGGCGCGGCGGTGTGGGCTTGCAGGACACGCCGTAAACCCATCCATGGGGGCTCGATGGCGCCATCCATGGCGCCAACGGTCCTGGCAGCCCACCCCGCC
>NZ_LLXV01000053.1 GCF_001431665.1 Stenotrophomonas beteli | reverse complement strand
GATTCCTGTAGGCAGGCGGGGTGGGTCCGGTTGCGGGGGACGCCGTGAATCCCGCTCCGCGGTCCGGCCCAGCCGCTGGCGGCTGGGCGTTCGGGCGCTTGCGAAGCAATGCTTCGCAAGCAAAGCGCCCTCACCCATGGAGGCTCGGTCGCGCCATCCATGGCGCTCACGCCCCTGCAACCGGACCCACCCCGCCTTCGACAGGTTCCTGCGATCTGTCGGAAGGGCATCCCGCTCTGGTAGGTGTCGACCTTGGTCGACCCGCTTTCCCAAGGGTCAGAAGGGGTTCAGTGCCACGCGCTGAATGCGCGCCCCGGACGGGTAGACTGTGGCCCTTGCTCACCTGAAGACTGGTTGCCCGATGTCCGCCAAACTGCGCTGGTTGCCCCTGTTGTGCCTGGCCCTGGCGGGCTGCAGTCAGCTGGAGAATCCTGGCAATGTGACCGCTGCCGACAAGGCGGCGAGGGCACCGGCCAGCGATGGCGAGAACATGGTCTCGATCAATGCCGCCGACGCGCCACCGCCGCCGGTGCCGCCACGCAGCCGGGCCGACCGGCCGTGGCCGCAGGCGCAGCTGGAAAATGGTCGTGCGTGGGTCAGCTGCAGCACGGAATATGCGGGCGACGCAGGCGACGGTGTCGAGCTGGAGGGCCTGCAGCGCGATCAGATCAGCCAGGCGCTGGCGCCGTGTGCCGAACGCGGCCTGATGCGCGTGCGTTATGCGGGCAAGATCAATCCGGGCTTCGCCGAGATGATGTGGCGGTTGGCCGTGGTCGCTGACCAACTGAAGATCCACAAGCGCATCCTTGACCTCGATTCCAGCGGTGGCCAGGTCGAATCAGCGATCGTCGCCGGCGACAGCATCGGTGAATCGGGCTGGACCATCTGGGTCCGCGAAGGCTCGATCTGCCACAGCGCCTGCGTGTTCGTGCTGGCCGCCGGTGACAACCGCCTGCTGTCGGGCAAGGTCGGCATCCACCGCATGATGCGGATCAGCTCCAAGGCCACCTCGCGCGCCGAACTCAACCGCGAGCTGCACGAGGTCTACGACAACGTGAAGGACTACCTGCAGCGCAACGGCGTGGCGGTGGGCGTGGCAGACCTGATGATGACCGTGCCCAACCGCAGCCTGCGCCTGCTCACGGCCGACGAGCTGCGCCAGTACGGCCTGGATGGCACCAACGCCGTGCAGGACGATCTGGAAAGGATCAAGCAGATGCGCGCCTGCGGCGATGATTTCGTGCAGCGCAAGGATGCGTTCCTGATCGCGTTCGACCAGCAGTGCAAGCGCGAAGGCGCCGACATGGAATCGATCAACAGCTGTGGCCAGGCGCTGAAACAGCGCTTCGGTTTCCCGGATGCGGTGTGCCCGGAAGAAAGCCCGTTGTCGGAAATCGACGTGGCAACGCTGCCGCCGGCACCGTCGGAGCCGCCGCCGGTGGCCGAGCGGCAGCCTGCCGACGCCGGCACGCCTGCCGCGCAGGCAGACGCGGCTGCCGGGACAATGGAAGGCAGCGCCCCCGCGCGCTGACAAAGGGGTCACCGCGCTGGCGTAGACTGCGGTTCTTTCCCGAGAACCGGCGGTGTCCATGAAACGCGTGTTCCTGCTGCTGTCCCTGATGCCCCTCGCCGTGTTGGCGCAGGTGCCTGCACCGGCCACGCCTGCCCCCGCACCTGCGCGACCGGCACCGGCATCGCCGGCGGCAGCCAAGCCGCTCACTGCGGGTGCGCCGGCGTTGACCGCCGCACAGCAGGCGCAGGTGCAGAAGCAGGATGCTGAGATGGGCGCGGCGGCGGTGCGGGTTGCGCAGCTGGTCGATGCCAATCGCGCGGGCGAATTGTGGGACGGCGCGTCCGCGGTCGCACGGCGCGCGGTGCCCAAGGCCGCCTTTGTTGCCCAGCTGGCCGGTGAACGCACGCGCCTGGGTGCGATGGCCGGCCGCGGCCAGCCGACCATCACCCGGGTCAAGTACAGCGCCGGTGCAGCCGTTCCGGAAGGGCTGTACATCAACGTCAGCTTCCCGACCCGCTTTGCCAACAGCGCGCAGCCGGTGCGTGAGCTCGTTTCGTTCCGTTTCGACGAGGATCAGGTGTGGCGGCTGGCCGGTTACAGCCTGCGTGCATCGGGTCCCTGAGGAGAAGGATGATGGCAACCGAATTGACCATGCTGGCCTGGGCGACCCTGCTGGGCTTCGTCTACATCTTCGCCACTTCCACCGTGGTCACCCGCGAGCGCGGGATGAAGTGGAATGCCTCGGCGCGTGATGGCCAGGCCCGGCCGCTCAGCCCGCTGGCCGGCCGCCTGCAGCGCGCCCAGGCCAATTTCCTGGAGACCTTCCCGTTCTTCGCCGCCGCCGCAATCGCGGTGGTGCTGGCCGGGCGCAGCAACGACACCACCGCGCTGGCCGCACAGGCCTATTTCTGGGCGCGCGTGGCCTATCTGCCGTTGTATGCGGCGGGCGTGCCGTACGTGCGCAGCCTGGTGTGGCTGGTGTCGCTGCTGTCGATCCTGGCGCTGGTGTTCGCGTTGCTGTGATCCGGCGCTGATCCAGATCAAGGCCGCTCAGCTGCACGGCGCTATGCTGGCGCGGACTGAATGAACGGCGGGAGGCGCGCATGCGCAGGATGGACGTGGTGGTGGTCGGCGCCGGGCCGGCAGGCCTGTGCTTCGCGCGCGCGCTGGCCGGTAGCGGCCTGCAGGTCGGGCTGGTCGAAGTACAACCGCGCCAGGTCCTGGCCGAGGCCGCCTTCGATGGCCGCGAGATCGCGTTGACCCATGCCTCGCGGCAGAGCATGGAGCAACTGGGGCTGTGGCAGCGCCTGCCGCAGGCCGAAGTCGCTGAACTGCGCGATGCCAGGGTGATGAACGGCGGCTCGCCGTTCGCGCTGACCTTCGCCAGCAGCCAGGTCGACGGCCAGCCGCTGGGCTGGCTGGTGCCCAACCACCTGATCCGCCGTGCTGCATGGGATGCCGTGCAGGGCCAGGATGGCCTGGAACTTTTCGACGGGCGCAGGGTGCAGGCCGTGCAGGGCGATGCGCAGGGGCATGTGGTCACGCTGGACGACGGCAACACGCTGCACGCGCGGCTGCTGGTCGCCGCTGACAGCCGCTTCTCCGCCACCCGCCGCATGCTCGGCATCGGTGCGCAGATGCGCGACTTCGGCAAGTCGATGCTGGTGTGCCGCATGCAGGTCGAGCGCGACCATCACCACACCGCCTGGGAATGGTTTGGCTACGGGCGGACGATGGCGCTGCTGCCGCTCAACGAGGGCCAGGCGTCGGCGGTGATCACGCTGCCGCCGCGGCAGATCGAGGCGCTGCTGGCGATGGACGAGGTGGCCTTCGGTGAGGCCATCAGTGCCTGCTTCGAACACCGCCTGGGCCGGATGCAGCCGGTGGCCACGCCGCAGGCGTATCCGCTGGTAGGGGTGTATGCGCACTGCTTCGTCGGCGAGCGTTCGGCGCTGATCGGTGATGCCGCGGTGGGCATGCATCCGGTCACCGCGCATGGCTTCAACCTGGGCCTGGCCAGCGCACAGCGGCTGGCGCAAGGCATCGTCGCGCAGCAGCGCCGTGGTGCCGACATTGCCGCCGCCGGCATGCTGGCCCGCTACCAGCGCGGTCACCGGCTGGCATCGCGGCCGTTGTACGAGGCAACCAATGCGATCGCCAGCCTGTACACCGACGACCGTTGCCCGGCGCGCCTGCTGCGGGCGGCCGGCCTGCGCCTGGCGCAGGGCGTGGCGCCCTTCAGGCAGCTGATTGCCTCACACCTGACCCAGCGCGTGGCCTGAACGGATTCAGATCAGCCGGCAGCCAGCACCCGGATCTGGCTGTCGGCGAACTCGACCACCTGGCCAGCGCGGATCTTGCAGGCCTTGCGAAGTTCGACCTCACCGTCGACCAACACCTGGCCTTCGCTGATGACCCTCTTGGCCTCGCCGCCGCTGGTGACCAGGTCGGCCAGCTTGAGCAGCTGCTTGAGTTCGACGTAGTCACCGTCGAGGTCGAATTCGAGAATCTGCATGGAGCGGGTTCCTGGGAAGAGGGCGTGGGCCAGTGGCCTGGCCGGGAAGAGGGCGCGTATTGTGCGCCAGCACCGGGGATGACCGCACGCGGCTGGAAAAGCTGTACGCCTTGTTCAGGATCAATGCGGTATGATTCCGCTCTGAGCGAGTGAAATCTCCTCCAACCGAGCAGCGCCAGGGCACGCGATAAGAAGGGCGCCCAAAGCGCGGACCATCACCTTTTTTATCGCACTGCCAGGAAGACGGTAGTGCCTTCGGAGTTCCCCATGTCCCAAGATTCCCAAGCGCCGCTGCAGTTTGCGCAGCTCGGCCTGTCCGAGCCCGTGATGCAGGCGGTCACCGCCATCGGCTACGAAACCCCGTCGCCGATCCAGGCGGCCACCATCCCGGCAATGCTGGAAGGCCGCGACGTGCTGGGCCAGGCCCAGACCGGTACCGGCAAGACCGCTGCCTTTGCACTGCCGGTACTGTCCAACATCGACCTGCAGCAGATCAAGCCCCAGGCCCTGATCCTGGCGCCGACCCGCGAACTGGCGATCCAGGTTGCCGAGGCGTTCCAGTCCTATTCGTCGAAGATCCCGGGTTTCCGCGTGCTGCCGGTCTACGGCGGCCAGCCGTACGGCCAGCAGCTGTCGGCCCTGCGCCGCGGCGTGCACATCGTGGTCGGTACCCCCGGCCGCGTGATCGACCACCTCGACCGCAGCACCCTGGACCTGTCCGAGCTGAAGACCCTGGTGCTGGACGAAGCCGACGAAATGCTGCGCATGGGCTTCATCGACGACGTCGAAGCCGTGCTGAAGAAGCTGCCGGAGCAGCGCCAGGTGGCCCTGTTCTCGGCGACCATGCCGCCGCAGATTCGTCGCATCGCGCAGACCTACCTGCAGGACCCGGTGGAAGTGACCATCGCGGCCAAGACCACCACCTCGGCCAACATCCGCCAGCGCTACTGGTGGGTGAGCGGCATGCACAAGCTGGACGCGCTGACCCGCATCCTGGAAGTGGAGCCGTTCGACGCGATGATCATCTTCGCGCGCACCAAGGCCGGCACCGAGGAACTGGCCAGCAAGCTGCAGGCCCGTGGCCTGGCTGCGGCGGCGATCAACGGCGACATGCAGCAGGCCCAGCGTGAGCGCACCATCGCCATGCTGAAGGAAGGCAAGCTGGACATCCTGGTGGCGACCGACGTCGCTGCGCGCGGCCTGGACGTGGAGCGCATCAGCCACGTGCTGAACTACGACATTCCTTACGACACCGAAAGCTACGTGCACCGCATCGGCCGTACCGGCCGTGCCGGCCGCAGCGGCGAGGCGATCCTGTTCGCCACCCCGCGCGAGAAGGGCATGCTGCGCCAGATCGAGCGCGCCACCCGCCAGCCGATCGAAGAGATGCAGCTGCCGAGCGTGGAAGCGGTCAACGACACCCGCATCAACAAGTTCACCTCGCGCATCAGCGAAACCCTCGGCGCTGGCGGCCTGGACTTCTACCGCCAGCTGCTGGAGCGCTTCGAGAACGAGCAGAACGTGCCGGCCATCGAGATCGCCGCCGCGTTGGCCAAGATGCTGCAGGGTGACACCCCGTTCCTGCTGCAGCCGCCGGTGCGTGCCCCGCGTGAAGAGCGCGCGCCGCGCGAGCGCTTCGACCGGGGCGACCGCCCGGAGCGCGGTGATCGTTTCGATCGTAACGACCGTGGTCCGCGTTTCGAACGCGGCCCGCGCCGTGACGACGCCGAAGGTGGTTTCGAGCAGCGTCCGCGCCGTGAGGTTCCGCCGCGTGGTGCACCGGAGCAGGGCATGGAGACCTACCGTATTTCGGTGGGCCACCAGCATGGCGTGAAGCCGGCCAACATCGTCGGCGCCATCGCCAACGAAGCAGGCCTGGAAAGCCGCTTCATCGGCCGCATCGACATCCACGACGACTTCTCGCTGCTGGATCTGCCGGCGCAGATGCCGCCGGACGTGCTGTCGCACCTGCAGAAGGTCTGGGTGTCCGGCCAGCAGCTGCAGATGCGTGCGCTGGCCCCGGGTGAAGACACCAACCCGGCCCCGCGCCCGTTCAAGCCGCGCTTCGACAAGCGTGGTCCGGGTGGCCCGGGTGGTCCGCGTCGTAGCGGCCCGGGTGGTCCGGGGGGCCATGGTGGCGACCGCAGCGGTGACCGCGACAGCCGCCCGCCGCGTCGTGACGGCTTCAAGCCGCGCGGCCCGCGCAGCTACTGAGCGGCAACGTGGCCATGACAACGCCAGCCTTCGGGCTGGCGTTGTCCGTTCCGGGGCTGGAAAAGGGGACGGAGGGGATTAAGTCGTCATCGGCCGGCTGGACGCTTATGCCGACCCTTTTTCGCATGGTCCACACATGGCCGGTCATAGGCTGGACCGGTTCCAAGGGAGGTTGTCACCGCAGCACATTCGGGGGGATCCGGGATGGGTAGGAGTGGCACGGACCAGCAGCGCCGACGGGTCCCGATGACCCGTGGCCTGGGACTGCGATTTGCGTTGCTGACCGGGATGGCGATCGGGCTGGTCGCACTGTCCGCGTTGATCCAGGAGTTGCAGGCGGCGTCCACTGCCTGGATTGCCGGCCAGGGCTACTGGTCGCGGGGGCAGCAGGATGCGACTGCCGCGCTCAGCCGTTACCTGGCCCGTGCTGATGCCCGCGATCTGGACGATGCACGCCAGGCCCTGCAGGTGCCGTTGGGCGATCTGCAGGCCCGGCTTGCGCTGGAACAGGCCGAGCCGGATGTCAGCAAGGCCAGGCAGGGCTTCCTGCAGGGCGGCAACGCGCCTGCGGATATTCCGCGCCTGGTGTTCTCGTTCCGCTATGCGCGCGACATCGGCGCCTTCCGCGAAGCCACTACGCTGTGGCGCAATACCGATGATGACCTCAGAGCGGTGCAGCAGCTGATCGATGCGCTGCAGCGTCGGCACCCGCAGGGCGCGTTGCCCACCGCCGCCCGGGACCTTCATCTGCAACAGCTGCGCGATCTCGACCGCCGCCTGCAGGTGCAGGCCCAGGCGTTTTCGCAGGCATTGCTGCGCATGGCCACGATGGTGCGCATCGCCACGCTGGTGGTCGGTGGATTGTCGGTGCTGGCGATCAGCCTGATGGCGGTCGCGCTGGCGCGGCGCGTCGGCAAGGACCTGACCGAGCATGAAAGCCGGTTCCGCGCGGCTTTCTACCAGGCCAATGTCGGCATGCTCAAGCTCGACACCGACGGCAAAGTGGTCGAGGCCAACCAGGCGATGGCCGACATCCTCGACCATCGCCGCGACGCGCTGATGCAGTTGTCCCTGGGCGACCTGCTGATGGACGGGGAACTGGTCATCGATGGCGTGGGCCGGATCGACTGGGACAGGCAGCTGCGGCCGAGCGAGCTGCGCTTCCGGCGCCGCGATGGCAGCCTGGTCTGGGGGCGTTGGAGTGGCACCGGTGTACGCAGCGCGGATGGCGGCCTGTCGGTGTTCGCGATCATCGAGGACGTCAGCCAGAATCACGCGCTGGCACGCGAGATCGAACACCATGCCAGCCACGATCCGCTGACCGGCCTGATCAACCGACGCGAGATCGAGCGGCTGCTGGAACGCGCGCTGTTGCAGGTGCGCAGCGAAGGCGGCACGCACGCGCTGTGCTACATCAACCTGGATCACTTCAAGCTGGTCAACGACAGTTTCGGCCATGCTGCCGGCGACCAGATGCTGCGCAGCTTCGCCGACTATCTGCTGGCAGCGGTGCGCGAAGGCGACTGGGTGGGCCGCCTGGGTGCCGACGAGTTCGCGGTGTTCCTCGCCCATGCCGGGCAGGACGAGGCCAAGCGCGTACTGCAGCGGGTGATCCGCAACCTGGGCCAGGCCAGTTTCCCGATGACGGAGGGCAGCCCACAGCCGAGCTGCAGCGTCGGCGTGGTCGAGGTCAACGCCGAGGCGCCGGATGTGAACTGGTTGATGAGCGCCGCCGACAGTGCCTGCTACGCGGCCAAGCAGGCCGGGCGCAACCGCGTGCATTGCTTCAACGAGAACCGCATGGCGCTGGAGGAACGGCGCCGCGAAGCCGAGCGGCTGCAGGGCGTCAGCGTGGCGATGGCCGAAAACCGCATGGTGCTGTACGCCCAGCGCATCGCCCATGTCGGCGATCCGGGGTACCTGCACTACGAAGTGCTGGTGCGCATGCGCGGCAGCGACGGCAGCCTGCACCTGCCGGGCCAGTTCATGCCGGCGGTGGAGCGCTACGGCATGGCCGTGGCACTGGACCGGCACGTGCTCGGCCTGCTGTTCCGGCACCTGCAGGTCTGCCCGGCGCATGTCCGGCAGCTGGGGCTGTGCAACGTGAACGTATCGGCACAGTCGATCGCAGAGCCGGGCTTCCTCGCCTTCGTCTGCGATCTGCTCGAACGCAACCGGGCGCTGGCGTCCAAGCTGTGCTTCGAGATCACCGAGACGGCCGCGATCAGCAACCTGAGCCAGGCACGCGCCTTCATCGATGCGGTGAAGGCGCGCGGCTGCCGGATGGCGCTGGACGATTTCGGCTCCGGCCTGTCTTCGTTCGGGTACCTGCGCCAGCTGCCGGCGGACATCCTGAAAATCGACGGTGCGTTCGTGCGCGACATGGATACCGACCCGGTCAGCCATGCCACGGTGCGTGCAATCAGCGAACTGGGGCGCGAACTGCAGATGGAGGTGGTGGCCGAATGGGTGGAGACTGCCGAGGTCGCCGCCGCCTTGAGCCGGCTGGGTGTGCAGGGGCTGCAGGGCTATGCGATCGAACGGCCGCAGCCGCTGGAGCGGATGACGCTGTCCGAGCTGCGGCCGGCGCGGCTGGTTGCGGTGAAAGGACCGCCGGCGGCCGGCTGAACGCCCGCAGCGACTTTGGTCTACACATGCGCCGCTGCAGGGGCTGCGATAATGCCGGCCAGGGGCGACGCGCAGTGGGCGCGGTCGTAGGCAGCAACAGGACGTGGCGTGGGCGGCAGGCAGTGGCGGTACGGAACAAGCGTGGTGCGGCTCGTGCTGCTGCTGTGGTGGGCGATGTCATGGCCGCTGCAGGCCGCTCCGGCCGCCGCCGGGGACGATTACCTGCTGGTCGGCAGCGCCACCGCTGAACCCACACCGCACCGGGCCTGTACGCCGCAGATGCTGCAGGGACCGCGCCAGCAGGTGCGGGTGCCAGCCCCGCCGGAGGGCTGGTCGGGCCAGCCGCAGGCGCTGGATGTGTTCAACGTGTTTGCGGGCGAAGTGCGCGTACAGCAGGGCGATCGCGAGATCTGCGGCAACATGCACGACGCACGCACCCGCGATTCGCGCTTCCGCGCGGGCATCGGCCTGGTCGCGGTGCCGGCAGCCGGCAGCCATGAACCCTTCCTGGTTTCCTGGCAGACACCGCTGAAGGCGCGCTGGGTGCCGACGCTGCGGCTGGGCGCGCCCAGCCCGGTGCAGCAGAACGACACCGCCCGGCTGCTGGTGCGTGCGGCCTGCATCGCGGTGGCCATCGCGCTGGCGCTGTCGGCGTTGATGGCCTACCTCACCACGCGTGATCGCAGTTTCCTGGTCTACATCGCCGGCACCGCCGTGATGGTGCTGTGGCAGTCGATCCTCGGCGGCCTGAGCGGCTATCCCGAACCCTGGCTGCCGGTGGGCGAACGTGGCGCCTGGTGGCTGCTGGCGCTGACCGCAGCGACCCAGGCGCTGGTGTTGCCTGCGCTGTGGCGGCTCAATGGTGGTGATCGTCTGCTGCCCCGCTCGCGCCCGGTCCAGGTGGTGGCGTTGTGGGCGCTGCTGGGGGTGGCGGCGCTGGTGCCGTGGCTGCAGCGCGATGGCCTGGCCTGGGTGGCGCGCGGCCTGCAGGCGTCCTACCTGCTGGGCTGCGGCCTGGCGCTGGCCGCGGGCGTGTGGGCGCGGTGGCGCGGCGACCGCTGGGCGCAGGCCGGGCTGGCGGCGCTGGCGCCGATGGTGGTGCTGATCGTCGCCGATGCCTGCCGTGCGAAGTGGCTGCTGGAGTACCGGGTGGAGGCGCTGCAGCTGGCCGTGACCTGGCTGCTGATGATGGCCGCCTACGCGTTGAACCAGCGCCTGGGGCGGCTGCGCCAGCAGCGCGATGAGCTGCGCCAGCTGGCCGAGACCGATGGCCTGACCGGGCTGCCCAACCGCCGCGCCGGCCTGCAGCAGCTGGCCCACCAGCTGGAGCGGGTGGATCGCGAGCGCGGACCGCTGGTGATTGGATTCCTCGACATCGATCTGTTCAAGGACATCAACGATCGGCATGGCCATGCGGTGGGCGATCAGGTCCTGGTGGCGGTGGCGCGCGCGCTGCGTGCGGCGGTGCGCAGCCAGGACCAGGTGGTGCGCATGGGCGGCGAGGAGTTCCTGCTGCTGATGCCGGGCATGCCGCGCGAGGCCGCGTCGGCGCGGCTGGAGCGGCTGCGTCAGCGCATCACCGAGGCGGGGCAGGCGCTGCAGGTGCCGGGCCTGGAGGTGACCGCCAGCATCGGCCTGGCGCAGTGGCGGCCGGGCGAGGACGATCTGGCGGCCCTGCTGCGCCGGGCCGACCATGCCATGTATGCGGCCAAGCGTGGCGGCCGCAACCGTGTGTTCGACGGTGAAACGCTCGATCCACCCGCACCGGCATGAGGCGCGCCGGGCGGCGATACCGGATAATGGTGCGATGACCACCCGACTCAACAAACATATCGCCGACACCGGCTTCTGCTCCCGTCGCGAGGCCGATCGCCTGATCGCCGCCCGCCGGGTCACCGTCAACGGCCACCCGGCCGGCACCGGCGCGGTGGTGGGCGAGGAAGACCAGGTGCTGGTCGACGGCCAGCCGCTGCGCGCGCGCGCCGCACGCAAGCCCGGCACCCGCCGCCACGTCTACATCGCGCTGAACAAGCCGGTGGGCGTCACCTGCACCACCGAAAGCTCGGTCAAGGGCAACATCGTCGACTTCGTGGGCCACGAACAGCGCATCTTCCCGGTCGGCCGCCTGGACAAGGATTCGGAAGGCCTGATCCTGATGACCAGCAACGGCGACATCGTCAACCAGATCCTGCGGGCCGAGAATGGCCACCAGAAGGAGTACCTGGTGGCGGTGAACAAGCCGGTCACCGACGAGTTCCTGCGCGGCATGGCCCGCGGCGTGCGCATCCACGACCAGATGACCCTGCCGTGCAAGACCTCGCGGATCGCCAAGTTCGGTTTCCGCATCACCCTGCAGCAGGGCCTGAACCGGCAGATCCGCCTGATGGCCGCTGAATTCGGCTACCGCGTGACCCAGCTGCGCCGCGTGCGCATCGACAACATCAAGATCGGTGCGCTGAAGCCGGGGCAGTGGCGCAACCTGACCGAGCAGGAGCTGCAGGGCCTGCTGCCGAAGCAGCTGGACTGGTAGTGCCGGCCGCTGGCCGGCCACCTCGACATGCGGATTGCAGGCCAGCATCCGCTAGACTTCGCAGTGACCTGCCGGAACATGACGCTGCATGATCAAGCCCGACAAGCCCGCCAACGAAGCCCTGCGCCTCGAGGCACTGTACCGCTACCGGATCCTCGATTCAGAGCGTGAGAAATCCTTCGACGACCTGGTGGTGATCGCCAAGGCGGTCTGCGGAACATCGATGGCGGCGGTCACCCTGATCGATGTTGAACGGCAATGGTTCAAGTCGATCCAGGGCATCGACGCGACCGAGAACCTGCGCAGCGAATCGATGTGCGGCCACGCCATCCTGCAGCCGCAGGAAATCATGGTGGTCGAGGATGCACTGCAGGACATCCGCTTCCATGACAACCCGGTGGTGGCCGGCGACCCGCATATCCGCTTCTATGCCGGCGCACCGTTGATCAGCTCCGATGGCCTGCCGCTTGGCACGCTGTGCGTGTTCGATGCACAGCCGCAGCACCTGGCCCACGACAAGGCCGAGGCACTGGCCGCGCTGTCGCGGCAGGTGATGCTGGTGATGGAGCTGCGCCGCTTCGCGCTCGACATCCAGAAGCACATGCTCGAGCGTGACGACTACGAACGCCTGCTGTCCGAATACCAGGACGTGCTGCTGGCGCAGAACGCCGACCTCGCCGAGCAGAGCCGTACCGATGCGCTGACCGGGCTGCCCAACCGCCGCGCGATGGCGGCGGCGCTGGACCAGGCGGTGGCCGCGACCGAAGGGCAGCCGGGGCTGGCCTGCGTGGCGCTGCTGGACATCGACCACTTCAAGCACATCAACGATTTCCAGGGCCATGCCACCGGCGACCGGGTGCTGGCCGAACTGGGCGTGCTGCTGCGCTCGCACTTCGCCGGCCGCGGCATGGCCGCGCGCTACGGTGGCGAGGAGTTCGTGGCGGTGATGCCCGGCACCGACCTGCACGCGGCCGAACGGCAGTGCGAGTTCCTGCGTCTGGCGGTGGCCGACCTGCCGCTCGGCTTCCCGGTCACGATCAGCATCGGCGTCGCCCAGCACCAGGCCGGGGAGAGCGTGGATGAAACGCTGGCGCGTGCCGACCAGGCGCTGTACCGGGCCAAGGGCAACGGCCGCAACCGGGTGGAACGGGCCGACTGAGCCCTGCGCGGTGGATCCACGTCCTGCGTGGAGGCCGGTTCCGGTTCAACCACGCCGCGTCGCATCCCCTGCGATCACAAGCCGCCAGCATGGACGCCTCTGTTCCCCGGACGCGCCCATGCTGCAGACCCTGGCCATCGCCCATTACCGTTCGCTGCACGGTCTGGTGCTGCCTCTGTACCCGTTGAACGTGATCACTGGTGAGAACGGCAGCGGCAAATCCAGCCTGTACCGGGCACTGCGCCTGCTGGCAGAAACCGCGCAGGGTGGGGTGGCTGCCGTGCTGGCCCGCGAAGGTGGCCTGGGCTCGGCGCTGTGGGCTGGACCGGAAACGATCGACCGTCGCGTCGTCGCGGGCGAGATCCCACTGCAGGGCGGCCCACGCCAGGCTTCGGTGGGGTTGAAGCTGGGCTTTGCCACCGGCGAATTCGGCTACGCCATCGACTTCGGCTACCCGCCGCCCAGCCGTTCGGCGTTCGCGCTGGATCCGCAGATCAAGGCCGAAGCGATCTGGGCGGGGCCGTTCCTGCGTAGCGCCAACCTGCTGGTCGATCGCCGCGGGGCGACCGTGCGACGGCGCCATGCGCATGGCTGGGAACGGGTCGATGACCGCCTGTCCGTGTTCGACAGCCTGTTCACCCAGGTGGCTGATCCGCAGCGCATGCCCGAGACCCTGGCCCTGCGCGAATACATCCGCCGATGGCGCTTCTACGACCATTTCCGCAGTGATGCCGATGCGCCTGCACGCCAGCCGGCGATGGCCACGCGCACGCCGGTGCTGCATCACGATGGGCGCGATCTGGCGGCGGCGTGAGTGACCATCGCCGAGATCGGTGATCCGGTCGCATTGGCGCGCAGCGTGGACGATGCGTTCCCGGGGGCGACGGTCGGGTTCGAGGCGCTGGACGGGCGCCTGGCCCTGCGCTTCCAGCAGCCCGGCCTGCTGCGGCCCTTGTCGATGGCCGAGCTTTCCGATGGCACGCTGCGTTTCCTGTTGTTGGCCGCTGCCCTGCATACACCGCGGCCGCCGCCCCTGCTGGTGCTCAATGAACCGGAGAGCAGCCTGCATCCGGACCTGCTGCCAGCGCTGGCACGGTTGATCATTGCGGCCAGTGCACGCAGCCAGGTTTGGGTCGTGTCACACGCCAGCCGCCTGATCGCGGCACTGGAACAGGCGCCGGGGTGTCATTCGCTGCATCTGCACAAGCAACAGGGCCGCACCCTGCTGCGCGGGCAGGGCCTGCTGGATGCCCCGGCCTGGCACTGGCCACAGCGTTGAGCCGCAGATCCGCGCCCGCACGGAGCCCTCAATCGGCGATGTTGCGTGCTTCGGCGGTACCGAGAATTTCCGGATGCTGTACCGGCTTGCGGCGGTTCAGCAGTGGGTGCAGGAAGACCGCGCCGATGATGATCGCCACGCCCAGGTAGAACCACGCGGTGACCTCGTGCTGCTCGCGCAACAGCACCACCGCCAGCAGCACGGCGTAGACCGGCTCCAGGTTGGTCACCAGCTGCACCGTGTAGGCGCTGAGATGGCGCAGTGCGACCAGGGCCAGGGCAAACGGCAGCAGCGTGCAGAAGCCGGCCAGCACCAGCAGCAGGAGGCCGTCATGCAGGTCTGGTATCACCCACAACGGGCTGGCCAGTGCCGGCAGCAGGTAGGGCAGCAGCGGTGCCAGCAGGGTCAGCGTAAGCGTGCCGGCGCCCAGTTCCAGCGCGGTGACGGTGAGCGGGTCGGCATGGCTGACCATGCGCTTGTTGAGCGAGCCGAACACGGCCACCAGCAACGCTGACATGGCGCCGACCAGCACGCCCAGCCGCATGCCGTCGGGTACGCCGCCGACCACCAGCGCCACGCCAGGCAGCACGGCCAGGCCGAAGGCCAGTTCGCGCAGCTGGAACGGCCGCTTGGCCACCCATGGTTCGATGATCGAGGTGAACACCGGGGCCAGCGCGATGCAGGTGGCGGCCACCGAGGCATTGGCCAGCTTCACCGCGCCATAGAACGTCAACCAGTGCAGGGCGACCAGCGCGCCGATGCCGGCGTAGCCGGCCACCACGCGCAGGGGCAGGGTGCGCAGGCCGCGCCAGACCCGCGGCAGCAGGGCCAGCATCGCCGTCACCAGCAGCATGCGCCACCACACCAGCGGCAGCGCGGGCAGGGTGATCAGCTTGCCGAGGATGGCGGTGACGCCCCACAGCAGGACACAGAAGTGGATCTGCCACAGCGCTTTGCGGGTGTCGGGTGTGCTCATCGGCCTATTGTGAGGCAATCGCGCGGCCGCCGGCGATGGCTGTGGCATGCTCGCGGCGTCGACCCAGGAAACCGAGCCATGGCAACCGATCGCTCCTTTCTGCGCGGATGGGCCGCACTGACTGCCCTGGTGGCAACAGCCTCACTGCTGTTGCAGTACGTGTTGCTGGTGCGCGGGCCGGGGGCGGCGGCCGGGATCGGCGTGGCGACGCTGCGCTTCTTTGGCTATTTCACGATCCTCAGCAACCTGGCGGTCTGCGTCGGATGCGGGTGGGTGGTCCTTGGCAGAATGCTCAAGCCGACAGTGGCGGCGGGCCTGGCGCTGTGCATCGGCGTGACCGCGTGCGTCTACGTGCTTGCATTGCAGGGGCTGTGGCAACCGACCGGGCTGCAATGGTGGGTCGATGCGGGCCTGCACTATGTCGTGCCTGCGCTGTTCCTGCTGGGGTGGCTGCTGCTGTTGCCGCACGGCGCGCTGCGCTGGCGCGCGCTGGGCGGCGTGCTGCTGGTACCGCTGGCCTACCTCGGCTGGGCGATGCTGGTTGCTGCAGTGACCGGGCAGGCACCGTATCCATTTCTCGAACTGCAACGCCTGGGGCTGGCGGCCTTCCTGCTCAACGTGCTGCGCGTGGCGGGCGTGTTCGTGATGGGGTGGACGCTGCTGTGGTGGCTGGACCGCTGGCGCCATCGATAAGGCGCTGCAGGGCCATCGCCGCTGCCGGGTTGCGTGCCTTGCCGGCGCCGATGCACAGCAGGAAGACCTCGCGCGGGCCTTGCGGGGCAGGCCCGGCCAGGCAAGGCAGGTCGTCCACCGGCTCGCCCCGCGCCCAGCGTCGTGCGCGCTCGGCCCAGCGTTGCTGCATCGGTTGCGGTAGTCCTTCTTTCAAGCGGGCCTGGCTGCGCTTGATCCGCGCGTAGACGAAACCGGCACTCACGTCGCCGTGCAGCGGCGCCTCGTCGCTGTCCTCGATCACCAGTGCCACGCCGTGGCGACGCGCGGCGGCGACCAGCGCCGGGCCATGTGCCTCGGCGTTGCGTACCTCCAGTGCGTGCTGCAACGGCACACCCTCCAGCTGCTTCGGCAGCTGCGCCATCAGCGCCTCCAGTGCATCGGCATCGGCCGGATGGCGCGGATCAAACTGCCACAACAGGGGGCCGAGCCGGTCGCCGAGCGCGAGCGCCGCCTGCAGGAACGGCGTGGCCGCTTCCACGGTGCTGGACAGGTCGCGGCGCTGCACCAGATAACGCGGTGCTTTCATCGAGAAACGGAAGCCTGCCGGCGTCTGCGCGGCCCACTGCGCGCACTGCGCCACGGTGGGCGTGCGGTAGAAGGTGCCGTTGATCTCGATGCAGCGCAACGCACGGCTGGCATGTGCCAGCTCTTCACGCTGCGGCAGGCCGGCCGGGTAGAAAACGCCGCCGCGCCATTCGGGGAACACCCAGCCGCCAATGCCGCAGCGGATTTCCGCCTGACGGGCAGTGGCGGTCACTGGCCGTGGTCCACGCGCCACGGGTCGTAGCTGCCGAACCACCACAGGTAGCCTTCCGGGTCGGCGCAGGCATAGCCGCGGCCGCCATAGTCCTGATCGGCGATGTCGATGACGATGCGGGCACCGGCGGCCTTGGCCCGTGCGTAGTGCGCGTCGGCATCGGTGACGATCACGCAGGCACTCTGGGTCTGGCGGCCACCGACTTCATCAGGCATCGCCGCGTGTTCGCTCCACGCGCTCTGGTTGCTGGCCGAGCCGAGCATGATCATGCCGCTGCCGAAGGTCAGCTGCGCGTGGAAGACCGTATCGCCATCGGCGTACACGGCCTGGGCATGGAAGCCGAAGGCCCGTTGCAGCCAGTGGATGGCGGCCTGTGCATCGCGGTAGCGCAGGCACGGAATGATGGTGGAACCGCTGCTCGGTTGACCGTTCTCGCCCATGACACCCCTCCTATGGCACAGGGCAGGGTGCGCCGCAGACCGTTACCATCCCGCGAAACCCCGGTGACGGCCTGCACATGGCCGCAACCCCTGTTCGGAGATGGTGCTGGATGAAGACCTGGATCGGAGGAGCCGTGCTGCTGGCGTGCACGACCATGGCCAATGCGGCAACCCCGCAGCAGCTGCAGGACCTGGATGCGACCGTCGAGCGCGTGCGCGCGCAGTTCGACGTGCCCGGCATTGCCGTGGCGGTGGTCAAGGATGGCGAGGTGGTGCTGGAGCGCGGCTGGGGCGTACGCGAGCTGGGCAGGCCGGAACCGGTACAGGCCGACACGCTGTTCGCCATCGCCTCCAACACCAAGGCATTCACCGCCACCTCGCTGAACCTGCTGGCTGAGGACGGCAAGCTGAAGATGGACGACAAGGTGATCGACCACCTGCCGTCGTTCCGCATGTCCGACCCGTTCGTGACCGGGCAGATGACGATCCGCGACCTGCTCTCGCACCGCAGCGGGCTGAGCCTGGGCGCCGGCGACCTGCTGTTCTGGCCCGCCACGTCCTACAGCAATGCCGAAGTGGTGGAGCGGCTGGGCAGGGTGCCGCTGAAGGGCGGTTTCCGCGAGAGCTATGCGTACGACAACATCCTGTACGCGGTCGCCCAGCAGGTGATCGAGCATGTCTCTGGCATGAGCTACCAGCAGTTCCTGCAGGCCCGCATCTTCGACAAGGTGGGCATGACTGGGACGCGCTACAACGCCGACCAGCTCAAGCCGGGTGACAGGGCCGCGGTCGGCCACGCCAAGTACGATTTCAAGGACCTGCGCACTGTCGCGCCGCTGACCTGGTCGAACAATGCCGGCGCCGGTGGCATCTATTCCAGCGCGCACGACATGGCGCGCTGGATGCAGGTGCAGCTGGCCGAAGGCAAGCTGGCCGACGGCACCGCGCTGTTCAGCGAAAAGAGCCAGCAGCAGATGTGGCGGATGATCACCCCGCAGTCGATCCCGGCGCCGAGCGTGCCGGAGCTGGCACCGGCGCGGGCCAACTTTGCCGGCTACGGCGAAGGCTGGAGCCTGAGCGACTACCGTGGACAGAAGCTGGTCTGGCACACCGGCGGTTGGCCGGGCATGGTCTCGCGGCTGACCCTGGTGCCGGGCGAGAAGCTCGGCGTGGTGGTGCTGACCAACCAGGAGGTGGGCGCGGCATTCAACGCGATCACCCTGAGCGTGCTGGATGCCTATCTGGGCGGTGAAAAGCATGACTGGGTGGACGCCTATGCCAAGGCTGTGGCGAAGGGCCAGGACAAGGCCGACGAGGCGTGGGCCAAGCACCAGAGCGCACGCGACAAGAGCAGCCGGCCATCGCTGGCGCTGGCCGGCTACACCGGTACCTTCCGTGACCGCTGGTATGGCGACATGCAGGTCAGCGGCGAAGGCAAGGCCCTGCGCCTGCGCTTCATGAAGACCGCGCAGCTGAGCGGGCGCCTGGAGCACTGGCAGCACGACACTTTCATCGTGCGCTGGGACGACCGCTCGCTCAATGCCGACGCGTTCGTGAACTTCAGCCTGGACCCGGATGGCAAGGTGCGCGAGGTGCGCATGCAGCCGATTTCCGACCTGACCGATTTCAGCTTCGATTTCCAGGACCTGCTGTTCACCCCGGTCAAAGAATGAGGGTAGTGCCGGCCGCTGGCCGGCAACTTCATGATCCCCGGAACGTCGCAAGGTTGCCGGCCAGCGGCCGGCACTACCGGAGCCGCAGCGATCGTCGGCCGGCGTACACATCCGGCGTGGGATACTCCGCCGGCTATTGATGGCGAGGGAATGCAATGTTCCGTTGGTTTGAATCCCTGATTCCGGTGTTCCCGCCCGTGGATGGGCGCATGCCACCGCGCAGGGTGTTTCCGTTCTACCTGCACTACCTGCGCCCGGTGTGGCCCGTGCTGCTGGCCACGCTGATCGCCGGCCTGCTGCTGGCGCTGGTGGAAGTGGCGATGTTCGATTACCTGGGCCGCATTGTCGACATGGTCGCCGAACGGCCCGGCGCCGACTTCTTCAGGCGCCACGCCAATGAACTGGGCTGGATGCTGTTCATCACGGTCATCGCGCGGCCGATCCTGGTCGGCCTGCACAACCTGCTGGTCAACCAGGCGATCGTGCCCGGCCTGAGCAACCGCTCGCGCTGGCTGATGCACAACTACGTGGTGCGGCAGAGCCTGAGCTTCTTCCAGAACGACTTTGCCGGCAGCGTGGCCAACCGGGTGATGCAGACCGGCACCTCGCTGCGCGAATCGGCGGTGCAGATGGTCGATTCGCTCTGGTACATCGTGGTCTACACCGGCACCGCGCTGTACCTGTTCGCGCAGGCCGACTGGCGGCTGATGGTGCCGCTGATCCTGTGGCTGCTGGCCTACGCGGTGATCCTGGTGTACTTCGTGCCGCGCGCGAAGGAACGGGCCTGGATTGCGTCCGAGGCGCGTTCCAAGGCGATGGGCCGCATCGTCGATGGCTACACCAACATTCCCACGTTGAAGCTGTTCGCCCATGGCGGGCGCGAGCAGGCCTACGTGGCCGAGTCGATCCAGGAACTGGCGGTCAAGCACCGCGCGCAGACCCGGGTGACCACCGGCATGGACCTGACCATCGCCATCGTCAACGGTTTCCTGATCGCCGGTACCTGTGGGCTGGCGCTGTGGCTGTGGAATGGCGGCCACATCACCGTCGGTGCAATCACCCTGGCGACCGGCCTGGTGATCCGCATCCACAACATGTCCGGCTGGATCATGTGGACCATCAACGGCATCTTCGAGGACATCGGCACGGTGCAGGACGGTATCACCACCATCGCCCAGCCGCTGACGGTGCAGGATCGCGAGGATGCGGTGCCGTTGCAGGTGACCCGTGGTGGCGTGCATTTCCAGGACATCCACTTCCACTACGGCAAGAAGGGCGGCGTGATCGCAGGCCTCGACCTGGTGGTGAAGCCGGGCGAGAAGATCGGCCTGGTCGGTCCTTCCGGTGCCGGCAAGTCGACCCTGGTCAACGTGCTGCTGCGCCTGTACGACCTGGAAAGCGGGCGCATCCTGATCGACGGCCAGGACATTGCGTACGTCACCCAGGAAAGCCTGCGCCAGCAGATCGGCGTGGTCACCCAGGACACCTCGCTGCTGCATCGCTCGATCCGCGACAACCTGCTGTACGGCCGTCCCGACGCGACCGATGCGCAGCTGCGCGCAGCCGTGGCCAAGGCGCGTGCCGAAGCCTTCATCGACACGCTGGTGGACGGGCAGGGGCGTCGTGGCTACGACGCGCATGTCGGCGAGCGTGGCGTGAAGCTGTCAGGTGGCCAGCGCCAGCGCATCGCCATCGCCCGCGTGCTGCTGAAGGATGCCCCGATCCTGGTGCTGGACGAAGCGACCTCGGCGCTGGACTCGGAAGTGGAAGCGGCGATCCAGGACAGCCTGGATGAGCTGATGGGCGGCAAGACAGTGATCGCGATCGCGCACCGGCTGTCGACCATCGCGCGGATGGATCGGTTGGTGGTGATGGATCAGGGCCGCATCGTCGAGACCGGCAGCCATGCCGAACTGATCGCCGCCGGTGGCCTGTACGCGCGCTTGTGGGCGCGACAGACCGGCGGTTTCGTGGCCGCTGATCAATGAGGGTTTGCGGGCGGATCCTTTCCGGAGGAAAGGGCTCTGACCCCAGCGGTCTCAGGAGACCTGCATGATCCGATGCCTGCGCCCTCTGCTGCTGGCACTTGGTTTGGCCACAACGGCCGCAGCTGCGGCGACGGCACCCGTGCAAGGCGAAGCCCTCGAGCAGGTCATCCTGCTCAGCCGCCACAACCTGCGTGCGCCGGTGGTGGCGTCGGGCGCCCTTGCTCATGCCACGCCGGAGCGCTGGCCGCGCTGGGACGTGGGCGCAGGCGAGCTGACCACCAAGGGCGGCGTGCTGGAGGTCTACATGGGCCGCTACATGGGCCAGTGGCTGCGTCAGGCACAGCTGTTGCCGGCCTCGGGTTGCCCGCAGCCGGCTGACTTCCACGCCCATGCCAACAGCTTGCAGCGTACCCAGGCCACCGCGCAGTTCTTCGTTGCCGGTGCCTTCCCAGGCTGTCATGTTGCGGTCGAGCAACGCATGCCGCTGGGCACCATGGACCCTCTGTTTGACCCGGTGATCCACAACGATGACGCGGCCTTCCGCAAGCGGGCGCTGGCGGCAATGCAGCAGGCGCTGTCCGCGTCCGATCTGGCACCGGCACTGTCCGTGGTGGAGGAGATCACCCGCTATCCTCAGTCGGCGGCATGTGCGGGGCGCAGCGATTGCCATCTGATGCCGGCCGACACGACCTTCAGTGCGGAACCGGGCAGGGAACCACGCGCGTCCGGTTCGTTGGCCCTGGCCAGCGGGCTGGTCGATGCCCTGCTGATGGAGCACTACCAGGGAAGCGGTGTTAAGCGCGAAGGCTGGGGACGGTTGAATACCGAGGCGCAGTGGCAGGCGCTGGCGCAGATCCGCAACCGCTACCAGGACATCCTGTTCGGAACGCCCGAGGTGGCGCGGGATGTGGCCGGACCGTTGCTGGCACGCGTGGACGCGTTGTTGGAGGATCCGGCCGCGCCGAAGGTGATGCTGCTGGTTGGTCACGATTCCAATATTGGTTCGGTACTGGCGGCGTTGGGAATCAGTGACTACACGCTGCCGGGCCTGTACGAGAAGACGCCGATCGGCGGCCTGCTGCAGTTCGAGCGTTGGCGTGACCGCCAAAGCGGTGGCGAGCGGATCCGCCTGGCCTACGTCTACCCAACCACCGCGCAGCTGCGTGATGCGCGGCCGCTGACCGAGGCGCAGCCGCCGGGCCACGTGGCACTGCGCATACCTAGCTGCGCGGCGCAGGGGTGCACTGTCGCCGAGTTCCAACGCCTGCTGCATCCGGCAGCGCGCTGAGGCACGCTGCTAACGCAGCGGCGTGCGCACGATGCCCTGCGCAGCCATCAACGTAAGGTCGCCGCCCAGCCGTGGCGAATGGAACGGTCCGCGCGCATGCGCGGCATCGAACAGGCCGCCATCCGGTGATCGCAACCGGTAGAACTCGACCCAGCCGCTGGCCTGCAGCGGCAGCTGTGCCACGCCGGTGTGTTCGTTGAACCATGCAGGGTCCTTGCTGCCTTCGATGACGCGGCGGGCAAGGCGGTCGATGGCGTGATCCCCGCTGGCGTACCAGTCCTGGCCGTGCAGCCGCGCCAGCTCGGCCATCATCACCAGCGGCGCCAATGCATAGTCGTGGTAGTGGAGGGCACGCTGTCCACGGGCCATCTCCAGCGGCAGGCTGCCATCGTCCTGGATGTCATCGATGCCTTTCTGGAATGCCGCGTGGCCTGCCTGCCACAGGGCATCGTCGTCGGTGGCCAGGCCGGTGGCCAGCACGCCCAGCCCGCCCCAGTAGTAGTGGTTGTTGCGGCGCCGTTTCGGGTTGTCCCAGTAGCTCAGATTGGCGCGCGCCAGCTGCCGTAGCCATGGATCGATGCGCGCGCGCTGCCGCAGGTCGGCCTGGTCATGCACCTTCAGGTAGGCCATGGCTACCGCATCGAGCATCCACTGCCGCATGTAGAACGACTGATCGTTGTTGACCCGGATCATCTGCCCGAGCATGGCGCCGTCGTCGGCCCACGCGCCCAACCAGCTCAGCGTGCACTGCGCCGCTGCCGGGTCACTGCTGCGCAGGTAGTCATCGCTCATGCGCGCCAGGTCGGCGGCGTAGCGGTCCAGCGGCGCCGTGGCGTCCTTGTTCTGCTGGTGCAATACCGGGTCGATCACCGATCCAGCCTTGTCGGTGTAGTAGCCCAGGGCGCGGATGTCGGGGTATCCAGCCGGTGGCGAGGGGCAGGCGGCGTAGCCAGGGGCGGCCGCCAAGCCAGCGGAAAGTAGGCCGAAGCGTAGCGCTAGGGTGCGCATTGGAACCTGCAGAGAAGGGAAGGCCGTGCGAACGATGCGCCCGGAGTCGTTTGCCAGCTGTGAGGCCGCACAGGCCCGGTTTGCAGGTATTCAGGGCCGGGGCGGCGCCTGAAGCTCAGGAGTTGGCTAGCCTGTCGTCATCAATTCAGCGGGAGGGAGTGGCGATGAGAATCACGGATTTTCTCGTGATGGACGGCGAGGGTGACCAGATCCCTGCTGACCCGCATGGCAACCATGTGGCCTTCAACTGTTTCGAGTGCGGATACCCGGTAGTGGCTGGCTCATTGGAAAAGGAGCGGGGCAGCGATGAGGATTGCCCTGCAGCCTGTCGTGGCTGTGGTGCCGAGTACTTCGTGGATCTGCGGCTGGGCTCGAAGAAAATGTACATCCATCTGCTCTGATCCGGCAGTTGAAACAAAACGGCCCGGGTCTCCCCGGGCCGCTCCGTTGCAACTCACATCGCCCCGATCACTCGATCGGCTGGTCCAGCATCAGCTGGCGTGCGAAACGCACCGGCGGTGCGCCGTAGGACAGTACCTGGTCGTGGTACGCCTTCAGGTTGAACGTGTCGCCCAGCTTCTCCTGCACCGCCTTGCGGGTGTCGAAGTGTTCCTGCGCACCGACGAAGTAGGTCGGCAGCTGCGCCGAGGTCAGCTGCGCGCGCACCCACTTGCCGGCCGCTTCGCTTTCCTGCTGGAACGCGTCGTGGGTCATCAGGTGCATCGCCTTCTCGCGATCCCAGTTGTCCACGTGCACGCCCTGGTCGAGGATCGCGTTGGAGATCGTGCGCAGGTAGAACTTCAGCTGCACCAGGTGGAACAGCGGGTCGTTGTCGAGGTAGCCCTGCTCC
The DNA here is from genome assembly GCF_001431665.1 of Stenotrophomonas beteli. GTDB lineage: Bacteria > Pseudomonadota > Gammaproteobacteria > Xanthomonadales > Xanthomonadaceae > Stenotrophomonas > Stenotrophomonas beteli. Next base: position 68,964 of record NZ_LLXV01000053.1, on the reverse strand, counting down.
TGCATCATGCGCTCGGTGTAGACCGCCCAGCCTTCGGCGAACAGGCCCGAACGCAGTACCGCACGCAGGGTGGAGGGGAACTTGGCCGAGTGCCAGCCTTCCAGGTAGTGGCCCGGGGTGCCTTCGTGGATGCTCAGCAGGTGGATCATGCGCGAGTTGTACTCACGCAGGAACGAGTCAACCTGCTTCTCGTTCCAGTCGTCCGGAATCGGCGACACGGCGTAGAAGGTCTTCAGGTTCTTGTCCAGCGGGCCGGGCGAATCGCAGTAGGCCACGGCCACGCCACGCTGGAATTCCGGCATCAGGATGATGTCCACCGGCGCGTCCGGCAGCGTCATCAGGTCGTGCTCGCGCACGAAGGCGGTGGACTGCTCCAGCGCGGCCTTGGCGTCGTCGACCACCTTGTCGCGCGCCGGCTTGTCGGCGTAGGCCAGTTCCAGTGCGGCCTCGATCGCCTTCTGCTGCTGTTCGTCGGTCGGCTGGGCCGGCATCTCCGGCGCACCCGGCTTGTCCTTCAGTACGGTCTGCGCGATGCCGTACATGTCTTCGCGCACGCGCTTGAGTTCGGCGCGTGCACGCTCACCGATCTCCTGGCGCGACAGCGAGGAGCTCAGCGCGAACTTCAGCTTCTGGTCGTACTTTTCCGCACCGATGCGGAAGTCGCCCTTGGCATTCGGCACCAGGGTCTTGTCCAGCCAGGTCTGCTGCTCGTCCACCGCCTTCTTCAGGCCCTCGATGGCCGCCTGCAGGCGCTGCTGGTCGGCCTGCGGCAGTTCACCGATATGCGGAGTGATGAAGGTATCGACGATGCTGAGGATGCCCTTGTTCTGCTTGGCCACGGTCTCGGCGTGGATCTTTGGCACGCGGGCCGGATCCAGGTTCTCGCGGGCCTGGGCGAAGATCGCCGGCAGCTTCTCCATGCGTGCAGTGGCCGACTTCAGGCGCTCCGGCAGTGGCGCGAATTCGCGCGCCATCAGGCCGTAGATCGCGCTGCCGGCGATGCCGTTGTACAGCTGCGGGTCCCACTTGCCGGACTGCAGCACTTCAGCGTTCCAGATTTCCGATTGCAGCTGGTTGCGCAGGATCGCCGCGTCCACCTGGTTCTCGCGGCCCAGCTTGGCCACCTCGATCTTGTCCAGCTCGCCAAGCAGCGCCTTGTAGGCGGCCACGGTCTTCTGCTGGCCGGCGGCGCTCAGGTCGTCCAGCTCGCTGTCGTAGCGGTGGTCACCGATCTGGGTGGCGCTGACTGGCGACAGCTGCATCCAGGTATCCAGGGCGCGCTTGGACAGATCGGCGAAGGCGGCATCGACCGCCGCGTCACCGGCCTGCTGGCTGGCGGCCGGGGTGGAAGCGTTGGTCGGGGCGTCGGCCGGCTGGCAACCGGCCAGGGCGGCGACCAGGGCGAGGGCAAGAAGATGCGGGCGCATCGGCGTTCCTGTACAGGGGTCAAACCCCGAGCATAGGCCGCCGGGGCTGCTTTGTCCCCGTGCCATAGGATTACCATGGGCGGCACAAGGACCTCCAGCGGAGCGCAGGACATGCAATACCAGGGAAGCTGCCATTGCGGCAGGATCGCATTCACCGTACAGGCCGAGGCGCCGATCAGCGACGTCCTCGACTGCAACTGCTCGATGTGCCGCCGCCGCGGCGGCCTGTTGTGGTTTGCCCCGCGTGAGGCGTTCCAGCTGAGCACCGATCCGGCGGACGTGGCCACCTACCACTTCAACAAGGCGCACATCGACCATCACCATTGCCGCGAGTGCGGCATCGCGCCCTACAGCGAAGCAGTGGACCCGCGCACCGGCACGCCGATGGTGGCGGTGAACGTGCGCTGCGTGCCTGCCGTGGATCTGGCAGGGCTTTCGGTGACTTCCTACGACGGAGCCGCACTGTGACGCGCGGGAACGCGTGGACGCGCCGCCTGGCGATACCGGTACTGTTGCTGGCGCTGGGCGCCTGCGCCAAGCACGGTGACATGGCGGCGGATGCGGGCGCCACGGCCGCCGAGGCTGCCATCGCTTCGCCGGAAGGCGCATTCCTCGCCTACGAACACGACGTGCAGGTGCAGCTGGAGGCGGCACAGATCGCACCGCGCATCCAGCAGATCGCCCAGGCCTGCCAGAGCGCGAAATTCGGCGATTGCGCGGTGCTGCAGGTCGATCAGCGTAGTGGCGAGCAGCCCAGCGGCGAGGTCAAGGTGCGCATCGCCCCGAAGGGTGCCGAGCCGTTGATCGCGATGGCCGGTGAGGGTGGCACGCTGCAGTCGCGCAACACGCGCGCCGAGGACCTCGCGCAGGCCGTGGCCGACACCGCGCTGACCAAGGCGCGGCTGGAGAAGGAACACGCGCGGCTGCTGTCCTACCAGGACCGCAAGGACCTGAAGATTGAAGACCTGATGGCGATCACCACGCGCCTGTCGGAGATCGAAGCGGGTGTCGAGCAGGCCAACAAGGATGCCGCGCAGCAGCGCCGGCGCATCGATACCCAGCTGGTGACGATCCACTTCGACACCACCTCGGGCCAGCGCAGCCGCAGCGAGATCGGCGAGGCGCTGAGCGAGTCGGGCAGCATCCTCAGCGGCAGTATCGCGTTCCTGATCCGTGCGGTGGCTGCCTTGCTGCCGGTGGCTGTGCTGGCCTTGATCGCAGCCTGGGGTGTGCGGGTGTGGTGGCGCCGCCGCCGTCGCACGCTGCCACCCCACCCCTGAGCTAATGGCTGATGCCGGCAGCCAGCCGGCATCAGCCCTCGTCGGTCTCGTACTCGACGAATACATCCAGCTCCAGTGCCAGTTCCTGCACTGCGTCGCGCACCTTCTGCGCGGTGTTTTCGTTGCCGACTTCCACTTCCAGCTCATGGATGCCCGGGCCGATGTCATCGGACAGCCCGGCCGAGCTGGAATCGTCGTCGTCCATGTGCGGCATCAGGTCGTCGGTTTCCTCGACATGTTCGATGCCGTCCAGGCCGAGCAGCAGGTCGCTGATGGCGCGGGCGTCGTCTTCGGTTCCGGTGATGCGCAGTCGCAGCATGGCCATGGCATAGGTACGTTGTGGGTTCGACTGCAGCCTAGCCAGCGCGAAGCAAAGAGCGGGTGAGGGCGCAGTCAGCCGCGCGTGGCCGGGCGCCCGAGCAGGCTGTCCGGCAACGCGGGAATCGGCGTGCGCTCGTCCTGTGCCTGCTCCAGCAGCCAGTCGATGAACAGGCGCGCGGCCGGGCTGGGCGGCTGCGCTTCGGCGTGCACCACGTAGTAGGCATAGCGGGCCTTCAACGCGGGTCCTGGCAGGCGCACCACTTCGTAGCGCTGCAGGTAGGGCTGGGCGATGTGGGTGCGCGCCAGCACCGCGCCCATGCCGTACACCGCCGCACGCATCGCATCGGTACTGTCGGCGAAGGTATGCATTGGCGGCAGTGGGGAGGGCGGGCGCACACCGGCATGGCGGAACCAGTCGCGCCAGCCCTGCGGCGACAGGTCGGTCAGCAGCGGCAGCTCGGCGATGCGCGCCGGATCATCCAACGGTTCGACCCCGGCCAGCGCCGGTGAGGCCACCGGGAACAGATAGTCGTCCATCAGGTGCTGCGCATGCAGGCCCGGCCACTGTCCCAGGCCGTAGCGGATGCCGACCTCCGGCCCATTGTCGTCGTAGCGATCCAGCCCGCTGCCGGTATGCAGCTCGATGCGGATGTGCGGGTGGGCCTGGGTGAAGCGCGGCAGCCGAGGCAGCAGCCAGCAGTATGACAACGACCGCAGCGTGCTGATCCGCAGCGGCACGCTGTCCGCGTCCGGATGCAGGTGATGGGCGACGGCCGCGACATCGCTGAAGGCCGCACTGGCGGCGTCGGCCAGCTGCCGGCCTTCGGCGGTCAGGCGCACGCCGCGGGCATGGCGCAGGAACAGGCGCGTTTCCAGCACCTCCTCCAGGCGGCGCACGTGATGGCTGACCGCGCTGGCGGTCAGGTGCAGCTCCTGCGCGGCCTGGGCGAAGTTCTGGTGGCGCGCGGCGACCGCGAACACGGCCAGCGCGGGGAGCAGGGAAGGGCGTAGCTGCATGTCCAGCCTCAAGCCAGATTTGTGGCTGGCAGCGATACTACGCGCTTGTGCGGCGGGCGTCTGCGTCTGATCCTGTCTGCCTTGGCGAGGAACAGACGATGGACGGAGGCAGGATATGAATGCGGTCCCACAGGCGGCCGAGCGCGACTGGCGCACGCCGCTGGAATTGACCCTGCTGGGCGCCATCTGGGGCTGCTCATTCCTGTTCATGCGGGTGGCGGTGCCGTCATTCGGCCCGTTCGCGCTGGTCGAGGTGCGGCTGGTGCTGGGCGCGCTGGTGCTGCTGCCGTTCCTGTGGCGCGCCCGCGCGCAGTTCCCGCCGCGGCGCTGGCTGTGGCTCGCACCGATCGGCCTGATCAACTCGGCACTGCCGTTCGTGCTGTTTGCCTATGCCGCCGAGCAGGCACCGGCCGCAATCGGCGCGATCTGCAATGCGATGACCGTGCTGTTCGCTGCGCTGATTGCCTTCCTGTTCTTCGGCGAGAAGATCGGCATGCGCCGCGCCGGTGCGCTGCTGGTCGGCTTTGCCGGGGTGGTGGTGCTGGCCACGGCGAAAGTGTCCGGCCTCAGCATTGGTACCGCAGTGATCGCCGGTGCGGCGGCTTCGCTGCTGTACGGCCTGGGCGTAAACCTGGTGAAGCGGCACATGACCGGGCTGCCGTCGGCGGCAGCAGCGGCGGCAACGCTGTCGTGTGCCTCGCTGTGGATGCTGCCGATGGCGGTGAGCCATTGGCCGCAGGCGGCGATTCCGCTGAAGGCCTGGGGCGCGGCCGTCGCACTGGGCGTGGCCTGCACCGGCCTGGCGTTCCTGATGTTCTACCGCCTGATCGGCCGTATCGGCCCGTCACGTGCATCGACGGTGACCTACCTGATTCCGCTGTTCGGCGCGGCGTTTGCTTGGTTGTTCCTGGGTGAGGCGGTGACGGTGCAGATGCTGATTGCGGGTGCGTTGATTCTGGGGAGCGTGGCGGTGAGCCAAAAGGGCTGAGGTGTTTTGCACGTGGCGCGTGCTGAAGGCGCTTCACCTTACATGGGCGTCACTTTTCTTTTCGCGCGAAAAGAAAAGTAACCAAAAGAAACGCGCCGCCAGGTCGCGAGCCGCCGTGCTTCGCACGCCGGTCCCCTGCGCTTCTCGGTGAATCAGGGGACGGCGCCGAACTCGCTGCGCTCAGACATCGGCACCTCTTCGCCCCTGATTCCCCTGCGATGCTCGGCTCGCTCAAGGCGGACCCAGTTCAAAGGCCACAGCTGCACCCAGAAGATCCACGCAATGTGTGGATGCTTTTGCTGTTGATCTTGACCTTCCAGTCCGCCTTGAGCGAGCCGAGCACCGCAGGTCCGGCGAGGGCGAAGAGGCGCGGGTGTCTGAGCGCAGCGAGTTCCCGCGCCGTCCCTCGACGGGCCGAGGAGCGCAGGGCACCGGTGCGCAGCACCGGCTCGCGGCCGGCGGAACGTTTCTTTTGGTTACTTTTCTTTGCGTACAAAGAAAAGTAACGCCCATGAACGATGAAGCACCTTCAGCACGCGCCACGCGCAGAACCCGCGACGGCGTTACTTCACCGGCACCGGAATATTGCAAAGATCGATATGCCCCGCCGGGCGCTTGTAGAAATCATCCACGCGATTGCGCCGTGCCTCCACCGTATCGGCGAAGGTCTTCGAGTCGGTACGCAGTACCTGGATCGGCGTGCGCTCGGCCGCCGGTACGTCGCTGGCGCGGCGGATCGATACGATCGGCGTACGCAGCTTCGGGTCGGTGTAGAAGCCCATCGGCGCCGGGCCGCGCGGCGTTGCGCTGAGCAGTTCCATGCCCTTCAGTACGCGGCCGACCAGGGTGATGTTGCGGTCCAGCTGGCGCGGCGACTGCCCGGTCACCACGTACAGTTCGGCGCCGATGCTGCTGTCCTCATCGTTGCTGCGGCCCGCGCCCAGCATGCCGTAGCAGTGCGCCAGCCAGGCCTTGCCGGCTCGCGGGTCCTGGCCGACCGGGAAGCCGTCGACGAAACCGGTCTGCGCGGCCCAGCCATCGCGATCCGGCAGCACGCTGACCTTCAGGCCGGCGCTGGCGCGTTCGAACTCGGCCGGCAGCTTGCGCGCGGCACTGCCGAACGGCTTGGCCTTGGCTGCGTCATCGGCGTCGGCATCGCCGAACTGCACCACGAAGTTGTCCTGCGAGCGGTAGATGCTGGTGCCGTCCCAGAAATGCTCGTGGGCGAAGGTCTGGATATTGGCGACATGGCGCGGGGCGAACTGCGGTGCCAGCTCGATGATGACCCGACCGGCCGGCAGGTCCATGTACAGCAGGTTGGCCGGGTCCGGGGTGCGCCAGTCGCTGGCCGCCGAGGCGTCGAGGATCTGCTGCGGGCTGCGGTAGGGCGTGGCCGCGCTGGCGAGGGCGGGCAGCAGGCAGGACAGGGCGAGGGCGGTCAGGGCAAGGCAACGGCGGTGCGGCATGGGAACCCCGGAACATGAACGAGGCTTCGATTCTGCGTGAGCCGCGCAGCCGCGCCAACCGGCAGAGTGACTAACGACACATTCGCTATACCGAAGTTCGCACTACTGTGGACTTAAACGTAGTGGAGGCCCGGTCATGTCCGAGGACGATGTCCACCTGAAGAAGTTCCAGAAGGAACTCAGCGCCGGGACGGTGTCGCTGGCCCTGCTGGCGGTGCTGGCCCGAGCCGGGGAGCCGCTGTACGGCTACCTCATTGCCAAGGAGCTGGAGCGGGTGGGCGAGGGCGTGCTGAGCGGCAAGCAGAGCGCGCTGTACCCGGTGTTGCGCAACCTGGAGGGCGCCGGGCTGCTGGAAAGCCATGTGGAGCCGTCCAGCAGCGGGCCGCCGCGACGCTACTACCGCATCAATGAACGTGGCCGCGAGGTGCTGGCGCAGTGGCGCCAGGCCTGGCAGGCCACCCGCGATTCCGTCGATTCCGTGTTGGAGGGGGTACCGCAATGAACGACCCGAGCCTGGCAGGCCGAGCCCTGCCCACGACCATCCCGCAGTACCTGGCGCAGCTGCGCGCGGCGCTGGAAGGCGCCGATCCGGCGATGGTGCAGGACGCGCTGTATGACGCCGAGGAATACCTGCGTTCGGAGCTGGCGGCGCAGCCCGGCCGCAGCGAGGCCGAGGTGATCGCCGATGTTGCCGGCAGCTATGGCGCGCCGGACGAAGTGGCCGACATCTACCGCGAGACCGAAGTGACGGTGAACCGCGCGCTGCGTACGCCGCGCGCGGATACCGCGCCGGTGCTGCGTGCGGCGGCCGAAGCCAGTGGCGTCGAACCGGCGGCGCCGCCGCCGGCGCCGGCGCCGCGTTCGCTGCTGGCGCGTTTCTTCGGCGTGGTGACCGATCCGCATACCTACGGCGCGCTGTTCTACATGCTGCTGTCGCTGGCCACCGGCATCTTCTTCTTCACCTGGGTGGTGACCGGCCTGTCGCTCTCGCTCGGCCTGTTGATCCTGATCGTCGGCATTCCGCTGACCGTGCTGTTCTTCGGCTCGGTGCGCGGGCTGGCGCTGCTGGAAGGGCGGCTGGTGGAAGCGTTGCTGGGCGAACGCATGCCGCGTCGTCCGCGTTACACCGACCGCAGCCGCACGTGGCTGCAGCGCATCGGTGACATGTTCACCGACGGCCGCACCTGGCTGACCCTGCTGTACTTCGTGCTGATGCTGCCGCTGGGCATCATCTACTTCACCATCGCGGTGACGCTGCTGTCGCTGTCGCTGAGCCTGATCTGGGCGCCGGTCGCGGCGATCTTCAGTGGCGACATCCCGGGCGTGTACATCAACGACGTGAATGTGCTGCCGATGGCGGCCTCGCCGCTGGTGGCGATCGTGGTGGCGGCCGTGGGCGCGCTGCTGCTGGTGCTGACGATGCACCTGGCGCGTGGCATCGGCAGGCTGCATGGGTTGATCGCCAAGAACCTGCTGGTGCGGTTGTAACAGGCCAGGGGTCGGATCCCTGTTCGCAGAACAGGGCTCTGGCCCCGGATCCCATCATGCTGGGGCCAGAGCCCTTTCCGTTGGAAAGGGATCCGGCCCCTGCCGGGAATCAGCCCGCCTTCCGCCGCAACGGGGTGACGTTGCTCTTCTTCTTCGTGGCCTTGGCGGCCGGGGCTTCGGCGTGCGCGGCGAAGAAGTCGCGAACCTTCGGGTACACCACTTCGCGCCAGCGGCGGCCGCTGAAGATGCCGTAGTGGCCTGCACCTTCGACGATGAAATGCTCGCGCCGGTCAGCAGCAATGCCGGTGCACAGCGCCTGCGCCGCTTCGGTCTGGCCAAGGCCGGCGATGTCGTCCAGCTCGCCTTCGATGCTCAGCAGCGCGGTATCGCGGATCGCCGACGGATCGACCTTCTCGCCGTTGACCACCCACTCGCCGCGCGGCAGCAGGAAGTCCTGGAACACCACGCGGATGGTGTCCAGGTAGTACTTGGCCGGCATGTCCAGCACCGCGTTGTACTCGTCGTAGAAACGACGATGCGCGTCGGCGTCTTCCAGGTCGCCCTTGACCAGATCGGTGTAGAAATCCCAGTGCGAGCTGAAGTGGCGGCTCGGGTTCATCGACAGGAAGCCGGCGTGCTGCAGGAAGCCGGGATACACGCGGCGGCCGGCGCCGGGATAGCTCGGCGGAACGGTGTGGATGACGTTGTTCTCGAACCACGACAGCGGGTTCTGCGTGGCCAGGTTGTTCACTGCGGTGGGGCTGCAGCGCGCATCGATCGGGCCACCCATCATCACCAGCGTGCGCGGCGTCGGCTCGCCACGGCTGGCCATCAGTGAAACCGCAGCCAGCACCGGCACGGTCGGCTGGCACACGCTGACCACGTGCAGGCGTTCGACGCCCAGATGGCGGATGAATTCCTGGATGTAGGCGATGTAGTCATCCAGGCCGAACTCGCCTTCACTGGCCGGCACCATGCGCGCGTCCACCCAGTCGGTGACGTACACGCGGTGGTCGCGCAGCAGGGTGCGCACGGTATCGCGCAGCAGCGTGGCGTGGTGGCCGGACAGCGGCGCCACCACCAGCACGAACGGCTGGTTGAGCATGGTGTGCAGCTGGTCGGCTTCGTTGCTGTGGCGCTTGAAGCGCAGCAGCCTGCAGAACGGCTTGCTCACTTCCTCGTGCACCACGATCGGCACGCGCTCGCCATCGACGTCGATTTCGTTGATGCCCCACTCGGGCTTCTCGTAATCCTTGCCGATGCGATGGAACAGCTCGTTGACCGCGGCCAGGCGATCGGCACCCGGCATCTGCGACCACCAGTGGCCCGGGTTGGCGAAGAACTTGGCGTTGGCCTGGGCCTGGTGCACCCAGGGGGCGAGCAGGTTGCGGGTCAGTTCGTGCAGTTGATAGAGCATGACGACCGAATATGTATGGTCATATGTTGCCGCGCAGCATATCCCATCCGGGGGTCCCGCAGGTTAAGTCGGCTGAAAATAATGAATCCGGATTCACATCCGCTCCAGCGCGGCGGCATCGCCTGCCAGGGCGGGGCCGAGCCAGCAGTGCGACCCCGCCGCCTGCAGGCCGTGCCGGGCCAGCTCCCGCCGGTACCAGCGGGCGGGCCGGGCCTGGAAGCCCTCGTGGTCGCCGTCGAACGCGTCCTCGGCGGCGAAGGTCTCCAGGAAGGCCACGCCGCCGGTCAGCTCGGCCACGCCGGCCAGTCCGGCGCGCAGCTCGCGGCTGGGCACGTAGTGCATCACGTCCGAGCACACCAGCAGGTCGACCGGGGCGCAGGGCCGCAGCCAGGCGAAGTCGCCGAAGCGGGCCATGTGCAGGTTGCGGGTGCGGCCGTAGCGGCGCACAGCGTACTCGCTGCTGTCAAAGCCCAGGTATTCGACCTTTGGACGCAGTTTCAGCAACGGCGCGCGCCAGGCGCCTTCGCCGCAGCCGATGTCCAGCACGCTGCGGATCGGCCGCTCCAGGTAGTACTCGGCGCTGGCCACGGCCAGGGCGACCTTGCGTGCCAGGCGGGCGCTGCCGCCGATGTCGGCACGGCGGTACCAGCGCTGGAAGTAGGCGGCGTCGTAGGTCTTGTCCATGGTGCAGGGCGGGGTCCGGGAAACGGCGCCTATCGTACGGTGTTGCGGCGCGCCATGCGTCGATGTGTCGCGGCGGCGGTACATGGGGCGCGGTGATCGCCGCGTGCGAGAATGGCCGCCCATCTACGCCAGCCGCTGGAGCGAGCGCATGCAGAGCTACTACTGGGTGAAGACCTTCCACATTGTGTTCGTGGTGGCGTGGATGGCCACGGTGTTCTACCTGCCGCGCATCCTGGTCAACCTGGCCGAAACCGCCGGCCAGCCCGCCGTGACCGAGCGCCTGCAGCTGATGGGCCTGCGCCTGTACCGGTTCGGCCATTCAATGTTCGGCCTGGCGTTCCTGCTCGGCCTGGTGCTGTGGCTGGGCTACAGGGTCATCCCGGATTTCCCGACCATGGTCGCGCCGGGCGGCGCTGGCTGGCTGCATGCCAAGCTGGGCCTGGTGGTGCTGCTGCTGGTGTATTTCGGCTGGATCGGGCGCCTGCTCAAGGGCGTGGCCAAGGGCAGGGCGCTGCCGTCGTCGCGCGCGCTGCGCTGGATCAACGAGATTCCGCTGCTGGCCTTTATTCCGATCGTGTGGCTGGTGCTGGCCAAGCCGTTCTGACATGCCCGGTAGATTCCACGTCATGCGTGGCGGGGCCCTTGTAGAGTCGAGCCATGCTCGACTGCTTCGATCAACAGCAGTCGAGCATGGATCGACTCTACAGAAAGGCAGCGCGGCCGATCAGGCTGCTTCGTAGGTGCCGTAGCTGCGCAGGCGCGTGTAGCGCTGTTCCAGCAGCTGCTCGGTGGACAGCTTGTCCAGCGCGTCCAGTTCGTTCAGCAGCACCGCCTTCAGGCGCTTGGCCATCTGGGTCGGGTTGCGGTGGGCGCCACCGGTCGGCTCGCGCACGACCTTGTCGACCAGGCCCAGGCCCTTCAGGCGCGGCGCGGTCAGGCCCAGCTGCTCGGCGGCATCCTTGGCCTTGCCCGCGTCCTTCCACAGGATCGAGGCGCAGCCTTCCGGGGTGATGGTCGAGTACACCGCGTATTCCAGCATCACGGTGCGGTCGCCCACGCCCAGCGCCAGCGCGCCGCCGGAGCCACCTTCACCGATCACGGTGCAGATGATCGGCACCTTCAGTTCGGCCATCTCGATCAGGTTGCGTGCGATCGCTTCGGACTGGCCGCGCGATTCGGCGTCGATGCCCGGCCATGCGCCGGCGGTGTCGATCAGGGTCAGCACCGGCAGGCCGAAGCGCTCGGCCATCTTCATCAGGCGCAGGGCCTTGCGGTAGCCCTCTGGCTTGGGCATGCCGAAGTTGCGCTTGATCTTTTCCTTGGTGTCACGGCCCTTCTGGTGGCCGATCACCATCACCGCGCGGCCGTTGATGCGGGCCAGGCCGCCCATGATGGCCTTGTCGTCGGCGAAGGCGCGGTCGCCGGCCAGCTCCTGGAACTCATCGCAGATGATGCGGATGTAGTCGGCGGTATACGGGCGCGACGGGTGACGGGCCAGCTGCAGTACCTGCCAGGAGGTCAGGTTGCGGAAGATCTGTGCGGTGCGCACGCGCAGCTTGTCCTGCAGCGCGTGCACTTCCGCCTCGACATTGACCGCCGGCCCGGCGCTGGCGTTGCGCAGCTCCTGGATCTTGGCTTCCAGGTCGGCGATGGGTTGCTCGAAGTCGAGGTAGTTCGGATTCATCGGAAGCCGTCGTGTAAAGAAGGGGGGAATTCTAGCCGAATGCGTGCAAACCACCCGTACGCCTTCGTCTGGAAGGCGACGGTAGCGCAGCCGGGCAGGGCGCGCCAGTCAGCTCAGGGCACCACCAGGGCGCTGCGGCCCATCAACTGGCTGCGCTGGGAAACGAAGTCGTTGTAGGCCTCGTTGGCCTCACGGCCCAGCCCGCTGCCCAGGCTGGCGGTGGCCGAGGTGAAGGCCATCTGCGCGGCGAAGTCCTGCTTGCGCAGGGCCTTCTGTTCATCGGCGGTGGTGGCCTTCAGCCAGCGCGCATAGACCTCACGCAGCGGCGCGGCATGCGCCTCGAAGGCCGGCACCAGCGCCGGCAGGCTGGCCGGGGCCGGTTCCAGGCTGAACGCCGGGGCCACGTAGCCGGCCGGCTGCTCGCGCTTGAACGCGCCGGGCTCGCCCATGCCTTCTTCCACGTAAGCGATGAAGTCCGGCGCGGTGAACACCTTGGCCACGATCTGGCCGCCGCTGGCGTCGACGTGGGCCACCACTTTTTCCTTCGGGAAGGGTTCGCGCACGCCGTAGGTCCAAGCCTTGTCGATGAACAGTTCGTGGCTCTTCTCGAACGGGCCCTCGAAGTCGACGCCGCCCAGCTCGATGCCGGCCTTGCCGGTGCCGAAGTTCTTCAGCTTGCTCTCGTCGGTGACATAGACCTCGCGAGCGATCACGTACTCGCTCAGGGTCGGGTTGATCAGGCCGCCGCGGCCATCGACGTAGACGATGAAGCGCACGTCGCCGAGCTTGTCGGTGTGCAGGCGATGCTCGCCCACAGCCAGCGAAACCGGGCGCGAGCCCTGCGCGGCGACCGGCAGGTCCTTGCCATCGATGCTCAGGGCCAGCGGCGTGTCGGTCGGATTGTCGATCTGGAACTCGACCTTCGAGGGCGAGCAGGCGGCCAGGGCCAGAGCGGCAGCGAACGGGAACAGCAGGGTCTTCATCGGCAATCGTCCTTGATACAGGAAACGGGAAAACAGGGGGGGGCGACAAAACCACGGAGCCAACGTCAGCTGGCCCATGGCGGGCTGTAGCGAACCTTCAGCGTGCGCACGGCCGGGTCGGCGCGCAGCGCCTCCATCAGCTTCGAGTCGATGCGTACCGCGCTCTGCCCGGATACATCGAGCATGCCGGCGACGCCGCCCTGCGGGCCCTTCAGCAGCAGGTCCAGGCGCAGTGGCGTGCGGCCCGGGCGATGGCGGTCGAGCAGGGCATTGATGCGTTCCCAGACCGGGCGCTGCTGGCGCAGGTCCAGGCGCAGCGACAGCCGCGTGGCGTAGTTGGCGCAGACCTCATCGAAGTCCCAGCACTGGCGGATGCGCAGTGCGTAGCCACCATTGAATTCGTCCTCGCGCAGGCCGCCCTTGACCACCAGGATGCGGTCCTTGGTCATCAAGTGGCCGAACTCGGCCATCGCATCGGAGAACGCACTGCATTCGACGCGGCCGCGACCATCTTCCAGCTGGATGAAGATCTGGCTTTCGCCCTTGCGGCGCACGCCGACCACCTGGCCGGCCAGCACGGTCTGCACTTCCGGCCGCCAGCGCTTCTCGCCGCCGCCGCCACCGCTGTTGGCGCTCCAGATCTTCTCCACCGCGCCCAGATCGTTGCCGACCAGGTCGCGTACATCGTCGCGCCACGGGTCGAACGGATGGCCGCTGAGATAGAAGCCCAGCGTATCGCGCTCGCCGTTCAGGCGCTGCAGCAGCGGCCATTCTTCGGCCTCGGGCAGGTCCAGCTGGATCGACACGGCGCTCGGGTCGGGCCCGCCGAACAGCGAGTTCTGCCCGGAGGCGCGTTCGCGCGCCATCTGGTCGGTGGCCTTGATCACTTCCGGCAGCTGCAGCATCAGCGAGGCACGGTTGCGGCCGAGCTCGTCCAGCGCACCGCAGTTGATCATCGCTTCCAGCGTGCGCCGGTTGAGCTTGGCTGAACCGACGCGGGTGCAGAAGTCGAGCAGGTCCTTGAACTCGCCGCCCTTCAACCGCTCCTCGACCACCGCCTCGCAGGCGCCCTGGCCGACGCCCTTGATCGCGCCAAGGCCGTACTGGATGGTGTCCGGGGTCACCGCTTCGAACATGAAAGCCGACTGGTTCACCTTCGGCGGCAGCACGGTCAGGCCGAGGTTGCGCACTTCGTCCAGGAAGCCGACCACTTTGTCGGTGTTGTCCAGGTCCGAGGACAGCGTGGCCGCCATGAACTCGGCCGGGTAGTGGCGCTTGAGCCACGCGGTCTGATAGCTGACCAGTGCATAGGCTGCAGCGTGCGACTTGTTGAAGCCGTAGCCGGCGAACTTCTCCATCAGGTCGAAGATTTCGTCGGCCTTGGGGCCATCGACGCCGCCCTTGGCGGCACCTTCGCGGAAGATCTCGCGGTGCTTGGCCATTTCCGCCGGCACCTTCTTGCCCATCGCGCGGCGCAGCAGGTCGGCGCCGCCCAGCGAGTAGCCGCCGACGATCTGCGCCATCTGCATCACCTGCTCCTGGTACACCATGATGCCGTAGGTGTCTTTCAGGATGGCTTCGGTGCGCGGATCGGGATAGATGATCTCTTCCTGGCCGTGCTTGCGCGCGTTGAAGGAGGGAATCAGGTCCATCGGGCCGGGGCGGTACAGCGACACCAGCGCGATCAGGTCTTCGAAACGGTCGGGGCGCGCATCCTTCAGCAGGCGGCGCATGCCCGAGGATTCGAACTGGAACACCGCGCCGGTGTTGCCGTTGGCGAAGATGTCCTTGTAGGTGGGCGCATCGTCGAGCGGGATCGCGGCGATGTCGACCGGCGGGATGCCCGCGCGTTCGTGGCGCTTGTTGATCGCCTTCACTGCCCAGTCGATGATGGTCAGCGTGCGCAGGCCGAGGAAGTCGAACTTCACCAGGCCCACTTCTTCCACGTCGTTCTTGTCGAACTGGGTGACCGGGTTCTTGCCCAGGCCGTTCTCGTCGTGTTCGGCGTACAGCGGGCAGAACTCGCTCAGCGGCTCGGGCCCGATCACCACGCCGCCGGCATGCTTGCCGGCGTTGCGGGTCAGGTCTTCCAGCTGCAGCGCCAGGTCGATCAGGTCGCGGACATCGTCCTCGGTCTCATAGCGCTGGATCAGTTCCGGCGACGCCATTTCCGAGCCGGGGCCTTCCTTGCCCTTGCCCAGCGCATCCTTCAGGTGGATGCCCAGGATGTTGGGAATCAACTTGGAAACACCGTCGACCAGGCCATACGGGAAGCCGAGCACGCGGCCGGAGTCGCGCACCACCGCCTTGGCGGCCATGGTGCCGTAGGTGATGATCTGGCTGACGCGCTCGCGCCCGTACTTGCGCGCGACGTAGTCGATCACCTCGTCGCGGCGGTCCATGCAGAAGTCGATGTCGAAGTCGGGCATCGACACGCGTTCCGGGTTCAGGAAGCGCTCGAACAGCAGGTTGTACGGCAGCGGGTCCAGATCGGTGATCTTCAGTGCCCACGCCACCAGCGAACCGGCACCGGAACCACGGCCGGGGCCGATCGGGATGCCCTGGTTCTTGCCCCACTGGATGAAGTCGGCCACGATCAGGAAGTAGCCCGGGAAACCCATCTTGATGATGGTGTTGAGCTCGAATTCCAGGCGCTCGAAGTACTCTTCGCGGGTCTTGCCCGGCGCCAGCGGATTCTTCTCCAGGCGCTCTTCCAGGCCGTCGCGCGACATCTTCTGGATCCAGGTGTCCAGGGTCTCGTCGTCGGGTACCGGGTAGTTGGGCAGGAAGTAGGTGCCCAGCCGCATCTCGATGTTGCAGCGCTCGGCCAGTGCCAGCGTATTGTCGATCGCATCGGGAATGTCGGCGAACAGCGCGCACATTTCCTCGGCCGACTTCAGGTACTGCTGGTCGCTGTATTCGCGCGGGCGCTTGGGGTCGTCCAGCACGCGGCCAGTGGAGATGCACACGCGCGCTTCGTGCGCGCTGAAATCCGACGGCGACAGGAAGCGCACGTCATTGCTGGCCACCACCGGCAGGCCGCGCTGGCCAGCGGCCATCAGCGCGAACTGGTTGAAGGTTTCCTCGCCCTCGCGGCCGGTGCGGGTCAGCTCCAGGTGCAGGCCATCGCCGAACACGCGCTGCCAGTCGGCCAGCTGCTGCTCGGCCAGCTCATGCTTGCCGTCCAGCGCCAGGCGCCCGGCCAGGCTCTGCCGCCCGGCCAGCGCGAACAGGTTGGCGTTGCCGGCCTTCAGCCAGTCCGGATGGATGGCCACGCCGCCTTCGGGGCGATGGCCTTCCATCCAGGCGCGGGTCAGCAGCCGCGACAGGCTCAGGTAACCCTCGCGATCGCGGCACAGCAGGGTCATCCGCCACGGGTCCTGGCCTTCCTCGGCGATCAGCACATCGGCGCCGGCGATCGGCTTGATGCCCACGCCTTCGGCCGCCTTGTAGAACTTGACCAGGGCGAACAGGTTGTTGAGATCGGTCACCGCCAGCGCGGGCAGGCCGAGTTCCACCGAGCGTGACAGCAGGTTGGCCTGCTTGGCCTTCTTCGGGTCGGCCTGATCGGGTTTGGCCGGCACACGGATGGTCGAGTCCGCCAGCGAGAACTCGGTGTGGACGTGGAGATGTACGAAGCGGGAGTTGGACATGCCGGACCAGGTTGGAGCGCGCGGGCCCCGGGTGCTGACGGAGGTTCGTCGCCGGGGTCGGGAAGCGCTGGAATGCCCGGTCAGGGTAGCGAGGGCAGGGGGTTGCCACAAGGCTTGACAGGGGCACGGCGTGGCGCCGGATTCAGGCGTGCGGGAGGCCGCCTTCTGTAGAGCCGAGCCCATGCTCGGCTGTCCACAGCAGCCGAGCATGGGCTCGGCTCTACAACTCCAGCAGGCTCAGGCGATGGCCGCCGCCTGCGTCAGGTCCAGGCACTCACGCACCGGGGCGAAGCTGCGCCGATGCTCCGCGCAGGGACCATGTTCACGCAGGGCGGCCAGGTGGGCCGGGGTTCCGTAGCCCTTGTGCTGCTCGAAGCCGTACTGCGGGTGGCGGCTGTGCACGTCCAGCATGTAACGGTCGCGCGAGACCTTGGCCAGGATCGAGGCGGCCATGATCGCGCGGTCGATGCCGTCGCCGCCGACCAGCGCCTGCGCCGGCAGCGCCAGGCCCTTGGGCACCACGTTGCCATCGATGCGGGCGAAGCCGGCCACATGGGCGACCGCTGCAACGACGTCGCGCATGCCCTGCAGGGTAGCCTGGTAGATGTTCAGGCGGTCGATGGTGTCCACGTCCACCAGCACCACGCGCCAGGCCAGGGCGCGCTCGATGATGCGGTCATGCAACTGCTCGCGGCGGGCCGCGGTCAGCTGCTTGGAGTCATCCAGGCCGTTGATCCGCGGCCGGGACGGATCGAACACCACCGCCGCCACCGCCACCGGCCCAGCCAGCGGGCCACGGCCGGCCTCGTCGACGCCGGCGACCAGGCGCTCCGGCTCGACCACCGCGGCGGCATCGAACAGGGCCAGGCTGGCCGCAGCGGCGTGGCGGCGGCTCATGCCTGGGCCTGGTTGCGCACCAGCAGCTCGCCCACGGCGTCGGCGGCACGTGCCGAGGCGTTGCGGCGCAGGCGTTCGTGCAGGCGCGCGTAGGTGTCCTGCAGGTCGCTCACCCGCTGCGGGTGGTCGAACCACTGCTGGATGGCCGCAGCCAGCTTGTCCGGCGTGCAGTCATGCTGCATCAGTTCCGGGGCCAGGTCCTGGCCGGCCAGGATGTTGGGCAGGGCGAAGCGGTCGACCTTGATCAGGCCCAGTGCCTTGACCAGGCGGTAGGTCAGTTCGTTGACGCGGTAGCCGACCACCATCGGGCGCTTCACCAGCATGGCCTCCAGGGTGGCGGTACCGGACGCCAGCACCACCACGTCGGCGGCGATCATCGCATCGCGCGCCTGGCCGTCGAGCACATGCGAATAGGCCACCGGCAGCGCCGAGCGCGACAGCTGTTCTTCGATCAGCCGTCGGCAGGCCGCGTTGGCAGCGGGCACCACCACATGCAGCCCGGGAATGCGCTCGGAGACCTGCCAGGCGGCTTCGAAGAAGGGCTCGCCCAGGCGCGAGATCTCGCCCAGGCGGCTGCCCGGCAACACCGCCAGCACCTTGGCCGAGGCCGGCAGGCCAAGCGTGGCACGTGCGGCTTCGCGGTCGCCCTGCAGGGGAATGTCGTCGGCCATCGGATGACCGACGAAGCGCGCGTCGATGCCGTGCCTGGCATAGATCGGCGGTTCCATCGGGAACAGGCACAGCACCAGGTCGGCGCTGCTGCCGATCTTCTCGGCGCGCTTTTCGCGCCAGGCCCACACCGATGGACTGACGTAATGCACGGTGCGTACGCCACGCTGCTTCAACCAACGCTCGATGCCCAGGTTGAAGTCGGGCGCATCGATGCCGATGAACACGTCGGGCTGCCATTCCAACGCACGCTGGCGGAAGGCCGAGCGCAGCTTCAGCAGGCGCGGCAGATGGCGCAGTACCTCGGTCAGGCCCATCACGGCCAGCTCGCTCGCATCGTGCCAGGTCTGGCAGCCGGCGCTGCGCATGGCATCGCCGCCGATGCCGGCGAATTCGGCATTCGGGAAGCGGGCCTTCAGCTCGCGTACCAGGCCCGCACCGAGCAGATCGCCGGAGGCTTCACCGGCCACCAGCGCGATCCGCAACGGGCGCTCGCTGAGCACCCGCTGCGCGGGGACACTGCCGGCCATCGAGGCCAGCGGGATCACGGCGGCGCCGGCCGGCGCCTGGCCGGGCGTGCTGCTCATCGCAGCAAGGGCCTCTCGGCGTGCTCGATGAAGTCCAGCATGGCCTTCACGTCATCGCTGTCACGCGCCTGTTCGGTCAGCTGCACCTTGGCCTCGGCCAGCGGCAGTCCGGCCACATACAGCGTGCGGTAAGCGCGCTTGATGGCCGAGATGCGCTCGGCATCGAAGCCACGGCGCTTCAGGCCCTCGCTGTTGATCCCACGCGGGCGGCCGAGCGAGTCGGTGCCGACCATGGTGAACGGTGGCACGTCGCCATTGGTCAGCGCGCCCATGCCGAGGAAGGCGTGCGCGCCGATGCGGCAGAACTGGTGGGCGCCGGCAAAGCCACTGATGATCACGTAGTCGCCCACGGTCACGTGGCCGGCCAGCGTGGTGTTGTTGGAGAACACGCAGAAGTTGCCCACATGGCAGTCGTGCGCCACGTGCGTGTAGGCCAGCATCCAGTTGTCGTTGCCGATGGTGGTGATGCCACCGCCGCCGCCGGTGCCACGGTTGAGGGTGACGAACTCGCGGAACACGTTGCGGTCGCCGATCACCAGTTCGGTACGCTCGCCGCCGAACTTCTTGTCCTGCGGCTCGCCACCGATGGCCGCGTGGCCGACGAAGCGGTTGTCGCGGCCGATCCGGGTCGGACCGTGGATGCTGCAATGGGGGCCGACCACCGTGCCGGCACCGATTTCAACATCGGCGCCGATCAGCGTGAAGGCACCCACCTGGACGTCGTCGGCCAGCCGTGCGGCCGGATCGATGACGGCGGTGGGATGGATCCGTGGTGCGTTGTCAGTCATTGCTGCCTCCCGTGGATCAGCCCTTGGCGCCCGCGCACATGACCTCGGCCGAGGCGACCACTTCGCCGTTGACCTTGGCTTCGCCGTAGTACCAGCCCATGTTGCGGATCAGGCGCTTCATCTGCACATCCAGCATCAGCACATCGCCGGGCACGACCTGCTTGTTGAAGCGGGCGTTTTCCACCTTGACCATGTAGAACAGCTTGGACTGCGAGTCGCGGCCAAGCGTGAGCTGGGTCATCACGCCACCGGCCTGCGCCAGCGCCTCGATGATCAGCACGCCGGGCATGATCGGGCGGCCCGGGAAGTGGCCCTGGAAGAACGGCTCGTTGATGCTGACGTTCTTCTGCGCGAGGATGCGCTTGGCCTCGATGTCGAGCTCGAGCACCCGGTCCACCAGCAGGAACGGGTAGCGGTGCGGAAGCAGTTCCTGGATCTGGCTGACGTCGATCGGAAGCTGCAGCGTGTCGTTCATTCTTTCTCCTTGCCAGCAGCCAGGACGCGGCGAGCCAATGCGTCCAGCTGCTTGAAGCGCGCGGCGTTCTTGCGCCACGTGCGGTTGTCGGTCAACGGGGTGCCGGACGAGTACTCGCCCGGCTCATGGATGGAATTGCGCACCACTGACTTGCCAGTGATCACGACCTTGTCGCAGATCTCAAGATGGCCGACCACGCCGACGTGGCCGCCGAGCAGGCAGTAGCGGCCGATCCTGGCGCTGCCGGCGATGCCGGTGCAGCCAGCGATGGCCGAGTGCGCGCCGATCTGCACGTTGTGGGCGATCTGCACCAGGTTGTCCAGGCGCACATCCTCGTCCAGCACGGTGTCTTCCAGCGCGCCACGGTCGACGCAGGTATTGGCACCGATCTCGCAGTCGTCGCCGATGCGGACGCCGCCGAGCTGCGGCACCTTGATCCACTTGCCAGCGTCCATCGCCAGGCCGAAACCGTCGGCGCCGAGCACGGCACCGGGATGCACGCGCACGCGCTTGCCCAGCGTGACCCGGGTGACCAGGGTGACCCGCGCGATCAGTTCACACCCCGTGTCCAGGCGGCAGTCTTCGCCGATCACGCTGCCGGCGCCGATGATGCAGTTGTCGCCCACGACGCTGCGTGCGCCGATGGAGACGAACGGGCCGATGTGGGCGCTGGCGGCGACCTGGGCGCTGGGATCGATGACGGCGCTGGGGTGGATGCCCGGCGGCCGCGTCGGCGCGATGTCGAACAGCGCGGCGATCTTGGCAAAGGTGGTGTAGGGGTCCTTGGCCACGAGCGCGGCGCCGGGGGCGGCCTCGGCGTCGTCGGCACGCAGGACCACCAGCGAGGCCTGGCTGCCGGCCAGCTGGGCGCGGTAGCGTGGATTGGCGAGGAAGGTCAGCTGGCCAGGACCGGCATGGGCGAGGGTGGCCACGCCATGGATGGCGGTGGCGGGGTCGCCATGGACCTGCAGGCCGAACTGCTCGGCGAGTTGCTGGGCGGTGTAGGTGGGAGTATTCACGGCGGGAGTTTAACGTGTGACGCCATTGCGGTCATGCGGGGTCAAAAGCGGCGCCTGCCTGATGTCCCGGGGTGATGGCGCAGGGGGCTGCCCAGGACACGCCGTAGACCCATCCCTGGGGGCTCGATGGCGCCATCCATGGCGCCAACGGTCCTGGTCAGCCCCCTGCGCCATCACCAGATGATTTCACGCGAGCGCGGGAAGTAACGGTGGTGAGCAAGTAAAACGAAAACGCCGGGCAATGCCCGGCGCTTCGCGCCCCGTCTGGTGGAGAGCCCCCCTTCTGTTAAGGGGGGCGCGCCAATGGCGCGGGGGATAGGAGGTAGGTCGGGACCCGCTGCTTGCGCAGCAAGCCGCGGCGCACCTTCGGTGGTCAGTTCTTAGAACTGGCCGCCGAACGTGAATTGCAGCCGCTCGATCTTGTCATCGTCTTCCTTCTTCAACGGGAAGGCGTAGCTGATCGAGATCGGGCCGACCGGGGCGCGCCACAGCAGGGCCACACCGGTGGACACGCGCAGCTCGTTGGCCTTGAAGTTGTCCACGCCGGTATACACGTTGCCGAAGTCGACGAAGGCCGACACGCGCGCCGACGGGCTGTCGAACAGGCGCGGGAAGTAGGCTTCCACCGAACCGACGGTCTTCAGCGAACCACCCAGCGGCTGGCCCTCGGGGTAGCCACGGGTGACTTCGCGCGGGCCGAGGGTGTTGTCCTCGAAGCCGCGCACCGAGTTGGTGCCACCGGCGTAGAAGTTCTCGAAGAACGGCAGGCCGCTGGCGGTGACGGTGCGGGTGGTGCCATCCGGATTGGTCAGCGTACGGGTGTAGTCCTTGCCGTAGGCATCGCCGTAGCCGATTTCGGCGCGGGTGTTGATCACCAGCGACGGCATGATCGGCCAGTACTTGCTGATCTGGTAGTTCAGCTTGTAGTACTCGATGGTCGAGCCCGGCAGCGTGGTTTCCAGGCCCACGCGCTGGTAGGTGCCGCGGGTCGGCATGAAGTAGTCGTTGCGCGAGTCGCGCGCCCAGCCCAGTTCGGTGCGCCAGGCATGGAAGGTACGCTTACCGACCGCATTGATGTAGTCGATGATCGACTGCGGCGTCGAGCCTTCGTACGTGGTGATCTGGTTGCTGTCGATGCCGAACATCAGCGAGACGGTATCGGTCTCGGTCAGCGGCACGCCGAACACCACCTGCGCCGAACCATTGGTGCTGTTGTACTGCGCGGTGTTGAAGTCGGAGTAGTCCAGTTCGCGCCAGGACAGGTTGTAGCCCAGCGAGACGCCGTCGTCGGTGAAGTACGGGTTGGTGTAGCTGAAGCCGTAACGCTGCAGGTAACTGCTGCGCGAGGCTTCAACCGACACGCGGTTGCCGCCGCCGAGGAAGTTGTTCTGCGACAGCTGCACCGAGGTGGTCATGCCGTAGGACTGCGAGTAGCCCAGGCCGAACACGAAGCTGCCGGAGGTGGTTTCCTTGACGTTGTAGACGACGTCGACCTGGTCGTTGCTGCCGCTGACCGCCGGGGTCTCGACCTCGACCGACTCGAAGTAGCCCAGGCGCTGCAGGCGGATCTTGGAACGGTCGATCGCGGCCTGCGAGTACCAGCTGTTCTCGAACTGGCGCATTTCGCGACGCATCACTTCGTCGGAGGTGCGGGTGTTGCCACGGAACAGGATGCGGCGCACCGACACGCGCGGGCCGGGCACGACCTGCATGTTGATGGCCACCGTCTGTTCGGCGCGGTTGGTGGTCGGGATCGGGTTCACCTTGGCGAACGCGTAGCCGATGTTGGACAGCGAATTGGTGATGGTGTCCGAGCTGAACTCCAGCAGCGCACGCGAGAACGTGTCGCCGGACTTCTGGATCACCATGCGCTCGACATCCTCCTG
Organism: Stenotrophomonas beteli; assembly: GCF_001431665.1. Taxonomy (GTDB): domain Bacteria; phylum Pseudomonadota; class Gammaproteobacteria; order Xanthomonadales; family Xanthomonadaceae; genus Stenotrophomonas; species Stenotrophomonas beteli. Next base: position 46,235 of record NZ_LLXV01000053.1, on the reverse strand, counting down.
CGGGAGGATGGTGTCGCCGCTGACCTTGATCTCGGAGATCTTGTACTGCGCACCCTCGGTCACGCCGGCGGTCAGGAACATGTCGCGCTTGTCGGGGCTGATCGAGACCTGGGTCGAATCGATGCTGAAGTCGACATAGCCGCGATCCAGGTACCAGGAGTTGAGCTTTTCCAGGTCGCCGGACAGCTTTTCCTTGGAGTACTGGTCATCGCGGCGGTACCACGAGGCCCAGTTGTGCTCCTTCGATTCCCAGGTCTCCAGGATGTCCTTGCTCTCGTACTTCTCGGTGCCGACCAGGTTGACATGGCGGATCTTGGCCGCCTTGCCTTCCTTGATGGCGATGGCGATGTCCACGCGGTTGCGGTCCAGCGGGCTCACCGTCGGGGTGATCTCGACGTTGTACTTGCCGCGGTCGTTGTACTGGCGGCGCAGTTCCTGGGTCACGCGGTCCAGGCTCAGGCGATCGAACGTGCCGCCTTCGGTCAGGCCGATGTCGGACAGGCCCTTGAGCAGCTGGTCGGACTTGATGTCCTTGTTGCCGGTCACGGTCAGCTTGTTGATCGCCGGGCGTTCCTTGACGGTCACCACCAGGATGGTGCCCTGGCGGTCCAGCTGCACGTCTTCGAAGAAGCCGGTCTTGTACAGGGCGCGGATGGTCTCGCCGACCTTGCTGTCGGTGACCGTCTCGCCACGTTCCACCGGCAGGTAGGTGAACACCGTGCCCGAGCTGATGCGCTGCAGGCCATCGACGCGGATGTCGCTGACAGTGAAGGGCTCGGCTGCCTGGGCCAGGGCGGGGGCGCCGGTGACGGCGGCGAGGGCGAGGGCCAGCAGGCGGCGATTGGGGAGTCGCGTCATGTCACGTCCGGTAGGAAGGTCGATTTCATTGGTGCGGGATGCCGACGCTGTAGACGGCAACAACGTGGAAAAGTTCATCGCGGGACCAGGCCGAGGATGTCGTTGTAGAACGCCAACCCCATCAGCCCGGCCAGCAACGCCAGGCCGATGTACTGGCCGGCGGCGATGGCACGCTCGCTCAGCGGGCTGCCCTTGACCAACTCGATAAGGTAATACAGCAGGTGGCCGCCGTCCAAGATCGGGATCGGCAGCAGGTTGATGATGCACAGGCTGAGCGACAGCAGGGCCAGGAACTGCAGGAACCAGTCGAGGCCGCGCTTGGCCGACACATTGGCCACCCGGGCGATGGTGACCGGCCCGGAAACGTTCTGCAGCGAGGCCTTGCCGGTGATGATGCGGCCCATCATGCCGAGCGAGTCGGCGGCCAGGCGGCCGGTTTCGCGCACGGCCACGGTGACCGCGTCCAGCGGGCCATAGCGCAGCAGGGTGTCGTAGGCCGGGCTGTAGGAGGTAGGGAAGCCGACGCCGATCTGCCAGACCGGGTTGCCCTTGCCGTCCTTGCCCTGGCGCGGGGTGACCTCCAGCGCCAGCCGCTCGCCGCCACGCAGGACTTCGATCATGCCCGGGCCGCCGGCGCGGCCGAGGGCCTGGATCTCGCCGATCACCTGGTCGACGCTGTCGATGCGCTGGCCGTCGATCGCCACGATCAGGTCACCGGGCTGCAGCAGCCCGGTCACCACCGAATCGGGCGTGAGCGAATCGACCCGGGCCGGCTGCAGCCACGATTGCCAGTACAGGCCGGCCAGGATCGGCACCCGCCGTTCATCGAAGCCTGCCGGCAGCTGCGACAGCGGCAGCGTGCGCACGCGCACCTGGTCGGCGGGATCGAGCACTTCCAGTTTCACATCGCGGCGGTCCATCGCCGCAGCGGTCAGCGCCATGCTGGCCTCGCCCAGGGTGACCACCTGGCGGTCGTCCACGCGCAGCACGCGATCGCCGCCGGACAGGCCGGCCGTGGCGGCAATGCCGCTGGTGCGGCCGATGGTGGGGGAATAGTCCTGCTTGCCGATCACGAACATCGCCCACAGCAGCAGGATGCACAGCAGCAGGTTGGCGAGGGGGCCGGCGGCGACGATGGCGATGCGCTGCCACACGGTCTTGTGGTTGAAGGCCTGGCCGCGTTCGTGCGGGTGGACCTCGACCTCGCGCTCGTCGAGGAATTTCACATAGCCGCCGAGCGGGATGGCGGCGATGGCGAACTCGGTGCCATGGCGGTCGCGGCGCGACCACAGCGGCCGGCCGAAGCCGACCGAGAAGCGCAGCACCTTGACGCCGCACAGGCGGCCGACCCAGTAATGCCCGAATTCGTGGAAGGTGACCAGCAGCCCGAGGCTGACGATCATCCACCAGACCGATCCGATGAAATCAGTCATGCAGGCTCACAGTGGCGGGCAGGGGCGGCGTCGTCATGCTGGGCGAGGCGGTCGTTCAGGCGGCGGCGATGGCGTTCAGGGTCAGCTGGCGTGCCCGCTGGTCGGCGGACAACAGGACCTCCAGTGTATCGGCTGGTTCGGTCGGCAGTGTTGAAAGAGCGTTAGCAACCAGGTCCGGGATGGTCAGGAAACCGATCCGGCCCTGAAGAAACGCTGAAACCGCCTCTTCGTTGGCAGCGTTCAGCACTGCCGGGGCAGTACCGCCGGCCTGCATCGCCTGCCAGGCCAGCGCCAGGCAGGGGAACGCGCCAGTGTCGGGGGCTTCGAAATCGAGCCGGCCCTGCGCCAGCAGGTCCAGCCCGGCCACGCCAGATTCGATGCGGTGCGGCCAGCCCAGGCCGACGGCCAGGGTGGTGCGCATGTCCGGCAGGCCCATCTGGGCCAGGGTCGAGCCGTCGACGAACTCGACCAGCGAATGCACCAGGCTCTGCGGATGCACCAGTACCTCGATGCGTTCGCCGGGCACCGCGAACAGGTGATGGGCCTCGATCACTTCCAGACCCTTGTTCATCAACGTCGCCGAATCGACCGAGATCTTCGGGCCCATCGACCATTTCGGGTGGGCAACGGCCTGCGCCGGGGTGACCTGGGCCAGTTCGGCCCGGGTGCGGCCACGGAATGGGCCACCGGAGGCGGTGAGCAGGATGCGACGCACACCGGCGCCGTCGGCACTGGCATCGCGCGAGCGCAGGCACTGGAAGATCGCGCTGTGCTCGCTGTCGATCGGGATGATCTCGGCGCCGGCGCGCTCGGCGGTGCGGGTCAGCAGTTCGCCGGCCAGCACCAGCGATTCCTTGTTGGCCAGCAGGATGCGCTTGCCCGCAGCAGCGGCGGCCAGGGTCGAGGACAGGCCGGCAGCGCCGACGATGGCGGCCACGACGGTGTCACAGGCGTCGCTTGCCGCCAGCTGGTCCAGTGCAGCGTGGCCGGCATGGGCCTCGGTGGCCAGGCCGGCCTCGCGCAGGCCGTCGCGCAGCGTCGCATACAGCGATTCGTCGGCAATCACCGCATGGGCCGGCGCGTGCTGCCGGCACAGGGCCAGCAGCGCCTGCACCTGGCGGCCCGCCGCCAGCACGGTGGCCTGGTAGCGCTGCGGGTGGCGGGCGATCACGTCCAGCGTGGAGGCGCCGATCGAGCCGGTGGCGCCAAATACGGCGACCCGGCGCAGGTCTGCAGCAGCATTCATGGTCAGAATCCGAAGATTTCCTTGCCCAGCGCGAACACGGGCACGGCCGCCAGCACGCCATCGACCCGGTCCAGAACGCCACCGTGGCCCGGAATCAGGTGGCCTGAGTCCTTGGCGCCGGCATGGCGCTTGATCAGGCTTTCGAACAGATCGCCCAGCACCGAGGCGAACACCGCCACCACCGAGGTGATCAGCAGCCCCGGCAGGTGGGCGGCATCGATGCCGGCCAACCAGCCCAGGCCCAGGGCGACGGCGACGCCGGCGATCAGCCCACCGAACAGGCCTTCCCAGGTCTTGTTGGGGCTGATGCGCGGGGCCAGCTTGTGCTTGCCGAATTGTCTGCCGACAAAATAGGCGCCCGAATCGGCCGCCCAGACCAGGGCCAGCGCGGCCAGCAGCCACAGGTGGCCCTGCTGGCCCGGCGGATCGCCGCCGGCATGGATCAGCACCAGCGCCGCCCAGGCCGGGACGATGGCCAGGGTACCGGCCAGCATCTTCACGATCCGCGCAGGGGCCGTCGGCTGTGCGCCGAAGTTGAAGAAGCGCAGCCAGACCAGCGCCGCCAGCCACCAGGCCACGCCGGCCAGCGTGGTGATCTGGAACAGCACCAGGGTGCTGCCGTCGGCCCAGACCAGCAGCACCATCAGCAGCAGGTTCAGCACCAGCAGCACGGTGCGCGCCAGGGTGTCTTCGATGCCGGACAGCTTCAGCCATTCCCACAGGCCGATCAGCAGCACGGCGGCGGCGGCGGCGGCCAGCCACTGCGTCGGCAGCAGCAGGATCGCAGCGATGGCCAGCGGCGCCATGATCAGCGCGGCGAGGACTCGGGTCTTGGTCATGGGCTGGAGGTCTCGGTGGCCAGGGCGGCGATCTGGGCGCTGGTCAGGCCGAATCGACGCTCGCGGCCGGCATAGGCATCAAGCGCCTGCTGCAGCTGGTCGGCATCGAAATCGGGCCACAGCGCCTCGGTGAACCACAGCTCGGTATAGGCCAGTTGCCACAGCAGGAAGTTGCTGATGCGGGTGTCGCCGCCGGTGCGGATGAACAGGTCCGGCGGCGGCAGGTCGGCCAGAGCGACCTGGCGGCCCAGCAGCGACTCGTCGATCTGCTCGGGCAGCAGGCGGCCGGCCGCGACTTCAGCGGCAAGGGCGCGCGCGGCACGCGCGATATCCTGGCGGCCGCCGTAGCTGGCGGCGATCGACAGGGTAAGCGCGGTGTTGTCGGCGGTGCGCTGCTCGGCCAGCTGCATGCGGCTGACCAGCCCTGCACCGAAGCGTTCGCGTTCGCCGATGAAGCGCACGCGCACGCCGCGCCGATGCAGCTCGTCCACTTCGCGGTCGAGCGCGCCGAGGAACAGCTTCATCAACGCATCCACTTCGTCCTGCGGCCTGCCCCAGTTCTCGCTGGAAAACGCGAACAGGGTCAGCGCCGGGATACCCAGCTCAAGGCAGCGCTCGATGGTGCGGTTGACGGCACGCGCGCCGGCACGGTGGCCGATCACGCGCGGGCGGCGCCGCTGCTGCGCCCAGCGGCCGTTGCCATCCATGATGATGGCAACGTGGCGGGGCAGGGCAGCCGGCAACGGGGGCGGGACTGAAGGCATCGACTTCAGACCGACAACAGTTCTTTTTCCTTGTCGGCAACGACCTTGTCGACGTCCTTGATGTTGGCGTCGGTCAACTTCTGGATGTCGTCTTCGCCGCGCTTCTTCTCGTCTTCGCTGATCGCCTTGTCCTTGACCAGCTTGGCGATTTCCTTGTTCGCGTCCTGACGGATGTTGCGGATCGCGATCTTGGCGCCTTCGCCTTCCTTCTGCACCTGCTTGACCAGCTCCTTGCGGCGCTCTTCGGTCGGCGGCGGCATGTTGATGCGGATCGCCGTCCCCAGGGTGTTCGGGGTGAACTCGGCGTTGTAGAGCCCCTTCTCGATCTCCTTGATCATGCCCTTGTCGAACGGGGTGACCAGCAGCGAGTGGGCGTCGGCGTTGGAGATCGAGGCAACCTGGTTCAGCGGGGTGCTGGCATTGCCGTAGGCATTGACCGTCACACGGTCCAGCAGGGCCGGCGTGGCACGCCCGGTCCGGATGGAGGTAAGGGTGTGCTTCAGAGCGTCGATGCTCTTGGCCATGCGCGTCTGCGCGTTGTTCTTGATGTCGTTGAGCATCGCCCGGTCCTGGATGTATCTGGAATCGGGCGATTATAGGCGAATACGGGACGCTGCCGGGCCTGGATCGACCCGGCTGTCGCCGCCCGCTCAGGCTCAGGCCGGATCGCGGCCCTGGACCAGGGTGCCGATGTTCTCGCCGCTGAGGATCTTCAGCAGTTCGCCCGGCTGGCCCATGTCGAACACACGCATCGGCAGATCGCTGTCGCGCGCCAGCGCGAAGGCGGCGGTATCCATCACTTCCAGGCCGCGGCGGATCACTTCGTCGTAGCTGAGGGTGTCGAAGCGGACCGCATCGCTGTGCTTGTTCGGGTCCTTGTCGTATACGCCATCGACCTTGGTGGCCTTCAGCAGCAGGTCGGCACCGATCTCGATCGCACGCAGGGCGGCGCCGGAATCGGTGGTGAAGAACGGGCTGCCGACGCCGGCGGCGAAGATCACCAGGCGGCCCTTTTCGAGGTGGCGGATGGCGCGGCGGCGGATGTAGTCCTCGCACACGTCGTTGATCTTGATCGCGCTCATCACGCGGGCCTTGGCGCCGAGCTTCTCCAGCGCGTCCTGCATGGCCAGGGCGTTGATGACCGTGGCCAGCATGCCCATCTGGTCGCCGGTGACCCGGTCCATGCCGCCGGCGGCCAGGCCGGCGCCGCGGAAGATGTTGCCGCCGCCGATCACCAGCGCCACTTCGGCACCGGCCTGCTGGGCTTCGATGACCTCGCGGGCCAGGCGGTTGATGATCTTCGGGTCGATGCCGTAGTCCTCATCTCCCATCAGCGCCTCCCCGGACAGTTTCAGAAGGATGCGGCGATAGGCGAGCTTGGACATGGGGACCTCGGGTGCGTGGAAATCGCGGGCGATTCTACGCGCATGCGGCGTCGGGCCATAGTGTTTTGTGCACTGCGGCGCAAAATCCGGCGATTCGCCCCGATGGCGCGGGGCTTCCTGTTCAGCCCAGCTCGGCGCCGGCCGTCGCCGACAGCTCGTCGTGGCCCAGCGCGCCGGGGGAGCGCGCGATCACCCGGTTGCGGCCCAGGTTCTTGGAGCGGTACAGCACGTCGTCGGCGGCGCGCAGCAGGTCCTGCACATCGGCGAAGCGCTCGTAACCGCCCTGGGTGGCCACGCCGGCCGAGAAGGTGACGAACAGTGGGCCGCCTTCCAGCTCGGCCATCGGCGTGGCGACGATGTTGGCCAGGACCCGGCGGATCACGTCCAGTGCCACGGTTTCGCTGGTGTTGGGCAGCAGCGCGACGAACTCCTCGCCGCCGAAGCGGGCGACGGTGTCGCTGTTGCGCAGCTGGCCCTGCAGCTTGCCGGCGAAGGCGCGCAGCACTTCGTCGCCGGTCAGGTGGCCGTGGGCGTCATTGATCTTCTTGAAGTCGTCCAGGTCGATGAAGGCCACCGACAGCGGCCAGCCCTGGCGCCCGGCGCGCAGGAATTCCTGTTCGAGCACGGCCTCGAGCTGGCGGCGGTTGAGTACGCCGGTCAGGGCATCGCGATGGGCCTGGTCGGCCAGGCGCTTGGCGCGGGCCTCGAATTCGTCGGCGCGGCGGCGCGCCTGTTCGGCATCCTGCAGTTCACGCAGGTTGCGCAGGGTGGCCAGTTCCTGGGCGTGGTCGATCAGCTCGCGCACCCGCATCGGCGAGCTCAGGCCGGCCTCGAACAGGCTGGCGATGTCCGGCAGGGCTTCGCTGATGCGCACCAGCACCTGGTCAAAACGCGCGCTGTCCAGCTCCAGGCGATCATGCACCTGCTGCAGGGCACGCTCGCGCGCGGCATCGGCGTCGTCATCGAGCCAGATGTCGGCCACGGCGCCGGACAGCTGGACGCAGGCCTGGAACGCCGATGCCGCGGCGTCCTGGTCTTCGCTGTGGCTGATGCTCTCCACCAGGTAGCGCGGCAGGCCCCACTGCTCGGCGACCCAGGCGCCGACGTCGGCGTGGCTGCAGCCCAGCGCGTCGCGTTCACGCGAGACCAGGTCGATGTTGTCGCGCGCATCGCGCAGCAGCGGCAGATAGCGCTCCGATTCGGCCTGGGCCAGGCACAGCACGCCCAGGTCCTGCAGCAGTCCGGCCAGCATCAGCTCCTCCAGCCGGCGCAGCCCGCGCGCCTGGCCCAGCTGGCTGGCAGCCAGTGCACTGAGGATGCTGCGCTTCCACGCGCGCTGGCGCAGGTCGTGGTCGGCACCGCTGCCACCGGTCAGGCCCTGGGTGACGGTGAAGCCGAGGGCGAGGCTGATCGTGGCATTCAGGCCGAGCATGGTCAGCGCCTGGCCGAGGTTCTCGATCCGGCGGCGGCTGGCGTACAGCGGTGAATTGGCGATGCGCAGCATGCGAGCGCTCAGCGCCATATCGATGGCGATGATGTCGGCGGCGGTGGCGATGTCCGCTTCCGGGTCCTGCGCCAGTTCGATGATGCGCAGGGCAATACCGGGCGGCGAAGGCAGGTTGCGGCAGAGCGCCAGGGCAGCTGTCAGCTCGGGAGGCATGTCGGGTCGTTCAATTCCATTAGGACAAGAATACCTAGGAATGCATCACAGTCCGCGATTTTCGTTCCTGCTATGTGACTGTCGATTCCCTGCGCCGAGTATCGGCTTGATTGGTGCGTAACGCAAAGGTACCGGTGTGCGGCGGCGGTGTGCGCCCCCACGGTGCCCACCCACGGTTGGAGCATGGGCCTCCCATTGTCCCGGGCACAAAAAAAGAGCCGCGGTTTCCCGCGGCTCCTTCTGGTTGCTTCACAGCCGGAGGGCTGGAATCAGACCTGCATCGCCTTGGCAACTTCGGCGGCGTAGTCTTCCACCACCTTCTCGATGCCTTCGCCGACGACCAGCAGCTTGAAGCCCGCCACATCGGCGCCGGCGGCCTTGACCACCTGCTCGACGGTGGTGTCGCCCAGCACGTAGGTCTGGCCGTACAGGGTCACGTCGCTGACGATCTTGTTGATCTTGCCGCTGATGATCTTTTCCAGGATGTCGGCCGGCTTGGCCTTGTCCTTCTCGGACATCTTGGCCAGCTCGATTTCCTTTTCCTTCTCGACGAAGTCGGCCGGAACGTCCGAAGCCTTGTTGTGCGGCGGCTTCAGCGCGGCCACATGCATGGCCAGGCCACGGGCCAGCTCGACGTCGCCGCCGACCAGGTCGACCAGCACGCCGACCTTGCCGTTGGTGTGGACGTAGGCGCCGACGGTGTTGTTGCCGTCCACCTTCACCAGGCGGCGGATCTGGATGTTCTCGCCCAGGGTCTGCACGGCGGTGGCGCGGGCTTCTTCAACGGTGCGGCCATCGGCCAGCGTGGCGGCCTTCACGGCTTCGACGTCGTTGGCGTCGGAGGCCAGGGCAGCGGCGGCCACGGCGTTGACGAAGGACTTGAAGTTGTCATCGTTGGCGACGAAGTCGGTTTCCGAGTTGACTTCGACCAGCACGGCCTTGCCGCCGTCCTGGGCCAGGCCCAGACGGCCTTCGGCGGCCACGCGGTCAGCCTTCTTGTCGGCCTTGGCGGCGCCGGACTTGCGCATGGCTTCAGCAGCAGCGTTGATGTCGCCGTTGGCTTCAGTGAGCGCCTTCTTGCATTCCATCATGCCGGCGCCGGTGCGCTCGCGCAGTTCCTTGACCAGGGAAGCAGTGATTTCCACGGGATTACCTCACGAAAGAAAGGGGTTGGGCCGGCATGGTGGCCGGCCCGTGTGACACGGTCCTGTCACGCGCCAAGGGCGGCATGCAGGGAGGGTGGACGCCGGGCATCCACCCCGGGGCCTGGATCAGGCCTGGGCGTCGTCGCCCTTCTTGGCAGCCTTCTTGGCCGGCGCGCGGCGGGCCGGCTTGTCTTCGCCTTCAGCGGCGGCTTCAGCGAACTCTTCTTCGCGAACCGAAGCGGCGTGCGGTGCAGCAGCCTTGCCTTCCAGCACGGCGTCGGCAGCGGCGCGAGCGTACAGCTGCACAGCGCGGATGGCGTCGTCGTTGCCCGGGATGGCGTAATCAACCAGTTCCGGGTTGTAGTTGGTGTCGACCACGGCGATGACCGGGATGCCCAGCTTCTTGGCTTCCTTGATCGCGATGTCTTCGTGGCCGATGTCGATCACGAAGATGGCGTCCGGCAGGCGGTTCATGTCCTTGATGCCGCCCAGCGAAGCTTCCAGCTTGTCGCGCTCGCGACGCAGGCCCAGCACTTCGTGCTTGACCAGCTTCTCGAAGGTGCCGTCGGTTTCACCGGCTTCCAGTTCCTTCAGGCGGGCAACCGACTGCTTGACGGTACGGAAGTTGGTCAGGGTGCCGCCCAGCCAACGCTGGTTCATGAACGGCATGCCGCAACGCTCGGCTTCTTCACGGATGGTTTCGCGGGCGCTGCGCTTGGTGCCCAGGAACAGGACGGTGCCGCGCTTCTGGGCCACCGACGAGATGAAGTTCATCGCGTCGTTGAACAGCGGGACGGTCTTTTCCAGGTTGATGATGTGGATCTTGCCGCGGGCGCCGAAGATGTACGGAGCCATCTTGGGGTTCCAGTAGCGGGTCTGGTGGCCGAAGTGGACGCCGGCTTCCAGCATCTGACGCATGGTGACCTGGGGCATTGCAATACTCCTGATGGGGAACCAGCGATTCCGCCCGCGGGATTGGGTATGCGGGCGCATGGAAGCGCGATCGGTTCCGGGGTTGGGCTTCCCTGTTGCCTCCGTGGCCGAACTCCTCGCGGAGCACCCCGGCACGGATGGGGGCAGCAGGTGTGGATTCACCGGTGACGTCCGGTGTGGACGGGGTCCAGCGCACGCTGGCGGCAGGAATCCGGTCGATTATAGCCCGCTTGGTGCGCTCGTTGCAATTGTGGGGTCCGGCGCGGTCAGGTCGACCTGGCGGCCATCCTGCAACCGGGCGTGGAAGCGCCCGCCATGGTAGCCGTCCGGCCGGGCCGGCAGCGCCCAGCGGCGCTCGTGCCCGGCCAGCAGATAGCCGGCCAGCCCCGGCAGCAGCAGGGTGCGCTGGCCGTCATCGGCAACGAACACCAGGTCGTGCAGCCGGGCGTGCAACGGGCCGATGTTGCTCAATCGCAGGTAAGGCTGCGACGCGCCGGAGTCGATCCGGGCCTGCACGCGTGGTTGCGCCTGCGGTGCGGCCTGGCCGCGGAACAGGGGCAGCGAGTAGCGTGGCAGGCCGGCCTGGCTGGGCTCCAGCACGATCCGGTAGGCCTGTTCAACCGAGGCTGCCTCGGGCCGGCCGGGCAGCAGCCAGACGCGCTGCCGAGCGCCCGCGGCAAGATCCAGCTGGACCGGGCTGGCCAGGATCTGCCTGGTCGGCCGCAGCCGTTCGGCATCCACCTGTTGTTCCCAGGCCAGCACCCGCACCTGGCCCCGCCAGTGGCCGGGGCCGGGGTTGTACAGCCACAGCTCGGTGCGGCCGCCTTCGACGGGCAGCTGCAGGGTAGTGGGGGACAGGTCCAGTGCAGCGGCGGGCATCGCCAGCAGCGACGCCAGCAGGATCAGCGCCGTACGCATCAGTAGATGACGGTCACGGCAGGCACCGGTTCTTCGTTGGCGGGTGGTGGTGCCAGATCGCGGACCTGGGCGGGCAGCTGCGGTGCGTCGCTGCGTTGCTGCGGGACCGGGCAACGGCTGCTGCCGGCTTCGCCGCTGCATGCTTCCACCACGGTGAGCCGGATCTGCAGTGGCGTGGTGCCGGGTTCAGCCCATGCGGGCGTGCTGGCGAACAGTATCGCCCCGATCAGAAGTGCGCGAATCACCAGCCAACCACCCTGCGTCAGGACTCGCTGCGCGGTATCGGCTGGATCGGCTGGAACTGTAGAGCTTGCTCGATTGCTTCATGCCAGCATCCACCTGCCAGGAGGCGGCCGGGTGGGTGCAGACCGTTGGTCGGCAGGCAGGTCAGTAGGTGATCGTCACCTGCACCACGTCGTTGTAGGTGCCCGCCGGTGGCTGGCCGGTGACCGGCGGCACCCGGCCATAGATGGTCAGCTGCTGCGCGCTGCCGGTTCCGGTGCCGCTGGCGGTATCCACGGCCAGGGTGTTGCCCCAGCGCTGGGTGCGCGTGGAATCGCGGTACAGCTCGTAGGTGAGGTAGTAGGTGCTGCCGCCGATGATGGTGGCCATGCGCCGTGTGCTGGTGGCCGTGGGGTTGTTCTGTCCGTTGTTGAGGCTGACCTGGTAGGCGGTGTTCTTCAGGCAGGTCAGGGTCAGCGTGGCGGTCCGGTCGATGTTGGCGGCAATGCCGCCGGTGACATTGCCGAAGTTCATGGTGGTGGTGACGTAGCTGCCGCACTGCGGCAGCACATTGGCGGTGGCGGTGAAGCTGAAGGCCGCGCTGGCACTGTTGGTGCCGGTGGCACCGCCATTGCAGGTGGCCGGCACGGTGGCGGTGCCGAGCAGCACTTCGTTCCAGGCCCAGGTCAGCACCACGTTCGCCCCACTGAAGGTGCTGCTGTAGGCGCCGGAGGCCAGCACCTGGTTGGCCGGGATCTGCGCGAACAGCTGGGTGGCCTGCGCGCCGCTGCCGCCGGTCAGCAACGGCACGTTGTAGGTCATGGTCAGTTCCTGCGCCGGCGGCGTGCCGCGCGGCGTCAGCCCGGTCACCTGGCTGAAGTTGGAGGTGTTGTAGAGCTGGAAGTTCATGCTGTCGCTGGTGCTGGTCTGCAGGGTGCGCCAGGTGGAACTGCTGCCGCCGCCGCTGCCGGCGCCGATGCCCACGCAGACCCGCACGCCGGTGGTGGCCAGCAGGCTCAGCGCAGCGGTGGTGCAGGTCACCGTGATGTTGAGCGTGCCGGTGGTCGCGCCGGGGGCGTTGCTGTTGACGTTGCCGAACGGCAGCGTCGGGTCGGCGATCGCGGTGCATACCGCGGTGGCGCGCGCCGGCGCCGCCGCCAGCAGGCCAGCGAGCAGCAGCAGGCCCAGCAGCAGCGTCCTCATGGCGCCACCTCCGGGATGCACGCCAGCGGTGCCGGCTTCGGCCGCGCGCCGGACGCCACCACCTTGGGCAGGTCGGGTACCTTCACCCGGCATTGGCCGCGGCTGGTAGTGATGTACAGCACGCTGCCAGCGGCCACGTCTTCCAGGTACAGCAGGCCGTCGTAGCCCACCAGCGCCTGCCGCCCGTCGGGCAGTTGCACTTCGCTGCCCACCTCCAGTGGCTGCCCGTCCATGCCGTGCAGGGTCAGGCTCAGCGCGGGCCGCGAGCGCAGTTCGAAGCTCACCCGGGTGCCCGCGCGCTGGCGCGGGGTCACCCAGTCTTCGATGCGGTCGGCGCGCATGTCCTCGGGCAGGTCCAGGGTGTCGATCGAGACCCGGTTGCGCTGCCAGGACAGCAGTGGACTGACCAGCAGCAGGCCGCGATCATCGGTGACGCCGATCAGCCGGTTTTCCAGCCGTACCGGCACGCCGCCCACGCCGTTGGTACTGATCACCGCGAACGCGTCGGAGACCTCGCGGGTCGCGAAGGCATTCCCGCCCATCCACACCAGGCTGCCGCTGGCGCTGGCGTAGGCATGGTTCAGGCCGCCCTGGCGCGAGGCGCCCAGCGAATAGCGGCCGACCCCGTTGAGGATGCCGACTTCGGCCAGGCCGCCGCTGCCCGCCTCGCCATGGCGCACCTGGGCGCGCCAGCCGACGCCGCCAGCGCTGCCATCGCCGGGCACCGGCTGGGTGACATCGGCCACCCAGCTCTGGCTGTCGCCGTTGCGTTGGCTGGACAGGCTGGCCTGGCGGTTGTTGCCCAGGCTGGCGGTGACTGACAGATAGAGGCTGCGATCATCGCTGTTGTCCAGGTTCTGGTTCAGCGACAGGTAGGCCGACCAGCGCTGGCTCCAGGTGCGCGACCAGAACAGGCTGGCGTAACGGTTGTCCTCGCCGTCGGGATAGCGCAGGCGCAGGTAGCTGGCGCTGAGCGTGCCCAGCTGCAGCAGGGCGGCGCCGACCGTGGCCTGGTCGCTGATGTCCGGTGGCAGGTTGCCCTGCAGTGCGCCCAGGTCGCGATAGTCGCCATGGCTGCGCACGCTGCGCAGGTTGACGTTGAAGCGACGGTTGTTCCAGCTGTAGCCCAGCGCCCATTGCCCGCCCTGCAGGCCGTGGTAGCCGCTGCGCGCGTAGCCGGCATTGAACACTCCCGCGCCGCCGAGCAGCCACCAGCCGCCGAGGCCGGCCTGGGCCAGGCCACCGCCGCCTTCGGCATGCGCCTCGCCGGTGAAGGCGTCGCTGACGCCGCCGCGCCAGCTGGCACTGGCCACGGTGCGATCATCGTAGGCGAACGAGCGTTGGCCGAAATCCTCGCGCAGGCGGCCAATGCCGGCCGACCAGTCCGACAGGCCCTTGGCCAGCAATTGCTGGGTGCCGTAGAAGCTGAAATCCAGAGTCTGCATGCGGCCGAACGCGTCGGTCACCACCACCTGCGCGGTGCCGGTTCCGCTGATACCGGGCTGGGCGCCCAGCTGGAACGGGCCGACCGGTACCTGGCCGCTGTACTGGCGCAGGCCATCGACGTACAGCTCGACCGTGGACGGCACCACCGCCTGGCCGAGGAAGCTCGGCGTTGGCGTCAACACGCGATAGGGCTGCAGGCCGTAGTTGCGGCCGATCTGCAGGCCGCCCAGGCGCACCGGGCGGGTCCAGTCGACAAAGCCGCTGTAGAAGTCGCCGACGTCCAGGGTCAGTGCCTGGTCGGGGAAGTCCAGGCTCCAGCGGGTGTCCAGGCGTACGCTCTCGCCGCGCCAGCGACGATCACCCGGCTGCTGGTAGCGACGGCTGACCGCGGTGTTCTCGAAGGTGCCGTTGCCGATGCCGAACAGGCGCAGTTCCGAGCTGAGGCTGAGATTGCCGAGCGTATCCACGCGGCTGCCATACACGTCGTAGTTGAGCAGCAGGCCCGGCGAGGCCGTGCCGGCCAGTGCGCGGGTCTGTGGGCGGCTGAGCACGGTGGTTGGCAGGGTCAGCTGGTCCAGTGGCACGTCCAGCGCCAGGGTCTGCATGTGCGCGTCGTAACGCACTACCGCGCCGCTGATCTGGTCCAGGTAGACCGGGGCATCACCGCTGGCATTGAAGCCGAGCTGGCGCAGCACCTCGGGGCTGGCCTGCAGGCGGCCGCGGTTCTCGGTGAACGGCAGCAGGCCGCGCGGCGTGCTGTTGAGCGACACGTCCAGGTACAGCGTCTGGCCGGCGGTCAGCGGTGTTGGCGGTGGCAGGATCGCATCGGCCGACACGCCCGAGGCATCTGCAGCCCCGGCGGCCGCGATGCTGGGCACATCGGCGGCCTCGGTCGCCGCAGGAGCCAGCGCAGCCAGCAGCGCGCCCATCAACGCCTCAGCGAGCCGGTGCTGGCGAGAGGGGCGTCTGTTCCGATTCGCCATTGAGCTTGGCCGTGATCTGGTCGTTGTCGCGGTCGATCGCGGTGCGCTCGATCGGCCAGCGCATCACCTGCCCGGGCAGCACGTAGCCCAGCAGCCCCGGGTGCACGATGCGCGGGCGCTGCGTGCTGCCCAGCGCGAGGTCGGCGATCTGCGCATAGCTGTTGCCGGTGTTGGCCACTTCCACTCCGTTGCGGCCGTCCTCCAGCCGGACCAGGCGCGCGGCCAGCTGTGGCGCGAGCTTGCCGCCGGAGGGCTGCACGAACACCGGGATCGAATAGCGCAGCACGAACTGCATGCCGTTGGCGCGGGTCGCCAGGTCGGCCACTTCGTCGACGATCAGCCGGTAGTAGCGCTGGGCCTCCGGCGGCTGGTTGAGCGGGCGCAACACCCGCACCAGCTGTTGCTGGCCGGCGGCCAGTTCCTGCATCGGCGGGGTGGCCAGCAGCTCGTCGGTGGGCAGCAGCTGTTCCTGCCCGTCCTGCTGCACCCAGCGGAATACGCGTACCTGCAGCCTGACCGGCGAGGTGCCACTGTTGGTCAGCCACAGTTCGCCTGCGCGTTGGCGGGCTTCGAGCTGCAGGCTGGTGGGGGCGACCTGCAGGCTGGTGGCGCCGGCGGCGGTGGCGAGCAGCAGGCTCAGGGCGAGCAGCAGGCTCAGGGCGAGCAGCGCCACGCCGGTGGCGCGCCACGGGCGGGGTCCGGCCATGCGGGCGTGCTCCATCAATAGGTGATCGTGGCGGTGACCGTATCCAGGTAGTTGCCGGTGGCCGGGTTGTTGGTGCTCAGGTTCAGGATCTGGCCGTAGACGATGTAGGGCACCGCCAGGCCGGTACCGATGCCGGCCTGGGTGTTGGTGCCGGTGGTGGCGCCCCAGACCAGGGTGTGTGCGGCGTCCTGGTAGAGCTGGTAGCCAACGAAGTTGTTGGCGGTCACGGCCGCATTGGTGTTCTTCATGCGGCGGGTGGTGACGTCGTTGGCAGTGCCGGCGTTGGCGCCCGCATTCAGCGCAATCGAGTAGGGCGTCAGTGCCGAGCACTGCGCGGTCACCGTACCCTGGCCCAGGGTGGGGGTGGCGGTGGTCGAGGCGGCGGTGCCGAAGTCAACGTTGGTGGCCGCTGCGGCGGTGATGGTGCAGGCCTTGGTGACCACCAGAGTGACATTGAAGGTGGTGGTGTCGGCAGCCAGCGCCGGACCGTTCAGCAGGAGCGCGCCCAGGGCCCAGGCAAGCGGGGAACGAAGCGGGGATCGCATGGACAACCTCCCTGACCCGAAGGTCCGTTGAACAAGGCGAAGGCGGCAGGTTCAGGCCGCTTTGACGACGGTCGGCGCCAGCTTGTGCGGCTAAGTGTCTGTAATCCGTGATAAATAGGGATTCGAAAGGGCGAATCTCATCACGCTTTCACTTTCCTTGCCGGAACCGTGCACGGCCCGCAACGCCAGTTGGGTGACGTTCGTTCAGATTGCGGCCGGATCGGCGATAATGGGCGCCATGAGCGTGAATCTGAAAACCCCGCAGGAAATCGAGATGATGCGCGTCGCCGGCCGCCTGGCCAGCGAAGTGCTCGACATCGTCACCCCCCACGTCAAGCCCGGTGTCACTACCGAGGAACTGGACCGCATCTGCCACGACCACATCGTGAACGTGCAGGGCGCCATTCCGGCCAACGTCGGCTACCGCGGCTTCCCCAAGACCGTGTGCACTTCGGTCAACAACGTCATCTGCCACGGCATTCCCAGCGAAGGGAAGGTGCTCAAGGATGGCGACATCATCAACATCGACGTCACCGTCATCAAGGATGGCTGGCACGGCGATACCAGCCGCATGTACTTCGTCGGCACGCCGTCGGTGATGGCGCGCCGGCTGGTGGAAGCCACCTACGAAGCCATGTGGCGTGGCATCCGTGCGGTGCGCCCGGGGGCGACCCTGGGCGACATCGGTCATGCCATCCAGAGCTATGCCGAAGGCGAGCGTTTCAGCGTGGTGCGCGAGTACTGCGGCCACGGCATCGGCAAGGTCTACCACGACGAGCCGCAGGTGGTGCATTACGGCCGCCCGGGCCAGGGCCTGGTGCTGCAGCCGGGCATGACCTTCACCATCGAACCGATGATCAACGAGGGCACCCGCTACAACAAGGTGCTGCCGGATGGCTGGACCGTGGTGACCAAGGACCGCAAGCTGTCGGCGCAGTGGGAGCACATGATCGCGGTCACCGAGACCGGCGTGGACGTGCTGACCCTGTCGCCCGGCGAATCGCAGGTCTGCTGAGCATGCTGCCGGCGGGTTCACTGCTGGACGCGCCGGCCGATTCGCTTGACGATCCCGAATGGGCGTCTGCCGCACGGCAGGCGCTGCAGCAGGCCGATGCGCGCCTGTACCGCCGCTTCGACCAGGGTGACAACATCGAGCGCCTGCTGGCGCTGCGTGCGCGTGCCGCCGACCATCTGATCCGCCTGGCCTGGCAGCGCTGCCTGCCGGGCGGCAGTGGCCTGTCGCTGTTCGCGGTGGGCGGCTATGGGCGCGGCGAGCTGTTCCCGCGGTCGGACATCGACCTGCTGGTGTTCGCTGACCCGCAGGCACAGCTCGCTCATGAGCCCGCATTGGCACGCCTCTTCGCGCTGCTGTGGGACTGCGGACTGCCGGTCAGCCATGCCGTGCGCTCGGCCGTGCAGTGCCGCGAGGCCGCCGCCGACCAGACCGTGCTCACCGCGCTGATCGAGGCGCGTCCGATCCTGGCCGACGACGCGGCCCGCCGAGCGTTGCGCGAAGCGATCAACGATGGCGAGCTGTGGCCGGCGCGGACCTTCTTCCTGGCCAAGCTGGAAGAACTGCGCAACCGGCACCAGCGTTTCGGTGATACCGCCGACAACCTGGAGCCGGACCTGAAGGACGGCCCGGGTGGCCTGCGCGACCTCAACACGCTGGGCTGGATGGCGCTGCGCGCGTTCGGCGTACGCGATCTGGAGGCGCTGGTCGGGCTGGGCCATCTGGGCGCCGACGAAGCAGCCGCATTGAAGCGCGAGCGCGCGGTGCTGGCACGGTTGCGCTTCGGCCTGCACCTGGTGGCGCGCCGCCCGGAAGAGCGCCTGCGCTTCGACTACCAGAAGACCCTGGCCGCGCGCCTGGGCTTCGAAGACGACGCCGAGAATCTTGGTGTTGAAAAAATGATGCAGGGCTTCTACCGCGCTGCATTGGTGGTGCGCCGGATCAGCGACCGCCTGCTGCAGCGCTTCGAGGAGCAGTTCGATGGCGAGGCGCAGCCGGAGCCGCTGACCGTGGGCTTCTCCCTGCGCCGTGGCTACCTGGCGGCCAATGAGGCCGACTGGCCGCGCGGCGATATCGGCCAGGTGTTCGCGCTGTTTGCCAGCTGGGCCAACAATCCGCAGGTGCGCGGCCTGCATTCGCTGACCGCGCGCGCGCTGGCCGAAGCGCTGCCGCTGCTGCCGGCCTACGACCAGGCCGACACGGATGCGCGCGAGCAGTTCATGACCCTGCTGCGTGGCCAGCGCCCGGTCGATACGCTTTCGCGCATGGCGCGGCTGGGCGTGCTTGGCCAGTGGATTCCCGCGTTCGCCCAGGTCAGTGGGCGCATGCAGTTCGACCTGTTCCATGTCTACACCGTGGATCAGCACACGCTGATGGTCCTGCGCAACATCGGCCTGTTCGCCAGCAGCCGTGCCGACGAGCGCTTCTCGATCGCGCACGAAGTGTGGCCGCGCCTGCGCAAGCCGGAACTGCTGCTGCTGGCCGGGCTGTTCCATGACATCGCCAAGGGCCGTGGCGGCGACCATTCCGAGCTGGGCGCGGTGGACGCGCGTGCATTCTGCCAGGCGCATGCGCTGAGTGGCACCGATACCGAGCTGGTGGCATGGCTGGTCGAACAGCACCTGCGCATGTCGGTGACCGCGCAGAAGCAGGACATCGCCGATCCGGAGGTGATCCATCGTTTCGCCACCCTGGTCGGCAGCCGCGACCGCCTGGACTACCTGTACCTGCTGACCTGCGCCGACATCGCCGGCACCAGCCCGAAGCTGTGGAACGCCTGGAAAGACCGGCTGCTGGCCGATCTGTATTTCGCGGCGCGGCGCGCATTGCGCGAGGGACTGGAGCATCCGGTACCGGCCGCCGAGCGCGTGGCCGAGGCCCGGGACAGCGTACGCGCACTGGTGCGCGAGCAGGGCTACGACGATGCCACCATCGACCGCCAGTTCGCGGTGATGCCCGACGAAGGCTTCATCCGCCTGCGCCCGGAACAGCTGGCCTGGCAGGCTGCCGCGCTGGTACCGGTGAAGCAGGGCCAGGCCCTGGTGAAGGTGCGCCGGATCAGCGTCGACGATCCGGCGCTGGAAGTCTTCGTGCATTCGCCAGACCGCGATGGACTGTTCGCGGCCATCGTGATGACGCTGGACCGCAAGGGCTACGGCATCCACCGCGCGCGCGTGCTCGATGGCCCGGCCGACACCATTTTCGATACGTTTGAAGTGAGCCCGGCCGACACGTTTGCCGATGGCAGCAGCGCCAATCTGGAAGCCGCCCTGCGCGAAGCCCTCGGCGGCGATCTGGCCCGCCTGCGGCCGTCACGCCGGGTCGTGCCACGCCAGCTGCGCCACTTCCGTTTCGCCCCGCGCATCGAGTTCCGCGATGAGCCCGGCGCGACCCGCTTTGCCCTGGTCGCGCCCGACCGTCCCGGCCTGCTCGCCGACGTGGCATTCGTGCTGCGCAACCAGGGCCTGCGCGTGCACGACGCGCGCATTGCCACATTCGGCGAACGCGCCGAAGACACCTTCGTGATCAGTGACGAACACGACCTCCCCCTGACTGAACCTGCCCGGCAGCAGCTGCATGACGCGATGCTGGCCTGCCTGGACCCTGATCGAAACGCCGGAGACCCCGCCTGATGGCCACCAAGCCTGTTAAGAAGACTGCTGCCACCGCCAAGAGTGCAGCGGGCAAGAGAACTGCCGCCGCGCCGGCCGCGAAGAAGGCCGCTGCGCCGAAGAAGACCGCGGCGGTGAAGGGACCGGCGAAGAAGGTGGCTGCGCCGAAGAAGGCCCCGGCCAAGAGCGCCGAAGCCGCACGCGCCGAAACCATCGCCCGCAAGTCGCTGCGCAAGCCGCCGGTGCCGGGCGTGGAAGAACTGAAGTTCGGCATCGAGAGCGCCTTCGAGCGCCGCGCGACGTTGACCCTGCACGAGCTGGAAGGCTCCACCCGTCCGCTGGTCAACCGGGTGATCGACGGCCTGGAAACCGGTGAATTCCGCGTGGCCGAGCCGGACGGCCACGGCGGCTGGAAGGTCAATGAGTGGCTGAAGAAGGCGGTGCTGCTGTACTTCCGTGTCAACGACATGGCCGTGGTCGACGCGCGTCCGGCGCCGTTCTGGGACAAGGTGGAATCGCGCTTTGCCGGCTATGACGAAGCGAAGTTCCGACGCGCCGGCGTGCGCGTGGTGCCGGGGGCGATCGCCCGCCGCGGCACGTACTTCGGCAAGGACGTGGTGCTGATGCCGAGCTTCACCAACATCGGCGCGCATGTCGGCGAAGGCACCATGGTCGACACCTGGGCCACCGTCGGCTCCTGCGCGCAGATCGGCCAGCACTGCCACCTGTCCGGCGGTGCCGGCATCGGCGGCGTGCTGGAGCCGCTGCAGGCCAGCCCGACCATCATCGAAGACCATTGCTTCATCGGCGCGCGTTCGGAAGTGGTGGAAGGCGTGGTGGTGGGCCACCACAGCGTGATCGGCATGGGCGTGTTCCTCAGCCAGAGCACCCGCATCTACAACCGTGCCACCGGCGAGATCACCTACGGCTACATCCCGCCGTACAGCGTGGTGGTGTCCGGCTCGCTGCCAAGCAAGGACGGTACCCACTCACTGTACTGTGCGGTGATCGTCAAGCAGGTCGATGCCAGGACCCGCGGCAAGACCAGCGTCAACGACCTGCTGCGCGGCCTGGCCGACTGAAGGTGACCGCGCCACAGGACCTGGCGCTGTCTGCGATCTACCGGCACCCGTCCGACAGCCTGTTCGGGCGGGTGCTGCCGCGCCTGCTGCACGCGGCACCATGGACCCGGCTGCGCCGCGCACTGTCGCGGCGCTGGCCGATGCCGGCGCTGGTCAGCGACGTGCGCGACGTGGTCTACGTGAGCTGGTGGGTGGACCTGGACCATGCACCGCCGCCACCGCCGGGCCATCACTACGTGGTCCATGCCGGCCGCACGCCGTACACCATCCTCAGCTATCGCCACGGCCATTTCGGGCCCGGCCTGGCCGGCTCGCTGCGCGCGCTGATGCCGTCGCCGCGGCAGAGCAACTGGCGCTGGTACCTGCGCCGTGATGATGATCCGGACGGGACGCCGGTGGTACTGTTCGACCGCAACGTGATGGACCAGCTGGCCTTCGTCGCCGGCGCGCGCGCGTTCAGCGACGCCATGCAGCCCCACCTGTCCGCGCGCTTCGAGCATGTGCTGGACGCCGATGGCGCAGGCCACACGTTGATCGAGAGCGGGCAGGGCAGTGCGCCGGCGCTGCATCTGCACTGGCAGGCTGCCGCAGAGTGGAACCTGGCCGGGTGGTCGGCCGCCTTAGGTGGCCAGGGAGGCCTGCTGCGCTTCCTGACCTGCCAGGATGAGGCCATCGCCCGCACCTGTGACCAGCGCTGGGCCAGCACCCGCATTGACCTGCCGGTGCCCGTCGACACCCTGCAGCCCCTGCGCCTGGCGGGTGGGCTGCAGTGCCCGCGCCTGCAGGCAATGGGCGTCGCGCTGCACGAGGGGATGGCCTTCCGGTTGCCAAGGGTGCCGTTCCGGGTCGTGTCCGAGCGCCTGTTGTGAGATTCTGGCCCTCTGTTTTCCAGCATCACAGATGGCCATGAGCACCACTGTCTACGGTTTGAAGAACTGCGATACCTGCAAGAAGGCGACCAAGTGGCTGGACCGCTTCGGCGTGCCGTACACCTTCGTCGACTACCGCGACAACAAGCCGAGTCCGGAGACGTTGCTGGAGTGGGCCGCGCAGCTGGGTGGGCTGGCGGCGATGGTCAACAGGTCCTCCACCACCTGGCGCCAGCTGCCTGACAACCGCAAGGCGGCCGAATCCGACGCCGAATGGAAGCTGCTGCTGCGCGAGTACCCGCAGCTGATCAAGCGCCCGCTGGTGGTCACCGCCGATGGCACGGTCAGCCAGGGCTTCAGTGACAATGGCTTCAAGGCACGCTTCGGCGTGGGCGGCGCATGAGTGCCGTTCTCGACCTGACCTGCGAGCTGATCGCGCGGCCCTCGGTGACGCCCGATGATGCCGGTTGCCAGGCGCTGCTGGCCGCACGCCTGAAGCAGGCCGGGTTCCACTGCGATCACCTGCGCCTGGGCGAGGTCGACAACCTGTGGGCGACCCACGGCAGCGGGGCGCCGGTACTGGTCCTGCTCGGCCACACCGACGTGGTGCCAACCGGCCCGCGCGAGGCCTGGGCCAGCGACCCGTTCGTTCCGCAGATCCGTGACGGGGTGCTGTACGGCCGTGGCGCCGCCGACATGAAGGGCAGCGTGGCGGCGTTCGTGGTGGCCGCCGAGCAGTTCGTTGCCGCACATCCCGATCATCCCGGCACGCTGGCGGTGCTGCTGACCAGCGACGAGGAGGGCGATGCCATCGATGGCGTGCGCCACGTCGCACGGCTGTTCGCCGAGCGCGGCCAGCGCATCGACTGGTGCATCACCGGCGAGCCGTCGTCGACTGCGACGCTGGGTGACCTGCTGCGCGTAGGTCGCCGTGGCAGCCTGTCGGCCAAGCTGCGCGTGCAGGGCGTGCAGGGCCATGTGGCGTATCCGGAGAAGGCACGCAACCCGATCCACCAGGCGGCGCCGGCCCTGGCCGAGCTGAGTGCACGGCGCTGGGATGACGGCTACGAAAGTTTCCCGCCGACCAGCCTGCAGATCTCCAACATCCATGCCGGTACCGGCGCCAACAACGTGATCCCCGGCGAGCTGGAGGTGGACTTCAACGTCCGCTACAACCCGCATTGGGATGCGCCGAAGCTGGAAGCGGAGATCAGCGCGCTGCTGGACCGGCATGGCCTGCAGTACACGCTGAAGTGGCATCGCAGCGGCGAGCCGTTCTATACGCCGGAAGGCACGCTGCGCGCCACCGCGCGTGCGGTGCTGGCCGAGCACATCGGCCGTGCACCGGAGGAAAGCACCGGTGGCGGCACGTCCGATGCGCGCTTCATCGCGCCATTGGGTGCGCAGTGCATCGAAGTGGGTCCGGTCAACGCCAGCATCCACCAGGTGGACGAGAACGTGCGCGTGGATGAGTTGGAAGCATTGCCAGGGCTGTACCAGCGGCTGGTGGAACGGCTGCTGGCGTGAGGCGGGTGGGGCCGGCCGTGGGTCGGTACGTCTTTCGCCGGCACTGCTTTCCTGTAGAGCCGAGCCTTGCTCGGCTGATGTCTACCGGAAGAAGCGCCCGAGCATGGCCCGGCTTCACTATTCCGAAAAAAGGAAGAACGGCGGTTCGACCGCCTTCTTCCAGTAACTCGGCGCGGCCATGTAGAAGTGCTGCGCCTCGGCCATGGCAAACCAGCGCGCCGCTGCTTCGGTGTCCTTCTCCACCCCTGGCGCACTCCGGCCCAGCAGCAGCCCGGCGAAGTACTGGCCGAACACGTTGCCCTGCTCGCCGGCGTGCTGGTACAGCAGCAGTGCCGCCGCCGGATCGCGCGGCAGGCCCACGCCTCGTTCCAGCAGCGCGCCCAGATCCACCTGCGCCTCGGCGTCGCCGCGATCCGCATGATGCTGGATGCGGGCGATCAGCGGGTGCACCGCATCGCCTTGTGGCGCCAGGGCATCCGGCAGTTGCGAGGAGCGGCTCGGAGAGCGCTGGTAGATCATCGCGCGCAGGTCCCAGCGCAGTGCCTGCTGCGCATCGCCGCGCTGGCGGTAGGCATTGGCCAGTTCGAAGAACGCGTAGGGATTGCCGTGGTTTGCCGCGGCCAGGTAGGCGCGTTCGCCGCGTCGCCACGAAGCACGCAGCACCGGCGCAGGGTCGATGCGTGGGCTGTCGGCATGCCGCAACGTGCCGGAGCTCCAGATCCGGCCCAGTGCTTCTTCCGCCTTGGCATTGGAAGGTCCGGGGGGTGATCGCTGCGGCACGCTCGTAGTAGGCGACCGCACGCGGATCGTTGAATCGTTCGAAGGTCTGCGCGGTGTCCCAGGCACCTTCGAAACTACCGTCGCTGCCGCGCCGCTCCAGCGCCTGCAGCTGGGCCGGTGGCAGGGTCGAAGGCGGGGGCAGGGTCTGGCAGGCCGCCAGGCCCAGGCAGAGCAGGGCGGCCAGTGCCGTGTTGCGTCCAGTGCGGTGTTGCATTTCCATTACATATTGCGGGGCGGGCCATTATGCGCGGCACGCGTGGTTGCCGACGCAACTGTTGCACCGCGCCGGAAACCGGGGTAGGGTCGGTCCCATGTCGATCCGCCTGGCCACCGCCGTCAATAACAACAACCGCAATAATCTGCGCGCGAATAATCGTGCGCGGCCGATGCGGGACTGCGCCCTGGGTAGATAGACAGCAACACACGCCCGGACACCAGAAAACCCGCATCGGCCGATGCGGGTTTTTTTGTGCCCGGGCGCAGTCCTTCCCGGGCCTGGATGGCCGGTCGAACACCTTCCCCTCGTGAAATCCCCCAACAGGAGCTCCGCCATGTGTTCGATCTTTGGAATCTTCGGCCTGCAGGCCGGTGACGATCTTCCCGCCCTGCGCCGTCACGCGCTGGAGCTGTCGCAGCGCCAGCGCCACCGGGGCCCGGACTGGAGCGGCGTGTACCTGGACGAAGGCGCGCTGCTGGTCCACGAGCGGTTGGCCATCGTCGATCCGGCCGGTGGTTCGCAGCCGCTGCTGTCAGCCGACGGCCAGCTGGCGCTGGCGGTGAACGGCGAGATCTACAACCACCAGCAACTGAAGGCCGCGCTGGCCACCGCCTACGACTTCCAGACCGGCTCGGACTGCGAAGTGATCAACGCGCTGTACCGCCAGGGTGGATCACCGGCGCAGTGGCTGGAGCAGCTCAACGGCATCTTCGCCTTCGCGTTGTGGGACCGTGACAGCGGCCGCGTGCTGGTGGCGCGCGACCCGGTTGGCGTGGTGCCGCTGTACTGGGGCCACGACGGCCAGGGGCGCCTGCGCGTGGCCTCGGAAATGAAAGCACTGGTCGATACCTGTGCCGACGTCGCGCAGTTCCCGCCGGGCCACTACTTCGACAGTGCCAGCGGTGAGCTGGTGCGCTACTACCAGCAACCGTGGCGCGACTATGCCGACGTACAGGGCCGCCAGGCCGATCTGGCCGAGCTGCGCCGGGCGTTCGAGCACGCGGTGGAACGCCAGCTGATGAGCGATGTGCCGTACGGCGTGCTGCTGTCCGGTGGCCTCGATTCATCGCTGGTGGCGGCGGTGGCCGCGCGCTACGCACGCCGTCGCATCGAGGACGGCGGGCAGACCGAAGCCTGGTGGCCGCGCCTGCACTCGTTCGCGATCGGCCTGAAGGGTTCCCCCGATCTGGCTGCTGCTGCGGTCGCCGCCGAAGCGCTGGGCACCGTGCACCACGGTTTCGAATACACCTTCGAGGAGGGCCTGGATGCACTGCCGGAAGTGATCCGGCACATCGAATCCTACGACGTCACCACCATCCGCGCATCGACGCCGATGTTCCTGCTGGCAAGGCGGATCAAGGCGATGGGGGTGAAGATGGTGCTCTCCGGCGAGGGCAGCGACGAGATCTTCGGAGGCTACCTGTACTTCCACAAGGCGCCGGACGCGCGTGAGTTCCACGATGAGCTGGTACGCAAGCTCGACGCCCTGCACAACTACGATTGCCTGCGTGCCAACAAGTCGATGATGGCCTGGGGCGTGGAACCGCGCGTGCCGTTCCTCGACCGCGAGTTCCTTGATGTGGCGATGCGCTTCGATGCCGCGCACAAGATGGTCGGTGCCGGTTTTGGTGGCCGCCGCATCGAGAAGGCCGTGCTGCGCGAGGCGTTCGACGGCTACCTGCCGGACAGCATCCTGTGGCGGCAGAAGGAACAGTTCAGCGATGGCGTCGGCTATGGCTGGATCGATGGGCTGAAGGCACATGCCGAGGCGCAGGTGAGCGACCGTGTACTGGCGGCCGCCGACAAGCGCTTCCCGCACAACCCGCCGCAGACCAAGGAGGCGTACTACTACCGCCACCTGTTCGAGCAGTTCTTCCCGAGCCGGGCAGCGGCCGAGACCGTGCCGGGGGGCAAGTCCATCGCCTGCTCGTCGCCCGCAGCCATCGCCTGGGACGCCAGTTTCGCCGCGGCGGCGGATCCGTCGGGTCGCGCGATCGCCGGCGTGCACGAGCAGGCACTGGCCTAAGCACCCCAAAAAGGGGACGGAGGGGATTAAGTCGTTTGTGCCATTAGCGCCTTAATCCCCTCCGTCCCCTTTTTGTATCATCGCCCCCTGCACATTGGGGAATGTTCATGGACGTACAGGCAGGCGGCGACGTGTCGCCCACGAAATGGGGATGGCGCTACCTGGCCTGGGCCGGCGTGCCACTGTTGGCTGGCGTGCTGCTGGCCTGTTACGCCGGGCCCGGAACGCCGCAGGCGGCTGCCCCTGCCACGGTTGCCGCTGAGGGTGGCTGGGCGCAGCACCTGGCGTCGCCGCTGGGCCTGTTCCTGCTGCAGCTGCTGGTGCTGCTGCTGGTGGCCAAGGGCGCCGGCGCACTGCTGAAGCGA
Organism: Stenotrophomonas beteli; assembly: GCF_001431665.1. Classification (GTDB taxonomy): domain Bacteria; phylum Pseudomonadota; class Gammaproteobacteria; order Xanthomonadales; family Xanthomonadaceae; genus Stenotrophomonas; species Stenotrophomonas beteli. Next base: position 19,459 of record NZ_LLXV01000053.1, on the reverse strand, counting down.
TGGGGCCAACCGGCGGTGATCGGGGAAATGGCGGCCGGCCTGATGATGGGCCCGCTGGTACTCGGCAGTGCGCTGCCTCAGTTGCACGGGGCGCTGTTCCCGGCCAGTTCGCTGGGGCCGCTGGGCATGCTCAGCCAGCTGGGTGTGCTGATGTTCCTGCTGGTCGCCGGTGCCGAGCTGGACCTGGCGGCGCTGCGTGGCCGCCGCCGTTTTGCCTTCACCGTCAGTCATGCCGGCATCGCGGTTCCGTTCGTGCTGGGCGTCGCACTGGCGATCTGGCTGTACCCGCAGCATGGCCCGCACGGGGTGGGGTTCACCGCATTCGCGCTGTTTGTCGGCATCTCGATGAGCATCACCGCGTTCCCGGTGCTGCTGCGCATCCTCGCCGACCGCGGTATTACCCGGACAGCGCTGGGCCAGACCGCCATCGCCTGTGCCGCTTTGGGCGATGCCACCGCCTGGTGCCTGTTGGCATTGATCGTCGCCGCCGCCCAGGTCAGCGGCTGGTTGTCGGCCAGCCTCAACCTGCTGGGCGTGGTGGTGTTCGTGGCGCTGATGCTGGGGCTGGTGAAACCCTGGTTTGCCCGTCAGCAGATCGCAGCGGGCCGCGAAGGACGGTGGCTGCTGGGCATCCTGCTGCTGTCGCTGGCCAGCGCGCTGGTGACCGAAATGCTGGGCATCCATGCCCTGTTTGGTGCATTCGCTGCCGGCGTCGCAGTCTCGTCCAACGTGCAGCTGCGTGAGCTGCTGATGGCCCGCGTCGAACCCTTCGCGGTGACGCTGCTGCTGCCGTTGTTCTTCGCCATGACCGGGCTGCGCATGCGCGCCGATGCGCTGCAGGCCAGCGACATCGTGCTCTGCGTGGTGGTGATCGCAGTGGCTACCGCCGGCAAACTGCTGGGCACCTTCAGTGCGGCGCGCAGTGCCGGCATGCCAGCGCGTGAAGCCTGGAGGTTGGGTGCGCTGATGAACACCCGCGGCCTGATGGAACTGATCGTGCTCAACCTGGGTTACGAGCTGGGCCTGCTCGGCGACCGCCTGTTCGCGGTGCTGGTGATCATGGCGCTGGTGACCACGGCGATGACCGGACCACTGCTGAACCTGATCGAGCGACGCAAGGGCTGACCGGTAGCGCCGCACGGGCATTCTGTAGAGCCGAGCCCATGCTCGGCTGCGTCTGTCGCGGAGCCGAGCGTGGGCTCGGCACTACAGCGTGCAGCGCACCCTGGGGCATGCGGGCGCCACCGTCAGCGCGCTGGCACCAGCGTCATGGTGTGCTGCGCCTTGCCGGGCAGGAATGGGGTCGGCCGGCCATGCACCCAGTCTTCGTGGCCGGCACCCCAGTAGGGCGACAGTGGATGGCCACTCTGGCCGCCGGGCATATGCACAATGCCATCGGCCTCGTGGCCCGGCGAAACCACCATGCGCTCGGAAGCGCCGAAGTTCGGCGTCTGCACGCGCGGCATGTCACGGTCGCCGGGTAGCTGGTCGGCGGGCATGCACAACCAGTGCTTTGCGACCTCCGGCAGCGCCCGTGCGATGGGATGGCAGATCGCCGCCGTATTGCGTTCGCCCCAGGTGCGCTTGGCCAGCGGGCCCTGCTTGCCCAGTTCACTCTCGGTGCGGCGCGCGGCGTCGATCAGCAGCGCATCCCAGCTGTCGAAGGCCGGTGGCAGCAGATTGGCCGGACGCTGTTGCAGCATCGGCCAGGCCACGCCTTCCAGCTGCGCCAGCCGCGGCTCCAGGTAGTCATCGCCCAGCTGCGCGTTGGCTGGTGCCAGCAGTGCATCGGACAGTGTCGTCATCACCTGCGTACGGAATTCACGCACCACCCGGTAGCTGACCGAGCTGGCCGATGCACGGCCGCCCCATTGATGGCTGGCCTCCTTCAAGCGCTTCAGTGCAGGGTCGTCACTGCGTTCGATGACGTCGTGCAGCAGGGCCCACCAGCGCTGCAGGAACACCGCGCGATCGTCGAGCTGGATCGCCAGCAGGTCGTGTTCGTCGAAGCGCGCCTGGATCGCCAGCAGGTCGCGGATCTGCCGCGCGCGTGCGCCAAGGTCATAGCCACCGTTGCCGGCATGGGCCAGTGCCTCGCCGTCGAGGACGCGGCCGTTGGCGGTCCACAGGCGATGGTTGGGTGGGTCGATCAATGCCGGCGAGGCATCGCTGCGGATCGGCCAGGGGGCGCAGTCCTGGTTGTGGGCGGCGGTGAAGCCGGCCGGTGCGCAGCCCGGACCGCGATCCGGGCGGGCGCCGATCAGGCGCCAGGCGATGCGTCCGTTGCGGTCGCCGACCACCAGGTTCTGTGCGGGAATGCCGGCGTGGTCGGCGAACTGCAGGGCAGCGTCCAGATCGCCAGCGCGGGCCAGGTCAGCGAAGTCCAGGCGCACCGCGCCGGGCAGCTGGGCGACCCAGCGCAGCGCGTCGCCGCTGCCATCGCCATGGGTGTGCAGGATAGGCCCCCAGGCGGTTTCGCGCACCGGGAACCGCACGTCGGCCTGGCCGGCCACCGCAATCCGTTCCTCATGCACGGTCACTGCGGCATTGGCCGGTTCAGTGCGGTAGTCGGCCGTATCGATGTAGCTGTTGGTGAAGCCCCAGGCAACATGGCCGTTGCTGCCGACGATCACTGCCGGCAGGCCCGGCAGCGAGAAGCCGGTGACGTCGACCTGGCCGCCAGCGGCCTGTGGGTCGGGGTAGCGCAAGCGCACGCGGAACCACAGGCCGGGTGCGCGCAGGCCCAGGTGCATGTCGTCGGCAACAATGGCGCGGCCGTCGGCGGTAAGCGCACCGGCCACCGCGAAGTTGTTGCTGCCGACGGCGTCCACCTCTTCCTGCGCGGTGCCGGATTTTCCCTTCAATGTGCGCAGGTCGAGCTGGCTGGCATCGGGCAGGGCGGCGTTGCCGGTCGGTTCGCCGAACAGCGGTGCATCCCATTCGGTGCCGTCGTGGGCGATCAATGCGTACAGCGCCGGCGGCACCACCGCGCGGATGCGGCTCAGTGCAAGCTCGGTCTGGTTGCCGGGGTCCTGCAGGTCGGCATACATGGCCAGCCCGGCCAGCACGCTGTCGCTGGCCTGCCAGGGCTGCGGTGACTGCCGCAGCAGCAGATAGGCCCACGGGCGCACGGAGAGATCGGCAAGGCCTTCGTTGACGCCTTCCACGTAGGCGCGCACGGCATCGCCGTTGTCGCCCAATGCAGCGTCCATGTGTGCCTCGGTGCGTGCACGCAGCCGATGCACGCGCATCCGCTTGTCGGCGTCGATGGCCTTCGGGCCGAACAGCGCCGACAGTTCGCCGGCGGCACTGCGGCGCATCAGGTCCATCTCGAAATAGCGTTCCTGCGCATGCACGCGGCCCAGTGCACGCATCGCGTCGGCCTGGCTGCCGGCGGTGATGGTGACCACGCCCAGCGCGTCGCGCTCGATGGTGACCGGCCTGGCCAGCCCCGGCAGCGCATGCTCGCCGTCCAGGTCGGCCAGGCTGCCGCGCAGCAGCAGCCACAGGACCAGTGCGGTGATCAGCACGAGGGCGATCAACACGCCCAGCACCCAACGCCATGTACGTCGCATCGCACGTCCTTTCCACGCTCGAGGGTCGATTGTAGCCGCAGGCGCAACTGCGACTGATTCCGATTAGATCACCGTCGCCGGAAATGCGTCACCCTATGCCGCATCGATTCACAGGAGCCCCCCATGAAAGGCAACCCGGACGTCATCGCCTGCCTGAAGGAACTGCTGCGCGGCGAGCTTGCTGCCCGCGACCAGTACTTCATCCATTCCCGCCGCTACGAGGACCAGGGCCTGTTCGCGCTGTACGAACGCCTGAACCACGAGATGGAAGAGGAAACCCAGCACGCCGATGCGCTGCTGCGCCGGATCCTGTTCCTGGGCGGCGACCCGGACATGCGCCCGCATGCCACCGAGCCCGGCAAGACCGTGGAGGAGATGCTGCAGAAGGATCTCGATACTGAATACGCCGTTCGGAACAATCTCGCCGCCGGCATGAAGCTGTGCGAGGAGAAGGGCGACTACGTGAGCCGCGACATCCTGCTGGCCCAGCTGAAGGACACCGAGGAAGACCACGCCTGGTGGTTGGAGCAGCAGCTGGGCCTGATCAAGCGCATCGGCCTGGAGCTGTACCAGCTGAGCAAGATCGACGGCAGCGGCGCCCCGGCGCACTGAGCCGGCACCGCTCTCTGCAGAGCCGAGCCATGCTCGGCTGCCTCGCTTCATGTAGAGCCGAGCCATGCTCGGCTGCCTCGCTTCATGTAGAGCCGAGCCATGCTCGGCTGCTGTTGGATCCGAGTCGAGCCCGGCTCGACTCTACAAAAGTTCTGTCGCCCGCCAGCACCGGAGCACCGCCAGCCAGCCTTCGCCAGCCAGCCGCTCCACTGCCCGCCAGCCGACAACGAAAAAGCCGGGGAATGCCCCGGCTTTTTCGTGCCTGGGGTCAGAGCCCTTTCCCATGGAAAGGGATCCGACCCCCGTACCTCTTACTCCACCGACAGCCCTTCCACCTTCTGCCAGCCGCGCGGCAGCAGGTGGCCGCGGGTGGCGCGGGCGCCGAGATAGGCGTCGAGCTCGTTGAACTTCAGGCCCATGGTGCGCTGGCCGCTGCGTACCTGCAGGGTCTGCCCCGGGCTGATCGCCACGATGGCGACCACGCGTTCGGTGGCGAGCTTGGCCTTCGGGATCTCGATGATCTTGTTGCCCTTGCCCTTGTCCAGCTCCGGCAGGTCGTTGGCGGCAATCGCCAGCAGGTTGCCCGAACTGGTCACCGCCACGATGCGGTCGGTGGCGACGTTGGCGACCACCGACGGGGTCAGCACCGAGGAGCCGGCCGACAGGTTCAGCATCGCCTTGCCGGCCTTGTTGCGGCCGATCAGGTTCTCGAAGCGGGTGACGAAGCCGTAACCATGGCTGGAGGCCAGCACGAAGCGGGTGTCCGGCTCGGCGCTGGCCAGGGTCACGAAGCTGGTGCCCGGTGCCGGCGAGAAGCGGCCGGTCAGCGGTTCGCCATTGCCACGCGCGGAGGGCAGGGTGTGCACCGGCGTCGAGTAGGCGCGGCCTTCGCTGTCGAGGAACGCGACCTGCTGGGTGCTGCGTGCGCGCACCGACCCCTGCAGTGCGTCGCCATCGCGGTAGGACAGCGCGGACGCGTCGACGTCATGGCCCTTGGCGGCACGGATCCAGCCCTTTTCCGACAGCACCACGGTCATCGGCTCGCTCGGCACCAGCTCCGTCTCGTCGATCGCCTGCGCGGCCTGGCGCTGCACCAGCGGCGAACGGCGTGCGTCGCCGAACTTCTTGGCGTCGGCGGTCAGTTCGTCGCGGATCAGCTTCTTCAGCTTGGCCTTGCTGTCGAGGATGCCGAGGATCTTCTCGCGTTCCTTGGCCAGCTCGTCCTGCTCGCCGCGGATCTTCATCTCCTCCAGGCGGGCCAGCTGCTTCAGCTTGGTTTCCAGGATGTACTCGGCCTGTTCCTCGGACAGGCCGAAGCGCGCCATCAGCGCGGCCTTCGGTTCGTCCTCGGTACGGATGATGTGGATCACCTCGTCCAGGTTGAGGAAGGCGACCAGCAGGCCTTCCAACAGGTGCAGGCGGCGCTCGACCTTCTGCAGGCGGTGCTGCAGGCGACGGGTGACGGTGTTGCTGCGGAAGGTCAGCCATTCGCTGAGCAGCATCTTCAGGTTCTTCACCTGCGGACGGCCGTCCAGCCCGATCACGTTGAGGTTGACGCGGTAGCTGCGCTCCAGGTCCGTGGTCGCGAACAGGTGGCCCATCAGCTGCTCGGCATCAACGCGGTTGGAACGCGGTACCAGCACCACGCGCACCGGGTTGGCGTGGTCGGATTCATCGCGGATGTCTTCCAGCCACGGCAGCTTCTTGGCGCGCATCTGCGCGGCGATCTGCTCGATCACCTTCGACGGCGACACCTGGAACGGCAGCGCCGTGATCACGATGTTGTTGGCTTCCTTGGTGAAGGTCGCACGCGCACGCACGCTGCCGTTGCCGGTCTCGTACATGGTCCGCAGATCGTTGGCGGCGGTGATGATCTCGGCGCTGGAGGGGTAGTCCGGGCCCTGCACGTGCTCGCACAGGTCGCGTACGCTGGCATCGGGGTTGTCCAGCAGGTGCAGCAGCGCGCTGACGATCTCGTTGAGATTGTGCGGCGGCACGTCGGTGGCCATGCCCACGGCGATGCCGGTGGTGCCGTTGAGCAGCAGGTGCGGCAGCCGCGCCGGCATCCAGGTCGGTTCCTGCAGGGTGCCGTCGAAGTTCGGTGCCCAGTCGGTGGTGCCCTGGCCCAGCTCGCCCAGCAGCACTTCGGCGATCGGGGTCAGCTTGGATTCGGTGTAACGCATCGCCGCGAACGACTTCGGGTCGTCGCTGGAGCCGAAGTTGCCCTGGCCCTCGATCAGCGGGTAGCGGTACGAGAACGGCTGTGCCATCAGCACCAGCGCCTCGTAGCACGCGCTGTCGCCGTGCGGGTGGTACTTGCCGATGACGTCACCGACGGTGCGCGCGGACTTCTTCGGCTTGGACGCGGCATTCAGGCCCAGCTCGCTCATCGAATAGATGATGCGGCGCTGCACCGGCTTCAGGCCGTCGCCGAGGAACGGCAGGGCACGGTCCAGGACCACGTACATCGAGTAGTCCAGGTACGCGCGTTCGGCGTACTCGCGCAGCGGCAGTTGTTCGAATCCGTGGAACACGGGGCGGGCAAGTTCGGTCATGCGGCGTTGTTACCTATGTCGGGAGGCGGCGACGGCGGTCGCCGCTCGCAATCCTGTGATTATCCGGATGCGGCCGGGGATGCCAAGCCACGCGCCGGATCCAGTCCGGTTTCCAGCCCGTGCCCGGCCCGCGCCAAGTAGCGCCCGGGCGGCAGCCCGAAGTGGCGGCGGAACACGGTAACGAAGGCGCTGGCGCTGCTGAAGCCCAGCGCGTGGGCGATGTCGGCCACGCTGCGACCATCGGTCAGCTGGCGCAGAGCCTCGGCCAGGCGCGCCTGCTGCCGCCACTGGGCGAAGCTGAGCGTGGTCTCGTCGCGGAAGTGGCGGGTCAGGCTGCGCGGCGACAGCCCCGCCCAGTGCGCCCATTCGGCCAGGCTGCGCTCGTCTGACGGGTCGGCCAGCAGCTGCGAGGCGATCTTCAGCAGGCGCCGGTCATGCGGCATCGGCAGGTGCATGCGCTGGCGCGGCGCGGTACGGATCTCGTCCAGCAGCACGTCGATGATGTGCTGGCGTTCGGGCGTAGTGTCGTAGCCCAGCGGCCACTCGCAGATGCGGTCGGCCAATGCCTGGGCCAGCTTGGACAGGCCCAGCACGCAGGGATCGGAGGGCAGGGTGGCGCAGGCCGGCGCGGCCAGCGCCATGCCCCAGCCACGCAGTGGGCCGTCGAGGGTGACCGTATGCGGCTCCAGCGGCGGCATCCACCCGGCCGAACCCGGCGCCAGCGACCAGGTACCGTGTGAGGTACGGGTGGTCAGCAGGCCGCGTTCGACGCAGATCAGCTGGGCACGCTGGTGGTGGTGCCAATCCACCTCACGCACCAGCCCCTGCGGGCTGTCGAAGCGGAAACCGACCACCGGCGGGCCGTCGTTGCGCTCGAACCAGTCCAGCGCGTCGTCCCGCAACAGCCGCTTGGGAGGGGGGATTTCTGCCTTGTTCATCATGTCCGCTGGCGGAAAACTGTCATCCATTGGCTGAATTGTACTACCGGGCCACCTGAGCAGATCATTAAGGTAGGCGCCTTCACCGATCCAGCCCACTGCTGCAACACAGCATTCGATGCCAGATCGAATATTTCCATTGAGAAATATTTTTTTTGGAAGAGAATGCTCCCCCATGATCTGTCCTGCAACCACTCCCCCCAGCTTTGGCCTGCTGCTGCGCCAGGTGCGCGACGGCCTGGTCCGGCAACTCGACGCGTCCATGGCCGAAGAAGATCTGGGTATCGGCTTCACCCACTACATCGGGTTGAAGGTGCTTTCCCATATGGCGCCCTGCACCGCCAACGAACTGGCCCAGGCCATCGACCAGGTCCCCAGCGCGGTGACCCGCCTGCTGGACAAGCTGGAAGCCCTCGGCTGCGTCCGCCGCGAACCGCACGCCCAGGACCGTCGCGCCCTGCAGATCGTGCTGACCGATGAAGGCCGCGCCTTGTGGGCGCGGCTGAAGCTGCGCGGCGACGCGGTGATGGATTACGCGCTGCGTGATCTTTCCGCCGACGAGCGCACGCTGCTGCTGTCCCTCCTCACCCGAATCCGCGATTCCCTGACGACCCCATGAACCCGATCCCGCATTCTCCTCTCCGCCGGTCCGGGCGCGCGCTGCTGGTGTCAGCGCTGGCCCTGGCTCTGGCCGCCTGCGCCAGCAGCCGTGGCCTCACCCCGCAGGGACACGTGATTGACGTGGACAGCCTGCACAGCGAACGCACCCTGGCCGACACCGACCTGAGCGCCACCGGCTTCCCGGCGCAGGACTGGTGGAAGGCGTTGGGCGATGCCCAGCTGGACGCGCTGGTCGCCGAAGGGCTGGCTGGTCATCCGAGCCTGGACGCCGCCGATGCGCGCCTGCGCCAGGCCCAGGCCCAGGTCGGTACCGCGCGCGCCGACGAACTGCCGAGCCTGTCGGTGTCCGGTGGCTACACCGGCCTGCGCCTGCCGGAGTCGATGGTCGGCAGCGAAATGGGCGGACGTTACGGCGGCAGCAGCCAGGTTGCCTTCGATTTCAGCTATGGCGTCGATCTGTGGGGCGGCAAGCGCGCTGCCTGGGAAGCGGCGGTGGATGGCGCGCATGCCGCCACTGTCGAAGCCCAGGCCGCACGCCTGAGCCTGTCCACCGGTATTGCCCAGGCCTATGCCGATCTTGCTTACGCATGGCAGCTCAACGACGTAGCCGAAGAAGAGCTGAGCCGCTCGCAGAAGTCGCTGGAACTGACCCGCCAGCGTCGCCGCGCCGGCATCGACAGCGATCTGCAGGTGCGCCAGGCCGAAGCGCGCGTGCCGGCCGCGCAGCAGCAGGTGCAGGCCGCGCAGCAGCGCATCGACGCGGCCCGCACCGCACTGGCGGCACTGGTCGGCAAGGGCCCGGACCGTGGCCTGTCGATCCAGCGCCCGCAACCGTTGAGCCCGATGGCGCTGCAGCTGCCGGGCGTGCTGCCCAGCGAACTGCTTGGCCGTCGCCCGGATATCGTGGCCGCGCGCTGGCGCGTGGAAGCGGCCAACAAGCAGATCAAGGTCGCCAAGACCAAGTTCTACCCGAGCTTCAACCTGACCGCGCTGGCCGGCGTGGTCGCCCCGAACCTGGGTGACCTGCTGAAGAGCAGCTCCACCTTCGCCTACATCGGCCCGGCGCTGAGCCTGCCGATCTTCGAAGGCGGCAAGCTGCGCGCCAACCTGGCCAGCACCGATGCGCAGTACGACCTGGCGGTGGCCAACTACAACCAGACCGTGCTCGACGCACTGCGCGACGTGGCCGACCAGGTCAACGCGGTGCGTTCGCTGGCGCAGCAGGCGCACTCGCAGCAGCAGGCGGTGGATACCGCACGCTCGGCCTTCGACCTGGCCCAGCAGCGCTACCGCGCCGGCATCGGCAGCTACCTGGACGTGCTGACCGCGCAGTCCACCCTGCTGCAGTCGCAGCAGCAGCTGGCCGGCCTGCAGTCGCAGCAGGTCCAGACCTCGGTGCGCCTGAGCAAGGCACTGGGCGGTGGTTTCCAGCCCGCTGATGCCGACCGCGCACCGATCGCCTCCCATTCCGATTCCTCGCATTCCTGAAGACCCCTGCCATGAGCCAGACCCAAGACACCGCGGCCCCGGCCGCCCCCAACCGCCGCGGTCACCTGCTGCGCGGCCTGTTCGTGATCGTCGTGCTGCTGCTGGCCGCACTGGCGCTGTGGTACTTCATGTTCGGCCGTTGGTTCGAAGAAACCGACGATGCCTACGTGCAGGGCAACCAGGTGCAGATCACCCCGCTGGTGGCCGGTACCGTGGTCGCCATCAATGCCGATGACGGCATGCGCGTGGAGCGCGGCCAGCTGCTGGTGCAGCTGGACCCGTCCGACACGTCGGTGGCGCTGCAGCAGGCCGAGGCCAACCTGGCCAAGACCGTGCGCCAGACCCGCGGCCTGTACCGCAGCGTGGAAGGCGCGCAGGCGGACCTGAACGCCCGCCAGGTGACCCTGAAGCGCGTGCGCGAAGACTTCGCCCGCCGCAAGGACCTGGCTGCCACCGGCGCCATTTCCAACGAAGAACTGGCCCACGCCCGTGACGAGCTGGCCGCCGCCGAAGCGGCCGTGGCCGGTTCGCGCGAGACCGTCGAGCGCAACCGCGCGCTGGTCGATGACACCGTCATCGCCACCCAGCCGGATGTGCAGGCCGCCGCCGCGCAGCTGCGCCAGGCCTTCCTCAACAACGCCCGCGCCGGCATCGTCGCGCCGGTCACCGGCTACGTTGCCCGTCGTTCGGTGCAGGTCGGCCAGCGCGTGCAGCCGGGCAATGCCCTGATGGCCGTGGTGCCGACCGAGCAGATGTGGGTCGAGGCCAACTTCAAGGAAACCCAGCTGCGCCACATGCGCCTGGGCCAGGAAGTGGAGCTGAAGTCGGACCTGTATGCCGGTGACGTGAAGTACAAGGGCCGCATCCAGAGCCTGGGCCTGGGCACCGGCTCGGCCTTCTCGCTGCTGCCGGCGCAGAACGCCAGCGGCAACTGGATCAAGATCGTGCAGCGCGTGCCGGTGCGCATCGCCATCGATGCCAAGCAGCTGGCCGAACACCCGCTGCGCATCGGCCTGTCGATGAAGGCCGAAGTGAGCCTGCGCGACCAGAAGGGCGAAGTGCTGCCGAGCGCGCCAGCCAAGGGCACGGTGTTCGACACCGACGTGTATGCCAAGCAGCTGCATGATGCCGACGAGGTGATCCACACGATCATCCAGGGCAACCTGCCGCAGCAGCAGGCGAAGGTGGGCTGAGGTCGCCATGTCCGCACAAGCTCCAGCCGCACCCGGCGCTCCGGGCGCACCGGCGGCGCCGGGTGCGGCCTCCGGGTTCCTGCCGCCCAGTGTCGCCCTGTGCACCGTGGGCCTGGCGATGGCCTCGTTCATGCAGGTGCTCGACACCACCATTGCCAACGTCTCGCTGCCGACCATCGCCGGTAATCTCGGCGCCAGTTCGCAGCAGGCGACCTGGGTCATCACCTCGTTCGCGGTCAGCACCGCCATCGCGCTGCCGCTGACCGGCTGGCTCAGCCGCCGCTTCGGCGAACGCAAGCTGTTCGTCTGGGCCACGCTGGCCTTCGTCATCACCTCGCTGCTGTGCGGCCTGGCGCAGAGCATGGGCATGCTGGTCGTTTCGCGTGCGCTGCAGGGTTTCGTGGCCGGCCCGATGTATCCGATCACGCAGTCGCTGCTGGTCTCGATCTACCCGCGTGAGAAGCGCGGGCAGGCATTGGCGCTGCTGGCGATGATCACGGTGGTGGCGCCGATCTGCGGCCCGATCCTCGGTGGCTGGATCACCGACAACTACAGTTGGGAATGGATCTTCCTGATCAACGTACCGCTGGGCATCTTCGCCGCGCTGGTGGTGGGCAACCAGTTGAAGGGGCGCCCGGAGCAGATCGAGAAACCGAAGATGGACTACGTCGGCCTGGTCACCCTGGTGATCGGCGTCGGCGCGCTGCAGCTGGTGCTCGACCTGGGCAACGACGAGGACTGGTTCTCATCGATGAAGATCGTGGTGCTGGCCTGCGTGGCGGTGGTGGCGCTGACCGTGTTCCTGATCTGGGAACTGACCGACAAGGATCCGATCGTCGACCTGAAGCTGTTCCGGCACCGCAACTTCCGCGCCGGTACGCTGGCGATGGTGGTGGCCTACGCGGCGTTCTTCAGCGTGGCACTGCTGATTCCGCAGTGGCTGCAGCGTGACATGGGCTATACCGCGATCTGGGCAGGGTTGGCGACCGCGCCGATCGGCGTACTGCCGGTGATCATGACCCCGTTCGTGGGCAAGTATGCCTCGCGGTTCGACATGCGCATGCTGGCGACCATTGCCTTCGTGTTCCTGTCGATGACCAGCTTCCTGCGCTCCGGTTTCAACCTGCAGGTGGACTTCCAGCACGTGGCCGGCGTACAGCTGATCATGGGCATCGGCGTGGCACTGTTCTTCATGCCGGTGCTGCAGATCCTGCTGTCGGATCTGGATGGGCGCGAGATCGCCGCGGGCTCGGGCCTGGCCACGTTCCTGCGCACGCTGGGCGGCAGCTTCGCGGCATCGCTGACGACATGGCTGTGGGCGCGTCGCACCCAGGTGCACCATGCCGACCTGACCGAACACATCTCGGCCTACCAGCCGGGCATGCAGGACCAGGTCACCGCGATGGGGCAGGGCGACCTGCAACACGGTGCGGCGGTACTGAACACCATGATCAACCACCAGGCATCGCAGATGGGTTTCAACGACATCTTCTTCCTGCTGGGCTGGATCTTCCTGGCGATCATCACCTTCCTGTGGCTGGCCAAGCCGCCGTTTGGGGCGGGTGCCGGTGCCGCTTCGGCAGGTGGGCATTGATCGATCATTGCCGTTGAAACGCATAAACCCCGCCGCAAGGCGGGGTTTTTCTTCTGGTAGATCCATGCGATGCATGGGATGGATCCCGGGGGCGTGTGACTTCCCGAATTCCGGAAACGAAAAAACCCGCTTTCGCGGGTTTGATCATCTTGAGTCGTGGTGCCCAGGAGAGGACTCGAACCTCCACGGTTTTACCCGCTAGTACCTGAAACTAGTGCGTCTACCAATTCCGCCACCTGGGCGACTCAGGAGATGAATTGTGCGGTACGGCAGGGAGTGTGTCAACAACATTTCACACATTTTTCTGCGGCTGCACGCCCAGGTGAAGCAGCAGGCTGCGCATCGCCGGTGACAGCTGCGTCCACTGCGCAAAACAGGCGCACAGGCGGCGTTGTGCCCACGCATCGGCGAGCGGCACCGCAACGGTGTGCGTGCTGCGCCGATGCAGGCGGGCAACGGTGCGCGGCACGATGCCGACACCAATGCCGTGGCCGACCATGATGCACACGCCTTCGAAGGTTTTCATGCGGATGCGCATGTCCAGGCGGTGGCCGATGGCGCGGGCCTGGTCTTCGATGTAGGTCTGCAACGCGTTGCCATCGGCCAGGGCGACGAAGGTCTCGCCGGCAACGTCGGTGAAGGGCACGCTGCGGCGCGAAGCGAAACGATGATCGGCCGGAAGCAGCATCACCAGCGGGTCTTCGGCGACCACGTGCTGCTGCAGGCCCGCCGCATCGATCGCGTCGCTGATGATGCCGGCTTCGGCCTGGCCAGCGCGGATCGCACGCACGACCTCCGGGCTGGTGCGTTCCAGCAGCTCCACATGCAGGCGCGGGCGTTCTGCCAGCCACGGTGCGAGGCGTGCGGGCAGGTAGTGGGTCAGTGCGGCGGTGTTGGCATACAGATGCAAAGTGCCGCGCGCACCGTGCGCGAACGCCTGCAGTTCGCCGCGCAGCTGCGCCTGCTGCTGCAGGATCAGGCGCGCATGGTGCGCGAGGGCGGCGCCGGCTTCCGTCAGGCTGACGCCACGCGGATGCCGGTTCAACAGCGGGGTGCCGGCATCGGCTTCGATCATGCGCAGGCGTTCACTCGCCGAACCCAGTGCCAGGTTGGCCTGCGCCGCGCCGGCGGTAATGCTGCCCGCCTCGGCAATCGCCAGGAACAGGCGCAGGTCGGCGATATCCATCCGCATGTGATGCCCTCATCGCAATACCGGTGCCTTCGGGCCAGCCGAAGGCAGGGCCGGGAAGACCGCATTGTGCGCCGAAGGCCTGCGCGATCCAATGAGGGCATGAGTGATACAACGTATTTCTACCTGCTGGTAGCGGTGGTGTTCGTACTGGCCGGCGTGGTCAAGGGTGTGACCGGCATGGGCCTGCCGACAGTGGCGATGGGGCTGCTCGGTGGCGCGCTGTCGCCGGTGGCGGCAGCCTCGATGCTGTTCATCCCCACCTTTGTCACCAATGCGTGGCAGCTGTTGTCCGGCCCGTCGCTGGGCCACATCGTGCGGCGCCTGTGGCCGATGATGCTGGCAGTGGTGGTGGTGACGCTCGGCTCCGCCGCGCTGCTGGTGCGGGTGGACCGTACCTGGTCGCGTGCAGCGTTGGGCATGGCGCTGGTGGTGTATGCGCTGTACGCGCTGATCGCGCCGGTGTTCCGTGTGCCGCAGCGTCGCGAACGCTGGCTGGGGCCGCTGGTCGGCGCGTTGTCCGGTGTGGTCACCGGCGCCACCGGTGTGTTCGTGATGCCGGCCGTCCCGTATCTGCAATCGCTGGGGCTGCAGCGCGAGGAGCTGGTGCAGGCGCTGGGCCTGGCGTTCACCGTGTCGACGATCGCGCTGACCGCCGGGCTGGTGCTGCACGGTGCGTTCGGCATCCAGCAACTGGGTCTGAGCGCTGTGGCGGTGGTGCCGGCGCTGTTGGGCATGTGGCTGGGGCAGGTGATCCGGCAGCGCATCAGTGCGCGCATGTTCCGCGCTTGTTTCCTCGGGTTCCTGCTGCTGCTCGGGCTGGAGCTGATGTTGCGGCCGTTGTTCTGATGGCGTTCGCGGTCGCCTTTTGCAGACTCGAGCCACGCTCGACTGATCATCACAGAAGTCGAGCATGGCTCGACTCTACAAAGGCCCGGATTGCGGGCATGAAAAAACCCGCTTTCGCGGGTTTTTCTCATTCTCGACGTGGTGCCCAGGAGAGGACTCGAACCTCCACGGTTTTACCCGCTAGTACCTGAAACTAGTGCGTCTACCAATTCCGCCACCTGGGCGTCGAGGAGCGAGATTATGGGGTGTTGTTACGGGGGTGTCAACACTTTTTGCTGCTCCGGGGTCAGGGCCCTTTCCTGTGGAAAGGGATCCGACCCTGCCGCCGGATGACAGGCAAAAAAAATCCCCGCCGGAGCGAGGAGTTTTTTCGTTGGTGCCCAGGAGAGGACTCGAACCTCCACGGTTTTACCCGCTAGTACCTGAAACTAGTGCGTCTACCAATTCCGCCACCTGGGCGTTCCAGAGGCGCAATTGTGAAGATGAATCCGGGGGCTGTCAACGACTTCCCGAATATTTTTCACGCAAGGCCTTCAAGACGGCCACTGACCCGTTCTGCACGCCGTCAGCGGCTACCATGTGGGGCGATGACTACCAAGAAACCAAGCAAGGGCGGGCGCACGTCCCGCAGCCAGGCCCCGAAGAAGGGCGCCAAGGCGGGCGCAGCCCGCACCCCCCAGCCGGGCAAGCCGCTGCCGGGCTGGTTCCCCGAATTGAATGAAGGCGGTGCGCCGCCACGTGGCCGCAAGGTCCGCAGTGCAGAGGCCAGCGCACCGGGCCCGGCCCCGGGCCGCAAGCTGCCGCCCACCGGCAAGGTGATCAACGATCCCTATGCCGCCCGCGAGGCCGAGAAGTACGAACAGCCCATCGCCAGCCGCGAGGCCATCCTGGCCCTGCTGGAGCGTTGTGAAGGGCCGCAGACCGCCGAAGAACTGGGCGCGCGCCTGGGCCTGACCGCCCCGGACCGGGCCGAGGCGCTGTCGCGCCGGCTCGGCGCCATGGTCCGCGATGGCCAGCTGGTGCAGAACCGCCGCGGCGGCTTCGCCCCGATCCAGACCTTGAACCTGGTCACCGGCGTGGTGATCGCCAACCCGGAAGGGTTCGGCTTCCTGCGCCCGGTCGAGGGCGGCGACGATCTGTTCCTGCCGCCGTATGAAATGCGCAAGGTCCTGCACGGTGACAAGGTGCTGGCCCGGGTGACCGGCATCGACCATCGCGGCCGTCGCGAAGGCAGCATCGCCCGTGTGCTCGAACGCGGCATGACCCGCCTGATCGGTCGCTTCAGCGTCGAGATGGGCATCAGTTACGTGGTGCCCGACGACAAGCGCATCCAGCGCAACGTGCAGGTACCGCCGGACCAGACCGGGGGCGCGCGCGACGGCCAGCTGGTGGTCTGCGAACTGACCCAGGCCCCGGACAGCCGCCGCCCGCCGATCGGCCGCATCATCGCCGTGCTCGGCGACAAGCTGACCGCCTCGCTGGTGGTGGAGACCGCCATTCATGGCCACGAGCTGCCGTTCGAGTTCCCGCAGGAGGTGCTGGACGAAGCGGCCTCGGTGCCGCTGGTGGTCGAGCCGGCGATGATTGGCGGCCGCGTGGACCTGCGCAGCACGCCGCTGGTCACCATCGATGGTGAGGACGCCAAGGACTTCGACGACGCGGTGTACTGCGAGCCGAATGCCGAAGGCTTCCGCCTGGTGGTGGCGATCGCCGATGTCTCCAATTACGTGCGCCCCGGCACGCCGCTGGACGAGGAGGCGCAGAAGCGCGCCACCTCGGTGTATTTCCCGGGTTTCGTGGTACCGATGCTGCCGGAGACGCTCTCCAACGGCATCTGCTCGCTGATGCCGAAGGTCGACCGCATGTGCTTCGTCTGCGACATGCAGATCGACCGCGACGGCCTGGTCACCCATTCGCGCTTCTACGAAGCGGTGATGAACTCGCATGCGCGCCTGACCTACACCCAGGTGTGGAAGGCGGTGGGCGAGGACGATGCCGATACCAAGGCCTGGATGGGTGACCTGCTGCCGCAGGTGCAGCGCCTGCACCAGCTGTACAAGGTGCTGTCCAAGGCGCGTGCCAAGCGTGGCGCCATCGAGTTCGAAAGCAGCGAAGTGCGCTTCGTGCTGGACAACCGCGGTGAAGTGACCCAGGCCGGCATGCTGGTGCGCAACGACGCGCACAAGCTGATCGAGGAATGCATGATCGCGGCCAATGTGGAGGCGGCGAAGTACCTGCTGTCGCGCCATGTGCCGGCCCCGTACCGCATCCACGAGAAGCCGCCGGAAACCAAGTACGCCGACCTGCTCGAATTCCTCAAGGAGTTCAAGCTGAGCCTGCCGCCATGGTCGAAGGTGCGCCCGGGCGATTACACCAAGCTGCTGAAGAAAATCCGAGACCGCCCCGATGCCACGCTGCTGGAATCGGTGCTGCTGCGCAGCCAGAGCCTGGCGATCTACAGCCCGGAAAATCACGGCCACTTCGGCCTGGCGCTGGAGGCCTACGCGCACTTCACCTCGCCGATCCGCCGTTACCCCGATCTGCTGGTGCACCGCGCGATCAAGCACGCGTTGTCTGGCAAGCCGCTGGATACGTTCACCTACAACGCTCGCGAGATGGCTGCGCTGGCGCTGCAGTGTTCCGAGCGTGAGCGCCGTGCCGATGAGGCCGAGCGCGAGGTCGACGAGCGTTACCGCGCGGCGTGGATGGAGAAGCACGTCGGCGGCCAGTTCGACGGTGTGATCAGTGGCGTGACCAGCTTCGGCCTGTTCGTGGAACTGGACGAATCCAAGGTGCAGGGCCTGGTGCATGTCACCCAGTTGCCGCAGGACTATTACAAGTTCGACGCCACCCGCAAGACGCTGACCGGCGAACGCCGCGGCGGCAGCTACCGGCTCGGCGACCGCGTGCGCATCCTGGTGCTGAAGGCCAGCATGGAAGAGCGCAAGATCGACTTCCGCTTGGTTGAACACAAGGGGGAGGACGACGGCGATGGCCTGCCGCCGCTGCCAGAGCGTGGAAAGCCGGCCAAGCGCACCAAGAAGCAGTATTGAAAGGTGTGCCGACCAACGGCCGGCACCCATCTCACCCGGTCGGCACCCACCTGGCCTGGTAGGTGCCAACCTCACCCGGTAGGTGCCAACCTTGGTTGGCACGACGTTACGGAGGACCGCAGATGCAGGGCCAACCCGAGTACAGCGGCGGCTGCCAGTGCGGCGCGATCCGCTTCCAGGCGCGCGGCGAGCTGGCCGACAGCTCGATCTGCCATTGCCGGATGTGCCAGAAGGCGTTCGGCGCCTATTACGCACCGCTGGTCTCGGTGCGCGGGGTGCAGTTCAGCTGGACCCGCGGCCAGCCGCGCTATTTCCAGTCGTCCAACGTCGTGCGCCGTGGCTTCTGCGCCGACTGCGGCACGCCGTTGACCTACGAAGCCCCGGACGGCATGGCGGTGGCGGCGGGCGCTTTCGACCAGCCCGAGCGGCTGCCGCCGACGATCCAGTACGGGGTAGAGCGCAAGCTGCCGTTCGTCGACAG
This sequence comes from Stenotrophomonas beteli, assembly GCF_001431665.1. Lineage (GTDB taxonomy): Bacteria > Pseudomonadota > Gammaproteobacteria > Xanthomonadales > Xanthomonadaceae > Stenotrophomonas > Stenotrophomonas beteli. The sequence goes on along the minus strand of NZ_LLXV01000053.1, from coordinate 1,311 downwards.
CCTGGCCAGCCTGCCGGCGCGACGTACCGAGGATGACATCGCCGCGCTGGATTTCCTGGCCACGATCGTGTCCCACCAGCACCCCGACCACGACACCCCGCACTGGCCGCCGCGCAGCCGTTGAGGTTTGTGTAGAGCCGAGCCCATGCTCGGCTGCCTTGAAGCGCGGCCGCCGCCGATGCTCTACCATAGCCACCCCCTTTCCGGTCCCCGCCCGCATGAGCAAGAACAGCCAGTGGATCGTCGGCGTCAACGCCGTCGCCTCCTCCATCGAGAACGACGCCGAGAACGTCCGCGAAGTGCTGGTCGAGGCCGGTGCGAAGAACCCGCGCCTGACCGAGATCGAGGAAAATGCCCGCCGCAAGGGCATCGATGTGCGCAAGGTCAACGCACAGGCGCTGGACGGCGTGGGCGGTTCGGTGCGCCACCAGGGCGTGGCCGCGCGTTATGCGGCCGCCCGCACCTACAGCGAGAACGAGCTGAAAGGCCTGGTCACCGCCGCTGAGGGCAAGGCCCTGCTGCTGGTGCTGGACGAGGTGCAGGATCCGCACAACCTGGGTGCCTGCCTGCGGTCGGCCGCCGCCGCCGGCGCCACTGCGGTGATCATTCCGAAGGACAAGTCGGCCACGGTCAATGCCACCGTGCGCAAGACCTCGGCCGGTGCCGCCGATCTCATCCCGGTGGTGGCGGTGACCAACCTCTCGCGCTGCCTGAAGGACCTGCAGAAGCAGGGCGTGTGGATCTACGGCCTGGCCGGTGAAGCCACTGCCTCGCTGTACCAGCTGGACCTGAAGGGCAACATCGCGCTGGTGCTGGGCGGCGAAGCCGATGGCCTGCGCCGCCTGACCCGCGAGAACTGCGATGGCCTGGTCAAGATCCCGATGCCGGGCGAGATCGAGAGCCTGAATGTCTCCGTCGCCGCTGGCGTCAGCCTGTTCGAGGCTGTGCGCCAGCGCGGTTGATCGGCAGCAGGGACCGTGTCGACCAAGGTCGACACCTACCAGAGCAGAACCGGGGTCAGGGTCCGTGCCGACCAACGGTCGGCACCCACCATCAGCAGCAGATTCCGGCAGATCGCGGAAGTCTGTCGAGGGCGGGGTGGGTCCGGTGGCAGGGGTGTGAGCCGCATGGATGCGGCGACCAAGCCCCCAGGGATGGGTTCACGGCGTCCCCTCCCACCGGACCCACCCCGCCCTCCCGCAAGAAACCCCCAGTTGCTTGTGATCTGGCCTCTGCGGGTGCCGGGCGCCGCCCCGCCCAACTAAACAACCCCCCGATGTCCCAGCCGGAATGCCCCAGGTTGATAACTCC
>NZ_LLXV01000052.1 GCF_001431665.1 Stenotrophomonas beteli | reverse complement strand
GTCCGCGGCATGGATGCCGCGGCCAAGCCCCCATGGACGGGTTCACGGCGTCCCCCGCAACCGGACCCACCCCGCCATCCCACGGAATGCCAGAGTTTGACGTTGACGTTGACGTTGCCGTTGCCTCTGCGGGTGCAGGGCGCAGCCTGCCGCTTATCCAACCGGATGCAGTGGCACCTTCGCCAGTACCCGCGCCCACGGGAACAACGGGCCCGGATCGCGCTTGCGTGCCACCATCAGCGCCGGGTCGTCGCTGGCCGGCACCTGCTCAAGATCCAGCTGGTCATGCCCGGCAATCCGCCGCAGCGACGGGTAGCGCGCTGCCAGCGCCAGCAGCAGCCGCTCCAGCGCTTCCAGCTGCGCTTCGGTGTAGGCCTCATCCATCGCCTGGTGGCGGCTGTCGAACCAGTCCGGGTAGCGCCCGGTATTGACCAGTTCGATGCCCAGCGTATGCGCGTTCATGCCGCGCACGTGGTGGGCCACCCGTTCCGGCGCCACGAACTGCACCACGCTGCCATCGCGGTCGATATAGAAATGGCCACTGTTGCCGGCACCACTCTCGTACAGCACGCGCTCGCCGTACTCACGGGCCATGGCCAGGTCGGGCAGCTCGGTGCAGTGGATCACCACCATCTCCAGCGTGGCCGGATCGCGCAGCGGCAGGCGGTCGTGGTAGGGCAGGGGCTGCAGCTGCAGGCCGGGCAGGAGCGGGTTGGGCATCCGGCGATGCTAGCATTGCGGCATGAACCTGCCTTCCCTTTGCTCGTCGGCCCGCGGCCCCGGAGCGCGCGCATGAGCCGCGGCCACTGCATCCTGTCCCACGGCTTCGAGAGCGGCCCGGAGGCGACCAAGGTCACCGCGCTGGCCGAGGTGGCGCAGCGTCTGGGCTGGAGCCACGAGCGCCCCGACTACACCGACCTGGACGCGATGAGCGAGGTCAGCCGGGTGGGCGACGTGCCGACCCGACTGCGCCGCCTGGTCGAGCGCGCCGCCATCGCTGCCCGGCAGGGGCCGGTGGTGCTGGCCGGCTCCAGCCTGGGCGCCTACATCTCCGCCATCGCCTCGCTGCAGGTGCCGGTGGCTGGCCTGTTCCTGATGGTGCCGCCGACCACCATGGGCCCGATGCCGGCGCTGGACGCCGCCGCGGTGCCGACCAGCGTGGTCCAGGCCTGGCATGACGAGGTGGTACCGGCCGCCGGGGTAATCGCGTGGGCGCAGGCGCGCGCGGCGCAGTTGTTGCTGGTCGACGACGGCCATCGCCTGGAGCGCCACGTGGAGGCTTCCGCGCAGGCCTTCGAGCGCCTGCTGCGGCAACTGTGAAGCCCGGGCGCACGGCGCGCCCGCCCGCTTTGACTACAATGGCAGCCCCGCCGCCCCCGGCGCGGGCCTGCTGGCCGTGCTTGCGGCCCTCCTTTCCGACCGGCCTGGCCCCTGTGCCGCGCCCGACCACCTGCGAACCGATCCCGTGAAATTCTTCGTCTCCTGCGCCAAGGGCCTGGAATACCTGCTTGCCGATGAGCTGTCGGCCCTGGGCCTTGGCAAGGCCACTGCCACCATTGCCGGCGTCAACGCCGAGGGCGAACTGGCGCAGGCGCTGCGGATCGTGATGTGGTCGCGCCTGGCCAGCCGCGTGCTGTGGCCGATCGACGAGTTCGACTGCCCGGACGAGCAGGCCCTGTACGACGGTGTGCGCGCGCTGCCGTGGCACGAGCACATCACGCCGGAGATGACCCTGGCGGTGGACGCGCACGTGTCCGGCGACAAGATCACCCATGCGCGCTTCGCCGCACAGCGGATCAAGGACGCCATCGTCGACCGCATGCGCGATGAAGGCCTGGAACGGCCCTCGGTCAACACCGACCTGCCGGATGTGCGCGTGAACCTGTCGCTGCGCAAGGGCCGTGCCTCGCTGTCGATCGACCTCGGCGGCGGCCCGTTGCACCGTCGTGGCTGGCGGGGCGCCGCCCACGAGGCACCGCTGAAGGAAAACCTGGCCGCCGCGCTGCTGCTGCGCGCGCAGTGGCCGCGCCTGCACGCCGCCGGTGGTGGCCTGCTGGACCCGATGTGCGGCAGCGGCACCCTGCTGATCGAAGGTGCGCTGATGGCCGCCGACGTCGCTCCCGGCCTGATGCGCCATGGCAGCCTGCCGCCGAGCCGCTGGCTGGGCTTCGACAAGGCCGCCTGGAAGACCCTCCAGAGCGAAGCGCGCGAACGCGAAGCGGCCGGCCTGGCCGCGCTGAAGCCGGTCATCCACGGCAGCGACATCGACCCGGCCGCGATCCAGGCGGCGCGCGAGAATGCAGAGGTTGCCGGCGTCGCCCACGCGATCCGCTTCACCCGTGCTGACGTGGCCGACCTGGCCGCGCCGGAGCAGCAGATCGGCGCGGTGGTCTGCAACCCGCCCTACGACGAGCGCCTGGCGGCCGACCCGGCGCTGTACCGCGCGTTGGGCAATGCCCTGCAGAAGGCGGTGCCGCAGTGGCGCGCCAGCCTGCTGTGCGGCAACGATGAACTGGCCTTTGCCACCGGCCTGCGTGCGGGCAAGAAGTACCAGATGTTCAACGGTGCCCTGGAATGCGCGCTGATCGTCTGCGATCCGATCGCCGTGCCGGGCCGTGACCCGGCGCAACCGCGTGAGCTGAGCGAAGGCGCGCAGATGGTGGCCAACCGCCTGCGCAAGAACCTGAAGAAGTTCAAGAGCTGGCGCGCGCGCGAGGACATCACCTGCTTCCGCGCCTACGATGCCGACCTGCCGGAGTACGCGGCGGCCATCGACGTCTACGAGGAAGACGGCGGCAAGCGCCGCACCTTCCTGCATGTGCAGGAATACGCGGCACCGGCCGCGATTCCGGAAAACGACGTCCGCCGCCGCCGCAACGAACTGCTGGCCGCTGCACGTGAAGTATTCGGCGTGCCGCCGGAACAGGTGTCGATGAAGTCGCGCGAGCGTGGCAAGGGCGGCAGCAAGTACGGCCGCTTCGAACAGCGCGACGAGTTCATCGTGGTGCGCGAGAACAACGCGCTGCTGCAGGTGAACCTGTTCGACTACCTGGATACCGGCCTGTTCCTTGACCATCGCCCGCTGCGCCGGATGATGGCCGAGCAGGTGCGGGGCAAGCGCTTCCTCAACCTGTTCTGCTACACCGGCGTGGCCAGCGTGCAGGCGGCGGTGGCCGGTGCGGCCAGCACCACCAGCGTCGACCTGTCGGCCACCTACCTGCAGTGGTGCTACGACAACCTAGCGTTGAACGGGCAGGGCGGCAACCAGCATCTGCTGGTGCAGGCCGATGCGATGGCCTGGCTGGAAGCGGACCGTGGCCAGTACGACGTGATCTTCTGCGACCCGCCGACGTTCTCCAACTCCGCGCGCGCCGACGACTTCGACGTGCAGCGCGAGCAGATCAAGCTGCTGCGTGCAGCCGTGGCGCGGCTGGCGCCGGGGGGCGTGCTGTACTTCTCCAACAACTTCCGCCGCTTCAAGCTGGAAGAGAACGCCATCGCCGAATTCGCCCAGTGCCGCGAGATCACCGCGCGCACCCTCGGCCCGGATTTCGAACGCAACGCGCGCATCCACCGCGCGTGGGAACTGAAGCGGTTGGGGTAACGCAACGCCCGGGGTCGGAGTCCTTGCGCTGCGCACAAGGGATCCGACCCCGGTGGCTCTGCTACAGCAACGCCACCATCAGCCCCAGCACCGGCAGCGTGATCGCCAGGGGGGCGATCCACTTCGGCCGGTACGGGTACAGCCCGAACGACAGCGCCACGCCGCCCACGGTCATTGCGCCCAGCCACAGAACAGGCCCCATCGCCCAGCCGTGGTCGGCCACGCACAGCGCGAACGCCATCGTCAGCAGCGCCCAACCCAGCACCCGCCACTGCGTGCGGCGTACCGGCGTGGCAGCAGCCTTGCCATGCAGGTCGTGCTGGTGCCTTTCCATCGCCAGCGACAATGCAGTGAACGCGGAGAACGACAGCGTCAGTGCCAGCAGCATCATGCGCTGGCCTCCGCTCCGGTCGCCGCCGCCGATGCCTTCGGTGCCGCCGCCGCGGCGGCGCGCTTCTTCTTCTCGGCCGCACTCAACGGCGGTGTCCAGTGCTGCATGCGCCAGCCGCACAGCGCCAGCATCGCGCCGAACGCGATCATCGACAGATCGACGCCGGCCAGCGCCCAGTCACCCGTGCGCAGGGTGATGCCCAGGTGCGCGTGCGTGGTCAGCGCGTTGACCACCGGCACCAGCGCGAACGCCGCTGCACCGAGGTAGAGCTGCCAGGCCCACGTCATCCGCTTGGGCCAGATGAAGGCGGCCAGCAGTGCCGCGCCCCAGGCGTAGAAGAACACGTTGGCCTCGGCGCTGGAGCGCTCGGCGATGTCCAGCGGCAGCAGGCGGTTGCCCCAGAAGTAGGCGGCGAAGGCGATCGGCAGGCCGGCCACGGTGCCGATGTTCAGCGCATCGACCAGGCGCAGACCGAAGCCGGTGCGCCCACTCTTGGCATGCTTTGGCCGTTCCTTCACCGCCCACAGCACCACGCCACTGGCCACCATCAGGCAGCCGACCAGGCCGGACAGGAAGAACAGTGCGCGCAGGCCCCAGTCCGCGAAGCGGGCCAGGTGCAGGCCGTACAGCACGCCGCGGGTGGCGGTGGCGCCCCCCGAGGGCGGCGTCTCTTCCAGCAGCGCACCGCTGGCCATGTCGTAGCGCAAGGCCGGAGTGTCGGTGGACAGGCGCTTGCCGTCGCGCTGGCGGATGTCGATCACCGCGTTGGCCGCGCCCGGGTTGGACACGGTGAATCCGGCTACTTCCACGCCGTGCCAGTGCGCGCGTGCGCTGTCCAGCAACTGCGCGATCGGCAGCGGCGTGGCGCGTCCTTCGGCCGGCGCGGTCACCTCCGGCATGCCACCAAAGGCTTCAAAGAAGAACTTGTCTTCGTCCTGCGGGTAGGCCACCTTCACCCCCCACGGCAGGTACATGATCATCAGCGTGACGATGCCGGTGTAGGTGATCATCGCGTGGTAGGGCAGCGCCATCACCGCGCTGACATTGTGGAAATCCAGCCAGGAACGCAGGCCCTTGTCCTTGCGGAAGGTGAAGAAGTCCTTGAAGATCTTCTTGTGGGTGATGACGCCGGTGATGATCGCCACCAGCATGAACATCGCGCAGAAGCCGACCAGATAGCGCGCCCACAGCACGGGGATGTAGTGCAGGTCGAAGTGCAGGCGGTAGAAGAAGTCACCGCCACGCGTTTCGCGCGCCTTCAGGGCCTGGCCGGTGTTCGGGTCCAGCGTGGCATCGCCGAAGCCGCCGCGACGGCCGCGGCTGGGGTCGGCCAGCTCCGGTGGCAGCCGCCAGAACATCTGCATGGCCGGGTTGCGCGGCTGCGGCAGGGTGACGAACCAGGCCCCGGCCTGGCTGGCATTGGCCTGCAGGTAGTCCACCGCGCGCTGCGCGGCGACGTCGATGCTGACAGCGCTGGAGGGCAACTCCGGACGCATCCAGCGGCTGATTTCCTCGCGGTAATAGCTGGCGGTGCCGGCCATGAAGATCAGCAGCAGCAGCCAGCCGACCAGCAGCCCGGTCCAGGTGTGCAGCCAGGCCATCGATTGGCGGAATCCATTCTTCATGCCCAGGCCCCCAGCATGCGCGCAATGGCCGCCATCAGCAGGGTGGGTGCGAGGATGCCGACCCAGGCGCGCAGCGCACTGCGGGTGGCGAACGCCCACAGTGCGGCGCAGGCGGCGACCAGGATCGCCAGCAGCATGCCGGTCAGCACGGTCTGGCCGCGCGCACCGGGCAACGCCACTGCGCAGAACACGCTGGTCATCGAGGCCAGCGCATAGCCGCCGAAGATCGCGGCCAACGAACGTGACAGCACGCCCCAGCGCGGGTTGGAAAAGAAGGTGCGGGGGCTGGCGGTTGCGGGCGAGCGGTCCACTTGGGTCCTGCAGGTTGGAGAAGGGATGGAATGCGTCCGCGGCCCCCTGCGCCCTGCGCACGTTGCCCCGCGTGTCCCATCGACACGAGGCACGTCCCGCGCGGGCGGGCAGCCCAGAAGCCGGGGATGTACACGGGCGATGGGCACGTTTCCGTGCCATTTGGCTAAGCGCACAACCGATCAGTAAATGATAGGCATTCGCATTTTATGAATCAAGCATGACGATGCCGGGGAGCGCTGGCGGCTAGAACCTGAACACCACGGTTGCCGCGTGCAGCAGCAGGCCGATCAGGCCGCCCACCAAGGTGCCGTTGAAACGGATGAACTGCAGGTCGCGGCCCACGCTCAGTTCCAGCTGCTCGACCAGATGCCGCTCGTCCCAGCCCTTCACGGTCTGCGCGATGTGCGTGGTCACGCCTTCGCGCAGGCGACCGGTCAGGCGCTGCGCGCCCTCCAGCAGATGCTGGTTCAGCGCGTCGCGCAGCGCGGGATCGGCCTGCAGGCTGCTGCCCAGCGAGGCAAGGCTGCGCTGCAGGTGACCAACCAGCGCCGAGTCTGCGCGTTGCAGGTCGGCGCGCAGGCTGGCGTGGATGCGCGCCCACAGGCCCTGCACGTAGTCCTGCAGGGCGGGGTGGTCGATCATTTCCTGCTTGAGCTGTTCGATGCGCTCGGCCAGGGCTGGGTCCTCGCGCAGGCGCTGCACGTAATTCTGCAGCCAGCTCTCATAGTCCTGGCGCAGCGGATGCTGCGGCTCGGCCAGCACCTGCTGCAGCTCTTCCAGCACCGCGCGGGCCAGGCGTTCGGCCAGGCTGTCGCCGATTTCGTCGATCGGCTTGACCCAGTTCACCGTGCTCGACAGGGTGGGCCACTCGCGCTGGATGTAACGCACGATCAGCTGCGAGGCACGCTCCTTCACTTCCGGCTGCTCCAGCCAGCGCCCCAGCCGTTGCAGGCCCTCGTCCAGCACGCGCTGGTGGCGCCCATCGGCGGTCAGCAGGGCCAGCAGCTCACCGGCGGTGGCGGCGGCATTCCACTGCCGCAGCTGCTGCACCACGAAGGCATGCAGCTGCCGGCGTACGGCGGTTTCGTCGAAGAAATCCAGCGCCTGCAGCGCCCAGCCGCGGGCCATGTCGGCCAGCATCCGCGAGCGCGCCGGGTCGGCCAGCCAGCTGCCGAGGCGGCTGGCCGGATCGAACACCTGCAGCTTGGCCAGCAGCACGCCCGGCTCCAGGAACTGGTCGCGCACGAACAGGGCCAGGCTGTCGCCAATGCGCTCTTTGCTGCGCGGGATGATCGCGGTATGCGGGATCGGCAGCCCCATCGGCCGCCGGAACAGCGCCACGACCGCGAACCAGTCGGCCAGTGCACCCACCGCCGCTGCTTCGCAGAAGGCCGAGACCCAGGCCCATATGCCGCGCTCACCCTGCCAATGGCTGACCGCGAAACCGGCCAGCATCAACAGCAGCAGGCCCAGTGCGAGGGCTTTCAGGCGCCGCAGCTGGGCGCGGCGCGGATCGTGGGCTGGCGTCATGCCGGAAGTCTACCCGCAGCCCGGTGACGCTTGCCTGTAGAGCCGGGCCATGCCCGGCTGCGGGACTCGAGCGAAGAGCAGCCGAGCATAGGCTCGGCTCTACAGCGGCGTGACGCGACCGTTACAGCGTTTCGAGCTGCTTGCGCAGCGCGGCCAGCTGCGCGCGCAGGGTATCGTTCTCGCGGGTCAGGGCAACCACGCGACGGCGCAGCGCCGGGGCATCCTCGCCCAGCTGCTCCAGCGCCGACAGTACTTCGGCATCGCGGCTGGCAATCTCGTCCTCATCCGCCTCCTCGAAATCCATCTCGGCCGGTTCAGGCTTCGCTGCGCGCGGCTTGCGCTTGGATTCGCGCACGCGCTTGGCGGCCTGCTTCAGCTCGTCCTTGCCACCGGCGGCGGCGGCGCGCTGTTCTTCTTCGGGCAGATCGGCCACCGCCGCTGCCGCGCTGATCGAGATCACCCCGGCCTTGACCGCTTCGACCACCTCGGCCGCGGCCTGGGCATGGATGCGTTCGATCATGCCGACCTGGCTGGTGCTCAGCTTGGCCTCGCGGGCCAGCTCGGCGCGGCTGATCTTCGGTGCCGGTTCCCACGGCGGGCTGTCTTCGCCGCCCCCGTCGGTGACGTCGGCCGTTCCATCACTTTCGCGCTGCAGCTGGGCCTGCTCGACCTGCTTGCGGGCAGCCAGGATGTCGCGCTTGCGCAGGGCCAGAACGCCGCGCTGGAAGTCGGACACGCTGCGACGGCCCAGGTGCTGCTCGATCATCCACAGGTGCACGTCTTCCATGCTCTGGAAGCGGGTGTTCTGCACGGTGTTGAAGGGCAGGCCATGCTTCTGGCAGATGCCGAAACGGTTGTGGCCGTCGACCAGTACGTTGCCCCACAGGACCAGCGCGTCACGACAGCCCTCGGCCAGGATGCTGCGCTCCAGCGCGTCATGTTCGTCCGCAGTCAGCGGGTCGATATAGGCCTTGAGTTCTTCTTTGACGACGATATCCATGGGCACGACAGCGAGCAGGAGCGGAACCGCCCATTGTACCCGCTCGCTGCCGCCGGCCCAGGCTCAGGCCGTGGCCCGGATCATCTCGCCCAGGGTGCCGGTGATCTGGCCGATCTGCGCCCTGTCCACGATCAGCGGCGGCGACAACGCGATGATGTCGCCGGTGCAGCGCACCAGCAGCCGGCCGTCGTGGAAGCAGCGCCGGTAGACCTCATAGCCCCGGCTGCCCGGCGCATCGCGGCGAGGCGCCAGCTCAACCGCGCCGACCAGGCCGAAGTTGCGGATGTCGATCACGTTGGGCAGGCCCTGCAGGGCATGCAGCCGTTCCTGCCAGTACTCGCCCAGCTCGATGGCGCGCTCGAACAGGCGCTCCTCCGCATAGACCTCCAGCGTCGCCAGCGCCGCGGCGCAAGCCAGCGGATGCCCCGAATAGGTATAGCCATGGAACAGCTCGATGGCCTGTGGCGGTGCCTGCATCAGGGTTGCATGCACGGCGTCGCTGGCCAGCACGCCGCCCAGCGGCACCGCGCCATTGCTGACCCCCTTGGCGAAGGTCAGCAGGTCCGGGGTCACGCCGAAGCGCTGCGCGGCGAACGGCATGCCGACCCGTCCGAAGCCGGTGATGACTTCGTCGAACACCAGCAGGATGCCGTGATGGTCGCAGAGCTCGCGCAATCGTTGCAGGTAACCGGGCGCCGGCAGGATCACCCCGGCGGAACCGGCGACCGGTTCGACGAACACCGCCGCGATGGTGGAGGCGTCGTGCAGCGCGATCAGCCGTTCCAGGTCATCGGCCAGCTCCGCGCCCTGGCGCGGCAGGCCTTTGCTGAACGCATTGCGTTGCAGGTCCAGGGTGTGGCGCAGGTGATCGACGCCCCCCAGCTGCAGGCCGAAGGCCTTGCGATTGTTGGGCAGTCCACCGAGCGCCATGCCACCGAAGCCGACGCCATGGTAGGCCTTCTCGCGGCTGATGAAGCGCGTGCGCTGGCCCTCGCCACGCTGGCGGTGGTAGGCCAGCACGATCTTCATCGCGGTATCCACCGCTTCTGAGCCGGAGCTGGTGAAGAACACATGGTTGAGCGGGCCCGGCGCCAGTGCGGCCAACCGCTGCGCCAGCGCGAATGCGGGCGGCGAACCCATCTGGAACGCAGGCGAATAGTCGAGCGTGCGTGCCTGCTCGACGATGGCCTCGACGATGCGCGGCCGTGCATGGCCGGCGTTGCAGCACCACAGGCCGGCCGTGCCATCGAGGATCTGGCGGCCGTCGACATCTTCGTAGTGCATGCCCTGGGCCCGCACCAGCAGGCGCGGCGCGGCCTTGTACTGGCGGTTGGCGGTGAACGGCATCCAGTACGCCTCCAGTGACTCGGGGCGCTGGGTGGCGAGGTCGTGCAGGTCGCTTTCAGGGCGCTTCATGCCGGCTCCATCAGGTCCGATAGGGGGAATGTAGCGCAGCTGCGTCACGGCGGAGTCGCGGCCACGCCGGTATAACCAGGGCCACTGTTCCGAGGAGCCCGACATGGCCGACTTCCCCGACCGCAGCCACTGGCAGGCGTTGTCCCAGCGCCTTTCGATTCCGGGCCAGGCCTTCATTGATGGCCGCTACGCCGACGCCGCCAGCGGCGCACGCTTCAACTGCATCAGCCCGATCGACGGGCGGATGCTGGCAGCGGTCGCCGACTGCGACGCGCAGGATGTGGAGCGCGCAGTGCTGGCCGCGCGGCGTGCCTTCGAGGCTGGCCACTGGTCGCAGGCGCGCCCGGCTCATCGCAAGCGCGTGCTGCTGGCGCTGGCGGCGTTGGTGGAAAAACACGCCGACGAGCTGGCCCTGCTGGAAACCCTGGACATGGGCAAACCGGTGCGCGACGCGCGCCGTATCGACCTGCCCGGCGTGGTGCGCTGCCTGAGCTGGACTGCCGAAGCGGTGGACAAGCTGTACGGCGAGGTCGCACCCACCGGTCCGCATGAACTAGGCCTGGTCACGCGCGAGGCCGCTGGCGTGGTGGCGGCGATCGTGCCGTGGAATTTCCCGCTGCTGATGGCCTGCTGGAAGATCGCGCCGGCGCTGGCCATGGGCAATTCGGTGGTGCTCAAACCCTCCGAGCGTTCGCCCCTGAGCGCGCTGCGGCTGGCGGCGCTGGCCGCCGAGGCCGGCCTGCCGGACGGTGTACTGAACGTGCTGCCCGGCCACGGCGCGCGCGTCGGCGAGCCCCTGGCCCTGCACATGGATGTGGACGTGCTGGCGTTCACCGGCTCTACCGCCACCGGCGCAAAGCTGCTGGAGTACGCGGGCCGGTCCAATCTGAAGCGGATCTGGCTGGAATGCGGCGGCAAGAGCCCGCACCTGGTGTTCGCCGATGCTCCCGATCTGGACGCCGCCGCCAAGGCCGTGGCGCAGGGCATCTTCTTCAACCAGGGGAAGTCTGTACCGCCGGTTCGCGATTGTTGGTGCAGCGCTCGATCCGCGAGGACTTCGTGCATCAGGTGGTTGCATACGGCCAGCACATGCAGCCCCGCCATCCGCTGGACGCCGATGCACCGATGGGGGCGCTGGTCGATGCCGCGCACGTGGACAAGGTGCTGGCCGACATCGCCCGTGCCGAGGGCGAGGGCGCCCGCCTGCTGTTGGGCGGCCATCGGGCCGAGGTGGAGGCCGGCGGCTGCTACGTGCAGCCCACGGTATTCGACCAGGTGCGGCCAGAGCAGGCGCTGGCGCGGGAGGAGGTGTTCGGCCCGGTGCTGGCGGTGCTCGGCTTCGAGGACGAGGCCGAGGCGGTGCGCCTGGCCAATGACAGCCGCTATGGGCTGGCCGCCGGCCTGTGGACGCGCGATCTCGGCCGCGCCCACCGCGTCGCACGCCAGCTGCGCGCCGGCAGCGTGTGGGTGAACGGCTGGGATGGTGGCGACATGACTGCACCGTTCGGTGGCTACAAGCAGTCCGGCAATGGGCGTGACAAATCGCTGCATGCGTTCGACAAGTACAGCGAGATCAAGGCCACCTGGATTCAGTTGTAACGGCGCCGGGGCTTGCGCCCACCTGTGGAGCCGAGCCGATGCTCGGCTGCATTTCGCGGAATGTGGTCGAGCAGGGGCGAGAACCTGCAGAACAATGGCGCCTGCCACCCCCGTTGGCATCGGTGTCGGCTGAAACCATCGCCCCGTGCGACCACCGCCCCGTGGCAGAATCGGGCGACCCGCCGTTACCCGTGTTGCCGATGTCGACGATCACCGCTGCCGCATCACCCGTGAATTCTCCCCGTCGTGTCCTGCTGGCCAGCCTGATCGGCACCACCATCGAATTCTTCGATTTCTACATCTACGCCACTGCGGCGGTGCTGGTGTTCCCGCACCTGTTCTTCCCGGACAGCAGCGAACAAGCGGCGCTGCTGCAATCGCTGGCCACCTTCGCGGTGGCCTTCATCGCGCGCCCGGTCGGCTCGGCGGTGTTCGGGCACTTCGGCGACCGCATCGGCCGCAAGGCCACGCTGGTCGCCGCGCTGCTGACCATGGGCCTGTCCACGGTGCTGATCGGCCTGCTGCCTACCCACGCGCAGCTGTT
>NZ_LLXV01000051.1 GCF_001431665.1 Stenotrophomonas beteli | reverse complement strand
TTACGGCGTCCCCGCAGACCCACAGTGCCCCGCCATCCCACGGAATGCCGCGTTGGCTTTTGACGTTGCCGTTGCTTGAAGCTTCGGCAGGTGCAGGGCGCAGCCCTGCCGACACACTTACTCCCTAGAACGGAGCCGTTGACTCGAACGCGAGCACCTCGCCCGTCACCGGGTGGGTGAACCGCAGGCTGCGCGCATGCAGATGCACGCGCTGCGCGGGTGCGGCGCCATACAGCACGTCACCGACGATGGGATGGCCGAGACTGGCCATGTGCAGGCGCAGCTGATGGCTGCGGCCCGTGATCGGCTCCAGCGCCACGCGGGTGCGCTGCGCTTCAACATCACGCGCCAGCACGCGCCAACGCGTCAGCGCCGGCTTGCCGCGTTCGTGATCGATCATCTGCTTCGGCCGGCTCGGCCAGTCCACGATCAACGGCAGGTCCACTTCGCCGGCATCGCCTTGGAGCAGCCCCTGCACTACCGCTTCATACCGCTTGCCAACCTGGCGCTGCTCGAACTGCATCGACAACGCCGCCTGCATGTCCTTGCCACGCGCATGCAGCAGCAGCCCGGAGGTCACCTGGTCCAGGCGGTGCACGGTCAACGCATCCGGATACAGCGCCTGCAGGCGCGCGACCACGCAGTCCTGGTTCTCGGCGCTGCGGCCGGGCACGGACAGCAGGCCGGCCGGCTTCTCGGCCACCAGCAGTGCGTCATCGATGTAGTGCAGGTGGATCATGCGGTTCCAGGAACTCCAAATGAAAACGGGGAAGCCGAAGCCTCCCCGTTTTCTGCGTACCGAGCGGAGCCGGTACCGCCTGCATCAGCCCAGCAGGTGGGCGACGCCGGCGCGCTCTTCTTCCAGCTCGGCCAGGGTCTTGTCGATGTACTTCTGGCTGAAGTCGTCGATCGGCAGATCCTTCACCAGGGTGTACTTGCCGTTCTCGGTGGTCACCGCGAAGCCGAAGATCACGCCTTCCGGAATGCCGTAGGAACCGTCGGACGGCACGCCCATGGTGACCCACTTGCCGTTGCTGCCCAGCACCCAGTCACGCACGTGGTCGATGGCAGCGTTGGCCGCCGAAGCGGCCGAGGACGAGCCACGGGCTTCGATGATCGCCGCACCGCGCTTGCCCACGGTCGGGATGAAGGTGTTGGCGTTCCACTCCTGGTCGTTGATCGCATCGGCAATCGACGCACCATCGGCGGTGGCGAAACGGTAGTCCGGGTACATGGTCGGGCTGTGGTTGCCCCACACCACCAGCTTTTCCATGCCACCGACCGGCTTGCCGAGCTTGGTCGACAGCTGGCTCAGGGCGCGGTTGTGGTCCAGGCGCAGCATGGCGGTGAAGTTTTCCGGCTTCAGGTCCGGGGCCGACTTCATGGCGATGTAGGCGTTGGTGTTGGCCGGGTTGCCGACCACCAGCACCTTCACGTCACGGCTGGCGACCTTGTTCAGCGCCGCGCCCTGGGCGGTGAAGATCTTGGCGTTTTCCAGCAGCAGGTCCTTGCGCTCCATGCCCGGGCCGCGCGGACGCGCACCAACCAGCAGGGCGATGTCCGCGTCCTTGAACGCCACTTCGGCGTCGTCGGTGCCGACCATGCCGGCCAGCAGCGGGAAGGCGCAGTCTTCCAGCTCCATCATCACGCCCTTCAGGGCGGCCTGGGCCTTGTCCACCGGCAGTTCCAGCAGCTGCAGGATGACCGGCTGGTCCTTGCCCAGCATTTCACCGGAGGCGATGCGGAACAGCAGGGCATAACCGATCTGGCCGGCGGCGCCGGTCACGGCAACACGAACGGGTGCTTTCATGGGGGTTTCCTCTTGCTTGCAAGCGTTTGATGGGACGCCGCGGGCGGAGCCACGCAGGCCTGGCGGGCGGCGGGGAACAGGGAAACGGCCACCCGTGGGTGGCCGTTTCAAAAGGGGATCAGGCGGCGAGGTGCTTGTTCCACTCGGCGACGCGGTCGGCCTGGGCGGCCAGTACGGCGTCGACGTCGCCTTCCAGGGTGATCGAATGGATCACATCGCCCTGCTTGACCGAATCGACGATGGCCTGGCCTTCCAGAACCTTGCCGAAGACGGTGTGGCGGCCGTCCAGCCAGTCGGTCTTGATGTGGGTGATGAAGAACTGGCTGCCGTTGGTGTTCGGGCCGGCGTTGGCCATCGACAGCGAGCCGACCTCGTGCTTCACGCCGTTCTTCTCGTCTTCGAACTTGTAGCCCGGGCCGCCGGTGCCACGACCCTGCGGGCAGCCGCCCTGGATCATGAAGTCGGCGATCACGCGGTGGAAGATCAGGCCGTCATAGAAGCCGTGCTTGACCAGGTTCACGAAGTTGGCCACGGTCAGCGGCGCCTTGTCGGCAAACAGCTCGACCTTGATCGGGCCCTGGGTGGTGTCGAAAGTGGCGATGAGGGACATGAAGATCCTTGATGCAAAGGGGAATGCGTCTAGCCACCTAGTTTACACCCGGCTCGCGGCGGCGGCGGCTTCGACCATCGGCGCAGGTACCGGCTTCAGCCGCCGGCAGGGTCGCTCCGGGCGTCTCCCCGACGGCCCGCCCCGGCACCGCCGGACGGCCAGCTGAATGGGCGCCTGCGCGGGCGTGAAATCCACCTTTTCGCGAATCGTCAAGTTCGACGTATAATGTTGGACTTCTTTTTCCAAATCCGGCGCCGACTGGCCCCCTTTCGTATGTCCATCGAAAATCTTCGCAACATCGCCATCGTCGCCCACGTCGACCATGGCAAGACCACCCTGGTCGACCAGCTGCTGAAGCAGTCCGGCACCCTGTCCGAGCGCACCGTCCTCGCCGAGCGCGTGATGGACAGCAACGACCAGGAAAAGGAACGCGGCATCACCATCCTGGCCAAGAACACGGCCATCACCTGGGAAGACAAGCGGACCGGCGTCAAGAACCGCATCAACATCGTCGACACCCCTGGCCACGCCGACTTCGGCGGTGAGGTCGAGCGCGTGCTGTCGATGGTCGACACCGTGCTGATCCTGGTCGACGCGATGGACGGCCCGATGCCGCAGACCCGCTTCGTCACCCAGAAGGCCTTCGCGATGGGCTTCAAGCCGATCGTGGTGGTCAACAAGATCGACCGTCCGGGCGCGCGTCCGGAGTGGGTCATCGACCAGGTCTTCGACCTGTTCGACAAGCTCGGCGCCACCAACGAGCAGCTGGACTTCCCGATCGTCTACGCCTCGGCCCTGAACGGCTACGCCGGCCTGGAAGACACCGTGCGCGACGGCGACATGACCCCGCTGTACGAAGCGATCATGCAGCACGCGCCGAAGCCGGAAGTGGACCCGGAAGGCGCGTTCCAGATGCGCATCAGCCAGCTGGACTACAACAACTTCGTGGGCGTCATCGGCATCGGCCGCATCCAGCGCGGCACCCTGAAGAAGAACATGCAGGTCGCGGTCATCGACCGCGAAGGCAAGAAGCGCAACGGCAAGGTCGCGCAGGTGCTGGGCTTCCTGGGCCTGGAGCGCATCGAGCAGGACACCGCCGAAGCCGGTGACATCGTCGCCATCTCCGGTATTCCGGAGCTGACCATCTCCGACACCCTGTGCCACCCGGACACCCCGGAAGCGCTGCCGGCACTGACCGTCGACGAGCCGACCATCTCGATGACCTTCCAGGTCAACAACTCGCCGTTCGCCGGCAACAAGGACCTGTCCGGTGGCAAGTTCCTGACCAGCCGCCAGATCAAGGACCGCCTGGACCGTGAAAAGGTCCACAACGTGGCCCTGAAGGTCGAACAGCTGGAAGACGCCGACAAGTTCCTGGTCTCCGGCCGTGGCGAGCTGCACCTGTCGGTGCTGATCGAGAACATGCGCCGCGAAGGCTACGAGCTGGCCGTGTCGCGCCCGGAAGTGATCATCAAGGAAATCGACGGCCAGATGATGGAGCCGATCGAGCAGCTGGTGGTGGACATCGAAGAAATCCACCAGGGCGGCGTGATGGAAAAGCTGGGCACCCGCAAGGGCCAGCTGAAGAACATGGAGCCGGACGGCAAGGGCCGCGTGCGCCTGGAATACTCGATCCCGGCCCGTGGCCTGATCGGTTTCCAGAACGAGTTCAAGACCCTCACCCAGGGTTCGGGCCTGCTGTTCCACGTGTTCGACCATTACGGTCCGAAGGAACAGGGCGCGATTGCCAAGCGCATCAACGGCGTGATGATCGCCAATGCGCCGGGCGTCACCCCCGCCTACTCGCTGGGTCCGCTGCAGGAGCGTGGCAAGCTGTTCGCCGCTGAAGGCGACAACGTGTATGAAGGCCAGCTGGTCGGCATCCACTCCAAGGACAACGACCTGACCGTCAACGCGATCAAGACCAAGCCGCTGACCAACATGCGCGCTTCGGGCAAGGACGATGCGATCCAGCTGACCCCGGCGATCAAGTATTCGCTGGAACAGGCCCTGGACTTCATCGAAGACGATGAGCTGGTCGAGATCACCCCGAAGGAGATCCGCCTGCGCAAGAAGTTCCTGACCGAAAGCGACCGCAAGAAGGCTTCGCGCGGCGGCTGAGCCAGCACCCCGTGAACCCGAGCGGTTACAACCCGGATCCGCACCGGCATCCGGGTCTCCATGTCATCGCCCTGCTCGAAGCGAGCAAGGCGATGCTGGCGCTGTTGGCTGCCACCGGGCTGGAAGTGCTCGGACCGCAGCCGCTGCGGCACGGCATCATGGTCCTGATCCGGCGTTTCAGCCTGGATCCGGACCATGGCACCCTGCCCTCGCTGCTGCACATGATCAGCCCCGACGCGGTGCACCTGGCCGCGGCGGGGATGATCGGCTACGGCCTGCTGCACCTGGTCGAAGCCTGGGGCCTGTGGCGGGCCAAGGCCTGGGCCTCCTGGCTGGGCTGCCTGACCGCCTCGCTGTACCTGCCTTTCGATATCTTCGCGATCATCCGCCACCCCGGCTGGCCCTCCTGGACGATCCTGGCGATCAACCTGATCGTGGTCTACGTGCTGGCTCGCGACCTGCGCAAGCGTCACCGCTGAGCACCGGCTACACTGGGGATTGGAGCCGACCAAGCCGCCCCATGCGCCCGTCCTTGCCGCCTCTGCTGATCTGCCTGCTCAGCGCGCTGCCTGCGCTGTTTTCGGCTGGCTGCAGTCCGGCCGCGTCGAGCGCGCATGCCGCCGAACCTGCGAGCCGCAACGTGCCGTTCCCCTACGCCGAAACCGATGTGGCCGACCTGCAGGCGCGGATGACCGCCGGCGAACTGGACAGCGTCACCCTCACCCAGGCCTACCTGCAGCGCATCGCCACCCTGGACCGTGCCGGGCCACGCCTGCGCGCGGTGATCGAACTCAATCCCGATGCCCTGAAGGAAGCTGCCGCACGCGACCGCGAGCGCCGCGACGGCCGCGTGCGCGGTGCGCTGCACGGCATTCCGGTGCTGCTGAAGGACAACATCAACGCGGCACCGATGAGCACCACGGCCGGTTCGCTGGCGTTGCAGGGCTTCCGTCCTGACGATGCGTACCTGGTGCGACGCCTGCGCGAGGCCGGCGCCGTGGTGCTGGGCAAGACCAATCTCAGCGAGTGGGCCAACTTCCGCGGCAACGACTCGATCTCCGGCTGGAGTGCGCGCGGCGGCCAGACCCGCAACCCCTACCGCCTCAGCCACTCCCCCTGCGGCTCCAGCAGCGGCAGCGCGGTGGCGATGGCAGCCAATCTGGCCAGCGTGGCGATCGGCACCGAAACCGACGGCAGCATCGTCTGCCCGGCCGCAATCAACGGAATCGTTGGCCTGAAGCCCACCGTCGGGCTGGTCAGCCGCGACGGCATCATCCCGATCTCCTTCAGCCAGGACACCGCCGGGCCGATGACGCGCAGCGTGGCCGACGCGGCGGCCGTGCTGACCGCGATCGCCGGCCGCGACGACGCCGACCCGGCCACCGCGACCATGCCCGGCCGCGCAGTCTATGACTACACCGCGCGCCTGGACCCGCAGGGCCTGCGTGGCAAGCGCATCGGCCTGCTGCAGACACCGCTGCTGACCTATCGCGGCATGCCCCCGCTGATGGAACAGGCAGCCACCGAGCTGCGCCGCGCCGGTGCGGTGGTGGTGCCGGTGGAACTGCCCAACCAGGGCGCGTGGGCCGAGGCCGAGCGTACGGTGCTGCTGTACGAGTTCAAGGCCGGCCTGGAGCGCTACCTCAACACGCACCGGGCGCCACTGCGGCGCCTAGCCGACCTGATCGCCTTCAACCAGGCACACCCCAGGCAGGAACTGGGCCTGTTCGGCCAGGAACTGCTGGTGGAGGCCGACGCCACCGCCGGCCTGGCTGATCCCGCCTATATCCGTGCACGCAGCGATGCGCGCCGGCTGGCCGGCCCCGAAGGCATCGATGCCGTCCTCGCTGCCCACCAGCTCGATGCCCTGGTGGCGCCGACCACCGGTGTGGCTTGGCCGATCCGCAGCGAAGGGGACGACTTCCCCGGCGAGAGCTATGGCGCTGCCGCCGTGGCCGGGTATCCCAGCCTCAGCGTGCCGATGGGCCAGATCAATGGGCTACCCGTGGGCCTGTTGTTCATGGGCACCGCCTGGAGCGAACCGAAGCTGATCGAAATGGCCTACGCCTACGAACAGCGCACCCGTGCGCGGCGGCCCCCGCATTTCGATACCGACGCCCTGATCGACGCCGGCGATCCCTGATCGTGTTTCTGTAGAGCCGAGCCCACGCTCGGCTTCAACGGAAAACCGGAAGCAGCCAAGCGTGGCTCGGCTCTACAGAAGCTGGTCGGGCTCCACCGGCAAGATCGCCGCCTCGCCATCTTCCGCACCCGGTGAGCGCACGTCGGCCGTGCGTGCATGCGGCCCGCGCGGCATGTCCTGCTCATCCTCGTGCTGCACGCGCGCACGTACCTGGGGCAACGACTGTGGATGCTCACGCGCGAGGAAATCGAGCATGCGCTCGCGCACCAGGCAGCGCAGGTCGAAGGCATCGCCGGAGCTGCGTGCGCTGACCAGCAGCCGCACCTGGATTGCACGCTGGCTGGTTTCGGTCACCTGGGTCACGCAGACCCGGCCATCCCACAGCGCTTCACCCCGGCAGATGCGCTCCAGCTCGCTGCGGATCGCCGCGATCGGCGCGCGGTAGTCCAGCCACAGGAACGCCGTCCCCAGCAGATCCGCGCTGCGTCGCGTCCAGTTCTGGAAGGGATTCTCGATGAACCAGGTCAGCGGCACCACCATGCGCCGCTCATCCCAGACCCGCACCACCACATAGCTGCTGCCGATTTCCTCGACACGCCCCCACTCACCTTCGACGATCACCACGTCGTCCAGCCGGATCGGTTGGGTCAGCGCAATCTGCAGGCCGGCAATCAGGTTGCCGAACACCGGCTTGGCCGCGATGCCCGCCACCAGCCCGATCAGTCCCGCCGATGCCAGCAGCGCGGTGCCGATCTTCTGCACCATCGGGAAGGTCAGCAGCACCAACGATGCGCCGAGCACGATGATGCCGCCCATCAGCACCCGGCTGAGCACCCGCGTCTGGGTCTGGATGCGGCGTGCTTCCAGATTGTCGGCGACATCGATGGGATGGCTGCGCAGGAGGGCCCGCTCGCCCGCCGCCACCGCCCGCACCAGCAGCCAGATGAAGCAGGCAGTGAGTGCGATATGCAGTATGTGCTGCAGGTGACCCAGCAGCGGATCCTGCAGGGGCGTAGCCTGCAAGGCGGGAATCAACAGCAGCAGCGGCCACGCGGTGGCCATTGGCAGCCCGAGCACACGACCGATGCGCGCACGCCGGCGATCACGCCCTTTCAGGCGGTGATAGATCCACAGGATCAGCCACGCGCCTATGCCGCCCACCACTACGGCCAATCCCAACGGCCATGCGTAGGCCTGTGCGCTCTGCCAGTGCACCGTTGCCACCTCCAGTCGAACAAGCAAGTGGACAGCCTCGCGCATGGCGCATGAGCGTCACGTCAGCCGTTTGTAAGCAGGGTGTTGGTCGACAGGGCTTGCAGCCCTGCACCTGCGGACGCAACGGCAACGGCCGAAGCAACAGCAACAGCAGAAGCGGGTATTCCGTGGGATGGCGGGGCGGGTCCGGTGTGGGGGGGAGGCGGGAACCCGCTCTGTAGTGGGGTGGGGGCGGG
>NZ_LLXV01000050.1 GCF_001431665.1 Stenotrophomonas beteli | reverse complement strand
CCGGCCCCACCCCGCCATCCCCCAGTAAGCCAGCCTCTGCTGTTGCTTCGGCTTCGGCCTCTGCAGGTGCAGGGCGCAGCCCTGCAGAACAAACCCCACCCCCTACCAAGGTAGGGCGGCCCGCGCGGCAGCGCCGGACTATCCTCGAACCCATGACTTTGTCTGGGAGGGCTGCGTCATGAACTACGAGGAAACCTACCGTCGCTCGATCGACGAGCCGGAGGCCTTCTGGGGCGAGGAAGCCAAGCGCATCCATTGGCACAAACCGCCGCAGCAGGTACTCGACTACAGCAACCCGCCGTTCCGGCGCTGGTTCGTCGGCGGTGAAACCAATCTCTGCTACAACGCCGTCGACCGCCATCTGGCCGAGCGCGCCGACCAGCTCGCGCTGGTTGCCATTTCCACCGAGACCAACAGCACCCGCGAGATCACCTATCGCCAGCTGTATCGGGAAGTGAACGACTTCGCTGCCGTGCTCAAGCACCTCGGCGTCGGTCACGGTGACCGTGTGGTGATCTACATGCCGAACATGGCCGAGGCGGTATTCGCCATGCTGGCCTGTGCGCGCATCGGTGCGGTGCACTCGGTGGTGTTCGGCGGCTTTGCCGCGCACAACCTGGCGCTGCGCATCGACGATGCGAAACCGAAACTGCTGATCGCCGCCGATGCCGGCATGCGCGGCGGCAAGCTGATTCCGTACAAGCCGATGGTCGATGCGGCCTGCGCCGAGGCCAGTGCACCGCCGCCGCACGTGCTGATCGTCTCGCGCGGGCTGGACGCGGCCGAACCGCGGGTGCCCGGCCGTGATGTGGACTACGCCACGCTGCGCGCGCAGATCGGCGAAGTCGATGTGCCGGTGCAGTGGCTGGAGGCGAGCGAGCCGAGCTATCTGCTGTACACCTCCGGCACCACCGGCAAGCCGAAGGGCGTGCAGCGCGATGTCGGCGGCTATGCGGTGGCGATGGCGCAGTCGATGGAAACCGTGTTCGACTGCAGGCCGGGGCAGGTGATGTTCTCCACCTCCGATGTCGGCTGGGCGGTAGGGCATTCCTACAACGTGTACGGCCCGCTGATCGGCGGCTGCACTTCGTTGCTGTATGAAGGGCTGCCGACGAATCCGGACCCGGGCATCTGGTGGGCACTGTGCGAGCAGTACAACGTGCGCACCATGTTCTCCTCGCCCACCGCCATCCGTGTGCTGAAGAAGCACGACGCGGACTTCATCCATCGCCACGACCTGCGCGCGCTGAAGTACCTGTTCCTGGCCGGCGAGCCGCTGGACGAGCCGACCGCGCACTGGATCAGCGAAGCGCTTGGCAAGCCGATCATCGACAACTACTGGCAGACCGAAACCGGTTGGCCGGCGCTGACCCTGCTGCCGGGCCTGGAGATGAAGCCGGTGCGCTTCGGCTCGCCGGGCTTTCCCAATCTGGGTTACCGCATGAAGGTGATCGACGAGAACACCGGCGAGGAAGTCGCACCGGGGCAGAAGGGGGTGCTGGTGGTGTCGCCGCCGTTGCCGCCGGGCTGCATGAGCACGGTGTGGAACGACGACAGCCGCTTCCTGCAGAGCTACTTCAGCCATTTCAAGGAACTGCTGTACAGCTCGCTGGACTGGGCGATCCGCGATGACGACGGTTACACCTTCATCCTGGGGCGCACCGACGATGTGATCAACGTGGCCGGGCATCGCCTGGGCACGCGCGAGATCGAGGAGGCCATTTCCAGCCATCCGCGCGTGGCCGAGGCGGCCGTGATCGGAGTCAAGGACGAACTGAAGGGGCAGGTGCCACTGGTGTTCGTCACCTTGAAGCAGGGGCTCGATGGCGAGGATCCGGCGCCGGTGGTGGCCGAGATGATGGCGACGGTGACCCATTCGCTCGGTGCGGTGGCACGCCCGGCGCACGTGCATGTGGTCAACGCGTTGCCCAAGACGCGGTCCGGCAAGCTGCTGCGGCGCTCCCTGCAGGCGCTGGCCGAGCAGCGTGACCCGGGTGACCTGTCGACCCTGGATGACCCCGGCGCGCTGGAGGAGATCCGTCGCGCGCTGGGCCGCTGACCGGGTAGTGCCGGCCGCTGGCCGGCGCCCCCATCAATCCCGGGGTTGCCGGCCAGCGGCCGGCACTACCCTCCGCGTCCAGAACATGCGCTAAGCTCGGCCTGTCATCGACCTGCAACACGCGGCGCGCGCCGGGGAAGGCGCGCCCCGTCAGGGGATGGCACACAGGGGAGCGTGCCCGCAAGGGTGCGCCGGCATTGCGCATCGAGGGAGGGGGAGGCAATGGCATTGCTGCACGCCAAGACGGCTGCTGGCCGTCAGGAAATCGAAGACCGCAGCCGGCGCCTGCCGGCAGCACTGCGTTCGATCCTGCTGATGGTCGATGGCCATCGCGATGACACTGAACTGCGCGGCCTGTTCGAAGGCCTGCGCGCACCACCGGATGCACTGGAGCAGCTGGCCGCGCAGGGCCTGATCGAAGTGATCGGCGGAAGCGCTGAATCCGCACCGGCGCGCGGTATCAGCACCGGCCGCGAACAGGATCCGGCGCTGTACCAGCAGTTGTACGACGCGATGAGCGAGGCGGTGCGCCGCCACCTGGGCCTGAAGGGCTATTTCATGCAGCTGAAGATCGAACGCTGCACCGACGCGCTGGCGCTGGAGCGCCTGTGCCCGGAACTGCTGGCGGCGGTGGGCAAGGCGCGCAGCCCGGCATTGGCGCAGCGCTGGTGGCAGGAAACCCAGTCGGCCGTGCTGAACGCAGGCGATGAGGTCGTGCAGGCCTGAGCCACCGCGTAAAGTGATCGGTTCACTTCCCCACAAGGAGTCCCGCGTGCAGGACGACCACGACGACACCGACACCCCTGGCTGGGATGCGATCAATGCGGCGCTGGCGCCGCTGTATGCCGGGCAGGAGCCGCGTCACTACGGCACTGCGCTTCCGTACACGCTGGGTGGCCAGGATCCGCTCGATGGCATCAGTGTGTACTGGGCCGATGCGCCGATACCGCACTGGCACTACATCACCTACGGCTTCTCCGAGCTGTACGCCAAGGAGAGCAGTGACGCAGATGCCAGCGGTTATGGTTTCGAGCTGACCTTCCGCCTCGCTGCCGAACCCGGTGAGAATGCCGGCAGCACGCCGCCGGTGTGGCCGATGAACCTGTTGCAGAACCTGGCGCGCTACGTGTTCGGCAGTGGCAATGTGTTCGAGGACGGCCACCACCTCAATGCCAACGGCCCGATCGCGCTGGAGACCGACACGCGGCTGTGCCATCTGGCGTTCATCGCCGACCCGCAGTTGCCGGCACGCGGCACCGCCAATGGCCACCTGCAGTTCCTGCAGCTGGTCGGACTGACCGATGAGGAGATGGAAGCGGTCAAGCGCTGGTCCACGCGCGGCGTGCTGGAGGCGCTGCAGCCGGCGATGCCGCTGTGGATCAGCGACCTGCATCGCGGCAACCTGCTGGAAGATCCGGCACTGGCCGCACAGGTGCAGGCCGGCAGCGAGCGCGAGGGCTCCAGCACCGGCATGTTGTTCATCGAGACACTGGATTGGCGGCAGGAGGCGGGCATCACCACGCTGGTGCTGGGGGCCGGCCAGGTCGCCAGCGTGTGCGAGCTGCTGCCCCTGCGCCTGCGCCACGGCGAATCGCTGGAACTGGTCAGCCGCGAGCGGCAGTGGGAATTCATTCCGGCCGGGCGCGGTGAGGTGGGCGACGTCTCCGCCGACAGCGCGCGCTGGGCACTGGACGAGGCCGGACTGCAGGCCCTGGCGGGCGTGCGTGCCGAGCGCGGGATGTACCCGGTGGCGGCGGCGCTGCGCATCGAAGTGATGCCGACCTACCTGCGCGATGCCAAGGGGGAAGTGATCCGCCAGATCGGCTGATCGCGCGAATGATATCGAGGGGTCGGAGCCGCCTGCTGCGCAGGCGGATCCGACCCCGCCTGGTGGCCGATGGGGTCAGATCCGTTCGCCACGCGAACGGCTCTGACCCCTGACCAAGATCAGGCCAGGCCTTCGGCCTTCAGCGCGGCCTGCACGCCGGCATCGGCGTCCATGCGCGCCTTGTAGGCGGCCAGGTTGTCCAGGCCGGACAGGTCGACCTTGGTGCCGGCGGCCCAGCGCAGGGTGATGTAGAAGTACGGGTCGGCGAAGCTGCGGAAGCCGGCCAGCCAGGGCTTGTCGGCCAACTGCTTGTCGGCGGTCTCGAACAGGCCACGCAGGCGCTTGTGCGCGGCGGCGCGGATTGCGTCGTACTGGCCTTCGTCGGCAATGAACTTGCCCGGCGCGAACAGCGGCGAGAACGCCGGATGCACGTCGGAATTGACGAAGGCCAGCCAGCGGGTGGCTTCGGCGCGCTGGCGCGGGCTGCCATCACCGCCGAGGCCGGCCTGCGGGAAGCTGTCGGCGATGTAGCCCATGATCGCGGCGTTCTGCAGCAGCACGAAATCGCCATCGACCAGCGCGGGTACCGCGCCAGCCGGGTTGATCTTGAGGAATTCCGGACCCTTCAGGGTGTCCTTGTTCAGCAGTTCGACCTCGAACGGCTGGCCGGTCCACTGCAGGGCGATGTGGTCGGCGGTGGAACAGGCACCGGGCTTGCTGTACAGCTTCATGGGAACTCCAGGTGATGCGGGCGGGAAACGCCCACTATCCCAGAGCCTGCCAGCGGGCGGCAACGCTGCCGCCAGCACGGATCGTTACGACTGCCGCGGCTTGAGGTTCTGCACCTTATAGAAGGTGTGATCGCCGATGGTGGCCACCTGGTAGGCGTTGCGCCAGTTCGGGCTGGCGATGGACAACGCGGCGAAGTGGCTGGCACCGGGCACGATCTCGCGGCGCTCGCCGGCCGGCAGCGCCCAGTTGCGCTCGGCGTCGAAGGCCACGTTCATTGCCTCGCTCCAGGCCGCGTCGTTGCCCAGCTGGGTGCCGGGGGAGACGATGGTCGGCGCGAACTGCTTGCGCGCGGTGACCACCTGGCACATCGAGTCGCCCCACAGGCCGCTGTCAAGGCGACGCAGGGCGACCTCGGCGACGGCCTGTTGGCCTCGCAGGGTCTGGTCGCGGGCTTCCAGGTACACGGTGGTGCTCAGACACAGTGAATCAGCGGCCGGCTGCGGCAACAACTGCGACAGCCAGAGAATCCAGGCCAGTTTCATATAACTCCTTGCTCCGTATGGGCCGCACCTTCCGGTTCCGGCCGCGGGGGCGACAGGAGGCGGGGTACGACTTGGCGTCATGGGGAGGCGGCCATCGGGGCCGCCCCGTGGGCAGCCCCAAAAGAAACGACCAGTACCGATCGTGGGGGCTGCGCCGGCTCACCGGAAACTGGCTGGTGAGCGGAAAGATGGCGCAAGGTAGGGGGGCATAGCCGAACGCATCGTGAACCGCCCGGCTTGACATTCAGGTTCGACAGAGGTGACGGAAATCACATTCCGTCCCCCATTCAGGCGCTCATCAGAGCGCGGCGGCAACCCGGCTGCCCTGGTCGATGGCACGTTTTGCATCGAGTTCTGCGGCCACATCCGCACCGCCGATCAGCTGCGCGTTGATGCCGGCCGCCTGCAGTTCGGCCTGCAGCGCGCGGTTCGGTTCCTGCCCGGCGCAGACCACCACGTGGTCGACCGGCAGCAGCTGTTCGCTGCCCTCGACGCGGATGCGCAGGCCTTCGTCATCCACGCCCAGGTACTCGACGCCACCGAGCATGCGCACGCCCTTGGCCTTCAGCGTGGCCCGGTGGATCCAGCCGGTGGTCTTGCCCAGTCGCGCGCCGGGCTTGCCGGGGCTGCGCTGCAGCAGCCACAAGCGCCGCGGTGACGGCTCGACTTCGGGCCGGCTCAGCGAGCCGCGTGCCTCGAAGCTGGCGTCCACGCCCCATTCGGCCATCCAGCGCTGCGGGTCCAGCGACGGCGACTCGCCGGCGTGGCTGAGGAATTCGCCGACGTCGAAGCCGATGCCGCCAGCGCCGATGATCGCGGCAGTGGCGCCCACCTCGACCCGGCCCAGCAGCACGTCCAGGTAGCTGACCACCTTGGCGTGGTCGGCGCCGGGGAAGTCGACCTTGCGCGGGGTGATGCCGGTGGCGAGCACCACCTCGTCGAAACCGGCCAGGCTGGCCGCGTCGGCGCGGCTGCCCAGGCGCAGCTGCACGCCGGTTTCGGCCAGCTTGTGGCGGAAATAGCGCAGGGTTTCGTGGAACTCCTCCTTGCCGGGGATGCGCTTGGCCACGTTGAACTGGCCGCCGATCTCATCGTGGGCATCGAACAGGGTGACCTGGTGGCCACGCTGGGCCGCGACAGTGGCACAGGCCAGGCCGGCCGGGCCGGCACCGACCACGGCAACCTTCTTCGGCGCGGGGGTGGGGCGATAGACCAGTTCGGTCTCGTGCGCGGCGCGTGGATTGACCAGGCAGCTGGCCAGCTTGTTCTCGAACACGTGGTCCAGGCAGGCCTGGTTGCAGGCGATGCAGGTGTTGATCGCCTCGGCGCGCCCGGCGCGGGCCTTGTTCGGCCACTGCGGGTCGGCCAGCAGCGGGCGTGCCAGCGACACCATGTCGGCGCCGCCATCGGCCAGGATGCGCTCGGCGACCTCGGGCATGTTGATGCGGTTGGTAGCCACCAGCGGCACCTTCACGTGCGGCTTGAGCTTGGCGGTGACCCCGGCGAACGCGGCACGTGGCACCGAGGTGGCGATGGTCGGAATGCGCGCTTCGTGCCAGCCGATGCCGGAGTTGATGATCGTCGCACCGGCGGCCTCGATGGCCTGCGCCTGCTGCACGATCTCTTCCCAGTTGCTGCCGTCTTCCACCAGGTCCACCAGCGACAGGCGGTAGATGATGATGAAGTCCGGCCCGCAGGCTTCGCGGATGCGGCGTACGATCTCCACCGCGAAGCGCATGCGCTGGCGCGCGTCACCGCCCCAGGCATCGGTGCGCTTGTTGGTGCGCGGAGCGATGAACTCGTTGATGAGGTAGCCCTCCGAGCCCATCACTTCCACGCCGTCGTAGCCGGCTTCGCGGGCCAGCTTGGCGCTGCGTGCATAGTCGGCGATGTGGCGCTCGACACCACCGGCCGACAACGCGCGCGGAGTGAACGGGTTGATCGGCGCTTTCAGCTTCGACGGTGCCACCGACAGCGGGTGGTAGGCATAGCGGCCGGCATGCAGCAGCTGCAGGCAGATCTTCGCGCCGTGCTGGTGCGCGGCGGTGGTGAGCTGGCGGTGCGGGCGAACTTCCCAGGGCCAGGACAGCTTGCCGCCGAATGGCTTCAGCCAACCGACCACATTCGGCGCGAAGCCGCCGGTGACGATCAGGCCGACGCCGCCTTCGGCGCGCTCGGCGAAGTAGGCCGCCAGCCGCGGGAAATCACGGGCGCGGTCTTCCAGCCCGGTGTGCATCGAGCCCATCAATACGCGGTTGCGCAGCTGGGTGAAACCCAGGTCCAGCGGGGCGAACAGGTGGGGATAGGCGCTTTCGTTGGCTGGCGACATGATCGATACGCTTGCGTACGGAAGCGCGAAGCGTGCCGGGAAATGGCCGCCGGGGCAAGGGGCGCGGGGGGGGCGTGCCGGCCAGCTCAGGGCGATTGCGGTTGCCGGGCAGCGGCCGGCGCCAGCGGGGGGCGGCCGATCCCGAACCAGCCCAGCGTGACGCCGCACAGCGGGCCGATCAGCAGCGCGAAGGCCAGGGTGCCCAGGCCGACGTTGCCGCCCAGCCACCAGCCCAGCAGCAGCACGCTGCCTTCGATCAGGCTGCGCACCTTCCAGATCGGCCAGCCAGTGCGGGCATGCAGCCCGGTCATCAGGCCATCGCGCGGGCCAGGGCCGAGACGCGCGCCGATGTACAGCCCAGTGGCCAGCGCGACCAGCAGCATGCCGGTGCAGAACATCGCCAACTGCCAGCCAAGGCCGTCCGCGGGCGGCAGCAGCCACAGGCCGAACTGCGCCGAGGGACCGATCAGCAGCACATTGAGAACCGTGCCAACACCCGGCTTCTGCCGCAGCGGCCACCACAACAGCAGCACCAGCGCACCGATCACGTTGGTCGCCAGGCCGAACGACAGCGGCGTCTGCGCGGCGATGCCCTGCGACAGCACATCCCAGGGCGCCACGCCGATCGCCGCACGGATCATCAGCGAGGCGCCGAAGCCGTACAGGAACAGGCCAGTGATCAGTTGCAGCAGGCGCAGGGGCAGGGCGGTGGGCATGGCGGGCTCGGGGAAGGAAGATCTGTTTCCACCGTAGATCCGAATTGGTTCCCAGAATAGATACAGATGCCCGCCAATCCGCCGCTACAGGCATCGTTCGATACCGCGTAGAGGCTGTTGTGTAGAGCCGAGCCCGTGCTCGGCTGGTGGCGGCAGGCAAGCCGCCGAGCGTGGGCTCGGCTCTATCCCGCAGCGTCAGTCATTCCCAGCCGGCCAGCGCCAGCTTGCCCACCGTGCGTCCGCTGGCCAGGCGCTGATGGGCGATGTCGAGGTTGGCTGCGTTGATCGCGCCCAGCGTCTCGCTGAGCGTGCCGCGCAGCTGGCCGGCATCGATCATGCTGGCGGCCCGGCTGAGGATGCGGTGCTGTTCGATGCGGTCGGCGGTGGCAAAGCGCGCACGCGCGAACATGAACTCCCAGTGGATGCCGATGCACTTGGCCTTGTACGGATCACCGATCCGCAGCGCGCTGCGGGGTTCGACGATCAGGCCGACATGGCCCTGCGGTGCCAGCAGCTGGCCCAGCTCATCCCAGTAGTGGTCGGTGTCGGCCAGGTTCAGTGCCACCTGCACCTCGGCGATACCCAGTGCCTGCAGCTGGGGTTGCAGGCGCTGCCGATGATCGATCACGTGGTGGGCGCCCATCTGCCGGCACCAGTCGACCGACGCGTCACGCGAAGCGGTGGCGATCACCTCGAAGCCAGCATGGCGGGCCAGCTGGATCGCGATCGATCCCACGCCGCCGGCCCCTCCGATCACCAGCAGGTGCTGCCCGGCATGGCGACGGTCATCCAGATGCAGGGGCATGCGCTGGAACAACAGTTCCCAGGCGGTGAGCGTGGTCAGCGGCAGTGCGGCGGCTTCGGCGAAATCCAGCGTGGTGGGCTTGCGAGCCACCAGCCGTTCATCCACCCGCTGGTACTGCGCGTTGCAGCCCGGTCGGGTGACGTCGCCGGCGTAATAGACCTCGTCACCGGAGGCGAACAGGGTGACCTCGTCGCCGATCGCCTCGACCACGCCGGCAGCGTCCCAGCCCAGCACGCGGGGGACGTCGAGCGTGGCCGGGTCGGTGGCGGCTCGCTGCTTGCCATCGACCGGATTGACCGACACCGCCTCGACCCGGATCAGCAGGTCGCGGCCACCCGGCGGCAGCGGCGGGGGCAGATGGACATCATGCAGGAGGGGGGCGGATTCACGACTCAGGGCGACAGCTTTCATTGCGGCTCCGGCTGGGTGCGTTCCCTCATCATAAGGTTCCTCACGTTTGCCGAAATGCGCTGAACGCTGTGATGCGTGGTATCGCGCAGTATGTCGTTTTCCGCACTTAAATCCCGTCAAACCCTTGCAGCGTGAGGGTCTTGCGGATTTTCATCATCCTGTATAGGGTTTCAACGTCGGACCGTTGGACGGTTGGGCGCAACACTTCACATGTTACGGGACTGTTAACATGGCCTTCACCCGCCTGAGCATAATGTTCGCGGCGGTGGCGTGCTGAATCGGCTGTCGAGCTTCGACGCAGTAGTGCTGGCCCATGCCTCTACCGGTTTCATACCCCCGAAATAGGAGCTGTACTCAATGAACAAGAAGATCCTTACTGCAGCGCTGCTGGGCGGCCTGGCTTTTGCCCAGGCAGCTTCTGCGCAGGAGTTCGATGACCGCTGGTACCTGACCGGTTCGGCCGGCTTCAACTTCCAGGACAGCGACCGTCTGACCAATGACGCTCCGTTCGTGACCCTGGGCCTGGGTAAGTTCATCAGCCCGAACTGGTCGCTGGACGGTGAGCTGAACTACCAGAACCCGAACTTCGACAGCAACCAGGACCTGAACTGGTCGCAGTACGGCATCTCGCTGGACCTGCGTCGCCACTTCATCAAGGAAGGCCGCGGCTGGAACCCGTACATCGTCGGTGGCCTGGGCTACCAGAAGTCGGAAGAAGAGTACGCCGCGCTGGACAACAATGGTCCGCGTGAGCGCAAGGACGGCAACGTTGCCGCCAAGCTGGGCGTCGGCCTGCAGACCACCTTCGACAAGCGCGTTGCTGTCCGCGCCGAAGTGGCCTACCGCGCTGATTTCGACGACCAGAGCGTTGCCGCCCGCGACGAAAGCTGGTTCGGCGACGTGCTGGCTTCGGTCGGCGTCGTGATCCCGCTGGGCCCGGCTCCGGTCGCGGCTGCTCCGGCTCCGGCTCCGGTTGCCCCGAGCTGCGCCGACCTGGATGACGACGGTGACGGCGTCAACAACTGCGACGACAAGTGCCCGAACTCGCAGCCGGGTCAGACCATCGGTCCGGACGGTTGCCCGGTGCCGGTCTCCATCGACCTGAAGGGCGTCAACTTCGACTTCGACAAGTCGAACCTGCGTCCGGACGCCGTGGCGATCCTGAGCGAAGCCACCGAGATCCTGAAGCGTTACCCGGATCTGCGCGTTGAAGTTGCCGGTCACACCGACTCGAAGGGTACCGACGCTTACAACCAGAAGCTGTCGGAGCGTCGCGCCACCGCCGTGTACAACTACCTGACCAAGAACGGCGTTGACGCCGGTCGCCTGGTCGGCCCGATCGGCTACGGCGAGAGCCGTCCGATTGCTCCGAACACCAACCCGGATGGTTCGGACAACCCGGAAGGTCGCGCCAAGAACCGTCGTACCGAGCTGAACGTCCAGAACTAAGTTCTGACGCTCTGCCCGTAGGACACAGCAGGACCCGGCTTCGGCCGGGTCTTGTTGTTTCTGCGGCACTCAATCCAGGCATCTGTGGGTCTGGACGTAACCGTTCGTCGGGTTTTTACCCTTAAAACCAATGAGTTGCCGTATTCATTGAAAGTGGCGCTTGAAAGCTGTGGCGGCATTGCTAAACTCGCCGCGTCACTTCCTTTCCTGGATGCCCTTCATGCTGCGCTCTGCATCGGCCGCCTTCCTGGCGCTGGCCCTGGTTCCCGCCGCCCACGCTGCGGTCGATTGCTCGGTCAGCACCAGCGCCTCGCCACTGCCGTTGCCGGCCACGACCATCGCGCCGGTGGCCGACGAGCTGTACATCCGTGGCAACCAGCTGGGCATGCCGGCCGGCGTGCTGAGCAGCAACTACGACCCGTCGCAGTCGCTGGACCAGGTACTGCAGCGCCTGCGCATCGATGGCTGCCAGAACATCGCCAAGGCCATCCCGAGCGCACCGGCGGTGAAGCCGAACGATCCGGCGGCGTACAAGCCGCAGACCGAATTCGACAACACGCCCTGGCGCTTTGACATGAGCCAGAACGGCAAGCGCATGACCGCCGAGGAGTTCGACGCCTGGATGAAGGCGCGCGGCGTGCGTGTGGTCAAGGCGCGTCCGGCACCGGCCGCTGCGCCTGCCGCCGCCGAAGCTCCGGCTGAGACCAAGCCGGGCGAGAAGAAGTAAGGCGCGCGGGGAGCAGAGGCTTGCGCACGCGCCGCCCTCCTGCCGCCCCCGCTGCCCGCTCCCGCGTACCGCGTGGGCGTGCGATGTCCGCTGCCGTGCCCGGCGGCGTCCGTCATGGCCTGGCACGTGTGCTGTCCAAGGCCGGTGTCTGCTCGCGCACCGAGGCCGCGCGCTGGATCACCGATGGCCGCGTACGCGTGGCCGGCCGCATCGTGCGTGACCCGGAATTCCCGATTGGCCAGCCGGCACCGCTGATCGAGGTCGACGGCCAGCCGATGGGCGCGCCGCAGCGGCTGTACCTGATGCTCAACAAGCCGCGCGGGGTGGTGACCACCGCCCAGGACGAGCGTGGGCGCGACACTGTCTACCGCTGTTTCGACGGTGCCGGCCTGCCCTGGATCGCGCCGGTCGGGCGGCTGGACAAGGCCAGTGAAGGGTTGCTGCTGTTCAGCAATGACCCGCAGTGGGCGGCGCGCCTGACCGACCCGCAGACCGGGCCGGACAAGACCTACCACGTGCAGGTCGACCGTCTGCCCGATGAGGCGACGCTGGCGGCACTGCACGCCGGCGTGCGGGACGAAGGCGAGTTGCTGGTGGCCCAGGCCGTGCGCGTGCTGCGCAGCGGCGACAAGACCGCGTGGCTGGAGGTGGTCCTCGACGAGGGGCGCAACCGCCACATCCGCCGCCTGCTGGCGGCCTTCGACCTGCAGGTGCTGCGCCTGGTCCGGGTCGCGATCGGCGGGCTGGTGCTCGGCGATCTCGGCAAGGGGCAATGGCGGGTGCTGCAGGTCAGCGACCAGCAGCGGCTGGGGGCCGCTGCAGCGGGCTGATCACCGCCCGCGGCCGGCAGCCGCCGGCCACCGTTCCAGGCGTAGGGGGCGCCTGGCTTTCGATCTACTTGAACGGAGCATGCCCATGTACCTGACCCTCAACCGAACCCTGCGCTGCGCCGGCCTGCTGGTGCCGATCGCATTGCTGGCCGCCTGTGGCGGCCACAAGAAGGTGGCCAAGGCGGAAGCGCCGGCCGAGGCCCCGGTGGTGGAAGTGAAAACACCGGAGCTGGATGGTCGCGGCAGTTACCGCTTCATGATGAGCAACGGCGACCAGAAGATGACCGCCGACCAGTTCGACGCCTGGATGAAGGCCAACGGCATCCGCGTGGCCAAGGGCAAC
Source organism: Stenotrophomonas beteli (assembly GCF_001431665.1). Lineage (GTDB taxonomy): Bacteria > Pseudomonadota > Gammaproteobacteria > Xanthomonadales > Xanthomonadaceae > Stenotrophomonas > Stenotrophomonas beteli. The sequence continues at coordinate 23,467 of NZ_LLXV01000050.1, read as the reverse complement.
GCAGAGGCTGCGGCCAAGCCGGTGGTGGTGGCCAGCAAGGACGAGCCGAAGGGCAAGAAGAAAAAGAAGTGACGCCGGGAAGGTGCGGGCCTTGGTCGGCACGCCCTCACGCCCGGTAGGTGCCGACCTTGGTCGGCACGCCTTGACCGGTGGGGTCAGAGCCCTCTCCGCAGGAAAGGGATCCGACCCCGGTCGTGATCAGCCCTTGATCACGCCCAGCTCGACACCGATGCGGGTGAACGCATCGATCGCGCGATCCAGATGCTCGCGGCTGTGCGCTGCGCTGATCTGGGTGCGGATGCGCGCCTGGCCCTTGGGCACCACCGGGAAGAAGAAGCCGATCGCATAGATGCCTTCTTCCAGCAGGCGCTCGGCGAACTTCTGCGCCAGCGGGGCGTCGTACAGCATCACCGGGCTGATCGGATGCACGCCCGGCTTCACGTCGAAACCGGCTGCGGTCATCTTCTCGCGGAAGTAGGCGGTGTTCGCGGCCAGGGTGCTGCGCAGGTCATCGGCCGCGGCCAGCATCTCGAACGCCTTGATGCCGGCGGCGACCACGTGCGGCGGCAGCGAGTTGGAGAACAGGTACGGGCGCGAGCGCTGGCGCAGCAGTTCGATCACCTCGGCGCTGGCGCAGGTGAAACCGCCCAGCGCGCCGCCCATGGCCTTGCCCAGGGTGCCGGTGATGATGTCGATCTTCTCCAGCACGCCCTTGACCTCGGCCGAACCGCGGCCGGTGGCGCCGAGGAAGCCGGTGGCATGGCACTCATCGATATGCACCAGCGCGTTGTACTTCTTCGCCAGCGCGGTGATCTCGTCCAGCGGGGCAATGAAGCCGTCCATCGAGAACACGCCGTCGGTGGTGATCAGCTTGGTCTTGCAGCCGGCGGCATCGGCGGCCTGCAGCTGCGCCTCCAGGTCGGCCATGTCGCAGTTGGCGTAGCGGAAGCGCTTGGCCTTGCACAGGCGCACGCCGTCGATGATCGAGGCGTGGTTCAGTGCGTCGGAAATGATCGCGTCGTTCTCGCCGAGCAGCGGCTCGAACAGGCCGCCGTTGGCATCGAAGCAGGCCGCATACAGGATGGTGTCCTGCTTGCCGAAGAAATCGGCGATCTGCTTTTCCAGCTGCTTGTGCAGGTCCTGGGTGCCGCAGATGAAGCGCACCGAGGCCATGCCGAAGCCGTGGCTGTCCAGCGCATCCTTGGCCGCCTGGATCAGGTCCGGGTGGTCGGCCAGGCCCAGGTAGTTGTTGGCGCAGAAGTTGAGCACCGTGCGGCCATCGTCGAGGGTGATCTCGGCGGACTGCGGGCTGGTGATGATCCGCTCGGACTTGAACAGGCCCTGGGCGCGGATGGCGTCCAGTTCTTCTGCATAGTGGCGGGTCAGGGCGGAGGAGGCGTCGGTCATGGCGTGGGCACGGCTCAGCACGGGAAACCGCTGATTCTACCGGGCATCGGTGACCCCGGACCGGGTGACCGGCGGCCCCGCCATGGCCGGCACATGTTGCATCGCAATAGCAAACGGGTTAAAAATTCGTGAACCGGCCCTGTCTGGCTCCGGTTACCGCATCTGCCTTCCACGCCACCGCCCCCCACCGGAGACGCCCATGAAGCACGCCCGTGCCTGCCTCGCCATTGCCGCCGCCCTGACCCTTGCGCCGTTCGCGGCCAGTGCCCAGGACAACGAATCGCCGTACAGCTGGAACGTCACCGCCGTGTCGGACTACCTGTTCCGTGGTGTGTCGCAGACTGACGAGAAGCCGACCCTGCAGGCGGGCTTCACCTACACCTCGCCGGTCGGCCTGTATGCCGGTGTCTGGGGTTCGGGCGTGGACTTCGGGCCTGGCGACCCGAGCACCGAGATCGACTACCAGATCGGTTACGGCGTGGATGTCACCCCGCGCGTCAACTTCGACGTGCTGCTGAACCGCTACACCTACCTCGGTGCCAGCGACCTGAACTACAACGAGCTGATCACCACCACCACGCTGGATGAGACCTACAAGCTGACGGTGGCCTACACCAACGACCAGTGGAACAGCGGCACCGACGGCTGGTACTACGGCGTTGGTGGCGAGTGGGGCCTGCCGCAGGACTTCACGCTCAATGCCAACGTCGGCCGCAGCAGCTTCGAGAAGGGCCTGGCCAAGGACTACACCGACTGGAACGTCGGCGTCAGCCGCCAGTTCGGCCTGTTCAACGTCGGCCTGGGCTACTACGGGACCGACGGCAATGGACGCGACAACTCCGGCAAGCTGGCCCACAGCCGCGTGCTGCTGACCGTGGCCGTAGGCAACTAACGCCGCAGGCGTCACCGGTAGCGCCGGCCGCTGACCGGCAACACCCAAGAAAGGCGCCCATCGGGCGCCTTTCTCGATTCCGCAGCGTCCCTGGTCCCGACTGGTGGCGAGCCCCCTTGATGTTCACGGGGGCGTGCCGCAGGGAATCGCAGGAGCGATTCCCAACGTCGCGAAGCGACGGCCCGCAGGGTGCCCGCCATGGAGGCGGGCATAGCGGCGCGGGGACAAGGAAACATGCGCGGACTGATTCAACGTGCCGAAGGCACGATGGATCAGTTCCAGCTCAGTACCACCTTGCCGGCCTTGCCTTCTTCCATCAGGTCGAAGCCCTTCTGGAAGTCGTCGATCGGCAGCTGGTGGGTCATCACCTTGCCGAGCGGGAAACCGGACAGCACCAGCTGGGTCATCTTGTACCAGGTCTCGTACATCTTGCGGCCGTAGATGCCCTGCACGGTCAGGCCCTTGAAGATGATCTTGTCCCAGTCGCAGCCGGCGCCCTTGGGCATGATGCCGAGCATGGCGATCTTGCCGCCGTGGTACATGCAGTCGAGCATGTCGTTGAACGCGCGCGGGTTGCCGCTCATTTCCAGGCCCACGTCGAAGCCTTCCATGTGCAGTTCCTTCATCACGTCCTTAAGCGACTGGTTGGCGACGTTGACCACGCGGGTGGCGCCCATGTCGGCGGCCAGCTTCAGGCGGAAGTCGTTGACGTCGGTCACCACCACGTTGCGTGCACCGATGTGCTTGCAGATGCCCGCAGCGATGATGCCGATCGGGCCGGCGCCGGTGATCAGCACGTCTTCGCCGATCACATCGAACTCCAGCGCGCAGTGCGCGGCGTTGCCGTACGGATCGAAGAAGGCGGCCAGTTCCGACGGAATCTGGTCGGGGATCGGCCACAGGTTGCTGGCCGGCATCACCATGTACTCGGCGAACGCGCCGTTGACGTTGACGCCGATGCCGACGGTGTTCGGGCACAGGTGCGGGCGGCCGCCACGGCAGTTGCGGCAGTGGCCGCAGACGATGTGGCCTTCGGCCGAGACACGCTGGCCGATCTCGTAGCCGGTCACCGCCGAGCCGAGCGCGGCGATGCGGCCGACGAACTCGTGGCCGATGGTCAGGCCCGGCTTGATGGTGCGCTGGCTCCACTCATCCCACAGGTAGATATGCAGGTCGGTGCCGCAGATCGCGGTCTTCTCCAGCTTGATCAGGACCTCGTTGGGACCCGGGGTCGGCACCGGAACTTCTTCCAGCCAGATGCCCTTGGCCGCTTCGCGCTTGACCAGGGCCTTCATCGTTTGCTGCGCCATCGGGGTGGAACTCATCAGGGGGAAAGCGCGGATTATAGGGTGCCGGGCGGATTTCCCATGTTGCGCTGCGGGTGCTTTGGCGGAACGAAAGGCGTGTGCCGGCGGGCGTTTCGAACGTGCTGCAAACAGCAGCGCCGCTACGCTCGCCGGGCATGGCTCGGCGCTACCGTCCGAGGCCAGGGGATTGTGGGGAGGCGAGAGGCCAGGCCGATGCAGGACCGTGAGCGCCATGGATGGCGCGACCGAGCCCCCATGGATGGGTTTACGGCGTGTCCTGCATCGGCCTGGCCTCTCGCCTCTGACCGATCGCAATGGAAACGCTGAACGGTGGAAGCACCTGATTGCATGACTTCCGGGGTTCGGGCCGGGGCAGGGCGGCGGGCTACAATCGAGGGTTCCACTACCAGGGGCTGCTCCATGCGCTCGAACCTGCTTGCATTCTCCATCGTCGCCAGCCTCGGGCTGGCCCAGGTCGCCCATGCCGCTGAAGGCATGTGGGTGCCGCAGCAGCTGCCGGAAATCGCCGGCCCGCTGCAGAAGGCCGGCCTGAAGCTGTCCCCGGAGCAGCTGTCCAACCTGACCGGCGACCCGATGGGCGCGGTGGTCGCCCTCGGCGGCTGCACCGCCAGCTTCGTCTCGCCGCAGGGCCTGGTGGTCACCAACCACCACTGCGCCTATGGCGCCATCCAGCTGAACTCGACCGCCGAGAAGAACCTGATCAAGGACGGCTTCAACGCGCCGACCCTGAAGGACGAACTGAGCGCCGGCCCGAATGCCCGCGTGTTCGTGCTCGACCAGATCACCGATGTCACCGCGCAGGCCAAGGCCGCGATTGCTGCGGCCGGCAACGACCCGCTGGCCCGCAGCCGCGCGCTGGACGCCTTCGACAAGGCCCAGGTTGCTGCCTGTGAAGCCGAGGACGGCTTCCGCTGCCGCCTGTACACGTTCTCCGGCGGCAACACCTACCGCCTGTTCCGCAACATGGAAATCAAGGACGTGCGCCTGGTCTACGCGCCTCCGGGCAGCGTCGGCAAGTACGGCGGTGACGTCGACAACTGGATGTGGCCGCGCCACACCGGCGACTTCTCGTTCTACCGCGCCTACGTCGGCAAGGATGGCAAGCCGGCCGCGTTCTCGGCCGACAACGTGCCGTACCAGCCCAAGCACTTCCTGACGTTCACCGACCAGCCGCTGGGCGCCGGTGACTTCGTGATGGTGGCCGGCTACCCGGGCCGCACCAACCGCTACGCCCTGGCCGGCGAGTTCAACGAAACCGCCAACTGGACCTACCCGACCATCGCCAAGCACTACAACGCGGTGCTGAAGATGATCGACGAGGCCGGCAAGGCCGACGCCGACGTCAAGGTGAAGTACGCCGCCACCGCCGCCAGCATGAACAACGTGGCCAAGAACTACCTGGGCCAGCTGGAAGGCTTCAAGCGCATCGATGCCGCTGGCCAGAAGCAGGCCGAAGAAGCGGCCGTGCTGGCCTGGCTGAAGAAGCAGGGCGCCGCCGGCAAGCCGGCACTGGCCGCGCACGCGCAGCTGGTCAAGCACCTGGACACCAGCAAGGCCACCCGCGAGCGTGACCTGTTCGTTGGCCAGTTCAACAACACCTCGGCCGTTGGCGCAGCGATCACCCTGTACCGCCTGTCGATCGAGCGCGCCAAGCCGGACGCCGATCGCGAAGTCGGCTACCAGCAACGCGACCTGCCGACCCTGGAAGGCGGCCTGAAGCAGATGGATCGCCGTTACGTGGCGAAGATGGACCAGCAGCTGCAGACCTACTGGCTGGACCAGTACGTCGCCCTGCCGGCCGCGCAGCGCAATAACGACGTGCTGAACACCTGGCTGGGCGGCAGCGATGCCAGCGCGGTCAAGGCACTGGTGACCAAGCTGTCGGGCACCGAGCTGGGCAGCCTGGACGCGCGCCTGAAGTGGTTCAAGGCCGACCGCGCTGCGTTCGAGGCCAGCAGCGATCCGGCCATCCAGTACGCGGTGGCGGTCATGCCGTCGCTGCTGAAGCAGGAAGAGCAGAAGAAGATCCGCGAAGGCGAATCGCTGACCGCCCGCCCGCTGTACCTGCAGGCGCTGGCCGACTACAAGAAGAGCCAGGGCGAGTTCGTCTACCCGGACGCCAACCTGTCGCTGCGCATCACCTTCGGCAACGTGATGGGCTATGAGCCCAAGGACGGCGTGGCCTACACCCCGTTCACCACGCTGGAAGGCATCGTCGCCAAGGACACCGGCGTGGATCCGTTCGATGCCCCCAAGGCCCTGCTCGATGCGGTCAAGGCCAAGCGCTACGGCGGCCTGGAAGACAAGCGCGTCGGTTCGGTGCCGGTGAACTTCCTGTCCAACCTGGACATCACCGGTGGCAACTCCGGTTCGCCGGTGCTGGACGCCAACGGCAAGCTGGTCGGCCTTGCCTTCGATGGCAACTGGGAATCGGTCAGCTCCAACTGGGTATTCGACCCGGTGATGACCCGCATGATTGCCGTCGACAGCCGCTACATGCAGTGGATCATGCAGGAAGTGGCGCCGGCGCCGCAGCTGCTGAAGGAACTGAACCTGGCGAAATAAGATCCGCCGTCCCTGCGCGAGCGGGGACCGCCGGTTGTAGCGCCGAGCCATGCTCGGCGGGAATGGCCAGGAGACACCGAAACCCCGCGACCCACGTCGCGGGGTTTTTTCATGCCCGGCCCGGCCGGGGGGCGTCGAACAGGTATCATCCGTGTTCCGCGTACTTCACAGGATGTGAACGAAACGCGGAGCCTCCTCCCCCAGGACCCCTTGCACGCATGCGCATCCTGCTTGCCCGCCACGGCGAAACGCCGTGGAACGCCGAAGGCCGCTACCAGGGCCAGATCGATATTCCGCTTTCGCCGATCGGTGAAGCCCAGGCCCAGGCACTGGGTGCCCGCCTGGCCTCGGTCGACATCACCCGTGCCGTCGCCTCTCCGCTGTCGCGCGCGCAGCGCACCGCGCAGCTGGCGCTGGGCGCCGCCCGTGCCGACATGCTGCTGACCGAGCCGGAACTGCAGGAAATCGCCCACGGCGAATGGGAAGGGCTGCTGGCCAGCGAGATCCACGAGAAGGATCCGTCGCGCCTGCAGGCTTGGCGCGAGGAGCCGGATACGGTGCTGATGCCGGGTGGTGAATCGCTGCGACTGGTACTGGAACGCAGCTGGCGTGGCCTGGCCCGTGCCGCCGAAGGCCTCGGCGAGCATGACACCCTGCTGGTGGTCGCCCATGACGCGGTCAACCGCGTGATCCTGTGCAAGGTGCTGGGCCTGCCGATTTCCCGCCTGTGGACCTTCCGCCAGGCGCCGACCACGCTCAACCTGCTCGAAGGCGCCGACCTGGACAGCCTGGAAGTGGTGCGCCTGAACGACTGCGCCCACCACACGCCGTTCTTCGGCGAAGCCAAGCACCGCGCTCTCTGATCCATCCCCTCGCATCAACTGCTTCTGCTGGAACCGCTGCCGTGACGAACACCCCGACCACCCTGGCCGACTGGCTGGACTACATTGAACGCCAGCACCCGGCGAGCATCGACATGGGCCTGGAGCGGGTACGCGCCGTGGCCGCGGTGATGGGCCTGGGCGCGCCGGCCAAGCGCACCATCGTGGTCGGCGGCACCAACGGCAAGGGCTCCACGGTGGCCTTCATCGAGGCCATCGCGCGCGCCGCCGGCTGGAAGGTCGGCGCGTACACTTCGCCGCACCTGCTGCGCTACAACGAGCGCGTGCGCATCGACGGCCAGGACGTGGACGATGCGGCGCTGGTGGCCGCGTTCAACACCATCGAAGCGGCCCGCGGTGACACCACGCTGACCTATTTCGAGTACGGCACGCTGGCGGCACTGCAGCTGTTCGCCGACGCCGGGCTGGACCTGGCGGTGCTGGAGGTGGGGCTCGGTGGCCGCCTGGACGCGGTGAACATCGTCGACGCCGACGTCTCGGTGATCACCACCGTGGACATCGACCATGCCGAGTGGCTGGGCGAAGACCGCGAGGCGATCGGTGCCGAGAAGGCCGGCATCATCCGTGGGTGGAAGCCGGTGGTCCTCGGCGAGACCGATCCGCCCTCCAGCGTGCTGGCGCGCGCCTACCTGCTGGGGGCCAACGCGATCCGCGGCGGCAGCGACTATTTCTACGAGCCGATCGATGCCCAGCGCTGGCGCTGGCGCGACGTTGGCCTGCGGATGGAGCTGCCGACCCCGGCGATGGCCGGCCCGATCCAGCTGGCCAACGCCGGTGCTGCCGTGGCCGCGCTGCGCGCGCTGGACAAGCCGGTGCCGCGTGCCGCGTGGGCGGCCGGTATCGCGGCGGCGCGCATCCCTGGACGCCTGCAGGCATTCGAGCGTGAGGGCGTGCAGATCCGCGTCGATGTCGGTCACAACCCGCAGGCCGCAGGCCAGCTGGCGCGTGCGCTGAAGGCCGAGGTGTCCAGCGGCCGCACGCTGGCGGTGTACGCCGCGCTGCAGGACAAGGACGCGGTGGGCGTGGTGCAGGCGCTGCAGGACGTGGTGGGCGAGTGGACCCTGGCCGGCCTGGACGGCCCTCGCGGGCAGAGTGCGGCCCAGCTGCAGGCCCGCCTGGCCGATACCGCAGCCGCCACTGCGACGCTGGCCGGCACTGTCGAGCAGGCGCTGGCGCAAGTGCTGGCGAAGGCCGGGCGAGGCGACCGGGTGCTGGTGTTCGGTTCCTTCCATACCGCCGCCGCTGCACTGCAATGGCTGCAGGATCCGGCCTGATCCGCGTTCAGCCAACACCGACGCCGTCTGGTCCGGCACCCGTATAATCGACCGCAACCTCCGGACAGTTGCCTGCCTCACGTGGATACGCCTCTGAAACAGCGTCTGATTGGTGCCATCGTGCTGGTGGCACTGGCCGTGATCTTCCTGCCGATGCTGGTCAAGGGACCGGCCCCGGACAGCGGTGTCGCCAACGTGCCGATCGCCGCGCCGGACGCACCGGCCGACGGCCAGTTCGAAACCCGTGAGCTGCCGCTGGTCGCTCCGGCTGGTGGCGCCACCGGCCTGCAGAGCGGCCAGGCCAAGCCAGTGGCAGATGCTGCCGCGCCGGCCGCGCCGCCCACGGTGGATACCTCCCCGGCGGTGGCCGCCGGCAACTATGCAGTCACCTTCGGTGCCTACGGCAGCAAGGCCGACGCCGACGCGGTGATCGCCCACCTGCAGCGCTCGCAGCTGCCGGGCTTCAGTGAAACCACCACGCTCAATGGCCGCCAGGCCTGGCGCGTGCGCGTCGGGCCGTATGCCGACCGCGCGCAGGCCGAAGCAGGCCGGCTGCAGGCGGTGAAGATCCGTTCCGACGTGAAGGCCGAAGTCATCACGCTGGACGCGGCCGCAGGCAGCACGGTCGTTGCGACCCCGGCGCCGGCCGCACCGAGCGCCAGCACCCCTGCCGCCGCCACCGCACCGTCGGCCAATGGCAACCCGGTGCGCAGCGAAACCCTGCCGCCGAGCACGCCGACCGCCACCACCGCGCCGGCAGCCAAGCCGGAATCGCCCAAGCCGGCACCGAAGCCGGAAGTCTCCAAGCCGGAAGCGACCGCGAGCAAGCCGGCGACCGCGCCGGTCGTGCCGGCCGCGCCGGCTGCGGCGGGCGTCGGCTTTGCCGTGCAGCTGGGCGCCTTCGGCCAGGCCACTGATGCCAACGCCCTGCGGGACAAAGTGCGCGCCGCCGGCTTCAGTGCCTTCGTCGAACAGGTGCGTACCGACAAGGGCACCCTGCATCGGGTCCGTGTCGGGCCGGTGGCCAACCGTGCCGACGCCGAACAGCTGAAGGCGCAGGTCGCCGCCAAGGTCGGCGTGGCCGGCATGGTCCGCCCGCACCCGTGACCGGACGCGCACTCCGCCGCTGTCGAAGGCAGGAGCGGGTCGCGTGATCGACATCGTGCTGGGCGTGCTGATCGGCGCGTCCGCCCTGTTCGGCTTCATCCGTGGGTTCGTCGGTACGGTGGTGGCGCTGGTGTCCTGGCTGCTGGCGGGCTGGGCGGCGTTCACCTTCGGCAACCAGGTCTCCCATTGGTGGGCGGCACCGCAGCCACCGGGCAGCGGTCATTATCTGGCCGGCTACCTTGGGGTGTTCGTAGCCACCGTCGTGCTGGTGGGCCTGGTGGGCCTGCTGCTGAAGGCGGTGATCAAGCTGACCCTGCTCGGCGGCGTCGATCGTCTGCTGGGCGGGGCGCTGGGCGCGGTCCGCGGCGCGTTCTTCGCCTGTGTCCTGCTGTTGCTGGCCGGCTTCACCGCGCTGCCGGGCGAGCCGGCGTGGCAGCAGTCGCAGCTGCGCCCGGTGCTGCAACCGGCGGTGGCGTGGATGCAGGCGCAACTGCCACAGCTGGACCAGGTATTGCCGCAGGCGTTGCCGTTGCAGGCCCTGCTGCCGGAGCGGCTGCCCTTGCCTCTGGCCGAGGACGCCCCATCTTCGCAGCAGGTGTTGGGCAAGCCGACGGTGACAGGCGATAATGGCGTTCTCAACCAGGTAGTGGCGGGCGGCGGATGGCCGCAGCCCGTGGACGTGGAGCCGGAGCCCAGGCGGGCCCCCGCACTGCCCAGCAACATCGAGCCGGTGCCCGCGCGCCCGGCCCGTCCCGCGCCTGATGCGGGCGGGATCCCCGGCCAGGCACGGCCATCTTCCTTGTAACTGGGCACAGCCCAGCGGAGACCTCGCACCATGTGTGGCATCGTCGGAATCGTCGGCAACCAGAACGTCGCCGGGCAGTTGTATGACGGCTTGACCGTCCTCCAGCACCGTGGCCAGGATGCGGCAGGCATCGCCACCGCCAACGGCAGTCGCCTGCGGGTGCAGAAGGCCACCGGGCTGGTCCGCGATGTATTCGATGCCCGCACCATGTCCACCCTGGAAGGTAGCGTCGGCATCGCCCACGTGCGTTATCCGACCGCCGGTTCGGAAGGCATGGACGAGGCGCAGCCGTTCTACGTCAATTCGCCCTACGGCATCGCGCTGGCGCACAACGGCAACCTGATCAACACCGAGGCGCTGCGCCAGCAGGTGTTCGAACAGGACCGCCGCAACGTCAACACCGATTCGGACAGCGAAGTGCTGCTGAACGTGTTCGCCTACGAGCTGGAGCAGCAGCGCCAGCTCAGCCCGGAAGCGGCGATCCGTGCGGTGGCGGGCGTGCACCGTCGCTGCAAGGGCGGCTATGCGGTGGTCAGCGTGGTGCTGGGCCTGGGCCTGGTGGCCTTCCGCGATCCGCACGGCATCCGGCCGCTGGTGCTGGGCAAGCGCAGCCATGCCGAAGGTGATGAGTACATCGTCGCCTCCGAGTCGGCCGCGCTGGACGTGCTGGGCTTCCAGCGCGTGCGGGACGTGCAGCCGGGCGAAGCGCTGGTGATCACCGCGCGCGGCGAGCTGTTCTCGGAAATCTGCGCCGAACCGGCCGAGCACACCCCGTGCATCTTCGAGTACGTGTACTTCGCACGCCCGGACTCGATGATCGACAACGTCTCGGTGCACAAGGCGCGCATGCGCATGGGCATCAAGCTGGGCGAGAAGATCCTGCGCCTGCGCCCGGACCACGACATCGACACCATCATCCCGATCCCGGATACCTCGCGCGATGCCGCGCTGGAGATCTCCAACGTGCTCGGGGTGAAGTACCGCGAAGGCTTCATCAAGAACCGCTACATCGGCCGCACCTTCATCATGCCGGGGCAGGGCGAGCGCGTGAAGTCGGTGCGTCGCAAGCTCAACCCGATCCACCTGGAGTTCCGCAACCGCGTGGTGCTGCTGGTGGACGATTCGATCGTGCGCGGCACCACCAGCCAGCAGATCGTGCAGATGGCCCGCGATGCCGGCGCGCGTAAGGTCTACCTGGCCAGTGCCGCGCCGCCGGTGCGGTTCCCGAACATCTACGGCATCGACATGCCGGCCGCCGAAGAGCTGGTCGCGCACAACCGCAGCGTGGAAGAGATCGAAGCCCATCTCGGCTGCGACTGGCTGATCTACCAGGACATCGAGGACATGGAAGCGGCAGTGAGCGAAGGCAACCCGGCGCTGCGCAGCTTCGATTCGTCCTGCTTCAACGGCCATTACCCGACGGGCATCGAGCCGGGCTACTTCGAGCGCATCCAGCAGCTGCGTTCGGACGACGCCAAGCACAAGCGCCGCGCCTGAGACCGAGGGCGTGCTGGATGTAGCCGACGTGGGAGGCGATCTGCTGCGCGCTGCGCAGCAGTGCCTGGCCGAAGCCGATCCGCTGCGCAAGGTGGCGCTGACCCAGGCCCATGCGGCCGCGTTCCGTGCAGGTCGCCTGAAGGTGGTCACCGATGCGCCGGCGCCGGAGCCGATCCGCATGCCGGGCCGGCCGCCGCAGCTGGTGCTGGTGCATCCGCGCGAAGTGCCACGACGCGGCCTGGGCGGCGTGGAGGGACGCGCCGCCTTCATCCACGCCATTGCCCACATCGAGCTCAACGCCATCGATCTGGCCTGGGATGCGGTATATCGCTTCCGCGGCCTGCCGTCGGCGTTCCATGCCGACTGGGTCAGCTGCGCCGATGACGAATCGCGGCACTTCATGCTGCTGCGCGAACGGTTGCTGGCCCATGGCCATGACTACGCCGATTTTCCCGCGCACAACGGCCTGTGGGAGATGTGCGAGAAGACTGCCCACGATGGTCTGGCGCGCATGGCGCTGGTGCCGCGTGTGCTGGAAGCGCGTGGCCTGGACGTGACCCCGGGCATGATCGACAAGCTGCGCAATGTGGGCGACGGCGAAACCGCCGCGGTGCTGGAAGTGATCCTGCGCGAGGAAGTGGCCCATGTCGCCGCCGGTTCGCGCTGGTACCGCTGGTACTGCGACCGCGCCGGCGTCGAGCCGCGCGCACGCTTCAAGGAGTTGCTGGTGGAGTACGCCGGTGGCTACCTGCACGGGCCGTTCAACATCGAAGCCCGCCTGTTGGCCGGCTTCGACGCCGACGAACTGGCCAACCTGGTCGAGCAGGCCGGTTGAAGAAAAGGGGACGGAGGGGATCAAGTCGTTTGTGCCACAAACGACTTGATCCCCTCCGTCCCCTTTTTCATGCGTTGGGCAGCACCACGCGCTTGCCATCCACGGTGGGCCGGTTGATGTAGAACAGGCCGGGGCCGGGCCGATACGGCAGTTCGCTGACCCCGGCGTCGGCGGCGTAGGTCAGCGCGGTGTCTCCCAGCGCATCGAAATTCCAGTGCGCCGACTGCATCAGGTAACGCCGGCGCAGCAGCGCTTCCTGCGGCTGGGTGAGCGCCTGCCCAGCCACCAGGCGACGCGCGATCGGCTGCAGGGCCGAGGGCAATGCCCACTCGGCAACGTCCGCGGCATGGGCACGCCACTTCACGCCGGCGTCGATGGCATGCTGCTGCATCACCTGCAGTGCGATCAGCTGGTAGCGCCAGTCGATGCGCCGGCGCAGCACCACCGCCGCGGTGACATACAGCGTCGGCGACAGCAGCACGCTGCGGCTGCCGGCACGGCGCTGCTGCTGCCACTGGTGCCAGACGTCCACCCAGACCTCGTTCGCGCCCACACCCAGCTGTTGCCGCCAGCGCTCGGCATCGGCCTGTGCTTCGGCATAGGCCGTAGTGGCCTGCAACACCGCCAGCGGTGGTGTCTGGTAATCGGCCACGGCAGGACGGCGCAGCTGCTGGCGCCGAGGCCGGCTCAGCAGCTTCGGTCCTTCCTCCACCTGGTTGTAGCCGCCACCGATGTTGGCATGCACACCGGGTAACGCGATCTCGGCAAACGGTGGCGCCACGCGGGTGAGGGGATAGTGCTGGCGATGCTCGTCACGCGCGGTCAACTGCACCACGTGCGCGGCCATGCCATCGCGCAGCCGTACCTGCGGCTGCTCGTCGGCGCGCCCGCTGTTGACCGCTACCACCGTGTCGAACAGCCCGATGAAGCGCACCACCGGTGTGGCCGGCGCGAAGTCATCCGTGCAGGCCAGGCCCGCGGCCTGCAACTGCTGCCGCCAGCGCGCGCTGTCCCAGCCCTGCAGCTGGTTGGCGACGTCACGTGCCGCAGCGGCACCGCGCGAGTAGCCGAACAGGTCCACCTGCACGCGTCGCAGCGGCGCTCGCCAGCGCGTGGAAAGGGCGGTCAGCGCCGCCGGCAACAGCACCTGCAATGCGCGTTGTGCTTTGGCACGCACGCCGCTGGCGCCGATGCCGAACGCCAGTCCGATCAGGTCGTCGTCGGCATCATCGCGGGTTCCCACACCTTCCACGTAGATCGACAGCGAGGGCCAGGCACGGGTTTCGTGGCGGCTGTCCGGATACAGCTGCTGCAATCGCGCGATGTTGGTCAGGCCGTTGTCGTAGCTGCTGGTCAGCCGGCTCTGGTAGGTGGAGTCATCGTCGGCCCGCATCTGCGCGGGCCGCGGCTGCGGTTGCTGCGGGCGACCGCGCGCCAGGTTGTGCGCGTTGTTGCGGGTGCCATCGAAGAACAGGCCAATCCGCAGCAAGTCGACCGCTTCGTCCGTGTCCTGCGATGGTGCCATGTGCATTCCCCGTCGTGGCTGCGTCACGGTAGCGCGAAAGTGGAGTGTTGACGACGTGTAGTGACGCTTTTGACCTGCCTGAACGCAGATGAGGTCGATCACAAATCCTGATTTTCATTCTCATCATCTATTGAATTCACACGACCTGCGCAGGCCAGATGGCCGGACCCGGCAGATCCGGGTCGTGCTGCATCAACGCTGTTCACATCATTCAAGGAGCGACGCAATGTTGTCCAGATCGATTGGTAAAGCGGCAGGTGGCCTGGTGTTGGGATTGTCGGTGGCGGCGGCCGCGCATGCGGCACCGCTGTTCGAGCCGGTGACGGTCATCAGCCGCGCATCGGCAAACAGTGAGCCCGCACTGGGCAAGCTGCTGGCCACCCCGTCCACGGCCACGGTGCAGGAAGTCCGCGTTGATGCGGCGGCCACCGCATCGACGCAGCTGGAATTCGAGCTGCTCGGCCAGCGCGTGCAGGCGGTGCGCAGCAAGGTCGAAGCGCTGCCCGATGGCGGCAGCATCTGGTACGGCCAGTTCCGTTCGCCCTCGGACAGGCTGACCGCCGCCACCTCCAACGGCCAGGATGATCCGGGCAATTCGCTGATCCTGGTGCGCTCGGGCAACACCCTCACCGGTTCGATCCGCAAGGACGGCAAGCTGTACCGGCTGCGCCCTCTGGGCAACCGCCACGTGCTGGTGGAGGTGGACGAATCGCGGATGCCGGCCGACCATCCGGCCGACTACAACCAGTTGCCGAAGATCCCGATGGGCGACAGCGACCGCATCGGCATCGCGCAGGCATCGTCGGGCACCCCGGCCACCATCCGTGTGCTGGTGGTGGCAACCAACGCTGCGGTGGCGGCCTACGGCGGCAACATGCAGTCGCTGGTGCAGCTGGCGGTGGCCGAGTCCAACCAGGGCTACACCAACAGCAACGTTGGCCTCACCCTGCAGCTGGCCGGTTACGAGACCACCAGCTACAGCGAGTCGGGCAGCTTTGATACCGACCTGGCACGGTTCCGCGGCACCAGCGATGGCTACATGGACAGCATCCACACCAGCCGCAACAACACCACCGCCGACGTCGGCGTGCTGCTGATCAACAACAGCGCCTATTGCGGCCTGGCATCGGGCATCGGCTCGACGGCGTCGACCGCGTTCGCGGCGGTGTACTGGGACTGTGCGACCGGGTATTACTCCTTCGCGCACGAGATCGGCCACCTGCAGAGCGCGCGGCATGACATCGCCACCGACCCCAGCACATCGCCCTATGCCTATGGCCATGGCTACCGCTATGAACCGTCCAGCGGCACCGGCTGGCGCACCATCATGGCCTACAACTGCACCCGCAGCTGCCCGCGCCTGAACTACTGGTCGAACCCGAACATCAGCTACAACGGCATCCCGATGGGCAACGCCAGTACCGCCGACAACCAGCGTGTGCTGGTCAACACCAAGCACACGATCGCAGCCTTCCGCTGAGTGTCCAAGCGCCGGCCAAGGTCGGCGTCTACCCGGGCGCATGCACCTGCTCTGGTAGATGCCAACCTTGGTTGGCAGCTTGCGATCCGCTATTCGCGCGCCAGGGTCTCCAGCGACCAGCCGCTGGCATCCACGCGCAGCACCGAGCCCTGTTCGTACCAGTCGCCCAGCACGATGCGGCTGCGCTCGCGGCCGCCGGCCTGCAGCGCATGGATGGCCGGCCGGTGCGTGTGGCCGTGGATCATGGTGTCCACGCCGTGGCGCACGAAGGTGGCCTCGACCTCGGCCGGCGCCACGTCAGTCACGGTCTCGAACTTCGCACGATCGCCCTGCTTCATTTCCGACTGGCGGGCCTGGCTGGCGTCACGTGCCTTCTGTGCGAAGGCGATGCGGGCGGCCAGCGGCTGCGACAGGAACTGTGCCTGGAACGCCGGATCGCGGGTCTGCGCACGGAACTGCTGATAGGGGACGTCATCGGTGCACAGCAGATCGCCGTGCTGCAGCAGCACCGGGCGGCCATACAGCTCGATCACGCACGGGTCGGGCAGGATGCGCAGGCCGGCACGGCGCGCATAGTCCTCGCCGAGCAGGAAGTCGCGGTTGCCACGGATGAAGTAGACCGGCACGCCACTGTCGGACAGCGCCTTCAACGCATCGGCCACCGCATCGGCGGCGGGTGACGGCGTATCGTCGCCGATCCAGGCTTCGAACAGGTCGCCGAGGATGTACAGCGCATCGGCGCCGGGCGCCTGCTCGCGCAGGAAGCGCAGGAACAGGTCGGTGATCTCCGGACGGCTGGGGTCCAGGTGCAGGTCGGAAATGAACAGCGTGGTCATGCCCGCATTCTAGGGCATCAACGATGACGGAAGCGCCGCCGGCAGCGTGGGGACCAGATCCCTTTTCCGAAGCAGAAGCGATCTGATCCCCGGGGGCTACACCGGCAGCGGCAGCCAGGCCAGGCTGGCAGACGCCAACAGTGCGGCGATGCCGGTTGCAGCCAGCACATCGCTGGGGTAATGCAGCCCCAGTACGACGCGCGACAGGGCCACGCCGCAGGTGAACGGCACCAGCAGGGGCGCCAGCCACGGGTAGTAGGCCAGCGCGACGATGGTGAACGACACCGCGTGCAGTGTGTGCCCGGAGGGGAAGCTGAACTCGTCCAGCGGCGCCACCCACGCGCGGATGCGCAGGTCTGCCGCATACGGGCGCGGACGCCGGGTCCAGCGCTTGAGGCCCTTGTACAGCAGCAGCGCAGCCAGTCCCGTGGTGGCCATGTGCACCGACGCGCGCAGGCCGTCGAAGCCATCGATCAGCACCAGCGCACCCATCAGCACATACCAGAACACGCCATCGCCGAGCCGGCTGATCACCGCGAACAGGCGACGTACGCGGCGCCGCCGGCAATAGTGGTTGGCCCGCCGGCACAGGCGCGCTTCGCGGCCTGCCAGCAGTTCAAGCGGCGTGGTGCGCATGGCCGCTCCTCCGCGACTGGGCCAGTTCGGCCAGCAGGGCATCGAACTCGGCCACCACCTGCTGGGGATGCAGCCGCTTCATCGCACGTGCGGCGTTGCTGCCGAGCGCGCGCCGTTGCGCATCGTCGCCGGCCAGTTGCACCGCAGCGTCGATGAACTGCTCGTCGCTGTCCACCGCTGCGCCGTTCTCGCCGGTCCGCAGATATTCGCGCGCGGCACCATAATCGAAGGCCACCGTCGCCACGCCGCTGGCCATGCTCTCCAGGGTCACGTTGCCAAACGTCTCGCTGCGGCTGGGGAACAGGAACAGGTCGCCGCTGGCGAAGTGCCGGGCTAGGGCATCGCCGCGCTGGATGCCACAGAAGATGAAGTCGGGGTTCTCGTGTGCCAGCTTCTCGCGGGCGGGCCCATCGCCTACCCACACGAAGCGCGCCTTCGGCCGGATCTGCTGGAGGCGGCGGAACGCCTTCACCGCAAGGCCAAGGTTCTTTTCGGCGGCAATGCGGCCCACGTAGAGGGCGACCAGGCCGTTGCCATCCACGCCCCATTCCTCGCGCAGGGCCGGATCACGCCGGGCCGGATCGAACTGCTGGCTGTCGACCGCGCGGGCCAGCAGGCGAACCCGCTCGAAGCCCTGCTCGCCGAGGAACTGCTGCAGTTCGCGGGTCGGCACCAGGGTGGCATCGGCCTGGTTGTGGAAGCGCCGCATCCAGCGCATCGCCGCAGCCTGGAGCCAGGCAACACCGTAATCGGGAAGGTATTCGTCGAAGCGCGTGTGGAAGCCGCTGGCGATCGGGATGCCCAGGCGGCGCGCAGTGCGCAGCGCCGACCAGCCCAGCGGGCCTTCGGTGGCAACGTAGACCGCATCCGGGCGTTGCTGCTGCCAGTGGCGCCCGAGCCGGATCGGCGCCGGCAGGCCGAAGCGCAGGCCCGGGTAACGGGGCAGCGCCGCCCCAGGCACCAGCAGGGTGCCCGGCGCCGAATCCAACGCTTCGCTGGCCTGCCGGGGACGTACCAGGTCGATCTCGTGCCCGGCCGCGCGCAGTCCCTGTTCCAGCCCCTGCACGGTGAGGGCAACGCCGTTCACTTCCGGCGGATAGGTCTCGGTGACGATGGCATAGCGCATGGCGGGCCTCCCGGTTTCGGGCATGCTCGGGCCTGGCGATGTAGCCGACATGACCGTTGTGCGACCGCTGGATGACGCTGCTGCCGGCCACCGTATGGTCAGTGCGGGGCAAAAAAAACCACGGCCCCGAAGGGCCGTGGTCGTGGTGCTTCATGTCACAGCGCGATGGATCAGAAGCGCTGCTGGTACTTCATGTAAACGAAGCGACCGATATCGTAGCCGCCGTAGTACGAGAAGGCCGAATTCGGCTTGGTGTACATGATCGGGCCGGTCTTCTCGAACACGTTGTTGGCACCGACCGAGACGGTGGCATCCCACGGCAGCGAGTAACGGAACTGCACGTCGTGGAAGGTGACCGAACCACGCTCGTTGTAGTTGCGTGCGCCCTTGTACCACGGGGCGTACACGCCCGGATCGGAGCACTCGTCCGGATAGGCACGGATGTCCACGCACTGTTCCTTCACGCCGGAGTAGTAGCGCGCGGTCCAGCTGACGCCGAAGTTGCCCAGGTCCCAGCCCAGCACCAGGTTCGAACGGACGCGGAAGTTGCTGCCGATGCCGTTGGAAACGGTCGGCACCACCGTGCTGTCGTTGGTCGAGCGATACACGCTCTTGCTGACATAGGTGGTGGCCCAGCCAGCGTTGAACTTGCCGACGCTGGTTTCCAGGCGGTAGTTCAAGTCCAGGTCGTAGCCTTCGGTTTCCATGAAGCCGGCGTTGCGGCTGCCGAACTGCAGGGTATCGACGATGCCGGCGGTCGGGCCGGTCGACTTGTCACGGGTGAAGCGCTGGCAGCGTGCGTCAATGCCCTGCTCGTAGCAGTCGATCAGGATCTGGGTCGGGCTGTCGGCAACGATGGTGTTGTCGATGCGGATCTTCCACCAGTCCAGCGAGGCGTTGAAGTTCTTGATGAAGCTCGGGCTCCAGACCAGGCCCAGCGTCTTGCTGGTCGAGGTTTCCGGGGTCAGGCTCGGGTTGGAGCCGGACACGAACGGCACCGGCGTCGCGTCCACCGAGGTGGCGACCGGCTGGTTGCCCTGGCGCAGCTGGCGGAAGGTTGCAGCGTTGGCAATGTCACGGGCGCAGCGTGCACGCACTTCGGCGCTGGTGCGCGAAGAGCCGAACTGCACGTCGCAGGGGTCGCTGAACTGGGCGAAGGTCTGCGAGCCACCACCGTACAGATCGCTGATGGTCGGGGCGCGGAAGCCTTCAGCCCAGGTACCACGGACCAGCAGCTGGTCGAACGGCTTCCACTTGAAGCCGAACTTGCTGTTGAGCGTGTTGCCGAAGGTGTCGTAGTCGGAGAAGCGGGTGGCACCGTTGAAGGTCAGTTCCTTCGCGCCCGGCAGATCGGCCAGCACCGGCACGTTGATTTCCAGGTATGCCTCGTTGACCTTGTAGCCGCCACCGGTCGGGCCTGCGGCCAGGTTGGTGGTGGCACCGGTCTGCGCCAGCGGATCCGGGCGGTATTCACCGGTTTCCTTGCGGCTTTCCACACCGAACGCAAAGCCCAGGTCGCCGGCCGGCAGGGTCACGATGGAACCGGCGATGTTGGCGAAGAAGTTCTTGCTGGTGGTCTTGCCGGTGGTGACCTCCGGCGGGAACAGCCAGGCCTGCAGGTCGGCATTGCCATCGATGCCGTTCGGATCGATCGTGCCGTACGGCACCAGCGGGTTCCACGGCTTGCACACGTCGTAGGAGATCGGCGCGGCAGCGGTACCGCACTGGACCTTGCCGGTGGCCGCATTGTAGAACGACGGGCCGACGCCGCCGGCGACGCGGGCCTTGTGCAGGTTGCCGGTCGCGATGGTTTCCAGCTCGTTGCGGTTGTACTGGTAGCCCGCTTCCCAATCGAAGTAGCGGCTGCCGATCTCGAACGAACCGTCGAACGAAGCCACCGCGCGGTAGGTCTTCAGCTCGCTGGTGGTCACGCGCGGCACTTCCCAGGTGCGGCGGTTCCAGGCCACGGCGGTCGGGGTGGCGTAGCCGTGCTGGCGGCCGAACGGGTTGAAGTAGCTGTCGATCGACATCGAGCCCACGCCTGCGGTGCTCGACTGCAGCGGGTAGCCGGCGATCTGGCGCACGGCCTTGCGCTTGTTGTAGCCCAGCTCGGTGCGGAAGTTGACGTTGTCGGTGATCTTGAAGCGGCCGTCGAAGTACACCGAATCACGCTTGAGCGGGAAGTTCAGGTGCATCTGGTCGTTGCTGTTGCTGACGTCGCCGGTGAACCCGGTCGGATCGGTGATGTGGTAGTTGGCCGGGTTGGTCGGATCGGTACCGCGGTTGAGCGAGTAGTTGCAGCCGCTGCTCGAGGTGCAGCCCGGGCGCCCCTTCACGCCGGTGAACTGGCCATACTGGCTGATGGTGGCCCAGTTGGTCAGGTTGTCGGCATGGCGGTCGGTCAGGCCGTAGGCGCTGAAGCCACGGTCCTTGGCCCACACGGCCTTTTCTTCGGCATGCTCGGCCGCGACGGTCAGCGAGATGCGGTCATTGCTCCAGCCCGCGACCACGTCGAAGCGGTCGCGTGCGCCGTCGCCCTGGCTGAACTGGCCGTGGTAGACGTTGGCGGTCACACCGGTGACATTGGAGCGGGTGATGATGTTGACCACGCCGGACATGGCATCGGAACCGTAGATGGCCGACGCGCCATCCTTCAGCACTTCGATGCGCTCCACCGCCGACACCGGAATCGTGGAGATGTCCTGGTAGCCGGAGGTGCTGATGCCCAGGCGCTTGCCGTTGATCAGCACCAGCGTGCGCTGGGTGCCCAGGTTGCGCATGTCGATGTAGGAACCACCCGCGTTCTCACCTGCGGTCAGCGCGTTGGCACGGCTGATCGCCGGGCTGCCCATCGCGGTGACGTTCTGCAGGATGTCGGCGACCGAGCTGAAGCCCTGCTGCTCGATGGCGGTGCGGGTGATCGCGAACACCGGCTGTGCGGTTTCCACGTCCACCTGGCGGATGCGCGAACCGGTGATCTCGATGCGGTCGAGGTTGGTGGGAGTGGCGCTGCTGCCGTCCTGGGCAAACGCGGGCAGGGCGGCCAGCGTTGCGGTGGTAGCCAGGGCGTAGCGGATGGCCTGCCCCAGTGTGGTGGTGCGTGAAGTCATGGCGAGCTCTCTCTCTCAGGTCGTGCAAAGGACGCCAAAGCGGGCGTCGAAGGAAGCCGGCATGGCCAATGACCGAGCCGGTAACCCGATAGTAGTCTCGTTGGTTAATGCTCTGTAAAGAGTTCGTATCCATTTATGTCGTGGAACACCCGGCTTTTTCACGAAACGTGAACAAAAGCAGGCGGTTACGCGGTGTTCACGGAAACGGTGCTGACCTCGCCGTGCTGCGTGGCAGCACAAAAAACCGCCAGACTGCGCAAAGTGGGATGGCGAAGTGCGTCACCTTGTCGCCCCGTGACCTGCACGGGGGCGCGTATTCAGGCAACGAAGGGGCGGAACTGGATGCCGAGCCCGGCCAGGCCATCGTTCTCGCCGATCAGATCGGCGCGCAGCAGCGGGCGGGCATCGATGAACGCCTGCGGCACGATCAGCGACAGCCGGTTGTCGTCAGCGGTCAGCTCTAGTGCCGGCAGCGGATCGTCCTCATGGGCGCGATTGAGCAGCACCGCCAGCCGCAGCAGGGCCGCCAGCCGGCGTGCCGTCAACAGCAGGCGCTCGGGCAGGGCATCGAACGTGGTCTTGGGCACGCTGCGGCGATGGCTGCGCACCAGTGCGGCCAGCATCTGCTGCTCCTGCCGCGAGAAGCCGGCAATGTCCGAGTGCTCCAGCACATAGCTGCCATGCACGTGGTAGCCGCTGTGGGCGATCATCAGGCCCAGCTCATGCAGGCGGGCGGCCCAGCCGAGCATGCGTGCGTCGTCGGCATCCAGGGCCCAGCGCTCCTGCACCTGCTCCAGCAGCGACAGTGCGGTGTCCTGCACGCGGTCGGCCTGTACGGCGTCGATGCCATAGCGCTGGCTGAGCGCAGCCACCGACTCCTCGCGCAGGTCGTTGTCGCCGGCACGGCCGACGATGTCATAGAGAATGCCTTCGCGCATCGCGGCCTTGCTGACCAGCAGCTTCTGCAGCCCCAGCGCCTGGAAAGCAGCTTCCAGCACCAGGATGCCGCCGGCGATGATCGGGCGGCGGTCGTTGGACAGCCCCGGCAACTGGATGTCGTCGATCTTCTTGGCTTTCAGCAGTTCGTCGCGCAGCTGCGGCAGGGCTTCAGCGGTGATCGCGCCCTTGCTCAGCTTCATCGTCGCGCAGATCTCGCTGATCGCCTTGTGCGTGCCCGACGAACCCAGCGCCTCTTGCCAGCCCAGTGCGCGGTACTTGCTGGCGAAGGGCTGGAACTCGCGGCCGATCTCGGCCAGCGCATCCTTCCAGCGCTTGCGGCTGAGCTTGCCGCCAGGGAAGAAGCGGCGGGTGCTGGCGATGCAGCCGGCCTGCAGGCTCTCGCGTTCCAGGGTCTGCATGCCCATGCCGATGATGAATTCGGTCGAGCCACCGCCGATGTCGATCACCAGCCGGCGCTGGCCGGGCTTGGGAGGCTGCGCATGCGCCACGCCGAGGTAGATCAGGCGCGCTTCTTCGCGGCCGCTGACCACTTCGATGGCATGGCCCAGCGCGGTCTCGGCCGGGACCAGGAACGACTGCGGCGAGCGCAGCTGGCGCACGGTGTTGGTGGCCAGCGCACGCACGCGGTGCGGCGGCAGGTTGCGGATGCGCTGGCCGAATCGGGCCAGGCACTCCAGCGCACGCTGCCGGGCCGCGGCGGAGAGCCCGCCCTTGCCGTCCAGGCCGTCGGCCATGCGCACCGTTTCGCGCAGGCGGTCGATCACCCGCAGCTGGCCGAGCGTGTAGCGCGCGATGACCATGTGGAAACTGTTGGAGCCAAGGTCGATGGCGGCCAGCAGGTCGCCATCCTGCAATGCGGGCGGAGTCGTGGTGGTATGCGGCATGGGCGAATGTTAGCCGAAGGGGCGGTGTGCTCGTCACCGCGCGGCCTTCACATTTTGGAAGAGGGGAGTGCGGCAGGGCTGCGCCCTGCACCTGCCGAATCAACGGCAACGGCAACAGCAGGCTATCCGTGGGATGGCGGGGGGGGTCCGGGTGGGGGGGGGGTGACCGCCATGGCGTTCTTGGCCCCTCCCCCCGCACCGGCCCCCCCCCCGCCATCCCACGGATAGCCTGCTGTTGCCGTTGCCGTTGATTCGGCAGGTGCAGGGCGCAGCCCTGCCGCACTCCCCTCTTCCAAAA
>NZ_LLXV01000049.1 GCF_001431665.1 Stenotrophomonas beteli | reverse complement strand
GTCACTCCCGCCACCCGAGCCTCCCCGCCTTCGACATGTTTGTGCGATCTGTTGGCACAGCGCGCTGTATCAGATCCGTTTGCCGAAGGAAAACGGATCTGACCCCGGAATTTCATTCGATATCTCACAGATGTGTCGACCAAGGTCGACACCTACCAACAGCCGCGTGAACCTGTCGAAGGCGGGGTACTGTGGGTTTGCGGGGTGTGAGCGGCATGGATGCCGCGACCAAGCCCCCATGGACGGGTTTACGGCGTCCCCGCAAACCGGCAGTGCCCCGCCATCCCACGGATAGCCCGCTGTTGCTGTTGCTCTGGCGTGTAGCAGGTGCAGGGCTGCAAGCCCTGCCGAACCCCCTTACCCCGCCATCACCGCTTCGATCTCGTCGGCGCTGCGCGCCAGGCCTTCGGTCAGCACGCGATGGCCGTCATCGGTGATCAGCACGTCATCCTCGGTGCGGATGCCGATACCGCGCCAGCGCGGTTCCACCGTGGTGTCGTCCACGCCGATGTACAGCCCCGGCTCGATGGTGAAGGCCATGCCCGGCTCCAGAAGACGCGAGTCACCGGCCAGGCGGTAGTCGCCCACGTCGTGCACGTCCATGCCGATCCAGTGCCCGGTCTTGTGCCGGTAGAAGCGCTGGTACAGGCCTTCGGACAGGTTCTTTTCCAGCGTGCCCTTCAGCAGGCCCAGCCGCAGCAGACCTTCGGTCAGGGTCTGCACCGCGGCGAGGTGGCCGGCCTCGTACGGCACGCCCGGCTTGGCCTGGGCCAGCGCCGCAGCCTGCGCATCGCCGACCAGGTCGTGCAGCGCGCGCTGCTCGGCATTGAAACGGCCGTTCACCGGGAAGGTTCGGGTGATGTCGCTGGCGTAGCCACGGTACTCGGCACCGGCATCGATCAGCACCAGTTCGCCATCACGCGAACGTGCGTTGTTGTCGCGGTAATGCAGGATGCAAGCGTTGCGGCCGGCGCCGACGATGCTGCAGTACGCGGGTACCGCATCGTTGGCGCGGAACACGCGCTCCAGCTCGGCCTGCAGTTCGTATTCGTGGATGCCCGCCTTCGCCGCCTTCATTGCCGCCAGATGCGCGCGCACGCTGATCTGCGCGGCGTGGTGCATCAGTGCCACTTCCGCACCGGACTTGAACAGGCGCTGCTCGTGCAGCAGGTGGCCCAGTTCCAGGAACTCGTGCGGCGGCTGCGCACCGTGGCGCACCTGCGAACGCACGCGGTTGACCCAGCCGATCAGCTTCAGGTCGAAGTCGGCATCGCGGCCGAAGTGGTAGTAGACCCGCGAACGGCCCTCCAGCAGGCCCGGCAGGATGTCGTCCAGATCGTCGATCGGGTAGGCATCGTCCATGCCGTACTGCGCCACCGCGCCCTCCTGGCCGGCACGGCTGCCGTCCCAGGCCTCGCGCTCGGCATCGCGCTCGCGGCAGAACAGGATGGCCTCGCCATGACGGCGGCCCGGGATCAGCACCAGCACCGCTTCCGGCTCCGGGAAGCCGCTCAGGTACTGGAAGTCCGAATCCTGCCGGTACGGATAATGGGTATCCAGGCTGCGCACCTTCTCGGCCGCGGCAGGCAGCACCAGGATCGCATCCTCGCCGGCCATGTCCATCAGCTGGCGGCGGCGACGCTTGTATTCGCCGGCCGCAATGCCGGTGCGCTGCTTGATATCCATCAGTTCAGGCGCTGGCGATGGCGCGAGGCCAGCACCACGTCGCCGTGCAGCAGCAGCACCGCCACGCGGATGAATTCCTCGATCTCCGACAGCGCTTCGTCGTCATCTTCGCCACCGGCCTCGAAATCCTCGCTGGAGGCACGCGCCAGGCTGGCCATGTCGGTCAGCGCTTCCTCGCCCTCTTCAGACAGGGCCGGGCGATTGCCGCCACTGCCCAGGCCAAAGCCACCGAGGAACGAGCGGGTCCAGCTGAACATGGCATCGGCCTGCGCGGACACGTCATCGTTGTCGGTCAGCAGCAGCTCAAAGGCGAAATCGCGGTCCTCCAGCTGCTTGATGGTGGCCTGCAGCAGCCGCCCCAGCACGCTGTCAGCGGCCACCGGCGGCAGGTTGTCGTCAGCCAGCACACGCGCCGGCCAGTCATTGCCGGGGGCACCACCGGCGGCCAGCCAGCCACACAGTGCGCCGTGCAGCTCGGCAGCAGTGGCGCCCAGGCCCAGTTCCTGGCTGGCGCGGGAAACGTCGTCGACGGAGGGAAGTTCGGTCATCGTGCGGCTCGTTCGGAAAGGAAACCCGGAGCGCGCACGCGCGCGCCCGTCAGACCCGGTAGTGTAGCAACCCGGCGGCATCCTCCCTGTGGCCGTCCAGCCTTGCTGCGACAGCGCTTGACCGCCCTCACCCCGCTTGCCTATCGTGCCCGCATGGAACCCGCCGATCCCCTCGCCCAGCTGCAGGACTTCGCCGCCCGCGTGGAAGCGTTGCTCGAACGCAACCAGCGCCTGGCCGAGGAGAATCGCAGCCTGCGCCACCAGCAGGAACAGCTGGTGGCCGAGCGTTCCACGCTGCTGGCCAAGAATGAGCAGGCGCGCTCGCGGGTGGAAGCAATGATCAGCCGGCTCAAATCCCTGGAGCAGCACACATGAGCGCCGAACCGGTCAGTGTCCGCATCCTCGATCGTGAATACACGGTGGGCGTCGGCAGCGATGAACGCGACAGCCTGATGGCCGCCGCGCGCCTGCTCGATGCGCGCATGCGCGAGATCCGTGGCAGCAACCGCATGGCCGCGGTCGATCGCGTCGCCGTACTGGCGGCGTTGAACCTGGCTCACGAACTGCAGCTGCTGCGCGACGAGAACGCCCGCCAGGCGGTCGCCCTGCAGCAGACCCTGGCCGACCTGAACCGGCGCCTGGACCGTGCGATCGACGGCACCCCCTAGAAAAAGGGGACGGAGGGAATTAAGGCGCATTCGCCCCTCCCGTGCCGGAAACGTCTTAATCCCCTCCGTCCCCTTTTCGCATATCTGAATTGGCACGGACTGTTGCCGACGAACGGCCTTTCCAGATCCGGCGCGCTGGCTATAATGGCCACGCGTTCTCTGCGGTACTCGACGGCATGTGCAAACATTCGCCTTGTCCCTTAAGAACGACACCGGGAGCGCGACAGCGCCGGGAGTGCAGGTCCGCCTTGTAGCGGGAAGCCCGATGGTTCTCCAGCGTTCCCACTTGAGCCCCCGGGTTCAAGGTCGTTTCGCATGCATCGACATTGCGGAGAATGCAATATTCCAGCAAGGGCGGCGTCTTCGGGCGTCGCCCTTGTTCTTTGCGGCACAATGGCGGCTGTTCCTTGCCGCACGCTGCCATGACCGACCCGCGCCAGGCCCTGCGCCACGACCTGCGGCAACGCCGCCGCGACCTTTCCGCCGCTGCGCGCATCGCCGCCGCCGAATCGCTTGCCGAGGCCCTGCTCGCCCTGCCGTTCGCCCCGCGCACCGGTGCCGTGGCCGGCTACTGGGCGCTGGATGGCGAAATCGCCCTGCACCGCTGGCAGCTGCAACTGCCCGAAGGCCTCACCTACTGCCTGCCGGTGCTGGCCGGCGACGTGCTGCGCTTCGCGCCGTGGCGGCCCGGGCAGCCGCTGACCAGCAACCGCTACGGCATTCCCGAACCCGATGTGGCGCTGGAAGACACGCTGGAACCGGCGCAGATGGCGCTGGTGGTGACCCCGCTGGTGGGCTTCGACACGCAGTGCAGGCGGCTGGGCATGGGGGGTGGCTGGTATGATCGCAGCTTCGCCTTCCGCCACGACCGGCCGGCGCCGCCCTGGCTGGTCGGTGCTGCGTTCGCGGTGCAGCAGGTCGAGTCCTTGCCGGTGGCGTCGTGGGACGTGCCGGTGGATGCGATCTGCACCGAAGACGGCACCCTGCTCCCCTCCGCTGCCCCCGTGAACGCATGACCGCCCGCAAGCGCTACTGGCTGATGAAGTCCGAACCGGACGCCTTCTCCATCGACGACCTGGCCAAGGTCAAGGTCGAACCCTGGAACGGGGTGCGCAACTACCAGGCGCGCAACTTCATGCGCGATGGCATGCAGGTCGGCGACGGCATCCTGTTCTACCACTCCAATACCAAGGTGCCGGGCATCGTCGGCGTGGCCACGGTGGCCAGCCCGGCCTATCCGGACGACACCCAGTTCGATCCAACATCCGACTACCACGACCCCAAGAGCACGCGCGAGAACCCGCGCTGGATGCTGGTGGACGTGGCCTTCGACCGCAAGCTCAAGCAGGTGATCGCGCTGGACGAGATCAAGCTGCACGCCGACGAGCTCGGCGAAGGCTTCCCGCTGGTTGCCAAGGGCAACCGCCTGTCGGTGTTCCCGGTGACCGCCGCACAGTGGAAGCTGCTGCTGTCACTGGAAAAGAAATCCTGATTCCCTGCCTGAGAGTTCTTCCCATGTCCGAAGCCAAGCGCCTGGCCGCCGAGAAAGCCATCGAGTACGTTGAAGACGGCATGATCGTCGGTGTCGGCACCGGTTCCACCGTGGCCTATTTCATCGATGCCCTGGCCCGCATCCAGCACCGCATCAAGGGTGCCGTGTCCAGCTCCGAGCAGAGCACCGCGCGGCTGAAGCAGCACGGTATCGAAGTGATCGAGCTGAACCACAGCGGCAACCTGTCGCTGTACGTGGACGGCGCTGATGAGTGCGATCCGAACAAGTGCCTGATCAAGGGCGGTGGCGCCGCGCTGACCCGCGAGAAGATCATCGCCGAGGCCAGCGAGCGCTTCATCTGCATCGTCGACCCGAGCAAGCAGGTGCCGGTGCTCGGCAAATTCCCGCTGCCGGTGGAAGTGATCCCGATGGCGCGCAGCCTGGTCGCCCGCCAGATCCGCGACATGACCGGCGGCCAGCCGACCTGGCGCGAAGGCGTGGTCACCGACAACGGCAACCAGATCCTGGACATCCACAACCTGCAGATCACCGATCCGGAAAAGCTGGAGCGTGAGCTCAACCAGCTGCCCGGCGTGGTCTGCGTGGGCCTGTTCGCGCGCCGTCGCGCCGATGTGGTGATCGTCGGCGGCGAACCGCCGATCGTGCTCTGACCCTTCTGAAGGATCCTGACGATGTCGCTGTTGCGTTCGCTGCTGATGCTTCCATTGCTGGCGCTGGCCGGCTGCGCCACCGATGCGGCCCGCCACTGGGTCGAGCTCGATGGCGCCCGCTACCACGTCGAGCTGGCTACCAATGACGAGACCCGCGCGCGCGGGCTGATGTTCCGCGACCAGATGGCGGCCGACCACGGCATGCTGTTCATCCACGACCGCGAGGAAATGCAGGCGTACTGGATGAAGAACACCAGGATCGCGCTGGACATCCTGTACTTCGACAACGAGCGCAGGCTGGTGAGCCAGCAGCGCGACGTGCCCCCGTGCTCGGCCGGTGACATGTGCCCGCCCTACCCCAGCGGCGGCCCGGCGCGGTACGTTCTGGAACTCAACGCCGGCCAGGCCGAGAAGCTCAAGCTCAAGGACGGCACGGAACTGAAATTCGGTCCGGGCATCGAGTAACAAGGGTTCTGCCGGGCTGCGCCCGGCTGGCCGGCGACCCTGCAGGGGTCAGATCCCTTTCGCACGCGAAAGGGATCTGACCCCTGAATTTTTCACGCGACACTGCTTGAAACCGTCTGCGAATGACGCCAGTCTGTGGTCATGCAGGACCGGATCACACTCCCCGACTGGGATGCACTGGCCGACCTCGAAGACGAGGCGCTGCCGCTGTTGCCGACCGCGCTGCTGATCGCGCGCGACGAATACCCCGATCTGCAGCCGTCCACCTACGACGCGCTGATCCAGAGCCATGTCGACCATCTCCGCTCGGAAGTGGAGAGCATCGACAACAGCCCGTTGAAGATGGCGGCGATCAACCGCCACCTGTTCGACGAACTGGGCTACAGCGGCGACCACGACGAGTACTACGACCCGCGCAACAGCTATCTCAACCAGGTGTTCGAGCGGCGCCTGGGCAACCCGATCTCGCTGGCGCTGGTGCAGATGGAAGTGTCGCGACGGCTGGGGATCCCGCTCGACGGCGTGTCCTTCCCCGGCCATTTCCTGGTGCGCCTGCCGGTGGACGACGGCGTGCTGGTGATGGACCCGTTCAACGGTGGCCGCCCACTGGATGTGGACGAACTGCGTGAGCGGGCCAAGTCACACCTGGGCGGGCAGATGCCCGACGACCAGGTGCTGGCGCAGATTCTCGACCCGGCCCCCGCGCGCGCGATCCTGATGCGCATGCTGCGCAACCTGCACGGCGTCTATGCCGAAGCGGGAGAATGGGACCGCGCCGCACGCAGTGCCGACCGCCTGTTGAAGCTGGCCCCCGACCAGCACGACGCGCTGCGCGACCGCGGCCTGGCCTACCTGCAGCTGGAGTACCTGGCCGGCGCCTGCCACGACCTGGGGCAGTACCTCAAGCACAATCCCGAGGCCAGCGACGCGCAGTGGCTGCGCGAGAAGCTGATCGACCTCGGCGGGCCGATGCCGCGGCTGCATTGAGGCTGGCGGTGTGTGGACCCACGGTCCACACCCACCGGAAGGTCCGGTCAATCGACCTCAACCATCTCGAAATCGGCCTTGCTCACGCCACAATCCGGGCAGGTCCAGGTCTCGGGGATGTCCTCCCAGCGCGTGCCCGGCGCGATGCCCTCTTCCGGCAGGCCGTCCGCTTCGCGGTAAAGAAAGCCGCAGACCACGCACATCCAGGTACGCAAGGTGGTGGGGGTGGCATCGCTCATCGGATAATCGGGGCTGGATTCACGGGCCGCCATTGTCCCATCGCGGCCCACCCACCGGTAGCCATCGATGACTTCTGCTTCCCCGACGCCCCGCGGCGTCTACCTGATCACCCCGGATGAGCCCGATACCGCACGCCTGCTGGCCCGCACCGCGCCGCTGCTGGCCGCGGGTGCCACCTGGCTGCAGTACCGCAACAAGACCGCCAGCGATGCCCTGCGGCAGGAACAGGCGACGGCCCTGCAAGGCCTGTGCGCCGCCCACGGCGTGCCGCTGATCGTCAACGACGATCCGGTGCTGGCCAAGGCCGTGGGCGCCGCCGGCGTGCATCTGGGCGGCACCGACGGTGACATTCCCAGCGCGCGCGCGCTGCTCGGGCCCGGCGCCATCATCGGCGCCTCCTGCTACGACCAGCTGGCCAATGCCGAAAAGGCCGTGGCCGCCGGTGCCAGCTACGTGGCCTTCGGCGCCTTCTTCCCGACCATCACCAAGGTCACCAGCAGCCGCGCCCACACCGACCTGCTGCGGCAAAGCGCCGCACTGGGCGTGCCGCGGGTGGCGATTGGCGGGCTGACGCCGGACAATGTCGGTCCCATCATCGATGCCGGCGCCGAACTGGTGGCCGTGGTCAGCGGCATCTACGCCGCACCGGACCCGGTCGCGACCCAGCGCGCCTTCCTCGCCCAGTTCGCGTAATGCCCAGGAAAGCCCCATGAACCACGACCAGTCCCACGCCCTGTTCTCCCGCGCCCAGCAGCTGCTGCCAGGCGGCGTCAATTCGCCGGTGCGCGCGTTCAAGTCGGTGGGCGGTGAACCGTTCTTCGTCGAGCGCGCCGACGGCGCCTACCTGTACGACGTGGACGGCAACCGCTACATCGACTATGTGGGCTCGTGGGGCCCGATGATCGTCGGCCACAACCACCCGGCCGTGCGCCAGGCGGTGAAGCGCGCGATCGACAACGGCCTGTCCTTCGGTGCGCCGTGCGCAG
Organism: Stenotrophomonas beteli; assembly: GCF_001431665.1. Classification (GTDB taxonomy): domain Bacteria; phylum Pseudomonadota; class Gammaproteobacteria; order Xanthomonadales; family Xanthomonadaceae; genus Stenotrophomonas; species Stenotrophomonas beteli. Next base: position 82,502 of record NZ_LLXV01000049.1, on the reverse strand, counting down.
CCGAAGTGACCATGGCCGAGACCATCACCCGGCTGGTGCCATCGTGCGAAATGGTACGCATGGTCAATTCGGGCACCGAAGCCACCCTGTCGGCAATCCGCCTGGCGCGTGGTGCCACCGGCCGCAACCGCATCGTCAAGTTCGAAGGCTGCTACCACGGGCACGGCGACTCGTTCCTGGTCAAGGCCGGCAGCGGCATGCTGACCCTGGGCGTGCCGACCTCGCCGGGCGTTCCGGCCGGCCTGAGCGAACTGACCCTGACCCTGCCCTACAACGACTTCGAAGCGGCCACCGCCCTGTTCGAACAGCAGGGTGACGACATCGCCGGCCTGATCATCGAACCGGTGGTCGGCAATGCCAATTGCATCCCGCCGCGCGAGGGCTACCTGCAGCACCTGCGCGACCTGTGCACGAAGCAGGGTGCCCTGCTGATCTTCGACGAGGTAATGACCGGCTTCCGCGTCGCCCTCGGGGGTGCGCAGGCGCACTACGGCATCACCCCGGACCTGACCACCTTCGGCAAGATCATCGGCGGCGGCATGCCGGTGGGTGCCTACGGTGGCCGTCGTGAGCTGATGCAGCAGATTGCGCCGGCCGGCCCGATCTATCAGGCCGGCACGCTGAGCGGCAATCCGGTGGCCATGGCGGCCGGCCTGGCGATGCTGGAGCTGATCCAGCAACCGGGCTTCCACGCCGATCTGGCCGAGCGCACCGCGCGCCTGTGTGCGGGCCTGGAGGCGGCCGCCGCCGACGCCGGCGTGGCAGTGACCACCACCCGCGTGGGCGCGATGTTCGGACTGTTCTTCACCAGCGAGAAGGTCGAGACCTATGCGCAGGCCACCGCCTGTGACATCCCGGCGTTCAACCGCTTTTTCCACGCGATGCTCGACCAGGGCGTGTTCCTGGCACCGTCGGCCTATGAGGCCGGCTTCCTGTCCAGCGCCCACGACGATGCGGTGATCGAAGCGACGCTGGCCGCTGCACGCGTGGCGTTCCGGGCCGCCAAGGGCTGAGCCCTGCTCATGGTGGGTGCCAACCTTGGTTGGCACTGCCTTGCACCGTATCCCCGCATGGCGTGGATCTACTGCGACCTGTTGAGCCGAGCCATGCTCGGCTCATCGCGCGCAGCGCGGAAAAGAGCAGTCGAGCATGGCTCGACTCTACAGGCGGCATCAACCGAAGACGAGCTTGCCCTTCATCATCGCGAAGTGGCCGGGGAACGAGCAGAAGAAGGTGTAATCACCGCCCTTCTGCAGGCCCTGGGTGGAGAAGCGCACGCGCGTGGTCTCGCCTCCACCAATCACCTTGGTATGCGCCAGCACGCGCTTGTCGGCCTTCGGCAGGTAGCTGTCGGCCAGGGTCATGCGCATGCCCGCCATCGCCACCGGCTGGTAATCGGCCGTGCGGGTCAGTACCCAGTTGTGGCCCATGGCAGTGGCGGCCAGCTTGCCGGTGTGGCGCAGGGTCAGGTCCACGGCGGTGCAGTCGGCGGCGACCTTGATCTCGCGGCTGCTGAAGCTCATCTGGTCGGTGCTGTCGATGCTCACCGCACACACCCGCGCCATCGCCGACGGCGCCAGCATCAGCGCGCCCAGTCCCACTGCCACCCTCCAAGCCTTCATCGTTGCATCTCCTGCGGATTCAAGCGCCATTCTAGGCAGCCCCCCATGGCCGCGTCTGCGACCGTCTGTCGCATGGCTGCTCCAGGGTTTCCCGAGTGTTCACTGCAATGGCATGCTCGGCCGATGCGGATCGATCTGTTGCTGCTGGATGTGGATGGCGTGCTGGTGCAGTACCAGCGCGTGCAACGTGTACTGCACCTGGCACAGGCACTGCACGTTCCGACGCAGGCCGTACAGGCCGCGCTGTATGAAAGTGGACTGGAAGCGGCGCATGACAATGGCACGCTGGATGGCCCGGCCTATCTGGCGCAGTTGGGAGAGATTCTGAGCACGACTGTCGATGTGGCTGCATGGATCGCCGCACGCCAGGCCGCCAGCCATCCGCAGTCTGCCGTGCTGCAGCGGCTGCAGGCCCTGCAGTTGCCGATGGCGGTGCTGACCAACAACGGCGCGCTGATGAAACAGGCGTTGCCCAGCCTGCTGCCGGAGCTGTTCCCTGCCCTGCGGGACCGCGTGTTCTGCAGCGCCGATTTCGGCTTGCGCAAGCCGGCACCGGAAGTGTTCCTGCGCACGCTGGAAGCACTGGGTGTGGCGCCCGCACACGCGCTGTTCGTCGATGACCTGTTTGCCAACGTACGCAGCGCACGTGCCGCCGGCCTGCACGCGGAAACCGTGCGCGATGGCCGCGGATTGGGCAAGGTGTTGAAGCGTTATCGCATTGCGTGAACCACTGTAGAGCCGAGCCCATGCTCGGCTGCTGTGGCCTGGCATCGCGATGAACCGAGCATAGGCTCGGCTCTACGGGCATTCCTCAGCAACGGGGTCAGAGCCCTCTCCGCAGGAGAGGGATCCGACCCCGGCACGATGGCCTCAGCGCGCGGCGATGAACGCGGCAATCGCTGCGCGCAGGCGCTTCAGGCCTTCGGCCACTTCTTCGTCGGTGATGTTCAGCGACGGCACGAAGCGCAGCACGTCCGGGCCGGCCTGCAGGGTCAGCAGGCCGTGCTCGGCGGCATGATCGAGGATCGCCCCGGCCTGGCCGGCGAAGTCCTTGCCCAGCACCGCGCCCAGCATCAGGCCGCGGCCACGCACGTCGCTGAACACACCGAACTCGTCGTTGATGCGGGCAAAGCCATCGCGCAGCGCCTTCGACTGGCGGCTGACGTTGGCGGCGATCTCCGCCGAGGCCAGCTTGCGCAGTGCCACCCGGGCCACCGCAGCGGCCAGCGGGTTGCCACCGAAGGTGGTGCCGTGCGCGCCGAACTGCATGGTTTCGGCCACCTTCGGGCCGGCCAGCATCGCGCCGATCGGGAAGCCGCCGCCGAGTGCCTTGGCCAGGGTCACCATGTCCGGCACCACATCGTCCTGCCAGTGCGCGAACAGCGTGCCGGTGCGGCCCATGCCGGCCTGGATCTCGTCCAGCACCAGCAGCGCGTTGTGCTGGTCGCACAGTTCGCGCACGCGCTTGAGGAAACCGGACTTGGCCGGCATCACGCCGCCCTCGCCCTGGATCGGCTCCAGCATCACCGCGGCGACATCGCCGGCGGCCATCGCGGTCTCCAGCTGCACTTCATCGTTGAAATCGATGTAGCGGAAGCCACCGGGCAGCGGCTCGTAGCCTTCCTGGTACTTCGGCTGGGCCGTGGCGGTCACCGCCCCCAGGGTGCGCCCGTGGAAGCTGCCACGGAAGGTGATGATCACACGCTTGTCGGCCGGACGACCCTGGCTGGAGGCCCACTTGCGGACCATCTTGATCGCCACTTCGTTGGCTTCGGCGCCGGAATTGCACAGGAACACGCGCTCGGCGAAGCGGCTGGCCTTGACCAGTTCCTCGGCCAGGTGCAGCGGCGGCGCGCTGTAGAACACGTTGCTGGTGTGCCAGAGCTTGCCGGCCTGCTCGACCAGCGCGGCCACCAGGTCCGGATCATTGTGACCCAGGCCGCACACGGCGATACCGGCGGCCAGGTCGATGAATTCACGGCCCTGGCTGTCCCACACGCGGGCGCCCTGGCCTCGCTCCAGCACCACCTGGCGGGGCTTGTAGACCGGCAGGTAGTAATGCGAAAGGGAGATCAGCGGATCGGTCGCGGCGGTCATGGCAGTCGGCAGGGTTCAGGAACGCCCATTCTCGCGCCGTAACCCCTGCGGCACAATGCGCCCATGCGACCGTTTTCCGCCCCCCAGCTCAACCCCGCCACCGAGACCGGCTGGCGCCGTCGGTGGTTCGACATCATCTACCGCCATGACTCGCGGCCCTCGCGCAATTTCGACCTGATCCTGGTGGTGGCGATCGTTGCCAGCATCCTGGTGGTGATGATCGACAGCGTGCAGCACCTGCATGCCGAATGGTCCACCGGCCTGTACATCCTGGAATGGGGTTTCACGATCCTCTTCACCGCCGAGTACCTGCTGCGGCTGGCGGTGGTCAAGCGCCCGCTGCGTTACGCGGTGAGCATCTGGGGCATCATCGACCTGCTGTCGATCCTGCCCGCCTACCTGTCGATGTTCATCCCGGGCGCGCAGAGCCTGCTGGTGGTGCGTGCGCTGCGCATCCTGCGGGTGTTCCGCATCCTCAAGCTGACCCGCTACATCGAAGAAAGCGGCGTCCTGATGACGTCGCTGTGGCGCAGCCGGCGCAAGGTGCTGGTATTCCTGTTCACGGTGATCACCATCACCATCATCGCCGGCGCGCTGATGTACGTGATCGAGGGCCCCGAACACGGCTTCACCAACATCCCGGCCAGCATGTACTGGGCGGTGGTGACCATGGCCACGGTCGGCTTCGGTGACATCGTGCCGCAGACCGTGCTCGGCCGTTTCGTCACTTCGGTGCTGATCCTGATCGGCTACAGCATCATCGCCGTGCCCACCGGCATCTACACGGCCGAACTGGCCAGCACCATGCGCGACGCCGAGCTGGCCGCGCGCCGGGATGCCCGCGGCTGCCCGCACTGCGGGCTGGAAGGCCACGAGCCGGATGCACGGCATTGCCGCAAATGTGGCGGTGAACTGCCGGATGCATTCAGCCATTGAGGCAGATGCCGGCCAGCGGCCGGCACTACCGGAACAGCATGGCGCGCGTGGATCCCCCTCAGCGCGATCGCGGCCTCGGGAAGGCCCACCGTTCGGGAGTGTGGGCTGCAATGCGTCGCAATCGGCGCGTTCGATTGCGACACATGACGCGATGGGCGCCGCAGTTACTGGCGGTTGCTCTGGAAGACCAGCGAGTTGTATTCCTGCATCAGCTTGCCGGCCGAACCACGCGGGGCCATCGAAGGCGAGTCCAGCATGCGCCGCTCGAAATCGCTGTAAGGCGTCTTGCTGCTGACCCGCTGCAGGCGTTCCTTGCCCTCGCGACGGAAGTTCTCGGCTTCACGCTCGAAGCTGTTCCAGTCCAGCTTGCCCGGCTCCTGATCGGCCACCTTGGCATGCGCTTCGTCGGAAATGCGGTTGAACGCATCCAGTCGTTCGCGGGCCTTGGCCGGATCGAAATCGTCCTCACTCATCAGCTCCACGATCGCCTTCGCTTCCAGCATCATCGCCAGGCGGTAGTACTCGCGCGTGCGCCCCTCGGCCTGCTCCAGTACCTTGAGCTGCTCGCGCTGGGCCGCGTCGTTCTGGCGCTCCAGCTCGGCATTGAACGTTTCGCTGGCGATCACGAATTCCTTGAAGGCCGCCATCAAGGGCACGTGCATCTGCTTGCCCTTGGCGAACTGGTCGTCCTCGTAGTCCTGGCGATCGTAGTAGTCGTGCGCGTCCTTGCTGACCGGCACCAGTGCCTTCAGCGACTGCTGATAGCGGCCCGCGGCGGCATCGAGATCGGCCAGCGCCGGCTTGGCAGCCATCGCCTCGGTTACGGGGCCATCGCACTGCTTCATGTCGTAATCGCTGATCTCGAACGGACCGTACACCTGTGTCTCGCGCCCGGTCGGGCCGGCCTCGACGTCCTTGATCCAGCGCGTATAGGACTCGATGCTGCCGTGGGTCTTCGAATCGAGTGCATTGAAGCAGCCGATGTAGGCGTTGAGCTTGGCGGTCAACTGCTGCTGCGTGTCGGACAGCGTCGCGCCGGTGCCCGGCTTGGCGGACGGGCCAGTGTCACCCGTGGCTGCGGGCGACTTGCCGCCGCAGGCGGTCAGGATCAACGACAGCGAAGCGGCCAGCGCCGCGATGGAAAGCGTACGTGTCATAGGCGCACATCCTTGTTGAAAACGATTACAGCCAATCATTCTAACCCAGCAGACCGAAGACCGCAGCCCTCGGCCCGGGTTCGAACAGCACTCAGTCCAGGAACAGGTCCGGCAGCAACGGCCGCGTCGGATCCACCGCATAGCCGGCAAGATCGGTGATGCCGGCCTGCGCGAGCACGTCATCGTCGATCAGGAACTGGCCGTGGAAGCCCGCCGCCTCTCGCACAAGCACCGCATGCGCGGCGTCGGCCATGATCTGCGGCGTCCGGCAACCGGCCGCATCCACGCCCGGAATCATGTTGATCGCATCGGTGGCGATCACCGTGCGCGGCCACAGTGCGTTGACCGCCACGCCCTGCGGGCCGAATTCTGCGGCCAGGCCGAGCGTGACGAAGCTCATGCCCATTTTCGCCAGCGTGTAACCGGTATGCGCGCCCCACCACTTCGGTTCCAGGCTCGGCGGCGGCGCCAGGGTCAGGATGTGCGGGTTCGGCGCCTGCAGCAGGTACGGCAGGCACGCCTGCGCGCACAGGAAGCTGCCGCGCGAGTTGACCTGCTGCATCAGGTCGAAGCGCTTCATCGGCGTATCCAGCGTGCCGCGCAGCCAGATCGCGCTGGCATTGTTGACCAGGATGTCGATGCCACCAAAGGTGTCGACCGTCGCGGCAACCGCCGCCTGTACCTGCTCTTCCTCGCGGATATCGCACTTCAGCGCCAGCCCCTGGCCACCGGCGGCGGTGACGGCCTCGGCCGCGCTGTGGATGGTGCCCGGCAGCTTCGGATTCGGCACCGAGGACTTGGCGGCGATCGCCACGTTGGCCCCGTCGCGCGCAGCGCGCAGTGCGATGGCCAGGCCGATGCCGCGCGAGGCACCGGTGATGAAAAGCGTTTTGCCCTGCAGACTGCCCACGTTCCACACTCCAGCGCATGCAATGAGCCGCTAGTATGCCGCGCCGACGTGGAGTTCACCCGGCCTTGACGATACTCGGGCCTCCCGTCAACGCACGAGGTCCACGCCATGCGCCGTTCCCGCCTGTTGCTGCCTGCCTTGGGGCTTGCCCTGCTGACCGCCTGCCAGGGCCGTTCGCCGGAACCCGGAAAGGAGCCGCCTGGCGGTGACACGCCCAGTGCGGAGAAGGCCGCCGCCGACGGCAGGATGCGCTGGAGCGAGGCGGTGGTGTGGGATGGCGACCTCAACGCCTGCCGCCAGGGCGAAAACGCAGCCACCCGTGATTGCCTTCGCGACGCGATGCGCGCCGGCGGCGCGAGTGCCGAGGCCATCACTGCCGCCGAGCAGCTGTCCACCGGCGGCGAGCTGGCCTACGTCACGGCCTGGCACGAGAACGAAGGCCTGGGCATTGCCACGGTCGAGTATCCGTTCCGCGCCAACACCAATGTGGGCACCCGCCTGGTCGATGCCAGCGGCAAGCGCATCGATGTGGATGCCGTGCAGTTGGACGACACCCTGCGTGCGGACCCCACTGTGCAGGAGCTGCTGAAGGCCAACCCGCAGGCCACGCCGTTCGCACCGGCGCAGTCGGCCGGGGCAACACCACTGGAGAACGGCGGCATCCGCCTGCTGTACCGCACGCCACTGCGCGACTGCCACGCCTGCCCGGATGTGGGCCAGCTGCAGATCGCCTACGACTTCGACGCCAAGCGCAACTTCATCGGCCAGCAGGTGGTGCCGGCGACGCCGTAAGGTCACCGGCTTCTGTAGATCCGAGCCATGCCCGGCAATGCAGCCGAGCATGGCTTGGCCCTGCATCAATGCCGGCACCCGGTGCATCCACGCATCGCGTGGATCTACCGGTACGCCTGCACCTGCTTCCTCAGCAGATGCGGCACGATCAGCCGATGCACCGGGGCGACCGGCAGCATGTACACCCGCCCGAACGCGTTGTGCGTGTGCACCACCGTCGCCACTTCCAGTACATCGCCATGCCACTGCAGGGCCAGCTGCACGCGCAGGTGGCGGTCGTTGTCTTCCAGCACGATGGCATCGTCAGTGAGCGACTGCAGGGTGAAGATGCCCAGCCGCTGCCCGGGCTGGGGATCTGCAACATCCTGCACCGCGCGCAACGAGCCCAGGTGCTTCATGCCGAGCAGGCGCATGCCCTGGTTGCGCAGCGTCATCAATCCGTCGAACCAGCCGGGAATGGTCGCGGCCATATCGCGATAGGCCTGCAAGGCCGAACGCCCATCACGATGGGTCGTTGCCTGGCAGGCGTGCACGAAGTCGGCGCCGGCCAGCTGTGGGCGCAGGACGCTGCCCGCACCCGGCGGGCCGGTCACTACCTGCAATGGACTCACGGCTTGGGCCCCTGCCCCTCGTTGTCTTCCCAATGCAGGATGCGGCGGGTAACGAAGCGGTAGACCGGCTTGCCGGTGGCGAACCACAGCTCGCGCACCCAGGAGGTGCGCTTTAGCACGCGCTTTTCCACCGGGGTGAGCGACTCGCGGCAGTACATGCGCTTGTGCTTGAGCAGGTGGCGCAGATCCTCGCGGGCCAGCAGGCGCATCCAGCGCGAGCGCGGGTTGCCGATCACCGCCAGCTGGAAGTCGATCAGCGCCGGGCGGCCATCCTCGGTCACCAGCCAGTTGGCTTCCTTGGCCAGATCGTTGTGGGCCACGCCATGGCGATGCAGCTGCTGCAGCAGGCGGCGCGCGGCGCGGAACCAGGCCAGGTCGCCGCGCGGCGGGCGCTGGTACATGGCGTCGCCGGCCATGAAGCTGCGGTCGAGATGACGGCCATCCCACGCCAGCAGCCGCGGCACATCGGCCATGCCGTGGATATGGCGCAGCGCGCGCGCTTCGCGGCGGGCCAGCCACCAGGCCGGCAACCGCAACCACAGCGGCGTGGCGCCCAGATCACGGCGTACGAAGGGGCCATCAGATCCGTTCACGAGCAGGATGCGACCGAAGCTGTCGGCCTTCAAGGCGTGCGATGGCGTGTCTGGCGAATTCGGCATGGGCCCATTCTAGGCGATGGCGCGGGTTGCAAACGGTCACGAAGGGGCTGGGAACCAGTCACCTTCGCGCCCCTATAATCGGGCAATGGACTCTTCATGGATCGACGCCACGCTCGCGTGGATTGCCGCTCACCCCGTATTGGCGGGTGCTGTCATCTTCCTCATTGCCTTCTGCGATGCGGTCATCATTCTCGGCGCCATCGTGCCGGCGTTACCGTTGCTGTTCGCGGTAGGCGTGTTCATCGGCCTGGGCCAGATCTCCGGGCCGTACGCGGTGGCGGCGGCGGCGCTGGGTGCGTTTGCCGGTGATGGCATCAGTTACTGGATCGGCCGCCGCTGGGGCGACCGCCTGCGGGGCGTGTGGCCCTTCAGCCGTTACCCGCAGCTGCTCGACCGCGGCGAGAACCTGTTCCGTCGCAATGCCTTCAAGAGCATCCTGATTGCACGCTACGTGGGCGCGATCCGCCCGTTCGTGCCAGCCATCGCCGGCATGATGAAGATGCCGGCCAGCCGCTACGTGCAGGCCAGTGGTATCGCCAGCATTTCCTGGGCGGTGCTGTTCCTGGCACCGGGCTGGGTGCTTGGCGAGGCCTACGACGCCGTGGCCGCCGTCGCCGGACGGCTGGTGGTGGTGGTCGGCCTGCTGGCAGTGATCCTTGGCCTGGTCTGGGCCATCGTGCTGTACGGCTACCGCTGGTCGGCCGCGCGCATGGACAACTGGCTGGCGCGCCTGCTGGACTGGTCCAACCGCCACCCGACACTGGGCCGCTATACCGTCGGTGTGCTGGACCCGAAACGGCGCGAGTCGGTGCCACTGGCGATGCTGGCGCTGATGCTGCTGGTACTGGGCTGGGGCTGGTTCGCGCTGCTGACCGTGGTGGTCGCGCATGGTGAACCGCTGGCGGTCGACCTGCTGGTGCACCAGGCCATGCTGGCCCTGCGCAACCCGCTGGCCGATTACCCGATGGCCGCGCTGGCGTCACTGGGCGCCTGGCAGGTACTGCTGCCGGCCACCGCGGCGGCGATGGGCTACCTGATCTGGCGCCGGCGCTGGATGGCGGCCGCGCATTGGCTGGCGGCCCTGGCCTTCGGCCTGGCGCTGACCATGCTGCTGGGTGCCACCGTGGACGTGGTGCGCCCGCTCGACGCCAGCAGTGGCTTCGGCTTCCCGTCGGTGTCGGTGACCATGGCCACCATCACCTTCGGCTTCTTCGCAGTGCTGATCGCCCGCGAGATGCCCGGCCGCACCCGCGTCTGGCCGTACCTGGTGTCGGGCATCGTGGTCAGCCTGATCGGTTTCTCGCGCCTGTACCTGGGCGCGCATTGGCTGAGCGATGTGATCGGCGGCATGCTGTTCGGCACGTTCTGGCTGCTGGTGCTGGGCATCGCCTACCGCCGCCGCTTCAACCGCTCGTTCTGGGTGAAGCCGGTAGCGTGGCTGTTCTACGGCGTGTTCGCCATCGCCGCGATGTGGTACGCACCGCGCAACATCCCGGTGAAGCTGGAACGCTTCGAGCCGACCCTGCCCGCCCCGCAGGTGGTTGACCTGCAGGCATGGTGGCAACGCGACTGGGCGCAGCTGCCGGCGCGCCGCAACGAGTTCGACGACGACCAGCGCTGGCCGCTGGATGTGCAGGTGGCCGGCCCGCTGGCACCGCTGCAGGCGCAGCTGGAGGCGCGCGGCTGGAAGCGGCAGGAACAGGCCGGCTGGCAGGAAGCACTGCTGATGCTGGACAAGAACACCGGTGCCGACGAACTGCCGGTCCTGCCGGCCACGCTGGACACCCGCGTGGAAGCGCTGCTGATGGTGCGCCAGGGCGCCAGGCCGGACGAACGCTACGTGCTGCGCCTGTGGCCGGCCCCGGTGCAGTTGCAGCCGGGCGCCACACCGTTGTGGCTGGGCAGTGCGCAGACGCTGCGCTACGAGCGCCACTTCCAGTGGATCGGCATGTGGCACCCGGTGCGCGGCGTGGATCCGGCGATGAACGCGGTGAAGGAGGCCGTGCAGGCCCTGCCGCAGCGCGAGGACGTGCACAGCGAAACCGGGTTGCCGGTGCTGCGGTTGAAGACCACAGCGCCCTGACCGGTACCGGTCGCGATCACCCACTGTAGAGCCGAGCCCATGCTCGGCTGCCCTTCGCCGGATCCAGCAAGCCGAGCATGGGCTCGGCTCTACAGCAGATCACGCCATGCGTGGATGGCTGCTACGGCATCCAGCCCAGCAGCTGCTGCAATCGCTGGTGCGGGTCGTCCATCTGCAGCAGCTGAAGGCGCTGCTGCTCGCTCAGCGGCAGCAGCTCGGCCAACCGCCAGCCGACCCAGCTGGCCTGGTCCAGCAGCGCGGGGGTGGCCGGTGCGTAGGCCTCGCCGGCCTGCTCGATGATGTGACCCAGCACCGTGGCCAGCAGCGCATGCTGCGGCCGTAGTTCATCGTCAGGGTCCTGCTCGCACCAGCGCACGTCGGCCACCACCAGCCCGTTGTCGCGCACGCGGGTACGCTCGACATGGAAACGACGCGTACCGCGCAGGCGCAGCTGCAGCACGCCGTCGGCGCCGACATCGAAGTCTTCGATGCGCACCTGCACGCCATACGCGGCCGGTGTCGCCGGCGCCCCCACTTCCTGGCCGTCGAGGATCAGGCAGACACCAAACCCTTCACCGCTGCGGCCGCTGTCGCGGACCAGGTCCAGGTAGCGGCGCTCGAACACGCGCAGGCCCACCGCCGCCCCCGGTACCAGCGTGGTGTGCAGCGGAAACAGCGGCAGCGATCCGTCGGTGCTCATCGGGCCTGCAGGGCAGCCAGGAAGCGGCGCGGTGCGCCGTCGAAGCCGCCGTTGGACATGAACACCACATGGTCGCCGCGGCGTGCGCTCGATTGCAGCTGCGCCAGCAACGCGTCGGTATCCGGCACGGCATGGGCCTGCCCGCGCACGGCGGCGATCACCGCCGCCGCATCCCAGGCCAGTTCCGGGCGGTGCAGGAACACCACCTCGTCGGCCAACGCCAGCGAAGGCGCCAGCGCCTGTGCATGCGCGCCCAGCCGCATCGAATTGCTGCGGGGTTCCATCGCGACCACGATGCGTGCATCGCCGACCCTGGCACGCAGGCCTTCCAGCGTGGTGGCGATCGCGGTCGGATGATGGGCGAAATCGTCGTAGACGGTGATGCCGTCATGGCTGCCGATCACTTCCATGCGTCGCTTGACGCTGCGGAAGCGCGCCAGGGCCGGGATCACGTCGGCCGGGGCCACGCCCACCGCGTGCGCGGCGGCCAGCGCGGCCAGACCGTTGAGCACGTTGTGGCGGCCCAGCAGCGACCACTGCACATCACCCAGCGGCTGGCCCCGATGATGCACGCGGAACGCGCTGCCATCGGCAGCCAGCAGCTCGGCATGCCATTCCAGCGACGGATCGAAGCCGAACCGCTCGACCGGGGTCCAGCAGCCCATCGCCAGCACTTCGGCCAGGTACTTGTCTTCGCCGTTGACGATCAGGCGGCCACGTGCCGGCACCGTGCGCACCAGGTGGTGGAACTGGCGCTGGATCGCTGCCACGTCCGGGAAGATGTCGGCGTGGTCGTATTCAAGGTTGTTGAGGATGGCCACCAGCGGCCGGTAGTGCACGAACTTGCTGCGCTTGTCGAAGAAGGCCGTATCGTATTCATCGGCCTCGACCACGAACTCGCGGCCCTGGCCCAGGCGTGCGGAAACACCGAAGTCCTCGGCCACGCCGCCGATCAGGAAGCCCGGCGAACGCCCGGCGCTTTCCAACAGCCAGGTGAGGATGGTGGTGGTGGTGGTCTTGCCATGGGTGCCGGCCACGGCCAGCGTGTCACGGCCCGGCAGCACCTGCTCGGACAGCCACTGCGCGCCGGAAATGTAGCGCTGGCCGGCGTCGAGCACCGCTTCCACGGCCGGATTGCCGCGCGACAGTGCGTTGCCGATCACCACCTCGCCGGTACCGGCCGGCACGCTGTCGGCGCGGTAGCCCTGGTCCAGGGTAATGCCCAGCTGCTCGAGCTGGGTCGACATCGGCGGGTAGATGGCCTGGTCGCTGCCACTGACCGCATGGCCCAGTTCCCGCGCCAGGGCGGCCACGCCGCCCATGAAGGTGCCGGCGATTGCAAGGATATGTACGCTGCTCATGACCGAGGATTGTGACCGATGACGGCTGTATAGGGCCAATGTCTGCGCTGGGGTAAGACAACCCCTACACAGGATGTGAGAAAACTCCAATCTTCTGTCAGGGAATTCCCGATAGCGATGTTCTGTGAACCCGGACACAATTCGAACTGCCAGCCGCAGTACCCGAACCGGTCCTACTCCCCAAGAGGCCATCCCCAAGGGAGCTCATGCTGCGGGGCCCTGAGCAAGCCCTCCGCTGGCGCCTATGAACGACACAGGCCTGGTCCTCGCGGACCAGGCCTGTGTTTTTTGCGCCCGAAGGGCCGGCAGTGCACCGGCCCTGCCGGATCAACCCTTGATCGCCGCCAGGATGCGGGCTTCGATCTCGTCCAGCTCGCCCACGCCATCGACGCGGGCCAGGGTGCCACGGCCGGCATAGAAATCGACCACCGGGGCGGTCTGGTCGTTGTAGACCTGCAGGCGCTGACGCACCGCTTCCGGCGTGTCATCGGCGCGGCCCTGCTCCTTGGCACGACCGGCGATGCGCTCGACCAGCAGCTCGGTGGCCACGTCCAGCTGCACCACGGCATCCAGCGGCTGGCCGATCTTGGCCAGCAGGCCGTCCATCGCATTGGCCTGGGCCACATTGCGCGGGTAGCCATCGAGGATGAAGCCCTTGGCGACATCGGCCTGGGTCAGGCGCGACTCGAGCATGCCCAGCAGGATGTCGTCCGACACCAGGTTGCCGGCATCCATCACCGTCTTGGCCTGCTTGCCCAGCTCCGTGCCCGCGGCGATTTCCGCGCGCAGCATGTCACCGGTCGAAATGTGGGCGATACCCAGCTTTTCCTTCAGGCGCGTCGCCTGTGTCCCCTTGCCCGAACCGGGCGGTCCCAACAGAACCAATCGCATTGACCTGACTCCAACGTGTTGAAAACAAAGAAGGTTCGCGTCCCGGACGGTCCGGTATCGCTGCACCGCAATAGCGCCACTTTACCGCATCCGGGTAATGTCCCTGCAACGTCCCCTCCCCCGAGCAGGTAGAAGCATGCGCAACGGTACTCTCCTTTACGCCCAGTCAGGCGGCGTCACTGCGGTCATCAACGCCACGGCGGCGGCGGTGATCGAGCAGGCCCGGGCCAAGGGCATCAAGGTACTGGCCGCCCGCAACGGCATCCTCGGCGCGCTGCGCGAGGAGCTGATCGACACCAGCAGGGAGAGCGCCGCGGCGATCCGCGCCCTGGCCCATACCCCGGGCGGGGCCTTCGGTTCCTGCCGGGTCAAGCTGAAATCGCTGGACGCCGACCGCGCCCGCTATGACCGCCTGCTGGAGGTGCTGCGCGCGCATGACGTGCGCTGGTTCCTCTACAACGGCGGCAACGACTCGGCCGATACCGCGCTGAAGGTCTCGCAGCTGGCCAAGGCCTCCGGTTACGACCTGACCTGCATCGGCGTGCCCAAGACCATCGACAACGACCTGGCGGTGACCGATACCTGCCCCGGCTTCGGCTCGGCGGCCAAGTACACTGCGGTCTCGGTGCGCGAAGCGGCCCTGGACGTCGCGGCAATGGCCGAGACCTCCACCCGCGTCTTCATCTATGAAGCGATGGGCCGACACGCCGGCTGGCTGGCCGCGGCCGCCGGCCTTGCCGGAAACGGCGATGACGAAGCGCCACACATCATCCTGCTGCCCGAGCGTGCCTACGACGAGGCCGCCTTCCTGAGCAAGGTGAAGGCCGTGGTCGAGCGCGTCGGCTACTGCGTGGTGGTGGCATCGGAAGGCATCGCCACGGCCGATGGACGCTTCGTGGCCGACGCCGGCGGCGGCAAGGACTCGTTCGGGCATTCGCAGCTGGGCGGCGTGGCGGCGCATCTGGCCAGCCGGGTCAAGGACCAGCTGGGCCTGAAGGTGCACTGGGCACTGCCCGACTACCTGCAGCGTTCGGCCCGCCATCTGGCCAGCAGGACCGACTGGGAGCAGGCGCAGGCCGTCGGCAAGGCCGCCGTGCAGTTGGCGCTGAAGGGCCAGAACGGGGTGATGCCGGTGATCGTGCGCAGCAGCGATGCGCCCTATCGCTGGAAGATCGAAGCGGCGCCGCTGTCGAAGATCGCCAATCACGAGAAGAAGATGCCGGCCGGCTTCATCCGCCGCGATGGTTTCGGCATCACCGCCAGGGCACGCGCCTACCTGTCGCCGCTGATCAAGGGCGAGGCGCCCCTGCCGTATGGCACCGATGGCCTGCCCAGGTACGTCACCTTGAAGAACGTCGCAGTGAAGCAGAAGCTGCCGCCGTTCGAGGGCTGACCCCTAAAAAGGGGACGGAGGGGATTAAGTCGCATATGCCCCTTCGTGCCCCCGGCGTCAGCGACGGGCCGGATACGACTTAATCCCCTCCGTCCCCTTTTAGTGGAGGTACACCATGGCACTGCGCGTTGTTCGACTGGGTACGCCGCGCGCTCCCGGCGAGGGCCTGCGCATCGGTACCGTGCGGCGCCCGCCGCGCGGCGTACCGCGTAGCGAATTCGCGACACAGGACTGGTACGACGTCTGGTTCCCCACCCTTTCACCCAGCGCGGCGCTGGTGAAGCAGGCCCACGAAGCCAGGACGACGGCTGACTGGACGGCCTTCTTCCGCCGCTACAACGCCGAGATGAAAGCGCCCGATGCCGCGCACGCGCTGGACCTGCTGGCCGCGATGTCGCAGCACAGCGACCTCAGCGTGGGCTGCTACTGCGAAGACGAAGCGCACTGCCACCGCAGGGCGCTGCGCGAGCTGCTGGTGGCGCGTGGGGCCATGCTGGCGGAGTGATCGGCCGGATGCCGGGCAGCGGCCGGCACCACCGCCCGTGGATGACTGCGTGGGCGCAGCGCCGGCGCCATCTCAATTGCAGGCCTTGCCTTCCATCTGCAATTGCGCGGCGAACATCGTCACCTTCGGGATCTGGCCGGCTGCGGCCTGCTTCTTTGCTTCTTCCAGGTAGATCCGCGACTGGCCCTGGCCGTCCAGGGCCTGGCTGTTGTTCACCGGCAGGCGCCAGACGCGCACCACGGCCTGCTGCGCCGGGCATGTGGCGTTGGGCACGCGGATCACGTCATTGAGTTTCCAGCCCTTGTCGGCACTCGGCTGCGCCTTGGTGTAGTCGACGAAGCGCGCGCGCGGCTGGCACTGTTCACTGGTGCGCACGGCAGAGAAGCGATAGGGCTCGGCGGCCTGGCCGGTAAACGCCCCTTCCAGGCGTGCGCAGGCCTCGGGAATCTGCCGCAGCGTGTGCACCGCGCCCACCGCCTGCGGTGCACCGACGGCACGCTGCAGCTCCGGGGTTTCAGCGGCCAATGCCGGCACGGCCGGGACCAGGGCGGCAAGCATCAACAGGGACAGGCGCATGTGGGATCTCCTACGGGACTGTGCGCAGGCTTGCAGAGACTGGCTTAACGGGGCGCAAAGGCCTGATGGTTCTCGAATCGTGCCCATCGCACGGTGGCAGGGCCTGCGCGCTCGTAGAGCGCCAGTCGAGCATGGCTCGACTCTACAAGTGGCGGCACGCATACTGCAGCCACCAGGGAATGCTGAACACCGCCATACGTCGGACGACCGCCAAGGTCGGTACGGGTTGGTTCCAGGCTGCAGCCCGTCGTCCCCCTCGTGGTGCCGTTCATCGCCACTGGATGCCTACATCCATTCTGCGGAGGGGTCTAATGCTGGAACGTCACGGGCTGTCACTGGCGCTGGGCTGCGCCATTCTCGCAATCCTGTTCGGAATCGTCTCGGCGCGCTGGATCCTGCGCCAACCCACCGGCAATGAACGCATGATCGCCATTGCCACCGCGATCCAGGAAGGTGCGCGTGCCTATCTCAACCGCCAGTACCTGACCATCGGCGTGGCCGGCGTGGTGTTGTTCGTGCTGGTCGGTGTGTTCCTCAGCTGGTACACCGCGATCGGCTTCGCGGTCGGCGCGGTGCTGTCCGGCGCGGCCGGCTACATCGGCATGAATGTCTCGGTACGTGCCAATGTGCGCACCGCCGAGGCCGCGCGCAACGGCATCAGCGCGGCGATGGACGTGGCGTTCCGTGGCGGTGCGATCACCGGCATGCTGGTGGTCGGGCTGGGCCTACTGGGCGTGGCCGGCTACTACGCGCTGCTGCTGCGCCTGGGCCTGCCGATGGAACAGGCGCTGCACGCGCTGGTCGGGCTGGCATTCGGTTCGTCGCTGATCTCGATCTTCGCGCGACTGGGCGGCGGCATCTTCACCAAGGGCGCCGATGTCGGCGCCGACCTGGTCGGCAAGGTCGAAGCCGGCATTCCCGAGGATGATCCGCGCAATCCGGCGGTGATCGCCGACAACGTCGGTGACAACGTCGGCGACTGCGCCGGCATGGCCGCCGATCTGTTCGAGACCTATGCGGTCACCGTCATCGCAACGATGCTGCTGGGCAGCCTGATGCTGGCCGAGGCGGGCGCCAACGCGGTGCTGTATCCGCTGGTGCTGGGCGGGGTGTCGATCATCGCCTCGATCATCGGCGCGCTGTTCGTCAAAGTGAAGCCGGGCGGCTCGATCATGGGCGCGCTGTACAAGGGCGTGATCGTCTCCGGCGTGCTGGCCGCCATTGCCTTCTACCCGATCACCACCGGGCTGATGAGTGACAATGTGCATGGACCGATGGCGCTGTACGGCTGTGCGTTGATCGGGCTGGTCCTGACCGGCCTGATCGTGTGGATCACCGAGTACTACACCGGCACCCAGTACAAGCCGGTGCAGCACGTGGCGCAGGCGTCGACCACCGGCCATGGCACCAACATCATTGCTGGCCTTGGCATCTCGATGAAGTCCACCGCGCTGCCCGTGGTTGCGGTCTGCGCGGCCATCTGGGGGGCGTTCGCGCTGGGCGGCCTGTACGGCATCGCCATTGCCGCCACCGCGATGCTGTCGATGGCTGGCATGATCGTCGCCCTCGATGCCTACGGACCGATCACCGACAACGCCGGCGGCATCGCCGAAATGGCCGAGCTGCCCTCGGAGATCCGCGACATCACCGATCCACTGGATGCGGTGGGCAACACCACCAAGGCCGTGACCAAGGGCTACGCCATCGGTTCGGCGGCACTGGCGGCGCTGGTGCTGTTCGCGGACTACACGCATAACCTGCAGGCTGCACATCCCGGGCAGGAATTCCGCTTCGACCTCAGCGACCACACGGTGATCATCGGCCTGCTGATCGGCGGCCTGATTCCCTACCTGTTCGGTGCGATGGCGATGGAGGCGGTCGGTCGTGCGGCCGGCGCGGTGGTAGAGGAAGTGCGCCGACAGTTCCGCGAGATCCCCGGCATCATGCAGGGTACCGGCAAGCCGCAGTACGACAAGGCGGTGGACATGCTGACCCGCTCGGCGATCCGCGAAATGATCGTGCCCTCGCTGCTGCCGGTGGCGGTGCCGGTGGTGGTCGGCCTGCTGCTGGGGCCGCGCGCGCTCGGCGGCCTGCTGATCGGCACCATCGTCACCGGCCTGTTCGTGGCCATCTCGATGACCACCGGCGGCGGCGCCTGGGACAACGCCAAGAAGTACATCGAGGACGGCCACTTCGGCGGCAAGGGCAGCGAAGCGCACAAGGCCGCGGTCACCGGCGATACCGTGGGTGACCCGTACAAGGACACCGCCGGCCCGGCGATCAATCCGTTGATCAAGATCATCAACATCGTGGCGCTGCTGCTGGTACCGCTGTTGTAAGAGCGTCCTGCAGAGCCGAGCATGGGCTCGGCTCTACAAGGTCACCGCCCGCGCAGGAAGAACGACACCGGCACCATCACTTCCACCGGGTCGCCGGCCACTTCGGCCGGCGGCGCCGGTACCGGGCTGGCCCGCTGCACGGTGTCCAGCGTCTCCTGGTCGAGCAGCGCGAAGCCACTGCTGCGGCCCAGTTTCAGCCCCGAGACCGCGCCATCGCGGGCCACGGCAAAGCGCACGTAGACCACGCCCTGCTGGCGCAGCCGCTCGGCCTGGCGCGGATAGCGCCGATGCGTCTGCAGATGCCCGAGCAGGCGCCCTTCCCAGGTTGCCTCGGCGCGGCTGCGTTCGCCGGCCGTGGTCTGCGCTGCGGTGTAGCGTGTGGCCGCGTCGGCCGCCACCTGCGGCGGTGCGCTGGTCTGCGCAACGTTGGCATCGGCAGTATCCGGCGACGGCGCCGGCTCCGGTGCACGCGGCGGAGGCAGCTCGCCCTGCGGCTGCACCGGCGCCTTCATTTGCTCGCGCAGGGCCGGCTTCGGCGCCTGCCGCTGCTGTTGCTGCTGCAGCGGACCGGTGGCGACCTCGCGCGGCGGCACCGGCGGTGCCTGCACCATCGGTGCCAGTTCCAGCATCAGCGCGGCGGGCGGCGCCGTCGCAGCCAGTACCGGTGCGCGCGTCGCCCACCAGCAGGCCGCGCCGATCAGCAGCGCGTGCACCAGCAGCACGATCGCCAGGCTGGTCGCCCAGCGTCGCAATCCGCTCATCGCGCGCCCTGCTCCAGTCCAACCAGTGCCACCTTCAAGTAGCCTGCGCCACGCAGCGCGTCCAGCGTCGCCATCAGTTCACCGTAAGGCACGCGGGTATCGGCACGCAGGAAGATGCGCTGCGCGGTGTCGCCGTGGGTGGCCGCCTGCAATGCAGCCGCCAGCCCGTCACGCGCCACCGCCTGCTCGCCCACGCGCAGCGACAGATCGGCCTGCACGGTCACATACACCGGCGCCTGTTCGGGCGGCGTGGCACTGGCGCTGCTGGCCGGCAGCTGCACCGGCACTGATACGGTAGCCAGCGGTGCGGCTAGCATGAAGATGATCAACAGCACCAGCATCACGTCGATGAAGGGCGTGACGTTGATCTCGTGTGCTTCTTCCGGTGCGTCGTCGCGGTCGGACGCGGTCCTGATCGCCATCGTCGCGCCTCAGTGCACCGCGCGCAGCGGTGCCGCTGCGGCACGCGGCACGGCACGATCAAGATCGCGCGAGACCAGTTGCTGCACGGCGGCCGACAGATCGCCGAGCAGTCCCCGCAGGCCGGCCAGCACACGGCTGAAATGGTTGTAGACCAGTACCGCGGGAATCGCCGCGACCAGGCCGAGCGCTGTCGCCAACAGGGCCTCGGCGATGCCGGGCGCAACCACCGCCAGGCTGGTGGTGTTGCTGTGGGCGATGCCGATGAAACTGTTCATGATGCCCCACACTGTGCCGAACAGGCCGACGAAGGGTGCCACCGCGCCGATGCTGGCGAGCACACCGATGCCGCGCCGCTGCACGCGCGCGGTCTCCAGCTCGATGCGGTCCAGGCGCGATGCAATGCGTTCCTTGATGCCGTCGCGGCTGTCCAGATCCTGCGACAAGCGCAGTTCGGTGCGGGCGGCGTCCAGCATCGTCCGTGCGGTGCCCTGCTGCACACTGGCATCAGCGCTCTCGCCGGGCAGGCTCGGTGCCTGCAGCAACAGCGCGCGCGCCGCGCGCAGCTGCCGGGCCTGGCGAGCCAGCTCCCAGCCCTTGGCCAGCAGCACGGTCCAGGTGGCCAGCGACGCCAGTGCCAGCGCGATCATCACGGCCTTCACCACCACGTCGGCGGCCAGGTACATGCCCCACGGGGTCAATGCGGGGGCGGCCACGGGGGCCAGGTCAGCAGGCAGCATCGTCTCGGTTTCCATCAGCATCAGGGGTCGCTGCGCGACGACGGGCCGCGCGCGGATCATGGGCGTCGTCCACTTCCACGACCGGATGGGGCTCCAGCCGCGGTGCGGGTCGACTGAGCACGTAGCCGGCGCTGACTGCAAAGAACAGGCCCACGCCCAGCAGCAGGCGCCACGACGGGTGTGCGCCCCAGCAGAACAGGGCAAAGCCCACCGCCATGCCGGCACTGGCGAAGGCCTTGCCCTTGCGCGACACCGCGCCCTGCTCGCGCCACAGCCGCAGTGACGGGCCATAGCGCGGATGCGCCAGCAGGCGCTGCTCGAACTTCGGCGAACTGCGCGCGAAGCAGCCGACGGCGAGGATCAGGAAGATGGTGGTCGGCATCACCGGCAGCAACGCGCCGATCACCCCCAGGCCCACCATCAGCCAACCGAGCGCGAACCAGAGCCAGCGCATCAGCGCTGCATCCGCAGGCGCGCGCCGTGCATCAGGCGAATTCCACTTCGACGTGGCCGTGCACGCTGCGGAACGCGGCGTCGGCCGCGTCGATCACCTGCTGCTCCTGCTCGGCACTCAGCGGTACCGCGTCCAGCGCAGCGGTGAACTCACGCCAGTGGCGCGCCGCGCCATCCGGATGCGCGGCCAGGTGGCGGGCACCGAAATCACGGTCCAGGCCGAGCTTGGCGGCCATCTTGTACAGAATGGTGCCGCCCAGGTTGGAGCCCTCAGCCACATACAGCCACCCCAACGCGGCGGGCAGTTCCAGATCGGACGGCAACGCCGCGATGTCGGCCCCCGGCAGCGTCTGCTCCAGATCCTGCAGGTCGCGCGCCACCTGGGTCAGGCGGCGGCGCTCGCCCAGGTCCGGCAGCAGTGCGTCCAGCGCAGGGTTGGCATACAGCGCATCGATGCTGCGGTGGAAGCGATACTGCACGCGCAGGAAACGGGCGAAATTGCTGCGGTCGGCGAAGATGTCGCCGGCCATGATGCGCTTGTCCAGGGCACCGTGGCTGTCGCGGGTGGCGGCCTTGAGCCGCAGGCTGCGGCTGTCTTCAGGGGCGATGTGTGCGTTCATGGGGATGCCAAGGGGGTCGTCCTGCTGTAGACGTTCGCCACGGGGCTTTCCCCAAGGCTATGTGCGCCGATAATGGCGCATCCCTTCTTACCGCAGGAACCGACGATGATCACCACCGAACCGCGCATGACCAACCTGTTCCTGCAGCTGGGCCTGGATGCCAGCGCCGAGGGCATTGCCCGCTTCATCCGCGAGCACCAGCTGGCCACCGATGTCGAAGTGGTCGAAGCACCGTACTGGAACGACGCCCAGCGCCAGTTCCTGTCCGAGTCGCTGCAGGCCGATGCGGCATGGACCACCGTGGTGGATGAGCTGAACGAGTCGCTGCACGAGGATGCAGTGAAGGCGGCGACCGGGCTGTAAGCATGTTACACAGGCCCGATGGGGTCAGAGCCCTTTCCGCAGGAAAGGGATCCGACCCCACAGGCAGATCACCCGTTGGTCAGTACTTCCAGGTCAGCGCCAGGCGCGCGGTGCGGCCCGGGGCTGGCATCACGCCCAGGGCAAGCGGATCCAGGTAGTAGCGGTCGGTCAGGTTGTCCACGCCGGCGTCCACCGACAGCTGCTCGTTGAAGCTCCAGCTGGCAAACAGGTCCACCAGGGTGTTCGGCCGGTACAGCTGCTGGATCGCCGACAGGCCCACGTTCCAGTCCTTGTCCAGCTTGCTGATCGGGCCAGCGTTGTGGACCACGCGGGTGCCGAAGGCCAGGCGCTCGTCGAACAGGCGCGAGCCCAGGGTCAGGTTGACCATGTAGCGCGGCGGGTTCTGCGTGTTGGTGTAGGAGCCTTCGAAGCCGCCGTCCACGCAGTTGGGTGTGCTGGCCAGTTCGTCATTCTTCCGCTGAGCACCATAGGCACGGCGTTCGGCGGCGATGTCCGGCGCGCAGGTCTTGGCCTTGAAGTAGTAGTGCGCGGACAGATCGGCAAACACCTTGCCGCTGTCATAGCTGGACTGGAACTCCATGCCCGAGACCTTGAACTGGTCGACGTTGCGGATCAGGCCCGCCGACAGCGTGCGGTAGTCACGGGTGATCAGGTCGTCGATGCGGGTATCGAAGTACGCCAGCTTCAGCGCCAGGCGGTCGCCGGCGGTGAACAGGTCGTAGCGGAGGGTGCTGGCACCGATTTCCCAGCTGCGCGCGCGCTCCGGCTTCAATTCGCCCACCGGCTTGGCGGCGGTGAACAGGCCCAGCGTGGTCTCGAACAGGCTCGGCAGCTTGGTGCCTTCGGCGTACTTCACGTAGACCAGGGTGTCTTCGCTGAAGCGGTAGGCCACGCTGGCGGTCGGCGAGAACGCGCTGTCGCGACGGCGGATCGGCTGCGACCAGGTCCAGCTGACCGGCACCTCCAGGTCCTGCGCCTTGCCGGCGTCGTAGAAATTCCAGCCCGCGATGTCCGCCACCGTGCCCTTCTTGTACGGCGAAGCCAGCAGCGATTCCTGGGTGAAGTTGCCGTTGGCATCCGGATACCAGTTCAGCAGCGCGATGCGCTTGGCCCGCCACGACGGCAGCGCCGGGTTGCCATTGAGCAGCTCGGTGTAGCGGTACTGGCCCTGCACCTCATAGGCATCAGGCGTGGCCAGGCGGTTGCGGTCATGCACATCCACGCGGTTCCAGCGGCCGCCGGCCAGCAGTTCCCAATGTTCATCGGGCTGCCACTTCAGCGAGGCCACGGCACTGTATTCCTTGCGCTCGGCGTTGCGCAGGAAACGGTTGTTGACCAGGTCATCGTGCATGATCGGGCCGGAACTACCCGGCGCGATGTCCTCGTCGCTGTAGGACAGGCCGTAGTCGAGAGTGAACGCACCGGCACGGGTATCGAACCTGGAGGTGTTGCTGGCATCCAGTCCGAAGCGCTTCTGCCGCAGCGGATTGCGGTAGGCATCCTTGTAGCCGGGGTCGCCACTGAAGCTGGGCGCGTCGTACCACTCGGTACGGCGATCGAAGTACCAGGGGGTGATGCCGGTGAGGCTGTTGTACATCACGCTGTCAGCGTCGGTGTACCAGGCATTGACGCGCAGGTCGACCCACTCGCTGTCCGGATTGAAGCGGTAGCGCAGGCTGTAGCTGTCCATGTCGACATGGCCCGGGTCCCACTGCGGGATACGGTCGCGGTCGACGCGGATGATCTGCGAGGCCATGATCTCGCCGGCGGTGCCTTCGTAGCGGCGATAGCCGGCCTCCAGGGTCTGCGCGTCATCGATGCGCCAGCTACCCTTGAGCAGTGTCGACTTCGAACGCGACGAGGTGTTGAACACTTCGGTGCGCGGCGGATTCAGTGGCGCCAGCGTACGCCGCGTCTGCGGGAAGTCGTCGTAGCCGTGCTTGCCGGAGAAGTAGTTTCCATTGTCGCGGTAGGCGTAGGCAGCCACCAGATCGAAGCGATCCCAGTGCCCCGCAGCGGCTACATTGAAGAACTGGCTGCCGGTGGCGCTGCGATCGTTGCGCGGTGCGGCACTGTAGGACGGCAGGTTGTTGGCACTGGCATTGGCCAGGCCACCGCGCACGCGCACGCCGAAATCACGGCCTTCGCGCAGCACGTCGCCGATCTTCAGCGTTTCCATCTCGACCACGCCGCCGATGCCGCCGGAGGCGTTGGCCTGCAGGCTTGGGCCCTTGGTGATGGTCAGGCTGGAGATCAGGTCCGGGTCGAGGTAGGTGCGCTGTGACTGGCCGGCATAGCCGCGGTAGGTATCCATGCTGGACTGGCCGCCGTCGATGATCACCGGTACGCGGCTCTGGCCCTGGATGCCGCGGATGTTGACGTCAAAGCCGTTGCCCACGCGCGGATCACCGGCGGTGACACCGGCCACACCCTTGACGATGTCGCCGTTGGAGGTGCCGCGGAAACGCTCCAGCTGCGTGCGATTGAGCGTGGTGGTCGAACCGACGCTGCGATAGCTGTCGAGCAGGCGTGCTTCATCACTGGTCGCGCCGCTCCCGACGCGATCGCCGGCCACACTCAGCGTGTCGGTGACGATCACGCCACTGTCGGCCTGCGCCGGGGCGGCCGCTTCCAGGGTGACCGCATCGGCGCTGACGCGGCGCACCGCCAGGCCACTGCCCTGCAACAGCTGCTGCAGTGCCTCGTTGGCCGGCAGGCTGCCATTGACCGCACGCGAGATTACGCCCTGGGCCAGGGTGGCCGGATACACGACCTGCACGCCGGACTGGCGCATATAGCTGCGCAGCGCCTCATCCAGCGGCTGCGCCGGAATGTCGAAGCGCTGCACGGCAGCGTGGTTGCCGGTGGCACTCTGTGCCAGCACTGACGGTGCGGCGCCGGCCAGGCCGGCCGCCAGCAGGGCGATGCACAGGCGGGACGGGCGCGGCATGCGGCCCGGACGATGGAAATCGAACATGGAGAAACCTGTCAGGTAATCGGTGCCGCAGGCGCGGCGTCATCCGCGGCAGACACGGACACGGCGACGTACGTGGCGGCGGCGGGTACGTTCGCGGGGTAAGACGGTTGGGCGCGCGGCAACCCCAAGAGCGATTTGCAGTCGCGATGGGTGCCGACCGGCCGAGGGTCGTGGTGGGTGCCGGTCGTCGGTCGGCTCAGGGACGATCATCCACGCATGGCGTGGATCTACTGCACGATGGCGACGCCGAATGGAAGACGGGTAACCCGAAGACCTGCTGTTGCCGCCAACGCATTCAGCGCCTGCTCCGGGCGATCGATGCGCAATGCGGCACTCACTGCGGGCAGCCGCGACAGGTCACCGCGCACGAAGGTCGGGCCGGCGCGATAGCGCCCCACCCATTGCACGGCATCGGCGACGCTGGCCTGATCCAGCAGCAGCTCGCCCTGGCGCCACGCCCCCACGCTGTCGGCCGCCACACCGGCCAGGCGTGTCACTCCGCTGTGCTCGCCATAGGCCGCACGCTGGCCCGCCTTCAGGTAGGTCCAACCGCCATCGGCCGGGCTGGCCACACGCACCCTGCCCTGCCCGACCTGGGTTTCCACCCGGTCATCGCCGCGCGCGACGGAGAACGCGGTCGAGATGTCCTCGACCACGCCGTTGCCCGCATGCACGCTGAAAGGCCGCTGTGCATCGGCAGTGACGTCAAACCAGGCACGCCCCCGCAGCAGCTCGATCTCGCGTGCATGTGCATCGAAGCGCACGGCAATCGCGCTGTCCGCATCCAGCACCGCGCGACTGCCATCGGGCAGTTGCACGCTCTGCACGACATGCGTGCTGCGATGGTCGGCCTGCAGACGCAACCAGGCCTCGGGCCAGGCAACCAGCGTCGCCAGTGCCGCCGCTGCGGCCATGGCCCAGCGCAGCTGCCGTGGCCGGCAGCGTTCGACCGGCGTGACCTGCGGGCGCGGCCCGACACTGCGCCACAGCGCGCGCTCGTGCTCGAACGCGCGGCGGTGGCCCGGCTGTGCCAGCCAGCGCTCGAACGCCTGCATGCGCGCATCGCTGTGGTCACCCGAGGCCAACCACGCGATCCAGCCCCGGGCCTGTTCGGCCAGGGCATCGTCATTGGCGGCGGGCAGCATGTTCGGCGGGCTCATCGGCTGGCAGACAGGCGCATTCAAGCGCGGGCGGGGGAACTAGACCGCATCCACGGTCCAGTGATCAAGACGTTGCAGCGGCGAACGCTCCCAAGGCGACGTGATCATCGGCCGCTGCGCGCCCACGCCAGTCGTTGCAGCGCGCTGCGCACGTGGTTTTCGATCGTGGTCACCGACACCCCCAAGCGGTGTGCGATCTCGGCCTGGGTCAGGCCCTGCAGGCGGTTGAGCCGGAAGATGGTGCGGGTCGGCTCCGGCAGATGACCGGCCGCATCGAGCACCCGCTGCAGCTCGTCCTGTGCCATCACCTGCTCCTCGGTGGAGATCACCTCGTCCGGCCCCCACAGGTAGTGATCAGCCAGCAGCCGGTTGCGGCGGGTCGATTCACGGCCGTGGTCGGTGGCCAGGTTGGCGGCCAGCCGATACAGATAGGCCCGCGGATTGTCGATCGCCTGGCTGTCATCGACCCCACGGGCCTTGAACCAGACCGCCTGGATCACGTCCTCGGCGCCGTTGTCGCCGCCCAGGATGCGCTGCACCCGGCGCAGCAATGCCGGCCGCTCGCGGATCAGCAGTTCGGTAAGAGTGACGGCATTGGAGGACATGCGCGGAGCCGGGACGACAGACGGAAGGCGCCGCGCATGCTACTCCGTAAATGCGAATCCGTCACGTTCGCATTGATTCCACTGGCTACAGGCAATCGACCAGCGCGTCGTAGGTATTGCCCGTCGTTCCGGGCAGTGGCGCGCGCAATGCGTCGTGGCCGTCCCCTGTTTCCCACGCCTGCAGCAGTGCTTCCAGGCGTGTTCCCGGCGCCAGCGGCAGCACACAGGCGAAGCGCCCACGGTCGACCGTGATCAGGCCACTGGTGTGTACCCGGGTGTCGCTGCCGGCGAAGGTCCACACACACTGGGCCACCACACCCGTGGCCCGTTCCACGGAACAGCGCAGGCGCATGGCCCACAGATTGATGTACTGCCCCTCGCAGAACGTATCGCCACAGACCGCGTCAAAGCCGCGTACCAGTTGCCGCTCGGCGGCCAGGAAGCGCTCGTGGCCGCCGCCCGGGCCGGTGTAATCGCGCGCGTCGACGAACACAGGGGCGGCCTGCGCGGCACTGGCGCACAGCACGCCGCCCAACAGCGCGCCACACATCAGCCCACCTGCACGGAAGCCGCCCATCAGCCCACCCTCCCCTGCGTGCGCAGGCAGTCAGGCAGCCCATCGAACAGGCCATGGTCGAGCCCGGGCAGAGGCGCGGTCAGGCCGCCCGGCGCTTCCAGAGAGGCATAGAACGCTTCAACGGGCACCCCGGGCTGCATTTCAACCGGGCAGACCCAGCTGCCGTTGTCGACCCGCACGTGTCCCGTATCGGGCTGCACCTCCAGCTCGCTGGCGGCCACCACCCAGACACAGCGCTGCACGGTGCCCCGGTGGGCGAGCACGGCGCAGCGGAACTCCATCACCCGGTAGTTGCTGTAATCGCCTTCGCACAAGGTGTCGGCACACCACGCGGCGAATTCACCGGCGACCGCGTCCTCCAGTGCAAAGGCGCGGTCCCATCCGGCCTCGTCGGAGGGATAGTCGATCAGATTGACATGCGCCCCGCGCGCAAGCGCAGGCAACGGCGCCAGCAGCAGCAAGGCCCAACAGCCCAAGCGGTTCCAGTTCATGGCAAGGCTCCTTGGCAAGGACGTCCAGCCTGCCGCAGGGACCGGGTCGAACCCATCGGGAAACCCCGCCCCGCCCGCTCCGCCGGAGGCGGCCGCGCAGGTCGGCGCCGCCCTACCCTGCACGGCGCCCGGCAAAGGCATAAAATGGGGGGCTATCCGTCTATATCCCCACCTGGAGTACCCCATGGGTCTGGAACTCGTCTCGCCCGGCAAGAACCCGCCGGAAGAAATCAACGTCATCATCGAGATCCCGAAGGACTCGGAGCCGGTGAAGTACGAAGTGGACAAGGAAACCGGCGCGATCTTCGTCGACCGCATCCTGTCCACCCCGATGCGCTACCCGTGCAACTACGGCTACGTGCCGAGCACCCTGTGTGGCGACGGTGACCCGGCCGACGTGCTGGTGGTGCTGCCGCTGCCGCTGGTGCCGGGTTCGGTGGTGCGCTGCCGCCCGGTCGGCGTGCTGAAGATGAGCGACGAGGCCGGCAGCGACGAGAAGATCCTGGCGGTGCCGGTGTCGAAGATCTTCAGTGGCTACGCCCATGTCGAAGACATCGCCCAGGTCTCCAGCCACTGGCTGGAGCGCATCGGCCACTTCTTCGAGCACTACAAGGACCTGGAAAAGGGCAAGTGGGTGAAGCTCGATGGCTGGGGCGGCGCCGCCGAGGCCAAGCAGATCCTGGTCGAGGCGCACCAGCGCCATCTGGACAGCAAGGCCTGAGCCTGAACCGGATCGCTCCGGCAGGCCCTGCCGGAGCGATGCGGGTCACGTTTCATGACGACGGCATATCACTCTTGCCGCCGTATTAGGTAAATTGCGTCACTTCACACGTCGTCGACATCCATCGTCGAGACAGCCAGGGGAATGTGTCGTGCGTATTCTGCTTGTTGGGGATGCAGCCAGCCTGCCGGCTGAGCTGACCGAATTCATTGCCGATCTTGGGGAAGACTGGCAACCGCTGACCGCCACCGATGGCCACAGCGCGATGAGCGTGGTGGCTGCGCAGGGCGTGGACGCGGTGATCGTCTGCCCGCAGTTGCCCGATCTCAATGCCACCACGCTGCTGGGCCAGATCCGGACCTTGCGCCCGGAGACCATCCGCATCGCGCTGATCGATGCCCAGCATGGCAACCGGCCACCGCCGGCGCGCCTGATCGGCGTCGCCCACCGCTTCCTGCCGCTGCCACTGGCGCCGGAAGTACTGCTGGAAGCACTGACCAGCCTGGAAGAGCTGCGCGAGGTGCTGGACAGCCCGCGGCTGCGCGATGCCATCGGCCGCATCGAAAAGCTGCCCTCGCCGCCGCACCTGTACCTGAGCCTGACCCAGGCACTGGAACATGACGACGATGCCGACAGCGCCGACGTGGCCAAGCTGGTCGCTGCCGATCCGGCGATCGCGGCCAAGGTGCTGCAGCTGTCCAATTCGGCGTTCTTCAGCCAGGGCCGCACCATCGCCGACCTGCGCACTGCGGTGACGCGCCTGGGCCTGTCCACGCTGCGCGACCTGGTGCTGGCCAGCGAAGTATTCTCGGCACCGACATTGTCGGCGGCCGAGCGCAACTCGCTGCAGCAGCGCGCCCTGCTCGCCTCGCGGCTGGCGGCACGGCTGCTGCCCGAATCCAGCGCCGAGCTGGGCGCGACCGCCGCACTGCTGGCCGACATCGGCCTGCTGCTGCCGGGCGTGCGCAACGAGCGCAGCGAACCGGCGCTGGCCGGCGATACCCGCCCCGGTCACGCCGAGGCCGGCGCCTACCTGCTGGGCCTGTGGGGCCTGCCGATGCCGATCATCGAAGCGGTGGCGTTCCATCTGCAGCCGCAGCGCGCCAACACGCGCAGCTTCTGGGTGACCGGCGCGGTGCACGTGGCCCTGGCGCTGGTCAACGGCGATCCGGTGGATGAGGACTACCTGCAGCGCGCAGGTGTACTGAACCGGCTGCCGCAATGGCGCGAGCATGCCAACGCACTGATGGGCCTGGTGCCAAGCGACGCCTGAGCGGCGAACCAACCCGCACGGACAATCGCAGGGCGCACCCACCGGGTGCGCCCTTTTTTGTGGTCCGCGCACGTGCGTTCCTGCAAAAGAAAGAGGGCGGACCTTGCGGCCCGCCCTCCTCGTGTTGCTACCGCACTTCGATGGATCAGAAGCGCTGGGTGTACTTCATGTACAGGAAGCGACCCACATCGAAGCCGCCGTAGTAGGCGAACGCCGAGTTCGGAGCCGAGTACTGCAGCGAACCCTTGTGGTCGAACACGTTGTTCGCGCCCAGGGCGATGGTCGCATCCCACGGAGCCTTCCAGCTGACCTGCAGGTCGTGGAAGGTGTTGGAGCCGGTGTGACGCAGCGGATCGGTCTCGCCGTTGGCCATGTGGTTCGGCGCATCGCACCAGCCGTCATCCAGCGAGATGCAGCTTTCCTTCATGCCGGAGTAGTAGCGAGCGGTGTAGTTCACACCGAAATCGCCGTACTGCCAGTTGACGCCCAGGTTCGAACGGACGCGGAACAGGCCCGGCTCGCTGACGCGGCCAACCATGATGTTGTCGCCGTCGCTGTTCTGGCGCTGCTCGTCGTACTTGGAGGTGTAGCTGGTGGTCCAGTCGATGTTGAACTGACCGATGGCCAGTTCCGGCAGGCGGTACTTGATGCCCAGGTCGTAACCTTCGGTTTCCATCTTGCCGAGGTTGGCGGTGCCGTAGGTGATCGCACTGACGTGGCCGTCAGCCGCACGGGTCACGCTCGAGCAACGCTCGGAGTTGCCCAGCACGTAGCAGTCACGCAGGATGCGGTCGACGCTGTCAGCGATGATCATGTCGCTGATTTCGTACTTGTACCAATCCAGCGAGACGTCCAGGCCCTGCACCCAGCGCGGGCTCCACACCAGGCCGAAGGTGGTGCTCTTGGAGGTTTCCGGCTTCAGGTTCGGGTTGGCACCCGAAATGAACTGGTCACCCGACTGGCACGGCAGCGTCGAGCACTCCTTGCCCGCCTGGCCCAGCTGCACGTAGTTGGCCGGCACGCCCGCGCCGGAGCACGCGGCATTGCCCGCAACGCTGCCCGGAGCCTTCACGCCGCACGGATCGATGTACGACTCGAAGCTCGAGCTCAGGCCACCGTACAGGTCGCTGATGGTCGGAGCGCGGAAGCCCTCGGCGTAGGTGCCGCGGACCAGCAGTTCATCCAGCGGACGCCAGGTCAGGCCGAACTTGCTGTTGGTGGTGCCACCGAAGTTGCTGTAGTCCGAATAACGGCTGGCAACGTTCAAGGTCAGTTCCTTGGCGAAGGCCATGTCGGCCAGCAGCGGCACGTTCAGTTCGAGGTAGACCTCGTTCAGATCGTATTCGCCGCGGGTCGGCTTCTGGCCCAGGCCGGTGGACTGGCCCGACTGCGCGAAGGCGTCCGGCACGTAGCTGCCTTCTTCCTTGCGGTGCTCGACGCCCAGGGCGAAGCCCAGGTCACCGGCCGGCAGGGTCACGATGGCACCGGACAGGTTGGCGGTGAAGCTGGTGGTCTTGGTGACGCCACGGGTGGTGAAGGTCGGGAACAGGAAGTCCTGCAGCTCCTGGTTCGCCAGCGAGCCCTGGCCATCAACGCCGTACGGCAGCAGCGGGTTCCACGGGCGGCAGTCGCCCAGGATCGGGCTGGCCGCGGTGCCGCAGCGGGCAACGCCGCCGGCATCGATGAACGACGGGCCCAGGGCCTGACGCGCGCCGATCAGGCTCATGTCACCACGGTTGCTCTTGATCGACTCATTGCGGTTCCACAGCGCGCCGACATCCCAATCGAAGGTCTTGCCGCCGAGCTCGAAGAAGCCGGTCAGGGTCGGAGCGAAGCGCAGGGTCTTCAGCTGGCTGTCAGTGGTACGCGGCACTTCCCACAGGCGACGACGGAAGCTGACGTCCTGGCCGACCGGGTTGAAGGCGCTGGCGGCCGACAACGGGGTCTTGATCGAGTTGGAAGCGGACTGGTACGGGTAACCGGCAATCTGCTGGAACGTCTTGCGCTCGTTGTAGAGCACGTCGGTGTTCAGGCTGATCGAATCGGTGAAGTCGTAGGTGCCGTTGATGTAGACCGACTTGCGCTTCACACCGGTGAGCAGGGTCATCTGCTCGTTCGAGTTGGCGAACTCGTCTTCGGTGATCGCGTGGTAGTCGTTCGGGTTCTTCGGATTGCCACCCGGGTTCAGGGTCTGCCACACGGCGCTCGACTTGGTGCAGTCGTACAGCTTCGGGTTGCACCAGCTGCCGTTCTGGCTGATCGGGCTCCAGTCAGCCGAGGTCGAGTTCGGACCCAGCGAGCCGTCACGGCTGTACCAGCGGTCCTTGGCCCACACCGGATCCTGCTTCGAGTACTCGGCCGACAGGGTCAGGCTGCCGCGCTCGCCGCGGGCACCGAGGGTCATCGAATAGGTTTCGGTGTCGCCGTCGCCCTTGCCGTACTGGCCGACGTAGACATTGGCTTCGCCGCCGTCGAAGTTCTTGCGGGTGATCACGTTGACCACGCCGGCGATGGCGTCGGAACCGTAGATCGACGAAGCGCCATCCTTCAGGATCTCGATGCGCTCAACGGCCGACATCGGGATCTGGCTCAGGTCCTGCAGGCCCGAGGTCGAAGCGCCCAGGCGCTTGCCGTTCATCAGCACCAGGGTGCGCTCAGCGCCCAGGTTGCGGATGTCGACGTAGTAGCCGCCCACGTTCTCGCCCGAAGCCAGCGACTCCGAACGCGAGATGGCCGGGGAGCCGGCCGAGGTCAGGTTGTTCAGCACGTCGGCGACGCTCGAGAAGCCCTGCTTTTCCAGGGATTCACGGGTCATCGTCAGGATCGGCTGCTGGGTTTCCACCGAGGCGCCGCGGATGCGCGAGCCGGTGACCGAAATGCGGTCCAGATCGGTGGTGCCCTTTGCTTCCTGGGCGGAAGCAAAGGCCGGCGCCAGCGCCAGCGCAATGCCGGCCGGCAGCAAGCCGAACCGCACTGCGGGATTACGAACGTTCATCAATCTCTCCAAGGTACGTGTTAGCAGCGTGTTAAAACACCCCAGCACGTTACGATTGCGTTGCAGCGCTGTATTTGCGCGAACCAACCAGAGACTTTGCAGATTGTGGCGGGAGCAAGCCGCCGTTCTCCCTGAAGCGCGATGCGGACTGGCCGTAGCGGGCGCGGAACGCACGCGCGAAGCTGCAGCAGTTGTCGAAACCGCTGGCGGCGGCGACCTCACCGACCATCATGTCGGTGTCACGCAGCAGATCGGCGGCGCGCTCAAGGCGCAACCGTGCCGATAGCGACTGCGGGCTTTCCTCGTACAGGCTCTGGAACGTCTTGGAGAGATACCAGCTGGAGAAGTTGGTCAGCTCGGCCAGTTCGCCGATGCGCACCACGCGGTGGCTGTTGCCCTCCAGGTACAGGCGGGCGCGCTGCATGCGGCCGAACACCTGCCGCTTGCGGCTGCGCGAGCGCCCCGGGCAACGCTGCACGTTGTCGGCCAGGCCGCGCTGCAGGCCTGCCAGATGCAGCAGCAACGGGCGCAGTGCCTGTGCCGGCATGCCGCTGGCCAGCGCATCGCGCCACAGCCGCAGCGCAACGCGGGCATCACCGCGGTTCATGCGGCCGCGACCGGCATACAGACCGCAGTCGGCCATCTCGGCCAGCACCCGAAGCGCCTCGACGTTCAGGTTCAGGCCGATGCACAGCCCATTGCGACCGGCCTGCACCAACGGGCGTGATTCCTTCTCGAAGGCAATCCACTCGCCCTGGCGCAGGCGGAAGCGTCCTTCCTTGGCCTCGACCCACGAACTGCCCCGCACCTGCATCCAGACAGTGAAGCTGGTGCCGGCGGTCTGCAGGCTGCCCAGCCGGGCCACGCCCAGGCAGGTCGGCGCGGCATCGTCGAGCGCGCGGTCCAGGGAGACGGTTTGGCCACGATCGGCCAGCGAGAGTTGACGCATGGGGGCACCACGGATTTGCCTAGTACAGGCCTCCGTTTTGCCAAATCAGGCGGTACCACGTCAGGAAGGTTGGACGAGATCGCCACGAATTCGCCACGAGATCGCGACGAAAAAATTACGAAGGCCCATTTCCCTTGAACAACAACAACTTGGAGAACGCAGGGAACAGCGCCGGGGCACGTTCGGGCAAACGCATCACGCCGATGTCGGCGCCGTCACTGACCGCCATCGCCACGAACAGGTGGTGTCCGTCGGCGCTGGCACTGAGCCCGTTGCCTGCGCTGAGGCGCTGCGTGTCCAGGCAGTGTTCGGGCTGTTCGTGACCGGCCTGGATCCGTATCAACGTGGTGCCACAGGTGGTGGACGTGCCGAGATAGCCGATCGCATTGCTGCCGGCCACCGTCCAGGCCCGGTAGCGCCAGCGGCTGGGCCGGTCATCACTGATCTGCTGCACGCTGGCCGGCGACAACGCCGCATCGGCCGACCACAGGCCGCTGGCGGCCAAGCGGGTGAACAAGACCCGTCCGGTGCTGCGGTCGAAGCGCGCCTGCGAAACGCCGTCGACACTGCCCAGGCGACGCCATGGCTGCACGCTGCGGTCGTACAGGCTCAGCCGGATGCGCTGGTCGGCATCGCGTTCAACCACCAGCAGCTGCTCCGGCGTCGCGCCATACAGTGCCTGCAGCGGCTGCTCGCCGGGGACCGGCAACGGCTGCAGGCGTTCATCGCGCGGGGCGATCTCGTAGACCACGGTCCTGCCGTGCTCATCGCGGCCGACCACCAGCAGTTGGCGGCTGTCGGCCGACCAGTCCGGCGCCTGCCGCGCTTCCGGGCGCAGCCCTTCGATCGGTCGCAGCGAGTCGGGTCGCTGCATGTCGGCCCACCACAGCGCGAAGCTGCCGGAACGATCGGAGGTGAATACCAGCTGGCGGCCATCCGGTGCCGCCATCGGCTGGCCATCGCGGCCGCTGGAGGCGAACAGGCGTTCGGGCTCGCCATTGCCGTTGATCGGCACCTTGAACACGCCGAACTGCGCGCGGCGGTGAACGAAAGCGAGCATGCCGCCACGGCGCGACACGGCCGGCCACTGCGCATCGTCCAGGCCCGCATCGCGCAGGGTGCGGCGCTCTACATCCAGGTAATAGAGCCGCGCTTCACTGTCGACGCGGCGACCAAACACGATGGTACGGCCATCGTCCAGCCAGGCCCACCCGCGCAGCTCGGCCGCTTCGTTGGTGAGGCGCTCGGGTGTTCCGCCACTGGCCGGCACGCGCCACAGATCGCCCAGCTGCGGATTGCGCACGAACACCAGCCACTGCCCGTCCGGCGAATAGCGCGGCGCGTAGTCGAAATCATCCTGGTCCACGCCGTAGTCCAGCGCGCGCCACTGCCCACTGCCGAGGTCCAGCACGCGGATGCCGCGATGCGCGTAGCGCCCGACCATGCTGCCGAACACCAGGCCACGACCATCGGGCGTCCAGTCGAAGCTGAGCAGTTCAGTGCCATCGCAGCGCGTGGCCTGGCGCAGCGCGCCACCGGTGGCGCTGGCCACCAGCACCTGGCAACCGCCATCGGCGGAGAACCGTGCAAAGGCGATCTCACGTCCATCCGGCGACCAGTTCGGGAAACGATCGACCGCGCCGGCCGGCGGCACCAGCAGCTGGCGTGCGGGCGCATTGCCCGAGGTCTGCACCTTGATCGCACCGCCGCCATTGCCGTCTTCGTTGGCGCCTTCGTAGGCCACCAGCGAGCCGTCGGGCGACAGGGTGGGATAGGTTTCAAAGCCGCTTGTCGCGGTGATCAGCCGATAGGGACGCTGCGGGCTGCCGATCACCCGCGTGCCGTTCTCCACGGCAGCATCCACCGGCGAACTGCTGGCCGGGGCGCGCCGCAACAGCAGCGCGGTCAGTACCACCAGCGCCACCAGCATCACCACGCCCAGCGCCAGCAGCACACGGCGACGCACATGGCGCCAGCGGCGGCGCGACGCCTCCGCTGGCATGGGAGCGGCGGCGATCACCGGCGATGCGTCTTCTGCCTCGTCGTCGACCGGCGCAGGTGGCGGCGTCTGCAGGTCGTCCAGCACCTGCACCGGCATCAGCAGGCGATAACCGGTCTTGGCGATGGTCTCGATGTACGCCTGGCCGTTGTCTTCGTCGTGGCTGAACGCTTTGCGCAGCTGGGTAACGGCCTGGGTCAGCACGTCGTTGGTCGGCAGCGTGTCCGGCCACACCTCCGCGAACAGTTCATCGCGGGTGACCACGCGGCCCGGCTGCCGCAGCAGCACGCGCAGTACGCCCAGCGCCTTCGGCGTGAGCCGACGCGGCCGGCGCGCGCCGACCACCTCAACCTCACGCGAGGACAGAGTGACGATGCACTCGCCTATCCGGATCCGATCGGATCCGGGGGGCTGGATTTCGCTGCTGTTCATTTTCTGCTACACAGTAGAGACAGGTTCCGGGCAGCGTTTGCCTTTGAAACCGCCCCGTTCCGGGAACAGCGAAAAGCCAGACTCCGCACAAAGCATCGGCGCATACCGCAAAAACAATTGAGCGCGCGAATACTAGCCTATGCCGGTTACCTCGCCTATCGCGTGGTCGACATCAGGCTCTCTCTCGCCGACGCATTCACATAATTTGCAGCACCATTCGCGCCCTTCCGGGCGCGAAATTTTTATCTGGCGTTCATTTTCAGGCACGCCTCAGCATGGTCAGTCCGACCAGCCGCGAAACCACCAAAGCTACGTACATCACGCCTGAAAACTGCTCCAGCATGACCAGCGCGCGGGCCTGTGGATGCAGCGGCACGACATCGCTCAACCCCACGCCTGACAACAAGCTGAAGCTCAGATAAAGCAACTCCATCCAGCTGCGCTGCGGACCCTCGCTGGCGCCGTGGAAGCTGCCCGGGTACCACTGCTGGCAGACCGAAAACGCAAACGCGAAGGCCCAGGCCAACAGGGTGAAAGTGGCCCCGGCGGCGAACAGTTCGTCGCGGGTGACCTTGTGGTCCTGCAGCATGTACGCGATCAGCGCACCTGCCGTATAGAAATACAGCAGGCTTTCCAGCAACTGTGCGGTGGTCAGCAGCGCGTCGCGCTCCAGCAGCGCGCCTGCCAACGAAAACACCACCGCAGGGATCGCCAGCAGCAGGGCCAGCCAGCTTCCCAACGGACTGCGCTGCACCACCCACAGCGCCAGTCCCAGCACCGCCATGCCGAACATGCCCAGTGCGGCACGTCCGCCGGCGGTGTCGTCCAGGGCCGGATACAGCATCACCGCCAGCAGCTGCGCCGCCAGCAGCCATGCCGAAGGGTGGCGGCGGGCAATGGCCAGCCAACGCGTGGTCACGGCAACAGGCATGGCGTCCTTTCCTCTGGGAACGATGGGCCGAGCATAGCGGTGACAGGCGTGAGGGGCGGTAATGCCGGCCAGCGGCCGGCACCCCCGCCGTGCGTCAGCCCTGGCGGTAGACCTCGGCGCCCGAAGCGCGGAACTCGGCGGACTTCTCCTTCATGCCGGCCTCGGCATAGTCGCGCACATCCTGGGTGATCTTCATCGAGCAGAAGTGCGGGCCGCACATCGAACAGAAGTGGGCCAGCTTGTGCGCATCCTTGGGCAGGGTCTCGTCATGGAACTCCTTGGCCTTCTCCGGGTCCAGGCCGAGGTGGAACTGGTCCTCCCAACGGAACTCGAAGCGTGCCTTGCTCAGCGCGTTGTCGCGCACCTGCGCGCCCGGATGGCCCTTGGCCAGGTCGGCCGCATGCGCGGCGATACGATAGGCCATGATGCCGTCGCGCACGTCCTGGCGGTTGGGCAGGCCCAGATGCTCCTTCGGCGTCACGTAGCAGAGCATGGCGGTGCCGAACCAGCCGATCATCGCCGCACCGATCGCACTGGTGATGTGGTCGTAGCCGGGCGCGATATCGGTGGTCAGCGGGCCCAGCGTATAGAACGGCGCCTCGCCGCACTCGCGCAGCTGCTTGTCCATGTTCTCCTTGATCAGCTGCATCGGCACGTGGCCAGGGCCCTCGATCATGGTCTGCACGTCATGCTTCCAGGCGATCTTCGTCAGCTCGCCCAGCGTTTCCAGTTCGCCGAACTGCGCTGCATCGTTGGCATCGGCGATGCACCCGGGACGCAGGCCATCGCCCAGCGAGAAGGTCACGTCGTAGGCCTTCATGATTTCGCAGATCTCTTCGAAATGCGTGTAGAGGAAGTTCTCCTTGTGATGCGCCAGGCACCACTTGGCCATGATCGAACCGCCGCGGCTGACGATGCCGGTCACCCGCTTGGCGGTGAGCGGCACATAGCGCAGCAGCACGCCGGCGTGGATGGTGAAGTAGTCCACGCCCTGCTCGGCCTGCTCGACCAGGGTGTCGCGGAAGATCTCCCAGGTCAGCGCTTCGGCGCGGCCATCGACCTTCTCCAGCGCCTGGTAGATCGGCACGGTACCGATCGCCACCGGCGAGTTGCGGATGATCCATTCGCGCGTTTCGTGGATGTGCTTGCCGGTGGACAGGTCCATCACCGTGTCGCCGCCCCAGCGGATCGCCCACACCAGCTTCTCCACTTCCTCGGCGATGCCGGAAGAGACTGCGCTGTTGCCGATGTTGGCGTTGATCTTGGTGAGGAAGTTGCGGCCGATGATCATCGGCTCGCTTTCCGGATGGTTGATGTTGTTGGGCAGCACCGCGCGGCCACGTGCGATCTCGTCGCGCACGAATTCGGGGGTGATGATCTTCTGGATCGACGCACCGAAGGCCTCGCCCGGGTGCTGCCGCAGCAGGCCGGCATCACCGATCGCGTCCAGGCGCTGGTTCTCGCGGATGGCGACGAACTCCATTTCCGGCGTGATGATGCCGCGCCGCGCATAGTGCATCTGGGTGACGTTGGCGCCAGCGCGCGCACGGCGCGGCAGGCTGCGCGCGGGGAAACGCACCGCGTCGAGCTTCGGGTCATGCTCCCGGTCGCGGCCGAACGAAGAGGTGAGGCCGTCGAGCTGCTCGGTATCACCACGCTCCTCCACCCACCCACGGCGCAGCGCAGGCAGGCCCACGGAAAGATCGATGCGGACCTGCGGATCGGTATACGGGCCCGACGTGTCATAGACCGTGACCGGCGCATTCTCTTCGCCGCCGAACAGCGTCGGCGTGCGGGTCAACGCGATCTCGCGCATCGGCACCTGCAGATCCGGGCGCGAGCCGGGCACGTGGATCTTGCACGAACCGGGGATGGGCCGGGTCACGGATTCGGAGAGTTGCTGGGCCTGTTGCTGCAGGGCGGAGAGCTGTGCGTTCATCGGGCATCGTCCAGGAAGGTCAGGGACGAAGCGGCGGCGCACTGCGCCCGCGCGCGGACGGTCCTTGGGCGGAGTCCGGGCATGGCTGCACTGCAAAGCTTCCCTACGCCGGTATGAGCCGGATCAGGTTCCAAGGGACTGTCTCAACCGTGGCCATCGGGCCGCGGTACCCCCGCTTCTTGGCGTGCATTAGAGCATAGACCGCCCGCCTCCGGAGTTGCCCCCGGGGCCAGATCCGCTTTCCTGCGGAAAGCGGATCTGGCCCCAATCTCTATTCGTTAACAGAACCATG
Organism: Stenotrophomonas beteli; assembly: GCF_001431665.1. GTDB lineage: Bacteria > Pseudomonadota > Gammaproteobacteria > Xanthomonadales > Xanthomonadaceae > Stenotrophomonas > Stenotrophomonas beteli. The sequence goes on along the minus strand of NZ_LLXV01000049.1, from coordinate 43,151 downwards.
ACGTCGCGTTCAGTAACGTGCACGCCCATCGTGTCGCTGCGACCGATGCTCCCCGCCGCCCGTGCGGCCCCTGCCCGGTCCGTGCTGCATGCCGCCGGCCCCTCGCTGCAAGCTCTGCTCGCTCCCCTCAATCCCCTTGATCGGAGAAGCTCCTTCATGGTGTTTCGCGTTTCCATCGCACTGGTCCTGCTGCTGGTGCTGCTTGCCGGCATCGCCCCCGACCCCTTCAATACCGTTGTGCAATCCATGCTGGCGGAGGTCATCCGCAGTGTCGGCTGGCTGTACCTGCTGGTGGTGTTCCTGGCCCTGGTGTTCCTGATGTACCTGGCCTTCGGCCGCTTCGGCAACCTGCGCATCGGTGGCGAAGACGCCGAACCCGAATTCTCGCGAGCCAGCTGGATGTCGATGCTGTTCGCGGCCGGCATGGGCATTGGCCTGGTGTTCTGGGGCGCCGCTGAGCCCATTTCGCATTTCAGCAAGCCACCGGAAGGCCTGGCACCTGAAAGCATGGACGCGGCGCGTGCTGCCATGCGCTACGTGTTCTTCCATTGGTGCCTGCACCCCTGGGCCATCTATGCGCTGATCGGCCTGGCGATGGCCTGGTTCCAGTTCAACCGCAACGGCCGCGGCCTGGTCAGCGACATGCTGCAGCCGATCATCGGCCGCCATCACCGCGGCTGGATCGGCCGCGTGGTCAACATCGCCGCGGTCGTGGCCACCGCGATTGGTGTCGCTACCACGCTTGGCTTCGGCACCATCCAGATCGCGGCCGGAATGGAGCGTGTGTTCGGCCTGCACGCAGGCGTTCCGCTGCAACTGACCGTCATCGCAGTCGCGTTCGTGCTGTACATGGCCTCCACGCTGAGTGGTGTCGAGCGTGGCGTGAAGTGGCTGTCGAACTTCAACTTGGCGCTGGCCGCTCTGCTGCTGGCGCTGGTGCTGGTGCTGGGCCCCACCGGCGCGATCTTCAATACCTTCACCACCACGCTGGGCTCGTATCTGAACCAGCTTGTGACGATGAGCCTGCGCATGTCGCCGTTCTCGTCCAGCACCTGGGTGGCCGACTGGACGATCTTCTATTGGGCCTGGTGGATTTCCTGGGCACCGTTCGTCGGTTCGTTCATTGCCCGCATCTCGCGCGGGCGCAGCGTGCGCGAGTTCGTCATCGGCGTGGTGCTGGCACCAACGCTGCTGGGCTTCTTCTGGTTCTCGGTGTTCGGCGGCACAGCGATCTGGATGCAGATCTTCGGCCAGGCCGATCTGCTGCAGGCACTGGGCAATGGCTATGAAACAGTGCTGTTCACCATGTTCGACAGCATGCCGCTGCCGTTGCTGCTGTCGTGCATCGCGCTGGTGCTTCTGATGATTTTCTTCGTGACCTCTGCTGATTCCGCAGTGTTGGTACTGGCGAGCATGTCCACCGATGAAGCCGGCGATCCGCCGCCCAGGCGCAAGCTGGCCTGGGGCGTGGGGGTCGCGTTGATCGCCGGTGCGTTGCTGCTGGCCGGTGGCCTGGATGCACTGCAGGGCATGATCACGATTGCGGCGTTGCCATTCGCGCTGCTGATGGTGCTGGTGATGGTGTCGCTGTATCGGGTGCTTGACCAGGAGTACACGCGCGAGCGGCGGCAGGCGCAGCGCCAGCGGCACATGATCGATGCGTGGATCGCACGCGAGATGGCGGCGCAGGAGGAGACGCAGGCCGAGGCCGCACGCGCGCACGATCAGGATTGAGGGGGTTTTGCAGATTTCTGCTGGTCTGGCGGTGAGGGGGCCGATGGCGGGACACGCCGCAAGTACGTCCCTGTAGGCTCGTCCACGGCATCCATGCCGTGGACGGTCCCGCCATCGCCCCCCTCCCCGCCTCCGACGATTTCCTGGTGACGGTTGGTTTTCCACGCCATGCGTGGATCAGGTGTATCGGAAAACAAGAAGGGGTCGGATCCGTTTTCCTTGGGAAAACGGATCCGACCCCAACCCACAGCGCACGGCTGTTGCCGTTGCCTTTGCTTTTGATCTTCTTCTTTTTCTTCCGTGGCTGACGCGCAAGGAAACTTTCGGGGGCGTGCGGGTGGGAGTGGCGGGGGTATCCGCGCCATGGATGGCGCGGCTAAGCCTACAAGGACGTATTCACGGCGTCCCCCGACACTCCCACCCACACGCCCCAGCGCATGAAACTGCTCTGGCGATCAGCCACGAGGGGGCTCAGCCCGGTGGCCGGGAAACCTCAGTACCCCGCCGCCTGCCCGTCCTTGCGGCTCTCCGAAGCCCCGTAGTAAACCCCGGTCTCGGGATCGCGCATGATCGCCTGGTACCCGCCATACGGGCCGTCGGCGAACACGATGCGATGCCCCTTGCGCATCAGCGCGCGCACCGTCTCGTACGGGAAGCCGGTTTCCAGGTTCACTTCACCACCGTCGGTCATCGCCGTGGCCTGCCCGGTCGGCTCGGTCGACCCTTCATGCTGGATGCGCGGTGCGTCACCGGCTTCCTGCAGGTTCATGCCGAAGTCCACCAGGTTCATCACGATCTGCGCATGGCCCTGCGGCTGCATCGCACCGCCCATCACGCCGAAGCTGGCATACGGCTTGCCGCCCTTGGTGATGAACGCCGGGATGATGGTCTGGAACGGACGCTTGCCCGGTGCGTAGCCGTTGGGATGGTTCTTCTGCAGCACGAACATCTCGCCACGGTCCTGCAGGATGAAGCCCAGCCCGGGCGGTGCCATGCCGCTGCCCATGCCCCGGTAGTTGGACTGGATCAGCGAGACCATCATGCCGTCGGCATCGGCCACGGTCATGTAGATGGTGTCACCTTCCTCCAACTGCTTCGGCGTGCCCGGCTGCACTTCCTTCAGGGCCTTGTCCATCGAGATCAGCGCACGGCGCTGCGCCGCATAGTCCTTGGAGATCAACTTCTGCACCGGTGCCGGCTGGAAGGCCATGTCGGCATAGAAGCGCGCGCGGTCGGCGAAGGCCAGCTTCTTCGCTTCGACGAACAGGTGCACGTGTTCCGGTGAACCAAACGGGATCTTCGAGAAGTCGTAGCCTTCCAGCACGTTGAGGATCTGCAGCGCGGCGATGCCCTGGCTGTTCGGCGGCAGCTCCCACACGTCGTAGCCACGGTAGTTGCTGCTGACCGGTTCGACCCACTCACCGTGGTGGTCGGCCATGTCCTGGTAGCTCAGGTAGCCACCGTTGGCCTTGAAGTAGTCACCGATGGTGTGGGCGATGGCGCCCTTGTAGAAGGCATCGCGGCCGCCGTCGGCAATCTGCTGCAGCGTGTTGGCCAGGTTCGGGTTCTTCCACATCTCGCCCTTGCGCGGGGCGTGGCCGTTGATCGTGAACTGCTCCTTGAAGCCCGGGTACTGCGACAGCTTGGGCACCGAGCGGTCCCAATAGTAGGCAATCACCTCGGCCACCGGGTGGCCCTCGCGGGCGTAGCGGATGGCCGGCGCCAGGTTGTCGGCCATCGGCTTGCGACCGAAGCGCTCGTGCAGCGCGAACCAGCCGTCGACGGCACCGGGCACCGACACCGGCAATGGACCGGTGGCCGGGATCTCCTTCAGGCCACGGCGCTGGAACTCGGCCAGGGTGAGCGACTTCGGCGAGCGGCCCGAGCCGTTGTAGCCATGGAGCTTCTGCGTCTTCGGGTCCCAGACGATGGCGAACAGGTCGCCGCCGATGCCGTTGCCGGTCGGTTCCATCAGGCCGAGCGCGGCGTTGGCGGCAATCGCCGCGTCCACCGCCGAACCACCGCCCTTCATCACGTCCAGCGCGATCTGGGTGGCCAGCGGCTGCGAGGTGGCGGCCATCGCATGCGGGGCGATCACCTCCGAACGGGTGGCGAAGGTGTGGCCGGTGATGCGATCGGCGGCGGAAGACAGTGCGGGCACGGAGGCCAGCACGGCAGCGGCCAGCAGGGAACGGGCAAGGCGTCGGGACACGGTCGGGTTCCGATGGAAGGGTGGTTCCCCGATCTTCGCCGCTGCGGCCTTCATGCGGTATCGGGCAGAGGTCATGGGCCGTGGCCTTTCGGTGGGCGCGGCCCTTGGGCCGCACTCACCAGGGCGAAAACGGCCCGGAATCCGCGCAAAAACCGCGCTGAAAGGAGTGAATTCCGGTTCACCGAAACAATTTCAACGGCAACCATCCTTGCGCCACAAGCCATTCCGCTGGATGCCGCGGAAACCGATAAAAAATCTGTCGCGAGGGTTGACACCGCCGAAATGGCTGTGTTTCTCTCGATTACATGCTGCATCACAACACGCCACCGCGAACCCACATCGAAGCCGCCGACACCGGCGCCGCCTCGCTGCGTTCGATTCTTGTGCTCGTACTTATTACCCAACCTACAGGTGCGGGACGAGCCAGCGTGTAAGCAACAAACACACCGGAACTCATCAAAAACCCGCACCCGCCCCGGTGCGGGTTTTTTCATTTCAGGACCTGGTTTCAGACGCAACCACCATGCACACCGCCCATCGCAAAACCCGGACCCACACCACCACGACGCCTCGTGGTGCCGGTGCCGGTGCCTGTGCGATGCGCGGCGCCTCCTCCACCGCTTTCCCCTGACCGGCCGGCACGTCACCTCGACGACCGGCCGTTCTTTTTTCTTCCCACCGCAAGGAACCTCCCCCATGAGCACCAACGACCTGCCCCAGACCAAGATCGCCGTCATCGGCTACGGCAGCCAGGGCCGCGCCCACGCACTGAACCTGCGCGAATCCGGCTTCGACGTGGTGGTAGGCCTGCGTCCGGGCGGCCCCACCGAAGCCAAGGCACAGGCCGACGGCTTCACCGTGGTGGCCCCCGCCGAGGCGGTGAAGGAGGCCGACCTGGTGGCCGTGCTGACCCCGGACATGGTGCAGAAGAAGCTCTACAACGAGGTACTGGCACCGAACATGAAACAGGGCGCCTGCCTGCTGTTCGCCCATGGCCTGAACGTGCATTACGGCATGATCGAGCCGCGCGCCGACCTGGACGTGGTGCTGGTCGCGCCCAAGGGCCCGGGTGCGCTGGTGCGCCGCGAGTACGAGATCGGCCGCGGCGTGCCCTGCATCTGGGCGGTCTACCAGGACACCAGCGGCAAGGCAGCGCAGCATGCACAGGCCTATGCGGCTGGCCTCGGCGGCGCCCGCGCCAACCTGATCCAGACCACTTTCAAGGAAGAAACCGAAACCGATCTGTTCGGCGAGCAGGCCGTGCTGTGCGGCGGCGCTTCGGCGCTGGTGCAGGCCGGTTTCGAGACCCTGGTCGAAGCCGGTTACCAGCCGGAGATCGCCTACTACGAAGTGCTGCACGAACTGAAGCTGATCGTGGACCTGTTCTACGAAGGTGGCATCTCGCGCATGCTGGAATTCATCTCCGAGACCGCGCAGTACGGCGACTACGTCAGCGGCCCGCGGGTGATCGACGCCGGCACCAAGGCGCGCATGAAGGAAGTGCTGAAGGACATCCAGGACGGCACCTTCACCAAGAACTGGGTGGCCGAGTACGAAGCGGGCCTGCCGAACTACAACCGGTTCAAGCAGGCCGACCTGGAGCACCCGATCGAAAAGGTGGGCAAGGAACTGCGCGCCAAGATGGTCTGGTTGCAAGGACAGGCCGCGTAACCGCGCGGCCCTCCCCCACCCGCTCTGCAAGGTTCCCCCATGAACTCTTCCACACACCGCAGCGCGCCGCCCAACGGCGCGCGCTGGCTGACCCAGGCACTGGAGGCCGAAGGCGTCCGCACGCTGTTCGGCTATCCCGGCGGCACCATCATGCCGTTCTACGACGCGCTGGTGGATTCGTCGCTGAAGCACATCCTGGTGCGCCATGAGCAGGGCGCGGCACTGGCCGCCAACGGCTTCGCCCGCGCCAGCAACCAGGTGGGCGTCTGCGTGGCCACCTCCGGCCCGGGCGCCTCCAACCTGGTCACCGGCATCGCCGACGCGATGCTGGATTCGGTGCCGATGGTCTGCATCACCGGCCAGGTCGGCACGCCGCTGCTGGGCACCGACGCCTTCCAGGAACTGGATGTGTTCGGCCTGACGATGCCGATCGTCAAGCACAGCTGGCTGGTGCGCAGCGTCGATGACCTGCCGCGCGTGGTGGCCGATGCGTTCCGCATCGCCCGCGAGGGCCGCCCCGGCCCGGTGCTGATCGACCTGCCCAAGGACGTGCAGCTGGCCGATGCCAGCCATCTGCCCATGCATGTTCCGAGCAGCATCGAACCGCCGCCGGCCCCAACCGAGGCGGCCATCGCCGAGGCCATTGCCGCGTTGGCGGCGGCCGAGAAGCCGGTGGTCTACGCCGGTGGCGGCATCGCCCTGGGCGATGCCGTGCAGGACCTGCGTGACTTCGTCGAGGCCAGCGCCATCCCTACCGTGATGACGCTGCGTGGCCTGGGCGCACTGCCCCCGCAGCACCCGCAGTCGCTGGGCATGCTGGGCATGCATGGCACGCGCGCGGCCAACATGGCGGTGCAGGAAAGTGACCTGCTGCTGGTACTGGGTGCCCGCTTCGATGACCGTGCCACCGGCAAGCTGGCCGAATTCGCTCCCTTCGCCCGTGTCGTCCACATCGATGCCGATGCGTACGAGATCTCCAAGCTGCGCAGTGCCGATGTCGCCGTGCCCGGCAATGTCGGCCATGCCATCCGTGCCCTGCGTGCGGCCTTCCCCTCCCCCAGGGCCCACCAGGACGCATGGCGCAGGCGCTGTGCGCAGCATCGCGATCGCTTCGCCGCACGCTACGACGCACCGGGCCAGCACATCTACGCGCCGGCCCTGCTGAAGCGCCTGAGCGAGCTGGCGCCGGCCGATGCGGTGATCGCCTGCGACGTCGGCCAGCACCAGATGTGGGTGGCCCAGCATTGCCGCTTCAACCACCCGCGCAACCACCTGACCAGTGGCGCGCTGGGCACCATGGGCTTCGGCCTGCCGGCGGCGATGGGCGCGCAGTTCGCCTGCCCGGACCGCACCGTGGTGCTGGTGTCCGGCGATGGCAGCTTCATGATGAACGTGCAGGAGCTGGCGACCATTGCCCGCTGCCGCCTGCCGGTGAAGATCGTGCTGCTGGACAACAGTTCGCTGGGCATGGTGCGGCAGTGGCAGGAGCTGTTCTTCGCCGAGCGCTACAGCGAAATCGACCTGTCCGACAACCCGGACTTCGTCGCACTGGCGCAGGTATTCGGCATTGCCGCCACCCGCATCGAGGCGCGCGACGACGTCGAGGGTGGACTGGCCGCGCTGCTGGCCGAACCCGGCCCGGCGCTGCTGCACGTCGCCATTGATGCACGCGCCAACGTGTGGCCGCTGGTGCCGCCGAACACCGCCAACAGCACCATGCTGGAAAGCAACCCCGCCCACGCCCGCCAGGAGACCCCCAATGCACTACCGGCTTGACCTGGTGCTGCACCCGGCCGAGGGCGCGCTGCTGCGCGTGATCGGCATGGCCGAGCGTCGCGGCTTCGCGCCGCGTGCGATCAGCGGTGCGCCGGTGGCCGCCGACGATGGCCGCTGGCACCTGCAACTGGTGGTGGATGGTCAGCGCCCGGCCGAAACGCTGTGCCGGCAGATCGAGAAGATCTACGACTGCGTGTCCGTGCAGGTCACCGCGGTGGAAGGAGTATCGCCATGAACACCCGTACCGTAATGACCACGGTGCCGGTACGGAGGCGTCTTCTTCGCCGCCCGTGCCCGCATGCGGTGGTCGCCCGCACCCCGCCGGTGGCCCATGCCGGCCGCTGATACCAGCCAGGAAAGCGATGTCGGCGACGTAAGCGTCGCCGATGTCCTGGCCGCGCAGGCCCGCCTGCGCCGCTTCCTGCCGCCCACCCCACTGCACCATGCCGAACGCTTCGGTACCTGGCTGAAGCTGGAGAACCTGCAGCGCACCGGCTCCTACAAGGTGCGCGGTGCACTGAACGCGCTGCTGGCCGGCCGCGAGCGCGGCGATAGCCGGCCGGTGATCTGCGCTTCGGCTGGCAACCACGCCCAGGGCGTGGCCTGGGCCGCCTACCGCCTGGACGTGCCGGCGATCACCGTGATGCCGCACGGCGCCCCGGCCACCAAGATCGCTGGTGTCGCCCACTGGGGCGCCACCGTGCGCCAGCACGGCAACAGCTATGACGAGGCCTATGCCTTCGCCGTGGAACTGGCACAGCGCCATGGCTACCGTTTCCTGTCCGCGTTCGACGATGCCGACGTGATCGCCGGCCAGGGCACGGTCGGCATCGAGCTGGCCGCGCACGCTCCCGACGTGGTGATCGTGCCGATCGGCGGCGGCGGGCTGGCCTCCGGCGTTGCGCTGGCGCTGAAATCACAGGGCGTGCGCGTGATCGGCGCACAGGTGGAAGGTGTCGATTCGATGGCGCGCGCGATCCGCGGTGATCTGCGCGACATTGCCCCCGCAGCCTCGCTGGCTGACGGCGTGCGGGTAAAGATCCCCGGCTTCCTGACCCGCCGCCTGTGCAGCTCGCTGCTGGACGATGTGGTGATCGTGCGCGAGGCCGAACTGCGCGAAACCCTGGTCCGGCTGGCGCTGGAAGAACACATCATCGCCGAGGGCGCCGGCGCGCTGGCGCTGGCGGCCGGTCGTCGCGTCGCAGGCCGTCGCAAGTGCGCGGTGGTGTCCGGCGGCAACATCGATGCCGGCGTACTGGCCGGCCTGCTCACCGACATCCGTCCACGCCCGCCGCGCAAACCGCGGCGACGGCGCAGCGAACCCCCGCGCTCGCCAGCCAAGGCCAGCGCGCCCCCATCCCGCACATCTTCCCCTTCCCCCCTGCAAGCCGTCGCACCCGCTGTCGAGGAGATTTCCCTGTGACCACCATCGAACGAATTACCACCCCGCGCATCCGCATCTTCGACACCACCCTGCGTGACGGCGAGCAGTCCCCCGGCTGCAGCATGAGCCCGCCGCAGAAGCTGGTGATGGCGCGTGCGCTGGACGAACTGGGCGTGGACATCATCGAGACCGGCTTCCCGGCCAGCTCGCAGTCCGACCGCGAGGCGATGGCACTGATCGGCCGCGAACTGCGCCGTCCGAGCCTGAGCCTGGCGGTGCTGTCACGCTGCCTGCAGGCCGACATCGAGACCTCGGCGCGGGCCCTGGAAGCCGCCGCCAATCCGCGCCTGCACGTGTTCCTGTCGACCAGCCCACTGCACCGCGAGCACAAGCTGCGCATGAGCCGCGAGCAGGTCCTGGAATCGGTACGCAAGCACGTCTCGCTGGCCCGCTCCTACATCGACGATGTCGAGTTCTCGGCCGAGGATGCCACCCGTACCGAGCTGGACTACCTGATCGAGGTCTCGCGCGTGGCCATCGCCGCCGGCGCCACCACCATCAACCTGCCCGACACCGTCGGCTTCACCACGCCGGAGGAAATCCGCGCGATGTTCCAGCAGGTCATCGCCGGCGTCGCCGACATACCGAACGCGGCCAATGTGATCTTCAGCGCGCACTGCCACAACGACCTGGGCCTGGCCGTGGCCAACTCGCTGGCCGCCATCGAAGGCGGCGCGCGCCAGGTCGAATGCACCGTCAACGGCATCGGCGAGCGCGCCGGCAACTGCTCGCTGGAAGAAATCGCGATGGTGCTGAAGGTGCGCCAGGCTTTCTACGAGCAGGACAGCGCGATCAATACCCCGCGCATCGTCGGCACTTCGCAGCTGCTGCAACGCCTGGTCGGCATGCCGGTGCAACGCAACAAGGCCATCGTCGGTGCCAACGCATTCGCCCACGAATCGGGCATCCACCAGCACGGCATGCTGCGCCACCGCGGCACCTACGAAATCATGCGCCCGGAGGATGTGGGCTGGGAGGATTCGCAGATGGTGCTGGGCCGCCACAGCGGCCGCGCCGCCGTCGAAGCGCGCCTGCGGGCGCTGGGCTTCTGGCTGGAGGAGGACGAACTGAAGCTGGTGTTCGAGCAGTTCAAGGGCCTGTGCGAACAGCAGCGCGTGGTCACCGATGCCGACCTGCAGGCGTTGATGCAGGGCGGCTCCAACACCCAGGGCTACCGCCTGGCCTCGATGACCATCAGCGACGTCGGCAGCCGCGCCAACGCGCTGGTGGAACTGTCCGATCCGGACGGCAACCGCGTGGCCGAGACCGCGCAGGGCGACGGTCCGGTCGATGCGCTGTTCGGCGCACTGTCAGCCGCCACCGGCGTGCAGCTGATGCTGGACAGCTACCACGTGCACAGCGTGGGCATCGGCGCCGATGCGCGCGGCGAAGCCAATCTGAGCGTACGCCACGAGGGTGTGGAGTACGACGGCACCGGCACCAGCAAGGACATCATCGAAGCCTCCGCGCTGGCCTGGCTGGACGTGGCCAACCGCCTGCTGCGCCAGCGCCAGGCCACCGCCCACAGCAGCAGCACCGACGCTGCCACCGCCGCCACCGCCTGAGGAAGCCGAGATGAGCGCCTTCGACACCCCCACCCCGGCCAGCGCCGCTGGCCAGCAGTGGAACGCCCAGGACTATGCGATCGACGCCGGCTTCGTGCCGTTGCTCGGCGGTGCGGTCGCGCGCCTGCTCGACCCGCGCGCCGGGGAGCGCATCCTCGACCTGGGCTGTGGCGATGGCGTGCTCAGCACCGAGCTGGCCCTGAGCGGTGCACGCATCCACGGCGTGGATGCTTCGCCGGAACTGGTGGTCGCCGCCCGCGCGCGTGGCGTCGATGCGCAGGTGATGGATGGCCACGCGCTGACCTTCAACAGTGAATTCGATGCGGTGTTCAGCAACGCCGCGCTGCACTGGATGGGCAACCCCGACCGGGTGCTGGAAGGCGTGCGCCGGGCCTTGCGCCCGGGTGGACGTTTCGTCGCCGAGTTCGGCGGCCACGGCAACGTCGCAACGATCATTGCTGCGGTACAGGCTGCGCGCGTGGCCCACGGCCACGGTTCCAGCACGTTCCAGTGGTATTTCCCGACGGCCGATGCCTACGCCGACCGCCTGCGCCAGCATGGTTTCCAGATTCAACTGATCGAGTGCACGCCGCGCCCGACCGCGCTGCCGACCGGCGTTGCCGGCTGGCTGCGGGTGTTCGCCGCGCCGCTGCTGGATGACCTGCCGGCCGATGCCCGCGCCACCGTGCGCGAGGCCGCCACCGCGCTGCTGGCCGATCTGCCGCGCAGCGCCACCGGCCAGCCGCTGGCCGACTACGTGCGGCTGCGCGTGCTCGCCCGCCGCCGCTGACATGACCTTTTCGCTATCTTTCCTGATGTCCGCTATTTCGTACTTCTGCCAGGCATACGCATGACTTCCGCACCCCGCACCCTGTACGACAAACTGTGGGACGCCCACGTGGTGGTTCCCGAATCTGAAAGCGCGCCCGCCGTGCTGTACATCGACCTGCACCTGATCCACGAGGTGACCTCGCCGCAGGCGTTCACCGAGCTGCGCGAGCGTGGCCTGTCGCCGCGCCGCCCGGACCGTACCAAGGCGACGATGGACCATTCCACGCCGACCCTGCCGGCCGGCGCCGACGGCACGCTGCCCTATGCCAGCGCCGCCTCCGAAGCGCAGGTCGCCACGCTGGCGCGCAACTGCGCCGAGCACGGCATCGAGCTGTTCGACATGGCTTCGGACAACCGCGGCATCGTCCACGTGATCGCGCCCGAGCAGGGCTTCACCCAGCCCGGCATGACCATCGTCTGTGGCGACAGCCACACCTCCACCCACGGCGCGTTCGGTTCGCTGGCGTTCGGCATCGGCACCAGTGAAGTCGGCCACGTGCTGGCCACCCAGTGCCTGCTGCAGCGCAAGGCCAGGACCCTGGCAATCACCGTTGACGGTGCGCTGGCATCCGGCGTCGGCGCCAAGGACGTGGTCCTGCACATCATCGGCGTGATCGGCGTCAACGGCGGCACCGGGCATGTGATCGAGTTCCGTGGCAGCACCATCGAAGCGATGGACATGGAACAGCGCATGACCCTGTGCAACATGTCGATCGAGGCCGGCGCGCGTGCCGGCATGGTCGCCCCGGACCAGGTCACCTTCGACTTCGTCGCCAATACCCCGCGCGGCCCCAAGGGCGCCGACTTCGATGCCGCCGTCGCCCGCTGGCAACAGCTGCGCAGCGATGACGGTGCGCGCTTCGACAGCGAGGTGCACATCGACGCCGCCGACATCCGCCCGACCCTGACCTGGGGCACCCATCCGGGCACGGCCATCGCGGTGGATGCACCGATTCCCGCCGCCAACGATGCCGCCGCACAGAAGGGCCTGGACTACATGCACTTCCAGGCCGGCAAGGCACTGGCCGGCACGCCGGTGGACGTGGTGTTCGTCGGCTCGTGCACCAACGGCCGCCTGAGCGACATGCGTGAAGTGGCGCAGGTGCTGCGTGGACGCCGCGTCGCCGAGCGCGTGCGCATGCTGGTGGTGCCGGGCTCGGAGATCGTCAAGCGCGAGGCTGAAGCCGAAGGCATCCACGAGATCGTGCGCGCTGCGGGTGCCGAATGGCGCGAGCCGGGCTGCTCGATGTGCATTGCCATGAACGGTGATCTGGTGGCGCCCGGCCAGCTGGCCGTGAGCACCAGCAACCGCAACTTCGAGGGCCGCCAGGGTCCCGGTTCGCGCACGCTGCTGGCCTCGCCGATGAGCGCGGCGTGGGCCGCAGTGAACGGGCACGTTGCCGATACCCGCGAACTGTTCGCACAGGAGGTGGCGTGATGGCCGGTTTCCGTACCCTGACCTCGGCCAGCGTGGTGCTGCGCCAGACCAACATCGACACCGACCAGATCATTCCGGCACGGTTCCTGTCCACCACCGAGCGTGCCGGCCTGGGCCGCAATGCGTTCAACGACTGGCGCTGGCAGGCCGATGGTGCGCCGGTGGCCGACTTTGCCTTCAACCAGCCGCGCAATGCCGGCCGCAGCATCCTGCTGGCGGGCCGCAACTTCGGCTGCGGCTCATCGCGCGAGCATGCACCGTGGGCGCTGACCGACCTCGGCCTGCGCGCCATTGTAAGCAGCGAGATCGCCGACATCTTCCGCGGCAACTCGCTGAAGAACGGCCTGCTGCCGATCGTGCTGGACGAAGCCGACGTGCAGGCGCTGATGCAGCGCCCGGACGATGAGCTGACCATCGACGTGGCCGCGCGCGAACTGCGCACGCCGGATGGCCGCGTCTATTCCTTCCCGCTGGATGGCTTCTCGCAGACCTGCCTGCTGGAAGGTGTCGACCAGTTGGGCTATCTGTTGGGCCGTGTCCCCGAAATCGAACGCTACGAGAGTGAGCATGCACGCTGAGATTGTTGTCCTGCCCGGTGATGGCATCGGCCCGGAAGTGGCCGCCGCGGCGGTCGCCGTCCTGAAGGCCGTCGCCGAACGCTTCAACCACACCTTCACCTTCAGCGAGCATGACATTGGTGGCATCGCCATCGATCGCCATGGCGAGCCACTGCCGGCGTCGACCCTGGAAGCCTGCAAGGCCGCCAACGCGGTGCTGCTGGGCGCGGTCGGCGGCCCGAAGTGGTCCGATCCGAACGCCAAGGTGCGCCCGGAACAGGGCCTGCTGGCGATCCGCAAGGCACTGGGCCTGTACGCCAACCTGCGCCCGGTGCGCACCCACGAGGCCGCGCTGCACGCCTCGCCGATCAAGGCTGAGCTGCTGCAGGGCGTGGACTTCGTGGTGGTACGCGAACTGACCGGCGGCATCTACTTCGGTGACAAGACCCGCGACGCCGACAGCGCCAGCGACCTGTGCCGCTACACCGTGGCCGAAATCGAACGCGTGCTGCGCAGTGCGTTCGGCCTGGCCCGGCAACGCCGCGGCAAGGTCACCTCGGTGGACAAGGCCAACGTGCTGGAAACCTCGCGCCTGTGGCGTGACGTGGCCGCGCGCATCGGCCGCGAGGAGTTCCCGGACGTGGCGCTGGAACACCAGCTGGTCGATTCGATGGCCATGCACCTGCTGGCCAAGCCGCGCGAGTACGACGTGATCGTGACCGAGAACATGTTCGGCGACATCCTCACCGACGAAGCTTCGATGCTGGCCGGTTCGCTGGGCCTGCTGCCCTCGGCCTCGCTGGGCGAGGCGGGTGCGGTCGGCATCTACGAACCCATCCACGGTTCGGCCCCGGACATCGCCGGCAAGGGCATCGCCAATCCGTACGCGACGATCTTCAGCGCCGCGATGCTGCTGCGCCATTCGCTCGGGCTGGAAGCAGAGGCTGCGGCGGTGGAAGCGGCCGTGCACGCGGTGCTGGACGACGGCGTGTTCACCGCCGATCTGGCCGCCAAGGGCCAGGCGGTAAGCACCGCCGCCGCGACCGACGCGGTGCTGGCCAGGCTGGGCTGACCTGTCCGGCAACACCTGTAGAGTCGAACCATGCTCGACTGCTGTTGCCTGAGTCGAGCACGGCTCGACTCTACAGGGAGGCCGCAGCCACGCCACGCGTGGCTGCATTATTTGGTGGTGTACCCACCATTGACCAGGATGGTCTGCCCGGTCATCCACCAGCCATCGGTGACCAGGAAACGGATCCACGGCACGATGTCGGCGATGTCGGTCAGGCCCGTGCGGGTGAACGCCGACAGCGCCGCTGCGGTCTTGTGATACGCCTGCGCGTCGGCACTCTCGGCTGGATAGAAGAACGGCGTATCCATCGGACCGGGCCCGATCGCGGTCACCGAGATGCCGCGCTCACCGAACTCCTTCGATGCCGCGCGGGTGAAATGCTCCACCGGCGCCTTGGTGCCGGCATAGCTGGAGTAGAACGGCGTGAACGCACCCAGCAGCGAGGTGACCAGGGTGCAGATCCGGCCGCCGTCGTTGACGTGGCGGCCGGCTTCCTTGAGGAAGAAGAACGCCGCCTTGGCGTTGACCGCGCTCATCTGGTCGTACTCCGCTTCGCTGATGTCCAGCAGCGGCTTCTTCAGTACCTTGCCCACCGTGTTGATGGCGATGTCGGGACGGCCGACTGCGGCCACGGCATCGGCGAACAAGCGCTCCATCGCCACCGCCGAAGTCAGGTCGCCCTGCAGGGCCACCGCCTTGCTGCCGGCGGCCTGCACGGCGGCGACGGTCGCCTCTGCTTCGGCCTGGGTGGCGGCGCTGTTGTAGTGGATGACGATGGCTTTGGCGCCCTGGCTGGCGAAGTCGCGGGCGATCAGTCCGCCCAGGTTCTTGGCGCCACCGGCGATCAGCACGGTCTTGCCCTTGAGGGAATGGTCGGTCATGGCTTCGGTCTCGGGAGGGGGCTGCCCGGGGTGGCAACCCTGCCCTGACGACGATATCGTGCAGAAAATGCGGATAAAGCCCGCCACATTGACTTAACTTTCCAGAGCCAGCGAACAATGGACCGGATCGATCGCTTCCGCATCTTCACCCGGGTCGTGGAGTGCGCCAGCTTCACCCGCGCCGCCGACCAGCTCGGCCTGCCCCGCTCCACCGTCTCGGCGGCCATTGCGGAGCTGGAGCAGCGGCTCGGCACCCGCCTGCTGCAGCGCTCGACCCGACGGGTGTCCACCACCCACGACGGCGACGTGTTCCATGCCCGCTGCCTGCGCCTGATCGCCGAGGTTGAAGACGCCGAAACCCTGTTCCGCCAGGACGACGCGCAACCGATGGGCCTGCTGAAGATCGACGTGCCCAGCCGCATCGGCCGTCGCATCATCGCCCCGGCGCTGCCGGATTTCTTCGCGCGGTATCCGCAGGTGGAGGTGGACCTGGGCATGACCGACCGCGCGGTGAACCTGATCGAAGACGGTTGCGATGCGGTGCTGCGGGTTGGCCAGCTGGGCGATTCCAGCCTGGTGGCCCGCACGCTGGGCCAGCTCCACTTCGTCAACGTTGCCGCACCGGCCTACCTGCGCGGGCACGGCGTACCGCAGCATCCTGACGACCTGCAGCAGCACCGCGCGGTGAACTACGCATCGCCGACCACGGCGCGGGTGGAACCGTGGGAATGGCAGGAGGGCGGCCAGCTGCGCACGCTGCCGATGCCTGGGTGGGTGCGGGTGAACAGCGCCGAGGCGTCGATCGCGTGCTGCGTGGCCGGACTGGGGCTGCTGCAGATTCCGCGCTACGACGTGCAGGCCGAACTGGAATCAGGCGCATTGGTGGAGGTGATGCCGCAGTACGTGGCGCAGCCCTTGCCGGTGACCCTGTTGCAACCGCATCGGCAACACCGTGCGCTGCGCGTGCAGGTGTTCATTGAATGGCTGCTGCCGGTGCTGCGGATCGGCCTGCACCTGCAGTAGAACCACGGCCTGCGTGGATGCTTCATGCATGGGGTCGGATCCCTTTCCCAGAGGGAAAGGGATCCGACCCCGACGGGCGAACCCAAAGGGTTACGCCCCGGATTCGTCCGGCTTGACCCGGAACCAGGCCGCGTACAGCGCCGGCAGGAACACCAGGGTCAGCACCGTACCCACGATCAGGCCGCCCATGATCGAGATCGCCATCGAGCCGTAGAACGCGCTGCGCGACAGCGGAATCATCGCCAGCACCGCGGCAAGCGCGGTCAGCACGATCGGGCGGAAACGGCGTACCGTGGCGTCGATGATCGAATGCCAGCGATCATGCCCGGCATCGATGTCCTGCTGGATCTGGTCGATCAGGATCACCGAGTTGCGCATGATCATGCCGGCCAGTGCGATCGTGCCCAGCAAGGCCACGAAGCCGAACGGCGCGCGGAACAGCAGCAGGAACAGGGTCGCACCGATGATGCCCAGCGGCGCGGTCACCAGCACCATCGCCGCACGCGAGAAGCTGCGCAGCTGCAGCATCAGCAGCGTGGCCACCACCACCAGGAACAGCGGCATGCCGGCCTTGATCGAGTTCTGGCCACGCGCCGAATCCTCCACCGTACCGCCGGTTTCCAGCAGGTAGCCATTCGGCAGCTCGGCACGGATGCCGTCCAGCGTCGGCAGGATCTGGTGCACCACGTCCAGCGGTTGCATGCCATCGCCGATGTCGGCACGCACGGTCACCGTGGGCAGGCGGTTGCGATGCCAGATGATGCCGTCCTCGAAGCCGTACTCCATCGTCGCCACCTGCGACAGCGTGATGCTGCCACCGTTGGCGGTCGGCATCGACAGGCTCGACAGCAGCTCCAGCTGGTTGCGCTCGTCGGTCGGGCCACGCAGCAGCATCTCGATCTGGCGGTTACCTTCGCGGTACACGCTTACCGACTGCCCGGCCAGCGAGCTGGACAGGAATTGGCTGACCTGGGCACTGCTCACGCCCAGCGCGCGGGCGCGCTCCTGGTCGATCACCAGGCGCACCACCTTGCTCGGCTCGCTCCAGTCCAGGTTGACGTTGATCACGTGCGGGTTCTCGCGCACCTTGGCCTCGACCTGGCGGGCGATCGCCTGCACCCGCTCGATGTGCTCGCCGGAAATGCGCATCTGCACGGGGTAGCCGACCGGCGGGCCGTTTTCCAGGCGGGTCACGCGCATCTGCACGTCCGGGAACTGCGGGATCACCTCCTTCAGCAGCCAGCTGCGGGCGGTTTCACGCGCCTTGGTGTCCTTGGCCAGGATCACGAACTGGGCGAAGTTGGTCGCCGGCAGCTGCTGGTCCAGCGGCAGGTAGAAGCGCGGCGAGCCGGTGCCCACATAGGACACGTAGTTGGCGATGTCCTGGCGGCCCTGCAGCAGCTTTTCCAGCTTCTCGGCCTGGGCCTGGGTCGAGCGCAGCGACGCGCCCTCGGCCAGCTCGATATCCACCATCAGTTCCGGCCGGGTCGAATCCGGGAAGAACTGCTGCGGCACGAAGCGGAACATCATCAGCGAGAACACGAACAGCGCGACGGTCGCGGCAATCACCCACCAGCGACGGCGCAGGCAGGCGTCGAGGAAGCGACGGAAGCTGCGGTAGAACGGGCGCTGGTACGGATCATGGTCGTGCCCGTGCTGCGGCGGCGCGATCAGGTTGGCCAGCGCCGGGTAGCGGTCAGCCCACTGCTGGCGCTTGGCGTGCCAGCGCGCGGACAGGCTGCCCGGCTTCGGTGGCTGCGGGTTGAACAGGTCCGGCAGCATCTTGTCGCCCAGGTACGGGATGAACAACACCGCTGCGATCCACGACACCACCAGCGCGATGGTCACCACCTGGAACAGCGAGCGGGTGTATTCACCGGTGCTCGATGCCGCCGTGGCGATCGGCAGGAAGCCGGCAGCGGTGATCAACGTACCGGTCAGCATCGGGAACGCGGTCGATTCCCAGGCGAAACTGGCCGCGCGCAGGCGGTCGTAGCCCTGCTCCATCTTGGTGGCCATCATCTCCACCGCGATGATCGCATCGTCCACCAGCAGGCCCAGCGCCAGCACCAGCGCGCCGAGCGAGATCTTGTGCAGGCCGATGTCGAAGTAGTGCATGACGAAGAAGGTCATCGCCAGCACCAGCGGAATGGTCACGCCTACCACCAGGCCGGTGCGCAGGCCCAGCGAGAAGAAACTGACCAGCAGCACGATCACCACCGCTTCGGTCAGCACCTGCACGAACTCGCCGACCGACTCCTCCACCGACTGCGGCTGGTCGGACACCTTGCGCAGCTGCATGCCGGCCGGCAGGGTCTTCTGCAGCCGCTGGAACTCGGCATCGAGGTTGGCACCGAGCTTGAGGATGTCACCGCCATCCTTCATTGCCACGGCCAGCCCGATGGCCTCTTCGCCCATGAAGCGCATCTTCGGCGACGCCGGATCGGCGAAGCCGCGCTTGACCTCGGCGATGTCGCCCAGATGCACGGTGCGGTCACCGGCGCGGATCGGGAACTGGCGGATCGCTTCGATATCGTTGAACTGGCCGGTCACGCGCAGCTGCACGCGATCGGTGGCGGTCTCGAAGAAGCTGGTGCCGGTGATCGCATTCTGGTCGGCCAGCGCCTGCTGCACCTGCTGCATTGACACGCCCAGCGTTGCCAGCCGGGTGTTGGACAACTCGATCCACACCTTCTCGTCCTGCAGGCCGACCAGGTCGATCTTGCCGACGTCGGGCACGCGCTGCAGTTCCAGCTGGATGCGGTCGGCGTAGTCGCGCATCACCGCGTAGTCGAAGCCCTTGCCGGTCAACGCATAGATGTTGCCGTAGGTGTCGCCGAACTCATCGTTGAAGAATGGGCCGACGATCTCGCGCGGCAGCGTCGCGCGGATGTCGCCCACGCGCTTGCGGACCTGGTACCACAGGTCCGGAATCTGCCTGGAACGCAGGCTGTCGCGGGCCATGAAGATGACCTGGGATTCACCCGGGCGCGAATACGAGCGGATGAACTCGTACTCGCCGGTGTTCATCAACGCCTTCTCGATCGGCTCGGTCACCTGCCGCGAGACCTGCTCGGCGGTGGCCCCCGGCCACAACGTGCGCACCACCATCGCCTTGAAGGTGAAGGGCGGATCTTCGGACTGGCCCAGATGCTTGTACGACCACGCACCGATCAGGGCGAAGGCGAGCATCGCAAACAGCACCAATGGACGATTGGCCAGCGCCCACTCGGAAAGATTGAAGCGGCGCACCGGCTTACTCCTTGGCCTTGGCGGCAGCCGGCGGCGCGGCCGGCTTCAGCACGGGACGATTCTGCCGGTCCACGGCGATCACCGGCTGGCCGGCGCGCAGCAGATGGCCACCCGCAGCCACCACCCAGTCACCCGCGCCCACACCCGACAGCACCGGCACCGTCTCGCTGCCGTAGGCACCGGTGGTGACCGCGGCAGCCTTCAATGTGCTGTTGGCCGGATCGACCACCCACACGCTGGCGGCACCATTGGCACCACGCTGCAGCGCGCCCAGCGGCAACTGCAGCGTGCCGTGGCGGCCGGCGCTGCTGTAGACGCGCGCACTCTGGCCCAGTTCGACATCGGCCAGCGCATCGGCGGCCAGGCTGACCCGCGTGGCGTAGGTGCGTGCCTGCGGATCGGCGGCGGCGGCGATCTCGCGGATCGTGCCCGGCAGGCGCTGGCCCGGACGGTTCCACAGCTCCACTTCGACCGGCTGGCCGACCGCGTAGTCGCGGATGGTGGCTTCGGGCAGATCGATCAGCACTTCGCGCCCGCCGTCGGCAGCCAGGTTGAAGATGGTCTGGCCGGCGGAGACCACCTGCCCGGCCTCGGCCTCGCGGCTGGCGATCACACCGTCGGCCGGTGCGCGCAGCTGCGCGTAGTCGGCCTGGTTGCGCAGTACATCGAGGTTGGCGCGGGCGGCATTGGCCTGGCCCTGCGCCGCCTTGAAGGCGGCAGACTGCTGGTCCAGCTGTGAACGGCTGACCAGCTGCTGGTCGGCCAGCACCTGGTAGCGTTTCAGGTCATCACGGGCACGCACCAGATCGGCTTCGGCCGCGGCCAGCTGGGCCTGCGAGGCACGCGCCTGCAGTGCGAAGTCGGCCACGTCCAGCTCGGCCAGTACGTCGCCCTTCTTCACCCGCTGGCCAGCATCGACATGACGCTTGACCAGGTTGCCACCGACACGGAACGACAGCGGGCTTTCCTGGCGGGCACGTACCGTGCCCGGGAACGCCGCCGGGGCCTGCCCGGCCTGTTCGCCGGGGTGAACCACCAGTACCGGCACGGCCGCCTGTGGCGCCTGTTCCTGTCCCGAACAGGCTGCCAGCGCAGCCACCCACACCATACCGCCCATCCAGCGCACGATCTTCATCGGTCAACGTCCTGAAAACGCAGGGTTGCAACTAAGGGGAGAGCCGCGACTGCCGGCCCAATTTAATAAACCGGCCGGTATAGTATAAATATCGAACCGCTTGGTCTAGTATTGTCGCGATGAGTTCTCCCACTTCCCGCAAGCCGTCGGCCAAGCCCGCTGCCAAGGCCGTCGGACCCGGGCGTCCCAAGGACCTCGGCAAGCGCGCGGCGATCCTTGAAGCAGCCAAGGCACTGTTCATCGAACAGGGCTATACCGGCGTGAGCATGGACACCATCGCTGCTCAGGCGGGCGTTTCGAAGCTGACTGTGTACAGCCACTTCGGCGACAAGGAGACCCTGTTCTCCGAGGCCGTGCAGTCAAAGTGCATTGAAATGCTGCCCGATGCCCTGTTCGTGGCCGATGCGGACGGCCCGCTCCGCGACCAGCTGATCGGCATCGGACTGGCCTTCTTCGAACTGATCACCTCCGACGCGGCAATCTCGATCCAGCGCATGATGATGGCGCCAGAGACCGACGAACGCCTGCGCGAGCTGTTCTGGAAGGCAGGCCCGGAACGTACCTGCGAAGCCCTGGCTGACTTCCTGCGGGCACGCGCCGAGCGCGGCGAACTGGACATCACTGATTATTCGCTAGCGGGCGAGCAGTTCCTGACCCTGGTCAAGGGCGAAGTGCACATGCATATGATGTGCGGCATGCCACTGTCACCGGTGGCGTGTGACCCTCTTGCCCATGTGACCGCCAGCATCGACTTCTTCCTGCGCGCCTATGCGCCGCGAGGGGCCGGGACGGCTGAATAACCAAAACTGAACGAACCGGAGGTCGCGATGACTTCCGGCACTGCGACCCCGGCCACCCGGCAGCTGATGCTCTGGGCGCGCCGCCGGCCTCCGGCACCGGTAAAATGGCCGGCCCACTGCGCTGGATTTGAACCTCATGACGATTGATTACGCCCACGCCCGCGAACTGATGGTGGAACAGCAGATCCGTCCCTGGGACGTGCTGGACATCAAGGTGCTCGACGTCCTGGCCCGCCTGCCGCGCGAGGCCTTTGTCGCCGATGCACACCGGGCACTGGCCTACGCCGATGTCGAACTGCCGATCGGCCATGGCCAGAAGATGATGAAGCCGGTCATCGAGGGCCGTACCCTGCAGGCGCTGGATCTGCAGCCGGGTGACGAAGTGCTGGAAATCGGCACCGGCAGCGGCTTCCTGGCCGCCTGCATCGGCGCGCTGGCGCGCGATGTGCTGAGCCTGGAAATCGATGCCGAACTGGCCGCTGCCGCGCGCGCGCGCCTGGACGCCTCCGGCCTGGGCAACAATATCCGCGTGGAGGTGGCCGACGCCCTGTCGTGGCAGACCGACCGCCGTTTTGACGTGATCTGTGTCACTGGTGCGGTCGACGTGGTGCCGTCACAGTTTGCTTCGTGGCTGCGTCCGGGTGGCCGCCTGTTCGTGATCCACGGCCGTTCGCCGGCGATGGAGGCCCTGCTGGTCAAGGCCGACGGCAGCACCGAGTCCCTGTTCGAGACTGATATCGATTACCTGCGCGGTGCCGCCCCGGCACCCCAGTTCCACCTCTGAGTCCAAGGAAGCCGCAATGATCCGCCGATCCCTCGCTGTTGCGCTGGCCACTGCCCTGCTGCCGTTGTCCGCCCATGCCGCCGACCTGCTGCAGGTCTACGAAATGGCGCGCAACGGCGATCCGCAGCTGTCTGCCGCCGAATCGACCCGGCTGTACGACAAGGAAGGCGCCGTGCAGGCGCGCGCCGCCCTGCTGCCGCAGATCAACGGCCAGGCCACGCTGAACCGTTCGCGCAGCGAAGCCAATGCCGATGCCAACTCCGGCACGGTCACCAGCAAGCGCCGCACCTACACGATCGACGGCAGCCAGACGCTGTTCAACTGGACCCAGATCAACAACCTGCGTTCGCAGCGCGAGCTGAGCAAGGCGGCGGACTTCACCCTCGATTCGGCCAACGACAGCCTGATCGTGCGCACCTCGGCGGCCTACTTCAACGTGCTGGTGGCGATCGAATCGCTGAACGCCGCACAGACCAACGAAGCGGCCGCGAAGAAGCAGTTCGACTTCGCCGACAAGCGCCTGGAAGTGGGCCTGGCGCCGATCACCGACGTGCACGAAGCACGCGCCCAGTACGACCAGGCGCGTGCCAACACCATCGTTGCGCAGAACACCCTGGCCGATAACTATCAGGCCCTGACCGAACTGACCGGCCAGCCGGTGGTCAACCTGCGCGGCCTGCCGGCGGACTTCCGCCCGGAAGTGCCGGCCAACCGCGGCAACATCGATGAGCTGGTGCAGCAGGCCACGACCCAGAATCCGGCGCTGAAGGCGCAGGAATTGAAAGTCAGCGCGGCCGAAGCCGGCGTGCAGGCTGCCCGTGGTGGCCACTACCCGACCCTGTCGCTGGGCGGCAGCTGGGGCAAGTCCGCCACCTGGGGTGACAGCACCGGTGCCGGCTCGCTGTCGCCGGACGCACGCACCAACAGCATCGGCCTGACCCTGAGCGTGCCGATCTTCTCCGGCGGTGCCACCCAGTCCGGCGTGCGCCAGGCGCTGGCCCAGCGTGACATTGCCCAGGACGGTTACGAGCAGCAGAAGCGTGCGCTGGACCGCAACACCCGCAATGCCTACCAGACCCTGGTGCAGGGCATCAGCGAGGTGGAAGCGCGCCGTCTGGCCGTGGTCTCGGCACAGAGCGCCTACGACGCCTCGCAGGTCGGCCTGGAAGTCGGTACCCGTACCGTGCTGGACGTGATCCAGAACCAGCGCATCCTGTTCTCGGCGCAGCTGGATTACGCCCAGGCCCGCTACACCTTCCTGCAGAACCGGCTGCTGCTGAGCCAGTCGCTGGGCGCACTGGACGTGGCCGAGCTGCAGGACGTCAACCGCCTGCTGACCCAGGATGCCGGCAATCCGGCCACGACCACGCGCTGAGTCGGGGCCCCCGCCTGCAACGAAGAAGCCACCCGCAAGGGTGGCTTTTTTTGTGGCCGATGGCGTGGGCGCCTGCACGCCGGGCGCAGCCTGTGCTCAGCCCGGCCACGCCCGCAGCCGCGCCAGTGCCGCCAGCAGGCACAGGATCGCCGCCATCGGCGCCAGCAACGGCATCAGCAGGGCCGGCCAGCGCAACGGACCCTGCGCCGCTGCAGGCGGGCGCGGTCGCAGCACCGCCAGGCACAGCATGCCCATCACCAGCAGCGCGGCTGCGCCCGGCAGCACCGGCAACGCCCCCGCCGGTACCCACAACGCCAGCAACGTCGCCGACAGCACCACCGCCACCAGCCTTGGTCGCCACGCAGTGGCATACGGTGCAGGCCGGAGTGCCATCGCCAGCTGCACCGCCAGCGTCAGCAGCACCACCTGCAACGCGGCAAGGCCAGCGGCGCCGGCCAACGGCAGCAGCGGCAGCATCCACTGCAACGGCGGATGGCCCTGCAGGGCCACCGACAACGGCCGCGTACTGGCCAGCGCCGGAAACTCGACCAGGCCAGCCTGCAGCGCCGCCAGCAGGATCAGCCATACCATCGCCAGCAGCGACGACAGTGTCAGTACGCCGGGATGCCCGCGCCGCTGTTGCCGCCGCAGCGCGGGAAAGCCCAGTGCCAACCCGACGCTGGCAAACACGCCCAGCAGCGGCACCGCAGCGGCCAGCACGCCGCCCAGACCGAAGCGATACGGTGCGGTGGCGTCCGGCAGCCAGGGAACCCAGTGCGCGTAGTGCACATACCGCGCCGCCAGCGTGAGCAGCAGCAGCCCGATGCCGATCTTTACCGTCAGCAGCGCACAGGCCACCAGCGCCACCACCCGCGCTGGCAGCAGGGCGGTTGCGCCCAGCACCAGCAATGCCACCGTGGCGGTCAGCTGTACCGGCACCGTGTGATCGGCCTGGACTCCGAACAGGGCCAGCATTGCGTGCAGGTGGCTGGCGGAGGATTGCGCCGCACCCGCCGCGGTCACCACCAGTTCCAGCAGCAGCACACCGCCGAGCACGCCGGCCAGCTGCGGCCCCCAGCCGGCCACCAGCAACCCATGCAGGCCCTGCGCGTCGGGTTGCCGCACCACCAGATCGTGCAGGCAACACAGCACCAGGCCTGCCCCGAGCGCGGCCAGCAGCAGGCTCAGCACGATGGCCGGGCCGGCCTGCGCGGCCGTGTGCTGCCCGACCAGCGCGATCACGCTGCCGCCGACCAGCAGCGTCAATGCCACCACTGCCAGGTGGTCCAGTCCCGGCCGATCGTCATTGATGCCGTCCCTGCCGCCGTTGCCGTCCATCCCAAGTTCCCTTGATATCCACCCAAGCGCGGTGGACATCAGGCTGGCAGGCTGCACCGCCGGCGCGATATCGAAATCTGTTCCGCATGCGCCATGTTGTGATCACAGGCACGCTGCAAGCGGCGGAGCCGGTCCAGCCGCGACAGGCCAGGCATCGCTAAGTGGATTTGATGAAGTCGATCACGACAGTGCGCCGCCTGATCACCGCAGCGCAGAGGTCACTCACGCGGTGGCGGCAGATGCGGCGCCACCAGGGCCAGGGTCCGCTGCAGCGCGCCGCGGCCATTGCTGACCAGCGTGCACCCGGCACGGGCCATGTCTTGGCGGGCCTGGGCGTTGTCGAGCAGATGCTGCAGCAGATCGCCAACGGCCTGCGCGTCCTCGCCGATCAGCAGCGCGCCGGCCTCGCGCATGCGCCGGGAGATTTCGGCGAAGTTGTGCAGGTGCGGGCCGGTCACCGACGCGGTCCCCATGGCCGCAGGCTCCAGCAGGTTGTGGCCACCGATGGCCTGCAGGCTGCCACCGACGAAGGCAACCTGGGCGCAGGCGTAGAACGGCATCAGTTCGCCCAGGGTATCGATGACGAACACATCGGTCCCCCTTTGCGGCCACCGCTCTACCCGGCGGGTGGCCACATTCCAGCCCTGTTCGCGCGCCAGCGCTTCCACCTTCGGGAACCGTTCGGGGTGGCGCGGCGCCCACAGCAGCAGCAGGTCCGGATGCTGCTGGCGCAGGCGCCGGTGCAGCTCGACCACCGCCTGCTCTTCGCCTTCATGGGTGCTGGCGGCGATCCACACCGGCTGCCCGGCCGGGATGCGCTCATGGAACTGCCCGACAAAGCCCTGCACGTCGGGGGTGGTGATGTCGAATTTCAGATTGCCCAGCGCCTGCACCTGTTCCGGCGCTGCCCCCAGCTGCACGAACCGCTCGGCGTCGTCGTGCGACTGCGCGGCCACGCAGGTGACGGTACGCAGTGCGCGCCGGATCAGTGGCGCCAGCAGCCGGTAGCCGCGCAACGAGCGCGCCGACAGGCGTGCGTTGAGGATGTAGACCGGAATGCCACGGTCGCGGCAGCCGAACAGCATGTTCGGCCACAGCTCGGTTTCCAGGATCAGCGCCAGGCTGGGCTGGAAGTGGCCGAGGAAGCGGTTGACGCTGCCCGGTACGTCGTAAGGCAGATAGACGTGGTCCAGTGCATCGCCCCACAGCGCGCGCACGCGCTCGGAGCCGGTCGGGGTGATGGTGGTGATGACCCAGCGGATGTCGGGGCGCTGCTCGCGCAATGCATTGACCAGCGGTGCAGCGGCATTGACCTCGCCCACCGAGACCGCGTGCAGCCAGACCCGCGGCTGGCCGCTGGGCTGCGGATAGGAGGCATAGCGCTCGTCCCAGCGCCGGAAGTACTCGCGGACCCGGAAACCGCGCCAGACCAGGTGGTACACGGTGATCGGCAGCAGGATGTAGAGCACGACCGAGTACAGGCCACGCAGGATCCATTCGACAGGGTCTTTACGCATGCGGCAAGGATACGGGAGCCCCCCGGGAAAGACACGCAGCCGGGTTGGTAGAATGGGGCAATGTCCGATGCCACCACCGCCATCCGCCCGTCGCTGCGCGATCCCTGCAACTGGCCGATGTTCGCCGCCATGCTCGGCGCCTTCGCCCTCGCCCGCCTGCCGTGGTTGCTGCAGCGGGCGCTTGGCCGCGGCGTCGGCTGGATCAGCTGGCGCCTGCTCGGCAGCCGCCGCCGCGCCGCCGAGGTCAACCTGAAGCTGTGCTTCCCCGAGAAGGACGAAGCCTGGCGCCAGCGCCTGGTGCGCGACAGTTTCGATGCGCTGGGCGTGGGCGTGTTCGAGTGCATCCGCGCCTGGTGGGGCAGCATCGACAGCCTGCGCCCGCAGGTGCGGATCGAAGGGCTGGAACACCTGCGGCAGATGCAGGCCGAGGGCCGTGGTGTGCTGCTGGTGTCCGGCCACTTCATGACCCTGGAAATGTGCGGGCGCCTGCTGTGCGACTACGTCGACCTGTCCGGCATGTACCGCAAGCACAAGAACCCGGTCTACGAGTGGGCGGTGAAGTTCGGCCGCCTGCGCTATGCCAAGGCGATGTTCGCCAACGAGGACATCCGCGCCACCGTGCGCCACCTGAAGAAGGGCGGTTTCCTCTGGTATGCGCCGGACCAGGACATGCGTGGCAAGGACACCGTGTTCGTGCCGTTCTTCGGCCACACCGCCTCGACCATCACCGCCACCCACCAGCTGGCGCGGATGACCGGTTGCGCGGTGATTCCGTATTTCCATCGCCGCGAAGGCGGGAAGTATTTCCTGAAGATCGGCGCGCCGCTGCAGAACTTCCCCAGCGAGGATGTGGAAGCCGATACCACGCGGGTCAATCAGGCCATCGAAGCCATGGTGCGCGAAGCGCCTGACCAGTACCTGTGGATCCACCGCCGGTTCAAGCGCCAGCCCGGCGGCCGGAGCGATTTCTACAAGTAACCGGATGCGGTGGAAGGGCCGGCGTGCCCGGGGTAGTCGCCAACCTTGGTTGGCGCCGATGAACCGAGGCCGGTCCCGGGGAGCCCACCAAGGTTGGCAACTACTGCATCGGCGCGGATTCGTCCGCCTCGCGCGCCAGCAGGCTGCCGGCGAACAGCGCTGCCAACAGCACGGTCAGCCCGCCCCAGAACGCCGAATAGAACGCCAGGTGCGTATTGAGCGGGAACACGGTGACCGCCAGGGCCAGCATCGCCGGTCGCGCCCGCTCACGTGCAGCGGCCGGGGCATAGCGCCAGGCACGCCAGGCCTGGGCCACGGCCGCCAGCCACAGCAGCAGGCCCAGCACCCCGGTTTCGGCGAGGATCTCCAGCACGATCTGATGGGCATGCAGCGCCGGCAGGTCCCCCCACACGGCGGGCCCCTCGCCGGCCACACAGGCCGGGTAGGCATCGCGGAAACCGCGGGCACCGACGCCGTTGAACGGGTGTTCTTCAATCATGCACGCGGCCGCTTCCCAGATCCGCGCACGCCCGGACAACGCCTGGTCGACACCGCGTTCGCCACCGTCCCAGGCCATTGCCGTGCGCGCAACGCGTTCGCGCAGCTGCGGCACGCTGGCGGTCAGCGCACTGGCGCCGAGCAGGGCGATCAGTGCCAGCACCGCCAATCGTTTCCAACCCAACTGGCGCATGCCACTGTAGGCCAGCACCAGCGCGAAGGTGATCCACGACGCCCGCGAACCGGCCAACAGCAGTACGCAGCCCAGCGCAGCGGCCGCAAGCAGCCATCCCGGGGTGCCGAAGCGACGCGCCACCGGCAGCAGCAGGAACGGTGACAGGCTGGCCAGCACCTGGCCGAACTTCAGGTTGCACGGTCCCAGCGCACCGCTGAGGCGGTCGACCCGTGCCGCTTCGCCGGCCGGGCACAAGGCGTGACCACTCACCGCCAGCTTCAGCTGATCCAGCGACCAGAACCATGGGCTGGTGCCGGCCACCGCCTGCACCAGCGCATCCAGCGTCCATGCGCCGATGATCAGCGCCAGCCCGGCGAAAGTCAGCCGCCGCAGTGCCGGCGTGGCCACCGCGATCGCCACCAGCCACATGAACGGCAGGTAGCGCAGGCCGGCGGCCGCCTTGGTCCACGAGGCCGCCGGGTCGATGGCATCGAACGCGGAAAACGCCTGCGGCAGCCAATAGCCCAGGAACAGGATCGAGGTGAGCGCCCAGGCGGCCGTGCTCAGCAGATGCGGCCGGCGCTGGAAGCGGCGCGTGACCATGCGCGCGGCGGCATACAGCGCGCCGAGCCCGAGCACGGTCTCGGCGATGCCCGGCAACGGCCACAGCGCGACGTACGCCAGCACCCACCAGGGCGCCCAGCGCCCGGCACGGTCCTCGCGCACGATGGCAGTGGGATCAGCCGGCGAGGTCGGCATAGAGGCGGAGGGTGTCACGCTGCATGGCCTGCAGGGTAAACGGGATACGGCCCGGCAAGGACGGTGGCTGCGCCAGCAGGGCCAGCGCACGTTCACCCAGCGCGCGCGCATCGCCCAACGCCACCGCGCCGCTGGGCTGCAGCTGCCGCAGCAGTTCGCCCACGCCGCCATGGTCCCAGCCCAGCACCGGACGACCCACCGACAGCGCTTCGACCACGGTGCGGCCGAATGCTTCGGGCTTGTCCGACAACTGCAGCACCAGATCGCTGGCCGCATAGGCCTGGGCAATGCGCGTGGTCGGCGTGCTGATCTGCACGGCCTCGGCCACGCCCAGCGCGGCGGCCTGCCGGCGCAGGCCGGCCACGTAGGCTTCCCGCCCGGGTTCATCGGTGCCCAGCATCCACAGCTGGGCCGGCACGCCCGCGGCGCGCACATCGGCCAGCAGCTGCAACGCGTGGGCGTGGCCCTTCAGGCGGGTGCCGCGCCCCGGCAGCAGCAGCAGCGGGCCCTCGACCTGGGCCAGCCACGGATGATCGGCGGCCAGCGCCAATCGCGGCCGGCGGTCGGCACGTGCCACGCGCGGGAACTGGCCGACATCGACGCCGCGCGGAATCACCTGCAGCCTGGCGCCGGGCACGGTCGGGTAATGCCGTTGCACGTACTGGCGCACGGTGTTGGACACGCAGATCACACGTTCACCACTGGTCATCACCGCGCTGTAGCGACTGGGTGAATTCAGGCCGTGCACGGTGGTCACCCAGTGCGGGCGCTGCGCTGCGGGCATGGCGCGGATCGCGTACAGGCCCAGCCAGGCCGGCAGCCGCGAGCGGGCATGCACGATGTCTGCACCCACCTCGGCAAACAGCCTGCGCAGGGTCGGCAGATGCCGCAGCGTGAGCAGCGACTTGCGGCCGATGTCGAGGGTGAGATGCTCGGCACCACTGTCCAGCAGCGGCTGCACCAGGCGGCCACCGGCGGACACCACCAGCGCGCGATGGCCGGCAGCGACCAGGGCCGCAGCGATTTCCAGGGTCGAGCGCTCGACGCCGCCGGAGTGCAGCGCCGGCAGCAACTGCACCACGGTCAATCGGCGCATCGAAGCGGCGGCCGCTTAGTCGGCCAGCACGAACACGGAACCGCAGTACGGGCACTGCGCTTCGCCGTTGGGCTCGTCTTCGATCGGCAGGTACACGCGCGGATGCGAGTTCCACAGCGCCATTTCCGGGGTCGGGCAGCTCAGCGGCAGCTCGCTGCGGTGCACGGTGTAGCGCTTCTCGGCGTTGGCGGGCGCGGTGGCGGTATGGCTCATGGCGGAAGTCGATGGACGGGTTGCGAGGGCTGTGATTCTAGCATCCGGGCCGCCCGGACATTGCGCCGCCGCAGGTGGCCGGGCGTGCCGGCAGGCCTGCACCGGGAAAATGCCTGCATCGATCCGCCGGTTCCAGGCACCAAACGGGCCTTGGGCATATTTCCCGCATTTGGATCGAACTAAATGGCACTTGTCAGGCTGCGGCGGCTGTTGCAGGATCGGGCCAGGTCAGCACTCGACCTGTCCAATCCGACCCGATCGCATGGCCCGCCCCCACCGGACCAGCATCTCCTCTTCCGCTGCGATCATGGCGGGCGGGGTGCTGCTGTCCGTGGTGTCCGCCGATGCGGGTTCTGCCCGCCGCCTGCCCTTCCGGGAGACCCCTGCATGACCCTGTCCGACCCACGCCGCGCCCTGCTTCCGCTCGCCCTGGCCCTGGCCTGTGCGACCACTGCGATGCCGGTACTGGCACAGGGACTGCAGACCTCGTTCGAACCCGGCGAACCGGCCCCGGCTGCGGCCGCCGCTGCCTTGCAGGTTGCCATCGGCAGCGGCCCGGACGCGCCCTACGCCGCCAAGCGCAACGCCGGCTACAGCGGCCTGCATGCACTGCGCTACAGCAGCGAAGGCGGCAGCGCGCGGCGCGAGCTGTTCAAGACCGACCTGCCGATCGAGGCCGATACCACCCTGTCGTGGCTGGTGCTGCCGGAGATCGTCGGCAAGGACAGCGTCGCCTCGACCTATGTGTCGCTGGATCTGCGCCTGGACGATGGCAGCCGCGTTTCAGCCGGCGCGGCGCGCGACCAGCACGGCGTGGCGCTCGGTGCGCGCGCGCAGGGCGAATCGAAGACGCTGTACCCGCAGCAGTGGGCACGCAAGTCGGTTCGCCTGGGCGATGTGCCGGCGCTGAAGGGCCGCCGTGTGGTGGCGATCGAGCTGGAGGTGGCCAGCGCCAACGGCGCGCCTGTGTCGGGCTGGATCGACGATGTGCAGCTGGATGCGCAGCCGCGGCAGACGCCTCAGCGCGTCTCCGACTGGGTGTTGACCACCCGCGGCACCCAGGCCAACGGCACCTTCTCGCGCGGCAACAATTTCCCGGCCACGGCGGTGCCGCATGGCTTCAACTTCTGGACGCCGGTGACCGATGCCGGTGCGCTCAACTGGCTGTATCGCTGGAACGAGCAGAATGACGCCCGCAATCGCCCGCAACTGCAGGCGCTCGCACTGAGCCACCAGCCCAGCCCGTGGATGGGCGACCGCCAGACCTTCCAGGTGATGCCCTCGGCCAGTCGTGGTGTGCCGGAGGCCGACCGCCGCAAGCGCGCGCTGTCGTTCGACCGCAGCCACGAAAGCGCGCGCCCTTATCGCTACGACGTTCGCTTCGACAACGGCATCGCGGCCGCCATCGCGCCGACCGATCATGCCGCGCTGTTCCGCTTTGATTTCCCCGAGGGCGGCGACGCCAACCTGCTGTTCGACAATGTCGATGCACGCGGTGGCCTGACCCTGGATGCGGCCACGCAGACCCTGAGCGGCTACACCGATACCCGCAGCGGCCTGTCCAACGGCGCCAGCCGCATGTACGTGGTGGCCAGCTTCGACAGGCCCTGGCGCAGCAGTGGGCGTCTTGAGACCGGCCGCCCGACCGGCTACATCAAGTTCGACGCCGGCAGCGAGCGGCGGGTGACCATGCGCATCGCCACCTCGCTGATCTCGCTGGAGCAGGCACGGCACAACCTCGCCCTGGAAATCGCCGCCACCGATACCCTGGAAAGCGTGGCCGGCCGCGCACAGGATGCGTGGGACGCACGCCTGGCCCGCTTCGACATCGGCGACGCCAGCGACGACCAGAAGACCACGCTGTACTCCAGCCTGTACCGGCTGTACCTGTACCCCAACTCCGGCCACGAGAACGCCGGCAGCGCGGCCGCGCCTGACTGGCGCTACGCCAACCAGGCCAGCGCCAGCGATGACAACACCGAGGGCAACGCGAACCGCAGCTTCACCGGCGTGCGCGATGGCAAGGTGTTCGTCAACAACGGCTTCTGGGACACCTTCCGCACCACCTGGCCGGCCTATGCACTGTTCACCCCCGACGATGCCGGGCAGCTGGTGCAGGGTTTCATCGAGCAGTACCGCGCCGGTGGCTGGATCGCGCGCTGGTCGTCGCCGGGTTACGCCGATCTGATGGTCGGCACCAGCTCGGATGTGGCCTTTGCCGATGCGTGGCTGAAGGGCATCGGCGGCTTCGATCCGGCCGAGGCGTATGCCGCTGCGCTGAAGAACGCGACCGTGGTACCGCCCGACCGCCATGTCGGCCGCAAGGGCATGGACCGTTCGACCTTCCGTGGCTACGCCAGCGCGGAGGTGCATGAAGGCATGTCGTGGACGATGGAAGGCGCGCTCAACGACTTCGGCATCGCCAACATGGCCGATGCCCTGGCCAAGCGTGCGACCACACCGGCCGCGCGCGAGCGCTACCGCACCGAGGCCGACTACTTCCGCCATCGCGCCGCCAGCTACGCGACGATGTTCGATCCGGCCGCCGGCTTCTTCCAGGGCCGCAACGCCGATGGCCGCTGGCGCGTGGACGCCGCGCACTACGACCCGCGTGTGTGGGGCCACGACTACACCGAATCCAACGGCTGGACGTTCGCCTTCACCGCCGCCCACGATGGCGAAGGCCTGGCCGCGCTGTACGGAGGCCGCGACAAGCTGGCGGCGAAGCTGGATGCCTTCTTCGCCACGCCGGAAACCGCGGACCCGGCACTGGCCGGCTCCTATGGCGGCACCATCCACGAGATGACCGAAGCGCGCGACGTGCGCATGGGCATGTACGCGCACAGCAACCAGCCGGCGCACCACATCCCGTGGATGTACCTGTACGCCGGGCAGCCTTGGAAGACCCAGCAGCACGTGCGCGAGATCCTGTCGCGCCTGTATGTGGGCAGCGAGATCGGCCAGGGCTATCCGGGCGACGAGGACAACGGCGAGACCTCGGCGTGGTACGTGCTGGCCTCGCTGGGCCTGTACCCGCTGCGCATGGGCGCCCCGGAGTATGTGATCGGCTCGCCGGCCTTCCGCCACGCGCGGGTGGAATTGCAGGGCGGCGCGGTGCTGACCGTGAACGCGGCCAACAATTCGCGCGAGAACGTCTACGTGCAGTCGCTGAAGATCAACGGCAAGCCGTGGACGAAGACCTGGGTGCCGCACGAGCTGATCGCCAAGGGCGCGACCCTCGACTTCGTGATGGGACCGCAGCCGTCGCGTTGGGGCAGTGGCGTGGATGACGTGCCGCGCTCGTTGACCGCGCGCGGCCAGCGCCCGCAGCTGCTGCATGACCTGCTCGGCACCGGCGCGAGGGCGACGCTGGCCGATGGCCGCGCCTTGCCGGCGCTGGTCGATGACGATGCCGGCACCACGGTCGGCCTGGGCGGCGGCGCAACCATCGCGCTGACCGGCCTGGCCGAGGGCACCCCGACGCTGTACACGCTGACCAGCGGCGACAGCGGCATCCGCGGTGGCCAATGGGCGCTGGAGGCCCGCAGCGGCGACGGCAGCTGGACGCTGCTCGACCAGCGCAGCGGCGAAGACTTCGAATCGGCCCGCCAGACCCGGCCGTTCCGCATCGCCAGGCCCGGTCGCTACAGCGAGTACCGCCTGCGCCTGGTGGCACCGGGCAGGATGCCGCTGGCGGAGATCGAACTGCTGGCACCTGGTGCCGTGCAATGACCCTCCTGCGCTTCCGCCTGTTGCCCGTGGCCCTTGCCGCCCTCTCCTTTTCCAGCGTCGGCCAGGCCCAGGCGTTCGATACGCAGTTGACCCGTGAAGGCGTGACGCTGAACTACCAGGACGCCCGCGGCGCCCTGGCCGCGCCGCAGCGGGAACGGGTGATCGATACGTTCTACTCCGCCTACGTGCGCGAACGCGCCGATTTTCACCCGGCGGCGCCGTCGAGAGTGCGCATCGTGATCGATCCGGCCTACACCGGGATCGCCTTCGTCGGCGACAAGGACCAGGCAGCAACGATCACCATCAATCCGGGCTGGTTGGTGCAGCACCCCAACGACATCGACCTGGTCACCCATGAAGCGATGCACATCGTGCAGGGGTATCCCGGCTACGGCGATGCGCGGGTACCGGGCTGGCTGGTGGAAGGCATCGCCGACTACGCCCGCGACCGCTATGGCAGGGATAACGCCGCCGCCGGCTGGGCATTGCCGGTCAAGGTCGAGAAGGGCCAGAACGTCGACAGCGGCTACCGGGTGACCGGCGCGTTCCTGAAGTGGGCCGACGCCGAATACCCGGGCCTGGTGCTGGCATTGGACAAGGCCCTGCGCGACGGCCGCTATGCACCGGCGCTGTGGCAGAAGCACACCGGCAAGGCACTGCCGGTGCTGTGGGCGCAGTACGCCAGGCCGCGTTCGGATGCACCGCCGCCGGCCCCTGGGCGGCGCGACAAGCGGCACTGACACCCACGTACCGCCGATTCGCCGGGCATTGCCCGGCGCTGTCGTCGGCGCCTCAGCGCGACTGCACGAAGCCGGCGTACAGCGCGAACAGTTGCTGGAAGTACCGCCGCGTCACTCGATTGCGCATGACACCCTCGCCCATGGAAAGTTGGTCGGGCCCAGGGTGGGAAGGCCGGTCCGGTCCCTTCCCACGGCCGGGCCGCGTGGGCGTATTGGGCCTCAGCGGGGTTGCAGGCAAATGACCGGGTTGCGTAGTGCGTGTGGCAGCGGTGGGACCGGCATCGGGACCGGTAGAGTCGACTGTTAGTCGACTATCGCGCGATCGCGCGGGATTTTCGGTGGTTGTACGAAAGGCAGTCGACTAACAGTCGACTCTACCCGTTTCCGCTTTGCGGAAACAGAAACGCGCCCCGGGGGCGCGCTTCTGCAGATCGAACCGGGAAGAAGGCCTCAGGCCTTCTTCTCCGCTTCGATCTGCTTCCTGATCTGCGCATCGACCGCCGCAATCGCGGTCATGTTCAGGATCCGGCGCGAGGTCGCGCTGGTGGTCAGGATGTGCACCGGCTTGTTCACGCCCATCAGGATCGGGCCGATCGCCACGCCGTCGGTGAACACGCGCACCAGGTTGTAGGCGATGTTGGCCGCTTCCAGGTTCGGCAGCACGAACAGGTTGGCGCGGCCCTGCAGGGTCGAGCCCGGCAGCAGCTTCTGCCGCAGTGCTTCATCCCACGCGGTGTCGCCCTGCATCTCGCCGTCCACGTTCAGACGCGGGTTGCGCTTGAGCAGCAGCTCGCGCACCTGGCGCATCTTCAGCGCATCCTTCGAGTCGTGGCTGCCGAAGTTGGAGTGCGACAGCAGCGCCACCTTCGGCTCGATGCCGAACAGCTTCATGCGGTAGGCCGCCTGCAACGTGGCTTCGCACAGCTGTTCGGCGGTCGGGTCTTCCTGCACGTGGGTGTCGACGAAGAAGAACACGCCCTGCTGGTTGATCACCCCGGTCATCGCCGAGGTCGAGGTGACCTTCGGTTCCAGCGGCAGCACGCTGCGCACGTAACCCAGCTTCTTGTGGAAGCGGCCGACGATGCCGGTCAGCATCGCATCGGCTTCGCCACGGGCCACCATCACCGCCGCGATCAGGGTCGGGCGCGAACGCATCAGGTTCTTGGCTGCGGCCACGGTCACGCCACGACGGCCGGTCAGGCCATGGTAGTACTGCCAGTACTCGTTGAAGCGCGGATCGTCGTTGATGTTGGTGACTTCAACGTTCTCGCCGATCTTCAGGCGCAGGCCAAGGCGCTCGATGCGCGATTCGATCACCTCCGGCCGACCGATCAGGATCGGGTGCGCCAGGCCGTCATCGACCACGTTCTGCACCGCCTGCAGCACCACTTCCTCTTCGCCTTCGGCGTACACCACGCGCTGCTTGTCGCTGCGCGCGCGGTCGTAGACCGGCTTCATCATCAGGCTGGTGCGGTAGACGAACTGGGCGAGCTTGTCGCGGTAGGCGCCCATGTCGGCGATCGGGCGTGCGGCCACGCCCGAATCCATCGCGGCATGCGCTACGGCGGCCGACAGCTCCACCAGCAGTCGGCGGTCAAACGGACGCGGGATCAGGTATTCACGGCCGAAGCTCGGGGTCTCGCCGCCGTAGGCCGAGCCCATGTCGGTGGCGGCACGGCGCGCCAGCGCGGCGATGGCGCGCACGCAGGCGATCTTCATTTCCTCGTTGATCGCGGTCGCGCCCACGTCCAGCGCACCGCGGAACAGGTACGGGAAGCACAGCACGTTGTTGACCTGGTTCGGATAGTCCGAACGGCCGGTACCGATGATCGCGTCCGGACGCGCGGCGCGCGCCACTTCCGGCATGATTTCCGGGGTCGGGTTGGCCAGCGCGAAGATCACCGGATCCGGCGCCATGGTCTTGACCATGTCGGCGGTCAGGATGCCCGGTGCCGACAGGCCCAGGAAGATATCCGCGCCGTCGACGATCTCGGCCAGCGTGCGCTTGTCGGTGTCGCGCGCATAGCGCTGCTTTTCCGGATCCAGGTCGGTGCGGCCGGTGTGGATCACGCCCTCGCGGTCGAAGGCCAGGATGTTCTCCGGCTTCAGGCCCAGCTGCACCAGCATGTTCACGCAGGAGATGCCGGCCGCGCCCATGCCCGTGGTCGCCAGCTTCACGTCCTCGATCTTCTTGCCGGTGATCGCCATCGCGTTGAGCACCGCCGCGCCGACGATGATTGCCGTGCCGTGCTGGTCGTCATGGAACACCGGGATCTTCATGCGCTCGCGCAGCTTGCGCTCGACCACGAAGCATTCCGGCGCCTTGATGTCTTCCAGGTTGATGCCGCCGAAGGTCGGTTCCAGCGAGGCGATGATGTCGACCAGCTTGTCCGGGTCGGTTTCATCCACCTCGATGTCGAACACATCGATGCCGGCGAACTTCTGGAACAGCACGCCCTTGCCTTCCATCACCGGCTTGCCGGCCAGCGCACCGATGTTGCCCAGGCCCAGCACCGCAGTGCCGTTGGAGATCACCGCCACCAGGTTGCCGCGTGCGGTCAGCTCACTGGCCTGCTGCGGGTCGGCCTTGATCGCTTCACAGGCGTACGCCACGCCCGGCGAATACGCCAGCGACAGGTCGCGCTGGGTCAGCATGGGCTTGGTAGCGGAAACCTTGATCTTTCCCGGCGGGGACATCCGGTGGTAATCGAGGGCGGCCTGTTTGAAATCTTCGTTGGACATCGATGTGGGTTACATGAATGGGCAGAAGGGACAGGGGATGATACCCCCGTTGGAGCGTCCGGACCTGTCGCTATCCTGTCGCAGCCATGCTGCGACCGCACAATTCCGTGCCGTATGCGACGGTACCGCGATACCAGCTTCGGCGCCTCCCATGACAGCCAGGGGACGCCCTGAAACGCCGCGGGGCCGTACCACTGTCGTGATCGGCCCCGCGGTACCACACACCTGGGTCAGCCCTTGGCCGGCAGCGCCTCGGGCAGCGCATCGACCGGCGGCGGCAGTTCGCTTTCGCGGCCATCCAGCGCCAGCTGCAGGCGGTTGCGGTCCAGCGCGCCTTCCCAGCGCGAGACCACCACGGTCGCCACCGCATTGCCGATGAAGTTGGTCAGCGAGCGGCATTCGCTCATGAAGCGATCCACGCCCAGGATCAGCGCCATGCCGGCCACCGGCACTTCCGGCACCACGGCCAGGGTGGCGGCCAGGGTGATGAAGCCGGCGCCGGTGACGCCGGCCGCGCCCTTGGAGCTGAGCATGGCGACCAGCAGCAGGGCAATCTGGTGGCCCAGGGTCAGTTCGGTGTTGGTGGCCTGGGCGATGAACAGCGCGGCCAGGGTCATGTAGATGTTGGTGCCGTCCAGGTTGAACGAGTAGCCGGTCGGGACCACCAGGCCCACCACCGACTTGCTGCAGCCGGCGCGCTCCATCTTCTCCATCAGCGACGGCAGCGCCGATTCCGACGACGACGTGCCCAGCACCAGCAGCAGCTCGGCCTTCAGGTAGCGCGCCAGCTTGAATACCGAGAACCCGCACAGGCGGCAGACCAGGCCCAGGATGACCGCCACGAACAGGAAGGCGGTGAGGTAGAACGAGCCCACCAGCCAGGCCAGGTTGATCAGCGAGCCGACGCCGTACTTGCCGATGGTGAAGGCGATTGCGCCGAAGGCACCGATCGGAGCGGCCTTCATCAGGATGTGCACCAGCTTGAACACCGGAGCGACCAGCGCCTCCAGGAAGTTCACGATCGGCTTGCCCTTCTCGCCCACCGAGGCCAGTGCGATGCCGAACAGCACGGCCACGAACAGCACCTGCAGGATGTTGCCGTCGACGAAGGCGCTGAGCAGCGTCTTCGGAATGATGTCCATCAGGAAGCCGACCAGGGTCAGGTCATGCGACTTCTCGACGTAGCTGTGCACCGCGGTCTGGTCCAGCTCGGCCGGATTGATGTTCATGCCGGCGCCGGGCTGCACCACGTGCGCCACGATCATGCCGACGATCAGTGCCAGCGTGGAGAAGAACAGGAAGTACGCCATCGCCTTGGCGAACACCCGGCCCACCGTGCGCAGGTGGGTCATGCCGGCGATGCCGGTGACGATGGTCAGGAAGATCACCGGGGCGATGATCATCTTCACCAGGTTGATGAAGGCATCGCCGAGCGGCTTCATCTTCTCGCCCATCAACGGTTCGTAGTGGCCGAGGATGGCGCCCAGGACGATCGCCACGATCACCTGGAAGTACAGCTGGCGATAGATCGGCAACGGCTTTGCAGGCACCGGTGCTGCGGTCGGGATGTGCATGGCGGACTCCGGAAGGGGCGTTTTCAGGCACGTACGGCCCCGGGACTGCACGGGAACCGTTACCGTGGAAACTGACCGCAGGCCCTGTACTGCACGCGCAGGGGGTGCGACCAATGGACGCCTTTGTACGCGCCGGGCACGCTGGCGCAGATAACCTATTGGTACTAGCCCCCCGGTTCAGGTGGCTGCGATGCCTACACTGGCGCCGCACCGCCCGATCACGGGGAGGCCGGTGGCCCGAGCTGAACGGCTGGGCGCGTCATTGCGAAAGTTCCGGCCCTTGCGGCCGTTGTTGTCCTGTCCACACGCAATCTGAGAGAGCCGCACCCAACATGCGCCCGATTCCCACCTTGCTGGCCCTGTCGCTGGCCGCGCTTCCCGCCTTCGCTTCGGCTGCCGATTTCGACAACTGGCCGACCAAGTACGCCTTCGGCGACGGCACCGAGTTGGCCGCTACCGCCAACATCGCCTACGACTACAACGATTTCTCCTCGGCCAGCGGCCTTGAGGACGACGACGCCGTGCGCCGCAAGGAATTCGGTGCGACGCTGAAGAAGAAGGGCGTCTACGACGCAATGGTCTACTACGACTTCCAGTCCGATACCTGGCTGGACGTGTTCGTGCGCTTTGAAAGCAAGGCCTTCTTCGGCCGCGACATCGGCCGCTTCCGCTTCGGCTACATGAAGACCCCGGTCGGCCTGGATGCGAACACGTCTTCGCGCGCCGGCAGCTTCCTGGAAACCGCACTGCCTGTGCAGGCCTTCTACGAAGGCCGCCGCACGGGTGTGGAATGGGTGCTGGAGCGCCCGCAGTACCTGCTGCAGGCCGGCGCTTATGGCGGCAAGGACCTGCAGGGTGACAACCCCGGCACCACCCAGGCGGTGCGTGCGGTGTGGACGCCGGTGAAGGCGCCGGGAGATGTGATCCACCTGGGCCTGGCCTACTCGCAGGAAAATCCGCGCGGTTACAGCGATGGCCGCGATGTGCACCACGAAGCCAGCGCGCGCCTGCGCGCACGCCCCGAAGCCGGCCTGACCGACATCCGTTATGTCGATTCCGGCGCGCTGGTCACCGCCGACCAGATCCGCCGCACCGGCCTGGAAGGCATCTGGATCCGCGGCCCGTTCTCGCTGCAGGCCGAAGCGCTGCGCGCCACGGTCACCCGCCATGACGGCAAGCCCGACTACACCGGCAGTGGCCAGTACGCGATGGCCAGCTGGGTACTGACCGGCGAATCCCGCCCGTACAACGCCGGTGCCGTGGCCAACATCAAGCCGGCACACGACTACGGCGCGGTGGAACTGGTGGCCCGCTACAGCCGCATGGACCTCGACGATGGCAGCATCCTCGGTGGCCGCCAGCACGACCTGACCCTGGGCGCGAACTGGTACCTGACCAGCCACTTCAAGTTCCAGGCCAACTACGTGAAGGTCGACGCCAGCCGTCGTGGCGTGCACAGCACGCCGGAGATCTTCGAACTGCGCGCGCAGATGCACTTCTGACCCCTTCCACGTCAGACCCCGGCGGGCGTGCACGCCACGCCCGCCGGCCCTGCGTAGACTGCCGCCATGTATTGGCTGAGCCGCCACCGGATGCTGTTGCTGACCCTGCTGGCGATGGTCGGTGGCACCGTGTTGTGCGCGGTCGCGGCGGGACACTACGCCTGGCGGCGCGCGCTTGGCGAAGAAAGCAGCCAGGTGCAACGCCAGCTGCAGCTGTATGGCCAGGGACTGCAGCAGCGCATCGACCGCTTCGGCACCCTGCCGCAGGTGCTGGCGCTTGATCCAGACCTGCTGCACGCCCTGCGCGTGCCGCCCTCGCCTGCCGAACGGCAGCGCCTGAACCTCAAGCTGCAACGTGCAAACGAAGTTACCCGCGCCTCCACGCTGACCCTGGTCGGCCACGACGGCGTAGCGGTGGCGGCCAGCAACTGGGACCAGCCGACCAGCAACGTCGGCGAGAACTACAGTTACCGGCCCTACTACCGCCAGGCGCTGGCCCAGGGCCGTGGCCGCTTCTACGGCATCGGCATGACCACCGGCGTGCCCGGCTACTACCTGTCGCAGGCGATCGAGGAAGACGGCCAGCGCCTGGGCGTGGTGGTGATCAAGGTCGAGCTGTCCGCGCTGGAACAGGAATGGTTGAGCAGCCCCGACGTGGTGCTGGCCAGCGACGACCACGATGTGGTGTTCCTGGCCAACCGCGATGCCTGGCGCTACCGGCTGCTGCGCCCATTGGGTGCCGACGAACGCCGCGAGATGCTCGACGCCCGCCAGTACGCCGATCGTGCCCTGCAGCCGTTGCGCGCGCGTACCGAAGACGTGCTGGCCGACGGCGGACGCATGGTGCGCCTGCTCGACCCGGCATTGCCGCAGCCGATGCTGTGGCAGACCCTGGTGCTGCCGGCCGAGGGCTGGAACCTGCACCTGCTGCACGACGCCGGCGCCGCCAGCAGCGCCGGCCGGGCCGCCGCCGTCACCGGGGGCGCGGCGTGGCTGGCACTGGGGTTCCTGGTGCTGTTCGTGCAACAGCGCCGGCGCCTGGCCAAGCATCGCCTGCGCAGCCGCCGCGAGCTGGAGACCCTGCTCAAGCAGCACGCACAGGAACTGCGCACCGCACAGGATGGCCTGCTGCAGGCCGCTACCGATGCCGACAGCGGGCTCAGCCGCAGCCTGGCGCACCTGCCGCAGGGCGTGGTGGTGATCGACCGCGAACTGCGGCTGGTGGCATGGAATGCGCGCTATCTGGAACTGTTCCGGTTCCCGGCAGACCTGGTGCGCGTCGGGCGTCCGATCGAGGAGCTGTTCCGTTTCAATGCCCGCCGCGGCCTGCTCGGGCCCGGTCCGGTCGATGAAGCCATCGAGCGCCGCCTGAATCACCTGCGCAGTGGCCGCCCGCACATGCGCGAGAGCGAGAAGGACGACGGCACGGTGCTGGAGATCCGCGGCAACCCGCTGCCCGACGGCGGCTTCGTCACCAGTTACGCCGACATCACCAGCTACAAGAATGCCGCGCGCGAACTGCGCTCGCTGGCCGACGCGCTGGAGCACCGCATCGCCGAACGCACCCGTGATCTGGATGAGGCGCGCCGCGAAGCCGAGCAGGCCAACCGCTACAAGACCCGCTTCGTCGCCTCGGCGGTGCACGACCTGCTGCAACCGCTCAACGCCGCGCGCATGTTCGTCTCGGTGCTGCGCGGCAAACTGAGCGACCCGGCGCAGCAGCAGACCGCCGACCATATCGACGCAGCATTGGCCGCGCAGGACGCGATTCTCAACAGCCTGCTGGATATCGCGCGCCTGGAATCGGGCAGCCTGCCCACCCGCGTGCAGGCATTCCGGCTGGGTCCGCTGCTGCAGACGCTGGCCCGCGAGTTCGGCATCACCGCGCAGTCACGCGGGCTGGTGGTGGACTGGATTGACACCGGTGCGGTGGTGGTCAGCGATGAAGCGTTGCTGCGCCGCATCCTGCAGAACTTCCTGTCCAACGCGCTGCGCTACAGCGAACGTGGTCGCGTGCTGCTCGGATGCCGGCGCCGCGAAGGGCTGCTGTGGATCGAAGTGCACGACCAGGGCCCCGGCATTCCCGATGCGCTGCAGGGCGAGATCTTCGAGGAGTTCCGCCGCCTGCACGACGGCCAGCAGCGCGGCGCCGGCCTCGGCCTGGCGATCGTGGATCGCATCGGCCGCCTGCTCGGGCATCCGATCCGGCTGCGCTCGCACGTGGGCCAGGGCAGCGTGTTCGCGGTGGGTGTGCCGTTCGGCGACGCCAGCGCGATTCCCGCCACGGCACCCGCGCCGGTGCTGGTGCAGGAGCCGGCCGCGGAGAATCCGCTGCGAGGGCGCCGGGTGTGGGTGATCGACGACGATCCGCACGTCTGCGCCGCCAGCCGCGCGTTGCTGGAACGCTGGGGCTGCGACGTGGCGCTGGCCGACGGCCCGCAGGCGGCGCTGCAGCTGGCGGCAACAGGCGCGGCACCGGAGCTGGTGCTGCTGGATGTGCGCATGGGCGATCACCACGGGCCGGTGCTGTACGAGACGCTGGCGGTGCTGTGGCAGGCCCGCCCGCCAGTGGTGCTGGTCACTGCCGAGCGCGATGCGGGATTACGTGAGATGGCTGCCGAGCGTGGCTGGGGCATGATGGCCAAGCCGGTGAAGCCGCCGGCGCTGCGGGCGCTGATGAGTCAGTTGTTGATCCGGCATCGCGGGTGATTCCAGCCAACGGCGCAGCCCCTCGTGG
>NZ_LLXV01000048.1 GCF_001431665.1 Stenotrophomonas beteli | reverse complement strand
AATATCCCCTTCTTCGGTATCGTCATATGGGTATAAGCGACACAACCATTGCTTCGCACGCGCCCCAGCGCACAGCCTCCAGCTGCTGGGCCGGTCCCCGGAGGGGTCCTTGCAGCGTCCTCCTCAACCGGACCCACCCCGCCATCC
Organism: Stenotrophomonas beteli; assembly: GCF_001431665.1. Taxonomy (GTDB): domain Bacteria; phylum Pseudomonadota; class Gammaproteobacteria; order Xanthomonadales; family Xanthomonadaceae; genus Stenotrophomonas; species Stenotrophomonas beteli. The sequence continues at coordinate 72,412 of NZ_LLXV01000048.1, read as the reverse complement.
CACGGAATGCACGCTTTTGACGTTGACGTTGACGTTGCTTCAGCGGGTGCAGGGCGCAGCCCTGCCGGTACCCCTCACCCCGCCGGAGTACCGGCACCGTGCAGGTAATCCAGGCTCACCTGCAGCAGCGCCCTCAAACCGACGTCCAGCGCCTTCTCATCCAGCAGGAACTTCGGCGAATGGTTGGCCGGCGCCGTCGCCGGGTCGATGCCGACGCTGGTGGACCCGACGAAAAAGAACATCCCCGGCACTTCCTTGGCGTACAGCGAGAAATCCTCCGCGCCCATCTGCAACGGCGGCTCGTACACATTGTCCTTGCCCACCACCGCCTGCAGGCTCGGCAGCATCTTCGCGGTCAGCGCCGGATCGTTCACCGTGGCCGGGTTGCCTTCCGATTCATAGATATCGGTCACCGCCTTGGCACCATGCGCGGCCGCCGTGTGTTCGGCCACGTTGCGCAGGTCGTCGAAGATCTGCTGGCGCATGCCCTCGTCGAAGGTACGGATGGTGCCGACCATCTCCACTTCATCGGGAATGATGTTGTAGCGGATGCCGCCGTTGATCGCGCCGAAGGTCAGCACCGCCGGCTGCTTGGACAGGTTGGCGCGACGGCTGACGATGGTCTGCGCGGTTCCCACCAGATCGGCCGTGGCAACAATCGGGTCAACGCCGTTCCACGGTGCCGAGCCGTGCGTCTGGCGTCCAATCACCTTGATCCCGAAACGGTCCGAGGCGGCCATCAACGGGCCACCGCGCACGGCGATCTGGCCGGCCTGCACGCTGGAGAACACATGCAGGCCAAACACCGCCTCCGGCTTGAATTCGGCGAACAGGCCTTCCTTGAGCATCAATGCGGCACCACCCTCTTCCGGCGGCGGCGCGCCTTCCTCGGCCGGCTGGAAGATCAGCATCACCTGGCCCGGCAGATCCTTCTTCATCGACACCAGCGCCTCGGCCACGCCGAGCAGGGTGGCGGTATGCGCGTCATGGCCACAGGCATGCATCACGCCCACGGTCTGCCCGCGGTACTGGTCGGTGGCCTTGGAGGCGAACGGCAAGCCGGTCTGCTCGGTCACCGGCAACGCGTCCATGTCCGCACGCAGTGCGATCTTCGGGCCGGGCTTGCCGCCTTCGATGATCGCCACCACGCCGTGGTGGGCAATGCCGGTCTTCGGCTTCAGGCCCATCGCACGCAGGCGCTTGGCGACCTCGGCCGAGGTGCGCGCCTCGCGGTTGGACAGCTCAGGGTGCTGGTGGAAATCACGACGCCACTCGATCACCTTGGCCTGCAGGCGCTGCGCGGCAGCGGTCACTTCGGGGCGCTGCCCGTCCTGGGCGTGGGCAAGGGCCGGCAGGGCCAGCAGCAGGGCGGACAGCAGCAACGAACGGCGCATCGTGATCTCCACAGCAAGGGGGGGTCCAGCTGAATGTAGGGCAACACTGCGGCCACGGGAACCTCCGGTGCTGGATCCGGTCTTAGCGCCCGTCCCATCCGTCATGCAGGAAACGCGATGTGGCACAGGTATGCTTTGCGCATTGCCGCCGGCGCCCCGCCCGGTCCAGTCCTCTCGGAGTCCTCGTAATGTCACGTGTTTGGAAGATCGTGCTGCTGGTCGTGGCGGTGCTGGTGCTGGCCGTGGTCGGCCTGCGCGTCATGGGCAGCGGCAAGGACAAGGCTGGAAAACCCGCGGCGGGCGCGCGCCAGGGCGGCGAAGACCCGGATGCCGGCCCGGTGCCGGTAACCGTGGTCGAAGCCACGCGCCAGGACGTACCGGTATATGCCAGCGCACTGGGCACGGTGACCGCGATGAACACCGTCACGGTCAGCCCGCAGGTCGGCGGCCAGCTGATGAGCCTGAACTTCCGTGAAGGCCAGGAAGTGAAGCAGGGCGACGTGCTGGCGGTGATCGACCCGCGCACCGCCCAGGCCAGCTACGACCAGGCCGCGGCCGCCAAGCGCCAGAACGAAGCGCTGCTGGCCACCGCGCGCTCCAACTACCAGCGCTCGAACGCGCCGGAGTATCGCCAGTACGTGGCCAAGACCGACCTGGATACACAACGAAACCAAGTGGCACAGTATGAAAGCGCGGTGGCGGCCAACGAGGCCAGCATGCGCTCGGCACAGGTGCAGCTGCAGTACACCAAGGTCACCGCACCGATCACCGGCATCGCCGGCATCCGTGCGGTCGATGCCGGCAACGTGGTCAACGCCGGCACCGCACTGGTCACGCTGACCCAGATCCACCCGATCCACGTGCTGTTCAACCTGCCCGAGCGCCAGCTCGGCGACGTGCGCCAGGCGCAGGCCGCCGGCACGGTGCCGGTGGCGGCACTGGACCGCGCCGACTCGCACGTGTTGTCCGGCGACGGCAAGCTGGATGTGGTCGACAACCTGATCAGTGCCGACAGCGGCACGTTCAAGGCACGCGCCCTGTTCGACAACACCGACAACGGCCTGTGGCCGGGCCAGTTCGTCAACGTGCGCATGCAGCTGCGCACCATCGGCGGCGGTGTGGTCATTCCCACCCAGGCCGTGCTGCGGGGCCCGGACGGCGAGTACGTCTATGTCGTGCAGGGCGACAACACGGTGAAGATGCAGACCGTGCGCAGCGGCGTGGAAGTGGGCGACAGCCAGGTGCAGATCGCCGAAGGCCTCAAGGGCGGCGAGCGCGTGGTCAGCGAAGGCCAGTTCCGCCTGAAGCCGGGCAGCAAGGTCACCGCGCTGAAGCCGGGCGAGACCCCGGCCGCGCCGACCGAGGCCGAACTGAAGGCGGCCGAGCAGAAGAACGCCGGCGGCGGTGGCCGTCGCGGTGGTGGCCCGCGCTGAGCGCAGGCCAAGGTTTTCCCTCGCGCCGGCGGACCTGCCGGCGCCGACATTGAAGTGCCAGCAAGGATCAGTCCGTGGGCTTTTCGACGATCTTCATCCGCCGCCCGATCGCGACCTCGCTGTTGATGGCGGGCCTGTTGCTGCTGGGCATCCTCGGTTACCGCAAGCTGCCGGTGTCGGCGCTGCCGGAAATCGATGCGCCCAGCCTGGTGGTCACCACCCAGTACCCCGGTGCCAACGCCACCACCATGGCCTCGCTGGTCACCACGCCGCTGGAGCGCCAGTTCGGGCAGATCTCCGGGCTGGAGCTGATGACCTCCGACTCGTCGGCCGGGTTGTCGACGATCATCCTGCAGTTCTCGATGGACCGGAACATCGATATCGCCGCGCAGGACGTGCAGGCGGCGATCCGCCAGGCCACGCTGCCCTCATCGCTGCCCTACCAGCCGGTCTACAACCGGGTGAATCCGGCCGACGCGGCCATCGTTACCCTGAAGCTGACCTCCGACACGCGCCCGCTGCGTGACGTCAACAACTACGCCGACTCGATCCTGGCCCAGCGCCTGTCGCAGGTGCAGGGCGTGGGCCTGGTCTCGATTGCCGGCAACGTGCGCCCCGCCGTGCGCATCCAGGTCAACCCGGCGCAGCTGTCGAACATGGGCCTGACCCTGGAGGAGCTGCGCAGCGCGCTGACCCAGGCCAACGTCAATGCGCCGAAGGGTTCGTTGAACGGCAAGACCCAGTCCTACAGCATCGGCACCAACGACCAGCTGGCCAGCGCCGCCGAGTACCGCGACACCATCATCAGCTACAGGAACGGCCGCCCGGTGCGGTTGTCCGACGTGGCCGAGGTGGTGGATGGGGTAGAGAACGACCAGCTGGCTGCATGGGCCGATGGCAAGCCGGCGGTGCTGCTGGAGGTGCGCCGCCAGCCCGGTGCCAACATCGTGCAGACCGTCGAGCGCATCCGCACGATCCTGCCGCAGCTGCAGGGCGTGCTGCCGGCCGATGTGCACCTGGAGATCTTCAACGACCGTACCGAGACCATCCGCGCCTCGGTGCATGAAGTGCAGTTCACCCTGATCCTCACCATCGGCCTGGTGGTGGCGGTGATCTTCGTGTTCCTGCGCCGGTTGTGGGCCACGATCATTCCCTCGGTGGCGGTGCCGCTGTCGCTGGCCGGCACCTTCGCGGTGATGGCGTTTGCCGGCATGTCGCTGGACAACCTCTCGCTGATGGCGCTGGTGGTGGCCACCGGCTTCGTGGTCGACGATGCGATCGTGATGATCGAGAACATCGTGCGCTACATCGAGCAGGGCAAGAGTGGCAAGGAAGCGGCCGAGATCGGCGCGCGCCAGATCGGCTTCACCGTGCTGTCGCTGACCGTGTCGCTGGTGGCGGTGTTCCTGCCGCTGCTGCTGATGCCCGGCGTCACCGGCCGCCTGTTCCACGAGTTCGCCTGGGTGCTGAGCATCGCGGTGGTGCTGTCGATGCTGATCTCGCTGACGCTCACCCCGATGATGTGCGCCTACCTGCTCAAGCCCGACGCGCTGCCCGAGGGCGAAGACGCACACGAGCGCGCAGCGGCCGCCGGCAAGCAGAACCTGTGGACGCGCACCGTGGGCCTGTACGAACGCAGCCTGGACTGGGTACTGGACCACCAGCGCGCCACCCTGGCCGTGGCCGGCGGCGCCCTGGTGCTGACCGTACTGCTCTATGTGCTGATTCCCAAGGGCCTGCTGCCCGAACAGGACACCGGCCTGATCACCGGCGTGGTGCAGGCTGACCAGAACATCGCCTTCCCGCAGATGGAGCAGCGCACCAGGCAGGTCGCCGAAGCGCTGCGCCAGGACCCGGACGTGACCGGCGTGTCGGCCTTCATCGGCGCCGGCAGCATGAACCCCACGCTCAACCAGGGCCAGCTGTCGATCGTGCTGAAGGAACGCAGCCAGCGCGATGGCCTGGACGAGATCCTGCCGCGCCTGCAGAAGGCGGTGGCCGGCATACCGGGCGTGGCGCTGTACCTGAAGCCGGTGCAGGACGTAACCCTGGATACCCGTGTGGCCGCTACCGAGTACCAGTACTCGCTGTCGGACGTGGATTCGGCGACGGTGGCGACCCAGGCCACGCGCCTGACCGAAGCGCTGCGCAAGCGCCCGGAACTGGCCGACGTCGACAACAACCTGTCCAACCAGGGCCGCGCCCTGGAGCTGAACATCGACCGTGACAAGGCCAGCGTGCTGGGCGTGCCGATGCAGACCATCGACGACACGCTCTACGATGCGTTCGGCCAGCGCCAGATCTCGACCATCTTCACCGAGCTCAACCAGTATCGCGTGGTGCTGGAAGTCGCGCCGGAATTCCGCACCAGCACCGCGTTGATGGAGCAGCTGGCGGTGGCCTCCAACGGCGCCGGCGCGCTGACCGGCACCAATGCCACCAGCTTCGGCCAGGTCACCTCGTCCAACTCGTCCACCGCCACCGGTATCGGCGCGCAGAACACCGGCATCACCGTCGGTGCCGGCAACATCATCCCGCTGTCGGCGCTGGCCGAAGGCAAGGTCAGCAGCGCGCCGCTGGTGGTCAGCCACCAGCAGCAGCTGCCGGCGGTGACGGTCTCGTTCAACGTGGCGCCGGGCTATTCGCTGTCCGAAGCCGTGCGTGCGATCCAGGAGACCAAGGACAGCCTGGACATGCCGGCACACCTGCATGCCGAGTTCATCGGCAAGGCGGCTGAGTTCACCGGCAGCCAGACCGACGTGGTGTGGCTGCTGCTGGCCTCGCTGGTGGTGATCTACATCGTGCTGGGCGTGCTCTACGAGAGCTACATCCACCCGATCACGATCATCTCCACGCTGCCACCGGCCGGCGTCGGCGCGCTGCTGGCGCTGATGGTGTGCGGGCTGAGCCTGTCGGTGGATGGCATTGTCGGCATCGTGCTGCTGATCGGCATCGTCAAGAAGAACGGCATCATGATGGTGGACTTCGCCATCGAAGCCCGCCGCGTCGGCGCCAACGCGCACGAAGCGATCCGCCGCGCCTGCCTGCTGCGCTTCCGCCCGATCATGATGACCACCGCCGCGGCCATGCTCGGCGCGCTGCCGCTGGCACTGGGCACCGGCATCGGCTCGGAGCTGCGCCGTCCGCTCGGCATCGCCATCGTCGGTGGCCTGCTGCTGTCGCAGCTGGTCACGCTGTACACCACGCCGGTGATCTACCTGTACATGGAACGCTTCTCGGAGTGGCTGGCGCGCCGCCGCGAACAGCGCGCCCAGCGCGACGGCTCGCTGCAGGAGCCGCAGGCATGATCCACGCCCCGCTGCTGCGGGGGGCCGCGCGATGAACCTGTCCGGTCCCTTCATCCGCCGCCCGATCGGCACCGCCCTGCTGGCCATCGGCCTGTTCATGGTCGGCCTGATCTGCTACCTGCGCCTGGGCGTGTCGGCGTTGCCGAACATCGAGATCCCAGTGATCTTCGTGCACGCCAGCCAGTCCGGCGCCGACGCGGCGACCATGGCCTCCACGGTCACCGCACCACTGGAACGCCATCTCGGCCAGCTGCCGGGCATCGACCGCATGCGCTCGTCGAGCTCGGAAGGCAGCTCGCTGGTGTTCATGATCTTCCAGAGCGGCCACAACATCGATTCGGCCGCGCTGGATGTACAGACCGCGATCAATTCGGCACAGGCCGACCTGCCCTCGGGCATGGGCTCGCCGATGTACCAGAAGGCGAACCCGAACGACGATCCGGTGATCGCCATCGCGCTGACCTCGCAGACGCAGTCGGCCGACGAGCTGTACAACGTCGCTGACTCGCTGCTGGCACAGCGCATCCGCCAGATCAGCGGCGTCGCCTCGGTCGATATCGCCGGTGCGTCGACGCCGGCGGTACGCGTGGACGTCAACCTGCGCCTGATGAACGCGCTCGGGCTGACCGCCGACGACCTGCGCAATGCGGTGCGCGCGGCCAACGTCACCTCGCCCACCGGCTTCCTCAGCGACGGCAATACCACCACCGCGATCATCGCCAACGACTCGGTGGCGCGCGCCGCCGACTTCGCCGAGCTGGTGGTCAAGACCCAGGGCGATGGCCGGGTGATCCGCCTGAAGGACATCGCCAACGTCTACGACGGCCAGCAGGACGCCTACCAGGCCGCGTGGTTCGACCACAAGCCGGCGGTGGTGATGTACGTGTTCACCCGTGCCGGCGCCAACATCGTGGAGACCGTGGACCGGGTCAAGGCGCAGATCCCGACCCTGCGCGACTACCTGCAGCCAGGCACCACGATGACGCCGTACTTCGACCGTACGCCGACCATCCGTTCCTCGCTGCATGAAGTGCAGATCACCCTGCTGATCAGCCTGGCGATGGTGGTGCTGACCATGGCGCTGTTCCTGCGCCGGCTGGCACCGACACTGATCGCCGCGGTGACCGTGCCGCTGTCGCTGGCCGGCGCCGCGCTGGTGATGTACGTGATGGGCTTCACCCTGAACAACCTGAGCCTGCTGGCGCTGGTGATCGCGATCGGCTTCGTGGTCGACGATGCGATCGTGGTGATCGAGAACATCATGCGCCATCTCGACGAGGGCATGCCGCGCATGCAGGCTGCGCTGACCGGCGCGCGCGAGATCGGCTTCACCATCGTTTCGATCACCGCCTCGCTGGTGGCGGTGTTCATCCCGCTGCTGTTCGCCAGCGGCATGATGGGCGCGTTCTTCCGCGAGTTCACCGTGACCCTGGTGGCGGCCATCGTGGTCTCGATGATCGTGTCGCTGACGCTGACCCCGGCGCTGTGCAGCCGCTTCCTCAGCGCCCACGATCACGCGGCACCACCGTCACGCTTCGGCCGCTGGCTCGATGCCGGCCACGAACGCATGCTGCGCGTCTACACCGTATTCCTCGACTTCTCGTTGCGCCATGCGCTGCTGCTGTCGATGACCCCACTGATCCTGATCGGCGTCACGGTGTTCCTGTTCGGTGCGGTGAAGAAGGGTGCATTCCCGCCGCAGGACACCGGCCTGATCTGGGGCCGCGCCAACTCCAGCGCCACCGTTTCCTTCGAAGACATGGTTGCCCGCCAGCGCCGCATCACCGACATGCTGATGGCCGACCCGGCGGTGAAGACCGTGGGTGTGCGCCTGGGCAGCGGCCGCCAGGGCTCCAGCGCGCAGTTCAACATCGAGCTGAAGTCACGCAGCGACGGCCGCCGCGAAACCACCGCACATGCGCTGGCGCGGCTCAGTGCCAAGGCCGACCGTTACCCCGACCTGCAACTGCGCCTGCGCGCGATCCAGGATCTGCCCAGCAATGATGGCGGCGGTTCCAGCCAGGGCGCGCAGTACCGCATCTCACTGCAGGGCAACGACCTGGCCGCGCTGCAGGAATGGCTGCCCAAGCTGCAGGCGGAACTGAAGAAGAACCCGAAGCTGCGCGACGTCGGCACCGATGTGGACAACGCCGGCCTGCGCCAGAACATCCAGATCGACCGCGCCAAGGCCGCACGCCTGGGCATCACCGTCGGCGCCATCGATGGCGCGCTGTACGGTGCGTTCGGCCAGCGCCAGATCTCGACCATCTACTCCGATATCAACCAGTACAGCGTGGTGGTCAACGCCCTGCCCTCGCAGACCGCTACGCCGGCGGCGCTGGACGAGGTGTACGTGCGGGCGCGCAACGGCGACATGGTGCCGATCACCGCGGTGGCCACCCAGGTTCCGGGCCTGGCGCCGTCGCAGATCACCCATGAAAACCAGTACACGACGATGGACCTGAGCTACAACCTGGCGCCGGGCGTGAGCATGGGCGAGGCCAAGGCGATCATCGACGCCACTGTTTCCGGCATGCGCATGCCCGGTGACATCCGCCTGGCCGATGATGCGGGCTTCGGGTTCAACTCCGATCCCAGCGACATGCTGATCCTGGTGCTGGCGGCGATCCTGACCGTGTATCTGGTACTGGGCATGCTCTACGAGAGCCTGATCCACCCGGTCACCATCCTGTCGACGCTGCCGGCGGCGGGTGTGGGCGCGCTGCTGGCCTTGTTCGGCACCAACACCGAACTGTCGGTGATCTCGATGATCGCGCTGGTGTTGCTGATCGGCATCGTCAAGAAGAACGCGATCATGATGATCGACTTCGCGCTGGTGGCGCAGCGCGAGCACGGCCTGGCGCCACGCGATGCCGCGCGCGAGGCCAGCATCGTGCGTTTCCGCCCGATCATGATGACCACCATGGTGGCGATCCTGGCGGCGGTGCCGCTGGCGATCGGCCTGGGCGAAGGCTCCGAGCTGCGGCGCCCGCTGGGCATCGCGATGATCGGTGGCCTGCTGTTCTCGCAGAGCCTGACCCTGCTCAGCACGCCGGCGCTGTACGTGATCTTCTCCTGCCTGGCCGAACGCTGGCGGGCACGTCGCGCACGCAAGCGCGAAGCGAAGCTGCTCAAGCGCGCGCAGCGGGCGTAGAACGGCCCACCCACGCATGGCGTGGATCTACGGGTAGAGCCGGCCGCTGGCCGGCTTCCTCCGTACAGCGAATCTGCCGGCCAGCGGCCGGCACTACCGGTATTCCTGCGCAGGCTGTCCCCTTCACCCCGCACCCGCAATAATGGTGGAAGACCCTTCCACCGAGCCTGCATGCCCGCCCGCGAATCCAGCCTCAGCCGCCTCTGGGCCCACGAAAAGGCCAGCTACGGCCTTCGCGTCTTCATCGCGCTGGCCTCGGCCGTTGCCGTCTGCTGGCAGTTTGATGCGCTAACCGCCCTGCCCGGCGTGTTCCTCGGCATCATCGCCAGCGCCATCGCCGAAACCGACGACAACTGGTGGGGCCGGACCAAGGCCGTGGCGCTGTCACTGCTGTGCTTCTGCATCGCTGCGGCCTCGGTGATCTGGCTGTTCCCGTGGCCGTGGATCTTCATCGGTGCGCTGGCGCTGTCCACGTTCGCGCTGACCCTGCTGGGTGCGCTCGGCGAGCGCTACGCGTCGATCGCCCAGGCCACGGTGACGCTGGCGATCTACACCATGATCGGCCTGGAACAGCACGGCGCCAGCGACCTGCACAGCGCGCTGGAAGCGGTCAGTCACCTGCTGGCCGGTGCCGTCTGGTACGGCCTGTTGTCGATCCTGTGGACCGCGCTGTTCGCCAACCGGCCGGTACGCGAACGCGTAGCACGGTTGTACCAGGAGCTGGGCCGCTACCTGCAGCTGAAGGCCGCGCTGTTCGAGCCGGTGCGCGAAGCCGACCTGCACCGTCGCCAGCTCGACCTGGCCGAACAGAACCGCCGCGTGGTCGGTGCACTGAACGAAGCCAAGACGGCGATCCTGGCCCGCTTCGGCCGCTCCGGGCGGCCCGGCGTGAACTCCGGCCTGTACCTGCGCCTGTATTACATGGCGCAGGATTTCCACGAGCGTGCCAGTTCCTCGCACTACCCGTACGGTGCGCTGGTGGACGCGTTCTTCCATAGCGATGTGCTGTACCGCTGCCAGCGCCTGCTCGACCTGCAGGGACAGGCCTGCGCGCGGCTGGGCGAGGCGATCCGCCTGCGCCGTCCATTCGTGTATGGCGAAAACAACCAGCAGGCCGGACGCGATCTGGCCGATGCGCTGGCCTACCTGCGCGACCAGCAACGGCCGCAGTGGCAGCGACTGCTCGGCTCGCTGGATCTGCTGGTGCACAACCTGCGCAGCATCGAGCGCCGCCTGCTGGATGCGGAACGTTCCGAGGCCAGCCTGGACAACGTCGATACCCGCCTGCGCGACAGCAACCCGCACACCCTTCGCGAGATGGGCGTGCGCGTGCGCCAGCAGCTCACGCCCGGCTCGGTCCTGTTCCGCCACGGCCTGCGCATGGCATTGGCACTGATCGTCGGTTTCGCGGCAATCCGCCTGTTCAATGCCCAGAACGGCTCATGGGTGCTGCTGACCATCGTGTTCGTATGCCGCCCCAACTTCGGTGCCACCCGCCAGCGCCTGGCGCAACGCATCGTCGGCACCGTGGCCGGCCTGGTACTGACCTGGGCGCTGCTGCAGCTGTTCCCGCAGCTTCACGTGCAGCTGCTGATCGCCCTGCTGTCGGCACTGCTGTTCTTCTTCACCCGCACCGACCGCTACCTGGTGGCATCGGCGGCGATCACGGTGATGGCCCTGACCTGCTTCAACCTGATCGGCGATGGCTTCGTGCTGATCGTGCCGCGCATGGTCGATACGCTGCTGGGCTGCGCGATCGCCGCCGCGGCCGCATTCCTGATCCTGCCCGACTGGCAGGGCCGCCAGCTGCACCTCGTGCTGGCGCGCGTGCTGGACACCGCCGCGCGCTACCTGGATTCGGTGCTGGGCCAGTACCGCAGTGGCATGCGCGATGACCTGGCCTACCGCATCGCCCGCCGCGACATGCACAACGCCGATGCCGCGCTGTCCACTGCGCTGTCGAACATGCTGCGCGAACCGGGCCACGTGCGCCGCAACCTGGATGCCGGTTTCCATTTCCTGGCGCTGTCCAATACGCTGCTCGGCCATTTGTCGGCACTGGGCGCGCACCGCGACCAGGTGGACAGCTACGCCGGTGATCCGCTGGCGCTGGCCGCCGGCGAGCGCGTGCGCAAGGCGCTGCAGCAGCTGTCCTCGGCCCTGGCCGTACGGCAGCCGGTCAGCGGGGACGACAATGACGCCGACCGCGCGGTGGCCGCCGAACTGGAGCAGATCGACGAGGCGATGCCGCCGAAGCTGCAACTGATCCGCACGCAGATGGCGCTGGTGCTGCGGATGCTGCCGAAGGTGCGGGCGGCGGCGAATGAGGCGGTAACCAGCCTGACCTGATCCCTCGTCGCTGGTCGGACATCCCATCCACGCAGGGCGTGGATCCATTGCGCCGCGTGCAACGGCGCGTTGCGCCGGGCGCTGCGGCTCGATCACGCGGCCACGCGGATACTGGCGATCCCCCGTTCCGGATCATCGCCTTGAAAATCGAACTCAGCGGCCGCACTGCACTGGTCACCGCCTCCACCGCCGGCATCGGCCTGGCGATCGCCCAGGGCCTGGCCACCGCAGGCGCACGCGTCGTCCTCAATGGCCGCAGCACCGACAGCGTCGAGCGCGCCCGCCAGCACCTGCTCGCCGTCGTACCGGGTGCCAACGTGCTCGGCGTGGCCGCCGACCTCTCCGATGCGGCCGGCGCCGGCACGCTGCTGGCCGGCCTGCCCAGGGTCGACATCCTGGTCAACAACGCGGGCATCTTCGGCCCACAGGACTTCTTCGAGACCGATGACGCGACCTGGGAGCGCTACTGGCAGACCAACGTGATGTCCGGCGTGCGCCTGTCGCGTGCGCTGCTGCCGGCGATGGTCGATGCCGGCTGGGGCCGCGTGCTGTTCATTTCCTCCGAATCGGCACGCAACATCCCGGCCGACATGATCCACTACGGGGTCAGCAAGACCGCGCAGCTGTCGCTGTCGCGCGGCCTGGCCAAGCGCGTGGCCGGCAGCGGCGTCACCGTCAACGCGGTGTTGCCCGGCCCGACCCTCTCCGATGGTTTCGCGGCGATGTTCGAGGATGAACGCCAGCGCAGCGGCAAGCCGCTGGAGCAGGTCGGCCGCGAGTTCGTGATGGCGCACCGGCCGTCCTCGCTGATCCAGCGCACCGCCACGGTCGACGAAGTGGCCAACATGGTGGTGTACCTGGCCTCCCCGCAGGCCTCCGCCACCTCCGGTGCAGCACTGCGCGTGGATGGTGGCGTGGTCGACGATATCGTCTGAGAGTGCTGGCAGCTGTGCGGACCGACGGTCCGCACCCACAGGCCCGCCCCCACAGCGGATAGGCAGGAATGCTAGGCTGCGCCGGTCAAGGAGGTTCCATGTCCGGTCACAACCAGTTCGCCCTGCTGCGCCAGCGCCGTTTCCTGCCGTTCTTCGTCGTCCAGGCACTCGGCGCGTTCAACGACAACGTGTACCGGCAGGCAATCATCAGCATGTTGCTGTTCATGGCCGTGCCGGAGGAAGAACTGGGCCTGTATGCCACCCTGGCACCTGCCATCTTCATCCTGCCGTACTTCCTGTTCTCGGCACTGGCCGGGCAGATCGCCGACAAACTGGAAAAATCGCGGCTGATCGTGATCACCACCACCATGGAGATCGTAATCATGTCGCTGGCGGCCACCGGCTTCCTCACCCAGAGCCTGCCGGTGCTGCTGATCGCGCTGTTCTGCACCGGCATGCAGTCAACCCTGTTCGGCCCGGTGAAGTACTCGGTGCTGCCCTCGGTACTCAAGCCGGAAGAGCTGACCGGTGGCAATGGCCTGGTTGAAATGGGCACCTCGATGTCGATCCTGTCCGGCATGATCGTCGGCGGCCTGGTGTTCACCGTGGCCGGCAGCCACGGCACGGTGGTGGCGGCCTGCGCGATCATCGCCCTGGCGATCTGCGGCAACATCGCCGCGCGCCTGATTCCCAAGGTCGATGCCGGCGACCCGAACCTGAAGATCAACTGGAACCCGCTGCCGGAATCACTTGCGGTGCTGCGCATGGCGCGACAGCAGAAGGCAGTGCGCAATTCAATCCTGGGCGTGTCCTGGTTCTGGTTCGTCGGCACCGTGCTGACCTCGCAGCTGCCGGCCTATGCCGTGACCAACCTCGGCGGTGAGCCGACCCTGTACATCTTTGCGCTGGCCCTGTTCTCGGTCGGCACCGGCGTCGGCTCGCTGCTGTGCGAGAAGCTGTCGGCACGCACGGTGGAAATCGGCCTGGTGCCGCTCGGTGCGTTCGGCATGACCGCATTCCTGCTCGACCTGTACTTCGCCCGCAGTGGCGAAGCGACGGCGCACGGGCTGACCATCGGGACGTTCCTGCAGCAGCCGGGCAGCATCCGCATCGTCATCGACCTGATCGGCATCGGCCTGTTCACCGGCATCTTCGTAGTGCCACTGTTCGCGCTGATCCAGAGCCGCACACCGAAGGCGCAGATGTCGCGCGTGTTCGCCGCGCTGAACATCCAGAATTCCGGCTTCATCGTCGGCGCCGCCCTGCTGTCGCTGGCCGCGCACACGCTGCTGCACTGGACCATTCCGCAGCAGTTCCTGGCGCTGGCCATTGCCAACGCGCTGGTGGCGATCTACATCTTCACCATCGTCCCCGAATTCCTGATGCGCTTCCTCAGCTGGCTGATGGTGCGCACCCTGTACCGCCTGCGCCCGCACGGCATCGAAGCGAACGTGCCCGACGAGGGCGCCGCGCTGCTGGTCTGCAACCATGTCAGCTACATGGACGCACTGATCCTGTCGGCGACGATCCCGCGGCCGGTGCGGTTCGTCATGTACTACCGGATCTTCAACATTCCGGTGATGCGCTGGATCTTCCGCACCGCCAAGGCGATCCCGATTGCCGGTGCGCGAGAGGACCCGGCACTGATGCAGCGCGCGTTCGACGAGATCGATGCGGCGCTGGCCGAGGGCGAGCTGGTCTGCATCTTCCCGGAAGGCGCGTTGACCAAGGATGGCGCGATGGCGCCGTTCAAATCCGGGGTCGAGAAGATCCTCGAACGGCGGCCGGTGCCGGTGGTGCCGATGGCGCTGCGCGGCATGTGGTCGAGCATGTGGAGCCGCCGCGACAGCCGCCTCGGCCGCATGCGCGTGCCGCGCCGTTTCCGTGCCACCGTCGAGGTGGTGGCGGCACCGGCCGTGGACGGCCATCGCACCGACGCCGCCGCCCTGGAAGCCCAGGTCCGCGCCCTGCGTGGCGATCACGCCTGACGCCGCAGTACGGGCCCGGACACGCCCTGGCATGCGCCACCGTCAAGTGCCGGCGGCGGCGTGCCGTGGATGTAAACGCATACATGCAACGCCGGTTGCGGTAGATTACGCACCCACAGGGGGAGGTTGGCCGCGTTCACCGGGGTCCAGCCACCAAGGAATGGAGTCTTGCTTTGAATCAACCACCACCGCTCAGCCGTCCGGTCTACATCCCCAACCATCTGGTCTGGGCAATCCTGACGACGCTGTTCTGTTGCCTGCCGCTGGGCGTGGTGTCGATCGTCTATGCCTCCCAGGTCGATGGCCGCCGCGCGGCAGGCGATCTGCCCGGGGCCTACGATGCGTCGCGCAAGGCAGGCTGGTGGGCCGTGGCTTCGGCCGTGGCGCTGCCGGTCCTGTTGCTGTTGTGGTTCGGGCTGTTCGGCGGCTTGGCCGTGCTGGGCGCTCTTTCCGACCATTGATTCACCACCACCACCCATCAAGGAGCTTGAACCCATGAACACCACTACTCCGCAGGTCCCGAACAATCTGGTCTGGGCAATCCTGTCCACCCTGTTCTGCTGCCTGCCGGCGGGCATCGTGTCGATCGTCTACGCCGCCCAGGTCAATGGCAAGCTGGCCGCAGGCGACGTCGCCGGTGCCCAGGAATCGGCCGCCAAGGCCAAGAAGTGGGCCATCTGGTCGGCCATCGCCGCAGTCGTGGTGGGCGTGCTGTACGGCATCCTCATCGTGGCCGTCGGCGGCATGGGTGCCATGAGCGGCGGCAGCAGCTACTGATACCTCCGGACGGATCCGGCGCCCGCGCCGGATCCGTTGCCGCATGTCTGCCCGTCCTGCCCATTCCCGCTTCGCCCGCTGGGCACCGCTGCTGGCCGCCACCGGTTTGGCCGCCGGCGCTGCGGTCGTGCTGCGCCACGTCAATCCGTATGTTGCCGGCAACCCGTTGCCGAGCTGCCCGCTGTACGCGCTGACCGGCCTGTACTGCCCGGGCTGTGGCAGCACCCGCTGCCTGTATTCACTGGTCCACTTCGACCTGCCCGGCGCGATGGCGATGAACCCGCTGCTGGTCGTCAGCCTGCCCTTCCTGTTGCTGATGCTGCTGAACGTCGCCGGATTCCGTCCTCGCCTGTTCGACCCGCTGATGCGGGTACTGGCCAACCCCACGTTCTGGCTGTGGCTGCTGCCCGGCTATGCGCTGCTGCGCAACCTGCCGTGGGCACCGTTTACTGCACTGGCACCGATCTAGGTTTCGGGCCAACGGCGCCGCCCCTCAGGGTGGGCGGCGTTTGAAGGCAAAAGCCCTGGGGTTGGCCGGGCGGGTGGACTGCGCAGGGGTCGCTGCAAGTACGTCCATGTAAGCTCGGTCGCCGCATCCATGCGGCTCACGCCCCTGCGCAGCCCACCCGCCCGGCCACGGACAGTTTCCGTGTGCGCCCACCACGGAAAAGAAAGAGAAGATCAAAAGCTGAAGCGGATCGTTTCGCTCTGCATCCACGCATGGCGTGGATCTACCGTGTCGACCAAGGTCGACACCCACCGGCAGTCGCAGTTGACCCACCGTCACCGGGAAACTGTCGGGGATGGGGTGGTGTGGAGCCGCAGGACCGTTGGCGCCATGGATGGCGCCATCGAGTCCCCAGGGACGGGTTTACGGCGTGTCCTGCAGCCCCACACCGCCCCGCCCAACCCTCGGCAATCCAGCCGTTGCTGTTGCCTCTGCAGGTGCAGGGCTGCAAGCCCTGCCAAAACACCTACGTCACCCAGCCTGCAATCACCAGCAGGGCCAGGATCGCCAGCCACAGCAGCAGCATCCGCCACACCAGACTCATCGCATCACGCAGTTCCGGCAGGCGCTGCCACACCGGCAACAAGCCCGCTTCGGTGTAATCGTGCGCGTCCTCGCGCAGTTCGGCGTTGACGCTGGCCCGCGCCACCGCACCGAGGAAGGCAATGCCTCCAGCCAGGCGCTCGCCATGCGCCTGGCGCCAGGCCTTCCACGCCGTATCGAAATTGCCGACCAGCGCCATCGAGAACGCCATCAGCTGCGCCACCGGCCACTCGATCCAACCCAGCAGCCGCTGCGCCAATGCCAGCGGCTCGGCCGGAACACGAGCGCGCATCGGGCTCTCCCCCATCAGCGCCAGCAGTCGATAGCCCAGCGCACCGGCCGGGCCAAGCAACAGGAACCAGAACAGCACTGCGAACCAGCGCCGCAGTGCATTGAGCACGGTGGCTTCCACCAGTGATGGCACGTCCTCTCGCAGGCTGCCGCCGGCCGCCTGCAGGTTGCGCATGGCCGCCTGCCGGGTCGCCGCATCATCAGCATCGATGATCGCCTCGATGTCGCGATCCAGATCACGCGGACCCCAGCACCACGCCAGCACCACCACTCCCAGCAGCAGCGACGGCAGCCCGAACAGCACCCCGCGCAGCAGCCATGCCAGCAACGCCATCAACAGCAGCGGCGGCAGCAAGGCAAGGGCGACACCTGCCGGTCCATGCCAGGCCTTGCCACCGCGCGCGTCCAGCCAGCCCAGCCAACGCCGGAAGCCATCGAAGCGACGCAGCGAAGCGGCAGCGGCCGGAGCGACATGGCCCAGGGCCAGTGCAACCAGCACGGCGGCCAGAGTGGTGAACATGGCAGGTCTCCCTACAAAACAGAACGCGTGGCGACGCTACCTTACCTGTCGCAGCCGCCGCTTCACGGATGGCCTGCACTGTAACCCGGGCCGTGTTCAGGTGGCGGCAATACCAGGCCATTGCGCGCCCGCTGGCCGCCTGCCGTCACGCCTTCTGCTGACGGTACCAGTGCTCGATCAGGCCACGCGAAATCGAGATCGGCGGTGACAGGCGGATGCCCTGCCCATCGTCCTCCACATCGCGTGCCAGCGCAGCACCAACCTCTTCGGCACTGAACCAGCGCGCATCTTCCAGCTCGCCATCCACCGTCGGCAGGTCGTCCTGCGCCTGTGCCCGGAAGCCGACCATCAGCGCGCCGGGGAACGGCCACGGCTGCGAGCCGAGGTACTGGCAGGCGGTCACCCGCACTTTGCTCTCCTCGTGGACCTCGCGCACCACGGTCTGCTCGAAGGTCTCGCCCGGCTCGACGAAGCCGGCCAGCACCGAGTAGCGCCGCGGCGCCCAGTTCGACTGGCGGCCGAGCAGCAGCCGGCCCTGGTTCTCCACCGCCACGATCACGGCGGGGTCGACACGCGGGTAGTGCTCGGTGGAACACTGCGCGCACCGACCGACGAAGCCGCCGCGGGCAAACGCCACGGCGCCACCGCACACGCCGCAGAAGCGGGTGCGCGCGTGCCAGTAGGACATGCCACGGGCGTAGCTGAAGGCGGTCGCATCGGCCATCGGCCACAGCAGCGCGGCCTGGCGCAGGTCGAGGCGGCGCGGCGCGGTGATGGTCACGCTGGCGGCTTCAACCGAGAACCACGCCTGCTCACCGCGCAGGCCGAGGAAGATCGCAGCACCGGGGCCACCGCCAATGTCGGCGCCGGTCACTGCCAGCGGCTGATCGTCATCGCCGGTAAAGGCGCTGCCGTCATGATCGAGGACGAGGATCCGCGCGCCCGGCCACAGGCGCGCCAGTGCATCGGCATCCTCGCGCAGGGCATCGGCGCGCTCCAGCGGTTCGCCCACGAAGGCGAAACCTGAAAGCGGCGAAGGAGTATTGGGCATCCGGCAAGCGTGCCGCCAATCGATGCGGGTGGCAAGGTCGGCGCTGTGCGCAATCTGTCGTTGTGGATGCAGGAAGGACCATCCACGCATGGCGTGGATCTACTCGCTCTGGCAGGTGCCAACCCTGGTTGGCACATTCCGGCCACAGGCCTCTTACATGCTGAAGCTGCTGCCGCAGCCGCAGGTGGTCTTGGCGTTCGGGTTGCGGATCACGAACTGGGCACCGGTCAGGCTCTCGGTGTAGTCCACCTCGGCACCCATCAGGTACTGCAGGCTGAGCGGGTCGACCAGCAGGGTCACCCCGCTGGTCTGCACCGCCAGATCGTCATCGGCCCGGTTCTCGTCGAACTCGAACCCGTACTGGAAGCCCGAACAGCCGCCCCCTTCGATGTACACGCGCAGGGCCAGGTCGGGGTTGCCCTCTTCCTGGATCAGGGATCTGACCTTGGCGGCCGCCGACTCGGTGAAGTTCAGCGGGCGCTCCAGCGACTGGTAATCGGGCGCGGCGGCCGGGGTGGCGCCGGGCAGGGAGACTAGCGTGCTCATGGTGTCAGCATGGGGGCGCCGGCGATGGCTTTCAAGCCATCGCCTCGGCCAGCTTGCGGCGCGCGGCGGTGTCGCCCTTGCCGGCATTGGCCTCATCGCCTTCCGGGGCTGGCAGCGCTGCCATCGGGGCGCTGGCATGGATCAGGCGGCCGTTCAGCTGGGCGCCCGCATTCATTTCCACCACCTGGTAATGGACGTTGCCGTTGACCCGTGCGCTCGGGGTCAACTCGACCTTCTCGGTGGCGTGTACATCGCCGTCCAGGCGACCGCTGATGACCACCACCTGGGCCCGGATCTCGCCCTCGATCACGCCATGCTCGGCCACCGTCAGGGTCGCGCCACTGGCGCCCTCGGCGGCGATCACCTTGCCATGGATGCGGCCTTCCACATACAGGCCCCCACTGAATTCCACATCGCCGCGGATCACCACCTGGTTGCCGATCAGGGCATCGACCACCAGCTGGCCTTCACGGTTGGATTTGCTGCTTCCGAACATCTACCTACTCCCCTTTGCTGGCCGGCGCACCGGCCTGTTTCCAGTCGAATACCTGGGTGGTACCCCCCGTACCACTCCCCAATGTCACCCGCACGCGTTGCGGGGTGAAGTCAGCCGGCAGCATCACGCTGCCGGTGAGCTGCTGGAAGTACCGGAACGAGTATTCCTGTCCCGGTACCTTGCTGCGCTGGTGCAGATCATCCCAGCTGATCGTGGCCAGCTTGCCGTTCTTGACGCCTTCCACGGTGAAACGCATCTGCCCCTGGCTGATGGCGCCGCGGTTGAGGTTCTGGGTCAGCACGGCGGTGTACTGCCAGGTGCCGGCAGCCTCCGGGCTGAACTCGATCGAATGGGTGTTCAGGCCCTTGCGCTGGCTGGTCGAGCCGACCAGGCGCTCGTAGAAGGCCACGTCGGCACGCAGGCCGGCGATCTCCTCGTCGCGCTCGGCCAGCGAGGATTGCACCTCGGTGTTGGCGGCGCGGCTGATGCGGTCGGAGGCTTCCAGCGTGGCCTGCTTCTGGCGCAGTTCGGTCAGCTGCGCCTGCAGCGTCTCGGCGCGCTTCTCGGCAGCCTGCAGGCGCTGGCCCTGGGCATCGCGCGGGGTGGCCATCCAGCAGCCACCCAGCACCGCCAGCACCAGGCTGAGCAGCCAGATGCCGCCGATCACCAGCAGGCGGCGACGGTCGGCCGGCGGTTGCGGCGCGCCGGGCAGGCGGACCTGCACGCGCATGGGAGGACGGTTGGTCATGGGTGGTTTCCGGGGTATCGCGCGGGCGACACCGGTACGGCCCCTGTGGCAAACGACGGGCTAGTGTATGACAGGACGGGTGGGTTTCCTGCGCAGTGGCCGGCCACGGTCTGTGGCGTTCAGGCACGCCATCGTCGATAGTGTGGCCCCCTGCACAGTTCCGTCGCCGGAGCACCGCCATGACCGAAGCCCACCTGTTCGTGATCGGCATCCTGCTGGCCTGGCTGGCCGGCATCCGCGTCTACCTCACCGTGTTCGGTGTCGGCCTGGCCGGGCTGCTTGGCTGGGTCGACCTGCCCCCCGCCCTGCAGGCCACCGAGTCGTGGTGGGTGCTGGGAACATCGGCGGCGCTGGCCATCACCGAATTCTTCGCCGACAAGATCCCCGGCGTGGACTCGGCCTGGGACCTGGTGCAGACCCTGGCACGCGTACCCGCCGGCGCCTTCCTCGCCGCCGCCACGCTGTCGCCGGATGGCCAGCTGGGAACGGGCGCGCTCGCTGCCGGCGCCGGCGTGGCGCTGGCCAGCCATGGCCTGAAAGCGGGCACCCGCGCCCTGCTCAACACCTCGCCGGAACCGGCCAGCAACTGGGTGGCCTCCGCCGCCGAGGACACCGTAGTGATCGGAGGCCTGGCGTTGGCGCTGGCGCACCCGTGGATCGCGCTGGTGGTGGTGCTGGCCTGCAGCCTGGCCGGTGCCCTGGCGGTCTGGCTGGTCTGGCGCGCCCTGTGGAAGGGCGTGCGCTGGCTGGCACGCGGGGGCTCGGCGTCGGTAACGCGGCAATCCGGCAGCGGTTGATTACCGGGCTTGTCGCATAATGGACGCGAACACCAGGAGCACCGATGGCCGCAAACGAATCCCCCGCGGGCGCCCGCCCGGGACGCGCTGAAACCCCGCCGGCCGACCACTGGCAGCGCTGGGCACACGAGGTGACGGCCTCGGTGATGGCAACACCGCCGCCTCCGGCCGGTCCGGCGGCAACAGCACCGCCCTCCGTTGCGCCACCGGCGCTGCCGGGTGCGGCCGTGCTGGCCGACGCCGGCAACTCTGACCCGGCCCCACCGCCTGCGGACTCGCCCTATCGCGTACTGATCGTCGAGGACGACCGTGCCCAGGCCCTGTTCGCGCAGAGCGTGCTGCACGGCGCCGGCATGCAGGCGATCGTGCACAGCGATGCCGACGGCGCGCTGCAGGCCATCAAGGAACACCATCCCGACCTGATCCTGATGGACCTGCACCTGCCAGGGCTGGATGGCATGCGACTGACCGCGCTGATCCGCCAGCAGCCCGGCCTGCAGCTGCTGCCGATCGTGTTCCTCAGCGGCGACCCGGACCCGGAGCGCCAGTTCGAAGTGCTCGACAGTGGTGCCGACGACTATCTGAGCAAGCCGATCAGGCCCCGTCACCTGATCGCGGCCGTGGCCAACCGCATCCGCCGCGCGCGGGCCCAGGCCGCCACGCTGCCCGGTGCGGGCGGTGCGCCGGCCACCAGCAACCCGGAAACCGGCCTGCCGACCCGCCACCACGTGTTGCAGCAACTCAATGCCGCGCTCGCCCACCGCGACCATGGCGGTGTGTTCTTCATCGAGGTGGCCAGCGCACTGGGGCTGCGCGAGCGCTACGGCTATGCCGCCTTCGAGCGGCTGATGGTGCAGGCCGGGCAACGTCTGGCCGAGGCCGGTGACCCCCATCTGCTGGCCCGCCTGAACGACAACAGCTTCCTGCTGCTGGCCCGCAATGCCGGCGAAGACTCGCTGGAAGGCATCGCCGCGACCCTGCGCGAGCAGCTCTCTGCACGCGCCTTCGTGATCCGCGATGACGAGTCCGTGCACCTGCGCGGCGTGGTTGGCTATGCGCCGTTGTCGCCCGGCTTCGACGACGCCAGCAGCGCGCTGGAAGCCGTGGAAAGAACCACCCTGCAGGCGCGCCTGCTCAGTGCAGGCGTGGCCGGCCACGTGCATCGCCAGGCCGTGACCGAACAGGAGCACCTGGCCCTGCTGGAAGGCCAGCTGGAACTGGCCTACCAGCCGATCGTCGCCGTTGCCGGCGGCAATACCGCGCAATACCAGCTGCTGCTGCGCCTGCGCCAGGCCGATGGCACGGTGCTGGCCGCCGGCCAGGTGATCCCGGCGGCCGAAGCGGCCGGCCGCATCGCCGACCTCGACCAGCAGGTGATGGACCATGCGCTGGGCCTGCTGGACCTCTACCGGCACGCCACGCAGCCGCTGAACCTGTTCGTTTCGCAATCGCTGCGCACGCTGCAGCGCGACGCCTTCGGTGACTGGCTGCTGGAATCGCTGCAGCAGCGCGACCTGCCCGGCCGTGCGCTGGTGATCGACGTGCGCCTGCCCGATGCGTTGATCCACACCGTGCCGTTGCAGCAGTTCTGCCAGCGCATGGCCACTGCCGGCGTGCGCTTCTGCCTGAGCCAGTTCGAGCCCGGCGCCGATGCCGACGCGCTGCTGACCCAGCTGCCGCTGTCGTTCGTGCGCATGGCCGCGCGCTATTCCAGCAGCCATTCCAACCCGGCCACGCGCGAGGAGCTGCGCCGGGCGATCGAACAGGCACATGCCGCCGGGTTGCAGATCATCGGCCAGCAGATCGAAGATCCGCAGGCCGCTGCGGCGATGTGGGTCGGCGGTGTCGACTACATCCAGGGCAACATGGTGCAGTCGGCCGGCAGCGACCTGAACTTCGACTTCCACAACGCGGTGCTCTGAGGTGCCGCTGTGGGTGGCGCTGCTGGTGGCCCTGGCGGTGGCGGCCTGCGCGTTGCTGCTGTCGAGCCTGCGCCTGCGTGCCCAACGGCATGCGCTGAGCGCGCTGCAGCACAGGCATGACGCGCTGCTCGGCGAGCGCGACCAGCTGCGGCGGACCACCGAGCGCCAGGGCCAACTGGAGCAGCAGCTGCTGCAGGCCAAGCAGGCGGCCGAGGCGGCAGTGCTGGCCAAGGGCGAATTCCTGGCCACGATGAGCCACGAGATCCGCACCCCGCTCAACGGCATCCTGCCGATGCTGGAGCTGATCGCACGCGGGCCGCTGGGCGATGACCAGCGGCAGATGCTGGCCACCGCGTCGGCCAGCTCGCAGCAGCTGCTGCGCATCGTCGACGACATCCTCGACTACTCACGGCTGGAAGCACAGGCACTGGAACTGGAGATCACCAGCTTCAACCTGCGTGACCTGCTCGACGGCGTGGTGCAGTTGATGCAGCGTGCCGCCGACAACAAAGGCCTGGCACTGGCCTTGCAGCTGGACCCATCGGTGCGCCTGCCGGTACGCGGTGATCCGGTCCGCCTGCGCCAGGTGCTGAGCAATCTGCTGGCCAACGCCATCAAGTTCACCGCACGCGGGCAGGTGCAGCTGCGCGTGCTGCGCCTGGGCGAAGCGGCCGCGCAGCATCAGTTGCGCTTTGAGATCATCGACACCGGTATCGGCATTGATGCGGCACTGCAGGCCCGGCTGTTCCAGTCCTTCAGCCAGGCCGACGCTTCAACGACCCGCCTCTATGGCGGAACCGGCCTGGGCCTGGCCATCTGCAAGCGCATCATCGACCTGATGCAGGGCCGTATCGGCGTGCAGTCCACCCCCGGCCAGGGCGCCACTTTCTGGTTCGAGATTCCGCTGCTGAAGGTGCCCGGCGACCTGCCTGCGATGGCCCGCGCGCCGGCCCCGCTGCTGCTGTTCAGCGCCGACGCGACGCTGCAGGCGCGCGTGCAGCGCATCGCCGCCCATCACGGTCTGCAGGTGCAGGTGCTCGCGCAGCTGGATGCCGTGGTCGAGCGCCTGCGCGCAGCGCCGGGCCCCGGGCAGCAGGCCCCGGCGTGGTTGCTGGCCGATGCACGCGCGCGTCGCAATGGCGGGGCCACGCTGCAGCAGGTCGTGGCCGAACGTGGCGAGGATGACATCCTGCAACTGCTGTGGCTGCAGGACGAGGCCATGCCGGCGCGCGCGCGCCAGCACCGGCTGCCCACCGACTTCGATGATGCCGCCCTGCATGCACTGCTGGGCGCTCCGGCGGCCCACGCACGGCCCTCGGCCCTGCTGGCCAGCGCCGAAGCCCTGCCGCCGGCGACGGCGCTGGCGCCGCTGCATCTGCGCGTGCTGCTGGTCGAGGACAACACGGTCAACCGGATGGTCGCCGAGCAACTGCTGCGCGTGTTCCAGTGCGAT
The DNA here is from genome assembly GCF_001431665.1 of Stenotrophomonas beteli. Taxonomy (GTDB): domain Bacteria; phylum Pseudomonadota; class Gammaproteobacteria; order Xanthomonadales; family Xanthomonadaceae; genus Stenotrophomonas; species Stenotrophomonas beteli. The sequence continues at coordinate 48,199 of NZ_LLXV01000048.1, read as the reverse complement.
GTCCGTCACGCCGCCGATGGTGAGCAGGCGCTCGCCGCGCTGCGCGAAGGCGGCACGGATGTGGTCCTGATGGATTGCCAGATGCCGGTACTGGACGGCTACGCCGCCACACGCCGCTGGCGCGCCGAGGAAGCCGACGCCGGGCGCACGCGCCTGCCGATCATCGCGATGACCGCCAATGCCATGGCCGGTGACAGGGAGCGTTGCCTGCAGGCCGGCATGGACGACTACCTGTCCAAGCCGATCGCGCGCGCCACGCTGCATGCGCTGCTGAAGCGCTGGGGTGGCGGTAAAGCCGCATCACCTGCACGGCTTTCTGTAGAGCCGAGCCAGGCTCGGCTGACGGCCAATAGCAGCCGCGCTCCATCAGCCGAGCCTGGCTCGGCTCTACAGGACGATGACAACCGAGTCGGCTCCAAGCCGCAGCCGGTGCTGGACCGCGATGTGCTGGACGAACTGCATGCGGTCATCGGGGAGAGCGCCATCCAGATCGTCTCGGTGTTCCTGGAGGATGCGCCGGCGATGGTGCAGCAGTTGCAGCTGGCCGCGCAGAACGGTGATGAACTCCGCCTGCAGGCGGTCGCGCACAGCCTGAAATCATCCAGTGCGAACGTGGGGGCGTTGTCGCTGTCGGCGGTTGCTGCGCGCATCGAGCGCGAAGCGCGCAGTGGCAGCCTGCAGCGCCCCGCCGTGGCGGTCGCGCTGCTGGTGGCCGAGTTCGCCCGTGCGCGGGTGGCGCTGACGGGCTACCTGGCACAGCGCCGGTAGCATCGAGCTCGTTCGACGCTACCGGCAGATTGCAATCACTCTTCCAGCTTGCTCAGCAGGTACTTCGGTTCGCCGATGCGCTCGATCAGGTCAAGCTGGGTTTCCAGCCAGTCGATGTGCTCCTCTTCCGAATCGAGGATCTTCACGAACAGCTGGCGGCTGACGTAGTCGCCCACCGAATCGGCATGCGCCACGGCCTCGCGCAGCGTGACCACACCGTCGCGTTCCAGCGACAGGTCGCACTGCAGGATCTCGGTCGGGTTCTCGCCGATGCGCAGCTTGCCCAGCGCCTGGAAGTTCGGCAGGCCTTCGAGGAACAGGATGCGGTCGGCGAGCATGTCGGCATGCTTCATCTCGTCGATCGATTCCTTGTACTCGTGCTCGGCCAGTTCCTTGATGCCCCAGTTCTTCAGCATCTTGGCGTGCAGGAAGTACTGGTTGATCGCGGTCAGCTCGTTGTAGAGGACCTTGTTGAGGAATTCGATGACCTTGGTGTCGCCTTTCATGGCGGTGCTCCTGCGCGCTGAAAACGCGGGCACTTTACCCCCTTGCACGCAGGCGTGAAGGAACGCGAATCGTGCGCATTGGCCAGTGCGGCCAGTGGTGAACCGGATGGGGGGCGTGGCGTCAGCGCCGCGCGAAGTGCGGATCAGGCCGCCTGCAGGCCCAGCACCGGCAGCGGCAGGTCGTGGGTGGCCAGTGCCTTGGCCAGCAGATCACCGGCCATGTCCAGGCAGGATCCGCAGGTAGCGCCGCAGCCGGTACGCATGGTCAGCTCGCCCACCGAGGTGACGCCCTGTGAGGCGGCTTCACGGATCTGGTGGTCGGTGACTCCGTTGCAGATGCAGACGTACACAGGCAGGAACCGGGCTGACAGGCCAGAAGCGACCTGTTGCCTATTCCAATGGAAACGAGAATGGTTGTCAATCAAGGACATGAACCATTCTCGATACCGTTCAGCCGATCAGCTCGCCGGGCCGTCGCCCTGGGCCTTCCTGGGCCAGTAGCCGCGGGTACGGGGGCGCTTGCGGGGGCGGTCGTGACCGGCGTTGTGCCCCGGCATCCAGGCCTCGGCGGCGCTCTTGGGCATGGCGGTGACCCCCTCCTGGCCTGCGACCCCGCGAGCCAGTGGCGCCAGGTGTCGCAATGCGCGAGCGTAGACGCCGCGCTTGAACATCACCACATGCTCCACCGGGTACCAGAAATCGACCCAGCGCCAGTGATCGAACTCGGGCGAGTCGGTGTGGTCCAGCTTCACATGGGATTCGTCGCCGGTCAGCCGCAGCAGGAACCAGACCTGCTTCTGGCCGATGCAGACCTGCCGCTCGTTGCGGCGGATGGCCCGTGCCGGCAGCTTGTAGCGCAGCCAGCCGGGCGTTGCCCCAAGCACTTCCACATGCTCAGGCAGCAGGCCGGTCTCTTCCTGCAGTTCACGATACATGGCCTCGACAGGCGTCTCGTCGGTATTCATGCCGCCCTGCGGGAACTGCCAGCCGTCCCGGCGCACGCGTCGTGCCCAGAACACCTGGCCGTCCTGCCGCATCAGCACAATGCCGACGTTCGGTCGATAGCCGTCCGGATCGATCACGATGCGGACTCCTAAAAAATCTACTGTCCGGGACTATCCCATGCCCTCTCCCGGCCCACAAGCTCGGCACAAAGGTGTTGACATGACCGCCACACATCCGCAGAATAGCGGGCTCACCAAGGCTATGTAGCTCAGCCGGTTAGAGCACAGCACTCATAATGCTGGGGTCGGTGGTTCGAGTCCACCCATAGCCACCACATTGAAAATGAAGTTGTTTTTCAATGTGAAAAGTGAGAAAATAGTTGCACGTTTTGCCCCGTCGCCAAGCGGTAAGGCACCTGACTCTGACTCAGGCATTCGGTGGTTCGAATCCATCCGGGGCAGCCAAATTAAAAGCAAAAGGCCAGATCTTTCGATCTGGCCTTTTGCTTTTAATTTGGTCGCGCATTCCACCTTATCCCCGCGCCTGTCGGCGCACCCCCTTGAACAACAAGGGGGCTCTGCTCCAGAGAGAGGCCCGGGGTCGGATCCTTTTCCAGAGGAAAAGGCTCTGACCCCCCTTCCGACCCCACCCCCTTCCGAGATGCGAAACCATGTGTAGTGCCGGCCGCCGGCCGGCAACCAGGAAATGCATCCTCCCGAAACGACAAAAGCCCGGCCGAAGCCGGGCTTTTGCGTTTCCAGCCAGCGGGCTCCCGAAGGAGCCCAACCAGGCGCGATGGATCAGCGCTTGGAGAACTGGGTGGCGCGACGGGCCTTGTGCAGACCGACCTTCTTACGCTCGACTTCACGGGCGTCACGGGTCATGAAGCCAGCCTTGCGCAGCTCGGACTTCAGGGTTTCGTCGTACTCGACCAGTGCACGGGCAATGCCCAGACGGATCGCACCGGCCTGGCCGGTGGTGCCGCCGCCAGCGGCGGTGACCAGGATGTCGAAGCTTTCGGTGTTCTTGGTCAGCTCGAGCGGCTGGCGCACGATCATGCGCGCGGTCTCACGACCGAAGAACTCGTCCAGCGGACGGCCATTGACGGTGATGTTGCCCGAACCCTTGCGCAGGAACACGCGAGCGGTGGAGGACTTGCGGCGGCCAGTGCCGTAGTTTTGAGTGATAGCCATGATTAGATATCCAGAACCTGCGGCTGCTGTGCGGCGTGCGGATGCTCAGTGCCGGCGTAGACCTTGAGCTTGCGGTACATCTGGCGACCCAGCGGGCCCTTCGGCAGCATGCCCTTCACGGCGATCTCGATCACGCGCTCCGGGTGGCGCTCCAGCGCCTGGGCCAGGGACTCGGTCTTCAGGTTGCCGATGTAGCCGGTGAAACGGTGATACATCTTGTCCTGCAGCTTCTTGCCGGTGACGGCAATCTTTTCTGCATTGATGACGACCAGGTAGTCGCCGGTATCAACGTGCGGGGTGTAGACCGGCTTGTGCTTGCCGCGCAGACGGCGGGCCAGCTCGGTGGCGAGACGGCCCAGGGTCTTGCCCTCGGCGTCGACGAGGTACCAGTCGCGCTGGACGGTCTCGTTCTTGGCAGTGAAAGTGCTCATGAAGAACTCTAGGTTAGGTCGGGCTCATTGCGGCGAAAGGCTCGCCGGAACTCTGCCACGCGTTGTGAAAAGGTGAAGCGTAAGAGGCGGGATTGTACGCAGGTCAGACCCCCGTTGCAAGCCGGCCCCTGACCGGGTTGGCAGGGGGACGGGGCCGGGCGAGAATCGCGGGGTCTTCCGCCCCACCGTGTACCGCCATGACCGTGCTCCGCCAGATCACCCCGCTGGACCACCTGCTGACCGAGGCGCAGCGCGCCCTGGACACGGTGTTCGGCAACCCGCCGGCGGCCCGTCCCTACCCGGCCACGGAGACCGGCGAGCCCGGCATGGACCGCGCCGAACGCCGCCATGCGGCCGGCCTGATGCGGATCAACCACGTCGGCGAGGTGTGCGCGCAGGGCCTTTATTTCGGCCAGGCCGCCGTGGCCCGCGACCCGGCCACGCGGGAACACCTGCTGGAAGCGGCGCAGGAAGAGACCGACCACCTGGCCTGGTGCGCCACCCGCCTGGGCGAACTGGACAGCCGTCCCAGCCTGTTCAACCCGCTGTGGTATGCCGGCAGCTACACCATCGGCACCCTGGCCGGGCTGCGCGGGGACGGCTGGAACCTGGGCTTCGTGGTCGAGACCGAACGCCAGGTGGAGGCCCATCTGGACGAGCACCTGGTCGACCTGCCGCCCGGCGACCTGCGCAGCCGCGCGGTCATCGCCGTGATGAAGGAGGACGAGGCCCGCCATGCGGACCACGCCGAGCAGGCCGGCGCACGCCGCCTGCCGTTCCCGATTCCGGGCGCGATGGCGCTGGCCTCCAAGGTGATGAAGACCATCGCCTACCGGCTGTAGGCCCCGGGTAGTGCCGGCCGCTGGCCGGCAACCCCCAGGCACCGCCGAAGATCAGGAGGTTGCCGGCCAGCGGCCGGCACTACCGAATCAGGCGGTGGGGCCCGACCGTTGGTCGGGCCATCAATCAGTTCGGCGACACCAGCTTCAGGCCGATCACACCGGCCACGATCAGGCCCACGCACGCCAGCCTGGCCGGCGATGCGCTGTCGTTGAACAGGTAGATGCCCAGCACCGCCACGCCCAGGGCGCCGATACCGGTCCAGATCGCGTAGGCCGTACCGACCGGGATGCTCTTCATGGCCTGGCTCATCAGGTACAGGCTGATCAGTGCGGACACCACCGTGGCAACGGTGGGCAGGGGTTTGCTGAAGCCTTCGGAGTACTTCATTCCAAGCGCGAAACCGATCTCGAACAGACCGGCCAGCAATAGGTAGATCCAGGGCATGGTGGGGGGCTCCTTACCTTTTTTGACAAAAACGAAACGGCCCGGTGTTTTCACACCGGGCCGTTGGTCGGTACATCACCGTGGAACTATACCGCTTGCGCAACACAGGTTCCACGGGGCGGGTCGTCCCGCCTGGGTGGCGATGCCTGCGGGCATCGCGCATGGGGCTTACTCGGACAGGTTGCGGCCGTGGAACAGCTCTTCGATCTCGCGCTTGAGCAGCGCTTCGATCTTCATGCGTTCCTTGAACGACAGGTTCTTGGCCTTTTCCTCGAACAGGTACTGGTCCAGGTCGAAGTCCTTCAGGTGCATCTTCGTGTGGAAGATGTTTTCCTGGTAGACGTTGACGTCGAACATCTCGTAACGCGACTTGATGTTCTTGGCCAGGAAGTTCTGGATCGAGTTGATCTTGTGGTCGATGAAGTGCTTCTTGCCCTTCACATCGCGGGTGAAACCACGGACGCGGTAGTCCATGATCACGATGTCCGACTCAAGGCTCTCGATCAGGTAGTTCAGGGCCTTCAGCGGCGAAATGACGCCACAGGTCGCCACGTCGATGTCCGCGCGGAACGTCGCGATACCTTCCTGCGGATGGGTTTCCGGGTAGGTATGGACGGTGATGTGGCTCTTGTCCATGTGCGCGACCACGGCATCGGAGATCAGCTCCTTGCCGGCCAGCTTCTTGTCGATCACCGGTTCTTCGGAGATCAGGATGGTCACCGAGGCACCCTGCGGGTCGTAGTCCTGGCGGGCCACGTTCAGGATGTTGGCGCCGATGATCTCGGCGACATCGGTCAAGATTTGAGTCAGCCTGTCGGCGTTGTACTCTTCATCGATGTATTCAATGTAACGCTGACGCTCCTCTTCGGTGCGCGCGTAACACACGTCATAGATGTTGAAGCTCAGCGCCTTGGTGAGGTTGTTGAAACCCTGCAGCCTCAGGCGAGGCAACGGCTTGACCACGGCGGTCGATTCCTGTGTAAGAAGGGAAAGGGGGAATTATGGGGCAAACTGCCCCCGGGGGGGAACGTGAAGACGCAAGAGTTCTGGCACACTGTTTGCCCTTAACAATTGCGCTGGTTAAGCTCCGCTATCGACCCCGTGAATCCGTTCATGCGCAGAGGGAGCGCCCCTATCGTGTCAACCGTGCGCCTAGCTAGCAGTCCACTGGCCCTGGATATCGCCACCATCGATCGTTTCCTGGCGCACAGCCATCGGCGGCGATATCCCACCCGTACCGACGTCTTCCGACCCGGTGACCCGGCGGGAACCCTGTATTACGTCATCAGCGGCTCGGTTTCGATCATGGCCGAGGAAGATGACGACCGCGAGCTGGTGCTGGGCTACTTCGGTGCCGGCGAGTTCGTGGGCGAGATGGGCCTGTTCGTCGAATCGGACCGCCGCGAGGTGATCCTGCGGACCCGCACCGCCTGCGAGCTGGCTGAAATCAGCTACGAGCGCCTGCACCAGCTGTTCCTCGGCCCGCTGTCGGCCGATGCCCCGCGCCTGCTGTACGCGCTGGGCCAGCAGATCTCCAAGCGCCTGCTCGACACCAGCCGCAAGGCCAGCCGCCTGGCATTCCTGGACGTCACCGACCGGATCGTGCGCACGCTGCACGACCTGGCCCAGGAACCGGAGGCGATGAGCCACCCGCAGGGCAGCCAGCTGCGCGTCTCGCGCCAGGAACTGGCGCGCCTGGTCGGCTGCTCGCGCGAAATGGCTGGCCGCGTGCTCAAGAAGCTGCAGACCGATGGCCTGCTGCATGCCCGTGGCAAGACCGTGGTGCTGTACGGCACCCGTTGAGCACGCGGTGGGTGCGGACCTTGGTCCGCACTCCTTCGCACGCTAGGCTCGGTGCATGGAACTGAGCAGCGAATTCTGGTGGTTCATCCTCATCGGCCTAAGCGCACAGCTGGTGGACGGCGCTTTGGGCATGGCCTTCGGCCTGGTCTCCTCGTCGGTGATGCTGAGCATGGGCCTGCCCCCGGCCCAGGTCAGCGCCAGCATCCACACCGCTGAAGTGTTCACCACCGGGGCCTCGGGTGTGTCGCACCTTGCAGCCGGGAATGTCGATAAACGCCTGTTCCTGCGCCTGGCCCTGCCCGGTGCGGTCGGTGGCGCCCTGGGCGCCTACGTGCTCACCCAGATACCCGGCGACATCATCCGCCCCCTCATCTATCTGTACCTGCTGGTGCTGGCGATCATCATCCTGGCGCGCGCCGCGGGGCGCTGGATGCCCAAGGGCGAGATCCGCCGGGTACCGGTGCTGGGCTTCTTCGCGGGCCTGCTGGACGCCAGCGGTGGCGGCGGCTGGGGGCCGATCGCCACGTCCACCCTGCTCGCCCGGGGCGGCCAGGCGCGCACCACCATCGGTACGGTCAATGCCGCGGAGTTCGTGGTCACGCTGACGGTGTCAGCGACCTTCCTGCTGTCGATGGGGGTGCAGCACCTGCAGATCGTCGCCGGCCTGCTGATCGGCGGCATGATGGCCGCGCCGGTGGCGGCGATCCTGGTCAAGCGGGTGAAGGAGCGCTGGGTGCTGGTGGCCGTTGGCGTGCTGGTGCTGGGCATCAGCCTGTTCCAGATCGGGCACGCGGTGTACGGGCAGCTGGGGCGATAAGCGCAAGAGCCTGTAGAGCCAAGCCATGCTCGGCTGCTGGCCGGAAAGCAGTCGAGCATGGCTCGACTCTACAACAGGCTCGAATCAGGCCTTGTCGCCGCCGCGGTCCACGCAGCCCCAGTTGAGGATGCGGGTGCCAGCCGGCAGCACGCGGCGGAAGAACGCCACCCGACCCGGCTTCGGGTTCACCACCACTGGCGCCTTGGCGGCCAGCAGCAGCGGCAGGTCGGCGGTGCTGTCCGAATACGCGATATCGATATCGCCGTAGCCGCGCTCACGCAACATGCGCATCTTTTCTTCGTTGTGGCAGTGGCGGGTCGGGCCGACGCCGCCCCATCGCGGGCCGACCTCGGTGCCGATCACCGGCACGTCCTGATGGGCGACGAACGCCAGGATCGCCCGTGCCAGCTCCGGCGGCGCACCGGTGGCCACCACCACCCGGTCGCCCTTGGCGCGGTGCGCGGCGAACACCTCCAGCGCCTGCGGCAACAGCTTGGCGCGCATCTGCGCCTGGTTGCGCAGCACGTAGGCATCGATGACCTTGTTGAAGTCACGCGCACGGTGCAGGCCGAAGCTGCCGATCCACACGTAGACCGAAATGCCGGCACGGCGCGTGGGCAGCATCGCCACCATCGGCCCGGCAATCGGCGTGACCAGCAGCGCGGCCAGCATGCGCAACGGGTTGCGCTTGATCAGCGAGGCGAACAGGTGCGTGCCCGAATCGCCGTCGTAGAGGGTGTGGTCGAAGTCGAAGACCACCAGCGGCGCATCCCCGCGCGGCGTTGGATAGTGCGTTGTCATGCCGCGAAGAATAGCTGACGCAGGCCCTCGCCCGGCTCTTCCACGCGCATGAAGGCCTCACCGACCAGGAACGCATGGATACCGGCGTCGCGCATCAGCGCCACGTCCTGCGGGCCGAGGATGCCGCTCTCGGTGACCAGCAGGCGGTCACGCGGCACCGCCTGCTGCATGTCCAGGGTGGTCTGCAGCGACACCTCGAAGGTGCGCAGGTTGCGGTTGTTGATGCCGATCATCGGCGCCGGCACCTGCAGCGCGCGCTCCAGTTCATCGATGTCGTGCACTTCCACCAGCACGTCCATGCCCAGCGACAACGCCAGTTCGGACAGCGTGGCCAGCTGGGTGTCGTCCAGCGCGGCGACGATCAGCAGGATGCAGTCGGCGCCCAGCACTCGCGCTTCGTACACCTGGTAGGCATCGATCACGAAGTCCTTGCGCAGCACCGGCAGCGTGCAGGCCTCGCGCGCCTGCTGCAGGTAGGCGTCGGCGCCCTGGAAGAAGTCCACGTCGGTCAGCACCGACAGGCAGCTGGCGCCACCGAACTCATAGCTGACGGCAATGTCGGCCGGGCGGAAGTCCGGGCGGATGACGCCCTTGGAGGGGCTGGCCTTCTTCACCTCGGCGATCACCGCCGGGTCGCCGTTGGCCACCGCCGCCTGCAGCGCGCGCACGAAGCCACGTACCGGCGGGGCGCTGGCCAGGGCGGCCTGCAGCGCCTCGAGCGGGCGCTGGGCGCGGCGCTGGGCCACTTCTTCGGCCTTGCGGGCCAGGATCGTCTGCAGGATGTCGCTCATCGTCGTCGGTTCAATGCGGGGGCGGCGAGGACGGCCATTATCGGCCATCGGGTGGGTCAGGCTGAACCGCGCGCTCAGGCAACCAGCGCGCGGGAGGTGTCAACGTACTGCTGCAGGCGCTGGCGGGCGCTGCCGTTGGCGATGGCGGCACGGGCGCGGGCCAGTCCGTCGCCGATGTCGCTGGCCACGCCGGCCACGTACAGCGCGGCGCCCGCGTTGAGGGCAACGATATCCAGCGCCGGACCCGGCTGGTTGTCCAGCACCGCGCGCAGCAGGGCAATGGACTGCTCCGGGCCATCCACGCGCAGGTTGCGGCTGGCCGACATGGCGATGCCGAAGTCCTCCGGGTGGATCTCGTACTCGCGCACCTTGCCGTCGCGCAGTTCGCCCACCAGGGTGCCGGCGCCCAGCGAGATCTCGTCCATGTTGTCGCGGCCCCAGACCACCATGGCGCGCTCGGTGCCCAGCTCGCGCAGCACGCGCGCCTGGATACCCACCAGATCAGGATGGAACACGCCCATCAGCACCGAGGGTGCGCTGGCCGGATTGGTCAGCGGGCCAAGAATGTTGAAGATGGTGCGCACGCCCATTTCGCGGCGGACCGGCGCGACGACCTTCATCGACGGGTGATGGATCGGCGCGAACATGAAGCCGATGCCGGTGCGGTCGATGGCCTGCGCCACCTGCTCCGGCTGCAGTTCGATCACCGCGCCCAGCGCTTCGAGCGCATCGGCACTGCCGGACTTGGAAGACACGCTGCGGTTGCCGTGCTTGGCCACGCGCGCACCGGCGGCAGCGGCCACGAACATCGAGCAGGTGGAGATGTTGAAGGTATGCGAGCCATCGCCGCCGGTGCCGACGATGTCGACCAGGTGGGTGGGATCGGCCACCGGCACCGCCAGCGCGAATTCGCGCATCACGGTGGCCGCTGCGGCGATCTCGTCGATGGTCTCCTTCTTCACGCGCAGGCCGGTGAGGATCGCAGCGGTCATCATCGGCGAGACGTCGCCGCGCATGATCTGCCGCATCAGGTCGACCATTTCGTCGAAGAAGATTTCGCGGTGCTCGATGGTGCGTTGCAGGGCTTCCTGGGGGGAGAAGCTCATGGGAATGCTCCTTGGATCAGGCCGCCGGGCGCTGCAGGAAATTGCGCAGCAGGGCGTGGCCGTGTTCGGTGAGGATGGATTCGGGGTGGAACTGCACGCCTTCCACCGGGAACTGGCGGTGGCGCAGGCCCATGATCTCTTCGATCGAGCCGTCGTCGTTCTCGGTCCAGGCAGTCACTTCCAGGCAGTCCGGCAGGCTGTTCTTGTCCACCACCAGCGAGTGGTAGCGGGTGGCCTGGTAACGATCCGGCAGGCCGGCGAACACGCCCTTGCCTTCGTGGCGGATCGGCGAGGTCTTGCCGTGCATGATGTTGCCGGCACGGATGACCGTGCCGCCGTAGACCTGGCCGATGCCCTGGTGGCCCAGGCACACGCCGAGGATCGGCGTGGTCGGGCCCAGGCGCTCGATCAGCTGCAGCGACACGCCCGCTTCGTTGGGCGTGCACGGGCCGGGCGAGATGACGATGCGCTCGGGTTTCTGCGCGGCGATCTCATCCACGCTCATCGCATCGTTGCGCACCACCTTCACCTCGGCGCCCAGCGTCTGCAGGTACTGCACGAGGTTGTAGGTGAAGCTGTCGTAGTTGTCGATCATCCACAACATGGTCAGGTTCCGTCGCTTATCAGGAAAATGGCGTACACGTTTTCGGTGTAGGTGATGGGGCCGGCTTCGATCGACTCGCGTATGTTCGAACCGGTGGCCTCGATGCTGTTCTGCGGCGCGGGCGGCGCGGGCGGCGTGACCATGTCGTCGGCGCGGGGCCAATTGCCCGCCTGCACGCCATAGGCTAAGTTCGGCGCCACATCGGAAATGCTGTACAGGCCGCGCAGCCGCGTGCCGTAGGCCTTGGCCAGGCCCTGCGCGGACTGGCGGGTCTGGGCTGCAGCCTCGCCCTTGAGCTCGCGCCGCAGCGCCACTTCGCCCGAATAGGCCGGCGCCAGGCTGCTGACCTGCACGTTCTCGTTGGCCTTCAACGCACCCAGCACGTCCTGCATCGCCTTCACGCTGGCGAAGCTGGCACGCAACTGGCGCGACACGCGGGTACCGATGAAAACCTGCCGGTTCTGCTCATAGCGCGTCGCCGGGCCGATCCGCAGGTTGTCAGCGCGCACGCTGCCCTCCACCGCCTTGTGCTGCTTGAACAGCGCCAGCACGCGGGCCACGTTGTCCTGCACGCGGCGGCGCGCCGCATCGGCGTCCATGTCGGTCTCTTCGATGTTCAACTGCAGGCCGAACCGGTCCGGCATCACCGTGCGGGTGCCCTGCCCCTTCACCAGCAGGTGCGGCTGCGAGGGAATGGTGTTGGCCTGCGCCCATGCAGACGGGGCCATCGTGGCCAGCAGTGACGACCACAGCAATGCGCTCAGCAGCTTCATGCGGTACTCCTTGTCTTGAATGGGAACAGCGGAAGGTGCCGCGGCGCAGGCCACGGCACAGGCAAACTCACAGGCCCTTGGCAGCCTGGGCGACGGCGCGGAACAGCGCGCGGCCCTTGTTCATCGTCTCGTCCCATTCCTTGTCCGGGTCCGAGTCGTAGACGATGCCGGCGCCGGCCTGCACGTACAGGCGGCCGTCCTTGATCACCGCGGTGCGGATCGCGATCGCGGTATCGGCATCGCCGTGCCAGCCGATGTAGCCGATGCTGCCGGCATAGACGTTGCGCTTGATCGGTTCCAGCTCTCGGATCACTTCCAGCGCGCGGATCTTCGGCGCGCCGCTGACCGTACCGGCCGGGAAGGTGGCACGCAGCACGTCGGCATAGCTCAGGCCCGGCTGCAGCTGCCCGGTCACTTCGCTGACGATGTGCATGACGTGGCTGTAGCGCTCGATCACGAACTGCTCGCCCACTTCCACGGTGCCGGCCCTGGATACGCGACCGGCATCGTTGCGGCCGAGATCGATCAGCATCAGGTGCTCGGCGCGTTCCTTCGGATCGGCCAGCAGCTCGGCTTCCAGCGCCAGGTCCTGCTCGACAGTGGCGCCGCGCGGACGGGTACCGGCAATCGGGCGCACGGTGACTTCGCCATCCTGCAGGCGCACCAGGATTTCCGGCGACGAGCCGACCACCTGCAGGTCGCCGACATCGAGGAAGTACATGTACGGCGACGGATTCAATGCACGCAGCGCACGGTACACATCGACCGGGCGCGCCTTGAACGGCACGCTCAGGCGCTGGCTGAGTACCACCTGGAAGATGTCACCGGCGCGGATGTATTCCTTGCTGCGCTGGACCGCATCGACGAAGCCTTCGCGGGTGAACCCGGAGACGAAATCCGATTCGTCCAGCACGTCGCTGTTGAGCGGCGCCGGATAGCCGGCACCCGGTGCACGCAGCTTGGCGGTCAGTGCATCCAGGCGCGCCTGGGCCTGCTCGAAGGCGCCCTCGACCCGCGGGTCGGCGTGCACGATCAGGTACAGCCGGCCCTTGAGGTTGTCGAACACGGCCAGTTCGTTGGAATCCAGCAGCAGGATGTCCGGCGTGCCCAGCTCATCGCGGCCGGCGGGCGGGGCCAGGCGCGGCTCGATGTAGCCGATGCACTCGAAACCGAACCAGCCGACCAGGCCACCGGTGAAGCCCGGCAGGCCTTCCAGCTTCGGCACCGAGTGGGCGCTGCGCAGCGCCTCGACTTCGGCGAACGGGTCGGCCACCTCGCGGGTTTCCACTACCTGGCCATCTTCGCGCACGGTCAGCGTGTGGCCGTGGAAGGCGTACACGCGGCGCGCCGGCAGGCCGATGATCGAGTAACGACCAAAGCGCTCGCCGCCTTCGACGGATTCAAACAGGTAGGTATTGGGGCCGTCGGCGAGCTTCAGATAGACCGAAAGCGGCGTGTCCAGGTCGGACAGCACTTCACGGACGACGGGAATATGGGTGTGGCCTTCAGCGGCCTGCTGCTGAAACTGAGCGTGCGAGTTCAAGACGACTTTCCTTCCGGGACACAGCGTTATGGGGGCGGACGACGGCAACGGGCCACCATCGCCACCAACGGCGTGCGGAAGAAAGGGTATGCGGGGTCGTCAGGCTGGACACCCCCTGACTGTATCGCAGCTTGGACGGCAGGGGAACCCTGGCAAACTGAACCACGGCACGGCCGGGCCGGCCGCGGGAACCGACGACGCGGACCGGTAGAGTCGACTGTCAGTCGACTTGCGCGCGTAGCGCGGGGTTTTTACGCCGTCGGAACGAAAAGCAGTCGACTAACAGTCGACTCTACCCCCCCTGCCCATCTAATCCCTGCCCGGCCAGCAACGGGCAACCAGCCGGCAGATGCATCCGCACCCGGCCCGGTACGCACTCGATGCGGAACTGGCGGGCCTGCACCGGTTCGCCGTCCAGGTTGAGCGTCAACGGACGCTCGGATTCCACCTGCAGCCACGGCAGCCGCGCACGCGTGGCCAGCTGTTCCAGCGCAGCCTGGGTGCCGGACTTCAGCATCTGGCCAAGGGTGGCGGTGACCTCGCCTTCCAGCTCCGGCAGCACCGTGACATCCAGCAGCCCATCGTCGATCAGGGCCTGCGGGCACAGCTGCTGGCCACCGCCGGCCTGGCGCCCGTTGCCGATGCCCAGCGCGATGAAGTCGCCTTCCCAGGCGAAGTCCGGGCCGGACAGGCGCGCGTTGATCGGCTCGATGCGGCCGAGCTTGGCGATACCGGTAATGACGTAGGCCAGCCCACCCAGCATCTTCTTCAGCCCGGCATCGGTCTCCACGGTGACCTGCGTGCCGAAGCCGCCGCTGGCGAGATTGGCGCACCACCATTGCGTGCCATCGGCGTCCACGCGCAGAAGATCGATCGCATGCGGGGTCGCCTGCCCGATCAAGGCGAAGGCCTCCTTCGGCTCAGTGGGAATGTCGGCGGCAGTCGCGAAATCGTTGGCGGTCCCCATCGGAATCAGCGCCAGCGAGGGCAGCGCATCTGCCGCTTCCTCGCGATGTGCCAGTGTCTCGGCCACCGCACTGAGCGTGCCATCGCCACCGGCGGCCACGATCACATCCACGCCATGATCGATCGCCTCGGCCACATAGCGCTCGGCGTCGCCGTCTTCCCAGGTCACCCGCACCTCCAGCTGCACGCCCTGCCCGCGCCAATGGCTGACCGCATCGCGCAGTTGGTCATTGCCTGCGGATTTGCCGTTGAGGATCAGGCGCCAGCGCGGGGTGGTCATGCAGTGCTTCCAGCAGGGGGTGGCACAGGCTAGCAATGCGCTGTTTGTCCGCAGTGAATGTCACGCCGGTGTCATTCAGCTGCTGGAGAATGGAAGGCCATAGCAGGGACGACGGATGGAGGCAGGATCAGCCTCCCACGCATGCAGCGAGGCCACGCCAGAGATTGGCGTGGCCTTTTTTTTGCCCGGCAGTAGATCCACGCCATGCGTGGATGCACTCCGCCTCAACCGTTGGCGAAATCGTGCAGCGCCTGGCCCTGCAGCCGGTACACGGTCCACTCATCCTGCGGTTTCGCGCCGGCCGCGGTGTAGAACGCGATGGCCGGGGTGTTCCAGTCCAGCACCGACCATTCGAAACGGCCGCAGCCTTCGGCCACGGCCTGGCGGGCGATGTACTTCAGCAGCGCCTTGCCGGCGCCGGCGCCACGCTTTTCCGGGCTGACGTACAGGTCTTCCAGGTAGATGCCCTTGCGACCCAGCCAGGTCGAGTAGTTGTAGAAGTACACCGCATATCCGATGGCCTCGCCACCGGCTTCGCAGATCAGCGCGCGCGCCGTGGCATCGGCACCGAACAGGCTCTCGGCGATGCCGATCTCATCGGTCTGCACCGAATGCTCGGCCTTCTCGTAGATGGCCAGCTCACGGATGAAATGCAGGATCAGACCGGCATCGGCCACGGTGGCCGGGCGGATGTTCAACACGGCCACCGTACTCATGGCTCAGCCCCTTGCCGCAGCGACGTTGGCGCGCATCTGCGCGATCACGTCCTGGTAGCTGGTCCTGGCATTGAAGATGGCCGAACCGGCGACAAAGGTGTCGGCGCCCGCGGCAGCGATCTCGCCGATGTTGTCGGCCTTCACGCCGCCGTCGATCTCCAGGCGGATGTCCTTGCCGCTGGCATCGATCATCCTGCGCACCACGCGCAGCTTGTCCAGCGCCGAGGGGATGAAGGCCTGCCCGCCGAAGCCCGGGTTGACCGACATCAGCAGCACCAGGTCGAGGTCATCCAGCACCCAGTCGAGGATGTCCACCGGCGTGGCCGGATTGAGCACGATGCCCGGCTTGCAGCCCAGCGAGCGGATCAGCTGGATGGTGCGGTGCACGTGGCGGCTGGCCTCGGGGTGGAAGCTGATGTAGGTGGCGCCGGCTTCGGCAAAATCCGGAACGATGCGGTCCACCGGCTCGACCATCAGGTGCACATCGATCGGCGCGGTCACGCCGTGCTTGCGCAGGGCCTGGCAGACCATCGGGCCGATGGTCAGGTTCGGCACGTAGTGGTTGTCCATCACGTCGAAGTGGACCCAGTCCGCGCCGGCGGCGAGGACGTTGTCGACTTCCTCGCCGAGGCGGGCGAAGTTGGCGGACAGGATGGAGGGGGCGATGAGGCAGTTGGACATGGCCGGGGCCTTCGGAACGGGGAAAGGGGTCTCCCGCCCGCAGGCGGGACTGTGGGGTCAGCGCTTGCGCAGGGTCTTGATGCGGTCGTAGGCGGCATTGATCCGCCGCGACTTCTGCTCGGCCTGCTGCTGCAGCTCGGGGGCTGCGCCGCCCAGCTTGTCGGGGTGGTACTGGGAGATCAGCCTGCGGTAGGCGCGCTCGATCTCGGCATCGGTGGCCTCGGAGGTCAGCCCCAGCTCCCGGTACGGGTTCTCCTTGTTCAGGCGGAACCAGTCCGAGTCGAAGGCATGGCCGATCAACAGGCCGACCACCGCGCCGAACAGCGGATTGGGTCGGAACAGCAGGGCGCCGGCGATGAATCCGAGCAGTTTTCCGTACCAGCGCATGGCGCCCCAGGGTCGACCGGCGAAATGGACGCTCATTTTACGTCACAGCGGGCCCGGACCGCTTTACACTAGGCCGCCCGCTGGTCAGCGGGCCCGCCGGGTCCGTTGGGCAGCCGTATCGACAACGCCCCAGGAGTGCCCGTGCCAACCACGCTGTTGCAATCCGATCTCCCCGGCCTGCCCTTGCGCCATCGCGGCAAGGTGCGTGATGTGTTCGATATCCCGCGCGAGCGGCTGCCTGCAGGGACCCCACCGGGCGACTACCTGCTGATGGTCGCCACCGATCGCCTGTCGGCGTTCGACGTGGTGCTGCCCGACCCGATTCCGGGCAAGGGCGAGATGCTCTGCCAGGTGTCCAACTTCTGGTTCGCCAAGACCGCGCATCTGATGCCCAACCACCTGACCGGCATCGAGGTGGCCAGCGTGCTGCCCGAAGGCGTGGACCCAGCCCTGTACGCCAAGCGCGCGGTGGTCACCCGCAAGCTGAAGCCGGTGCCGGTGGAAGCGATCGCCCGCGGCTACCTGATCGGCAGCGGCTGGAAGGACTACCAGCGCACCGGCAAGGTCAGCGGCATCGACCTGCCCGACGGCCTGCGCCAGGCCGAGCAGCTGCCGGAGCCGATCTTCACCCCCTCGACCAAGGCCGCCGTGGGCGACCATGACGAGAACATCGATTTCGATGCGATGGTGAAGCAGGTCGGTGCGGACCTGGCCGAGCGCGTGCGCGACGCCACCCTGCGCATCTACAAGTTCGCCGCCGATTACGCCCGCGAACGCGGCATCCTCCTGGCCGACACCAAGTTCGAGTTCGGTACCGACGCCGACGGCCGCCTGTACATCATGGACGAGATGCTGACGCCGGATTCCTCGCGTTACTGGCCGGCCGACGAGTACGAAGTGGGCACCAGCCCGCCGAGCTACGACAAGCAGTTCGTGCGCGACTACCTGGAGACGCTGGACTGGGGCAAGACCGCCCCGGGCCCGAGCATCCCGGCCGAGATCATCGAGCGCACCCGCGCCAAGTACGCTGAAGCGCTGCAGCGCCTGGCCGGGATCAGCGTCGACTGATCCCCTGCGCCCCCCGGCCGAAGAGGCAGGGGGGCGTTCTGCACGCGGAGTGCCGGCTGCTGGCCGGCAACTTCGCGAACTCGGCTATGCTCTGGATTGCCGGCCAGCGGCCGGCACTACCGTTGTCCGAGGAAGCGACGCAGCATGCAGACCACCACCGAGCTTGCGCGGCCGATCGACCGCTATTTCGCCAGCTATTCCGACGACCATCGCAACGTCATCAACCAGCGCATCCATGTGGTGGCGGTGCCGGCCATCCTGTGGTCGGTGGTGGCGCTGCTGTGGTGCCTGCCGCCGCTGATCACCTGGTTCCAGTACGGCATCTGGTCGGCGTTGGCGATGTTCAGCGCCTGGTGTTTCTACAACAAGCTGTCGCGCCCGCTGGGCATCGGCATGCTCATCCAGTTCTTCGTGTTCGGCTGCCTGTGCCGCCTGCTGGAGGCCGAGATCGGCCTGCACAACCTGTTCTGGCTGGCCGTGGGCGTGTTCGTGGTGGCCTGGATCGCGCAGTTCATCGGCCACAAATTTGAGGGCCGCAAGCCCAGCTTCCTGACCGACCTGACCTACCTGCTGATCGGCCCGGCCTGGGTGATGGCCAAGTTCTACCGCAAGCTCGACTGGCGCTACTGACCTCCCGGCCCGGCTGCGGTCGTCGTTTCCTGAACGGGCAGATTCCATCACCGGCGCTCCACGACGGCCCTGCCAGCCTGCGCTGGTGACTCGTTCCCCACTTCCCGCCCATCGACGGCAGCCCCTGTGCGACAGGGCCTGCGGTCTCCCTGCGTGGGCGTAGGGTGTCCTCCCAGCGCTAGCGGGGAAGAGATGCAGGAACGCGATGCTGCACCGCAGAAAAAATGAATCAGCGAACGTTACATGCAATTGATCGCTGTTCGATGGGTTTCGGCGACATTTCGCAGCCTGTTATCCTCCCTGACCTGCTCGTGAATCATGGATTCCCTGCATGCTCCCCAGCCTGCCCCTGCTGCTGGCCCTGCCGTTCCTGATGGCAGCGGCTGTTGCGGCCTTCCCCCGTAGTTCGCGCTCGACTGCTGCCTGGCTGGCGGCGCTGGCGCCGTTGGGCGGGTTGGCCATCCTCGGCTGGCTCACGCCGTCGGTGCTCGATGGCCAGGCGGTGCGCACCCTGGTGCCCTGGCTGCCGCAGATCGGGCTGGACTTCAGCCTGCGACTGGACGGGCTGGCCTGGATGTTCGCGGGGCTGGTGCTCGGCATCGGCGCGCTGGTGGTGCTGTATGCGCGCTACTACCTGAGCCAGCAGGACAACGCGCACCGCTTCTACTGCTACCTGCTGCTGTTCATGGGTGCCATGCTGGGCATGGTGCTGTCGGGCAACCTGCTGTTGCTGATGATCTTCTGGGAAATGACCAGCATCAGTTCGTTCCTGCTGATCGGCTTCTGGTCGCACCGCCAGGACGCCCGCGAGGGCGCGCGCATGGCGCTGGTGATCACCGGCGGCGGCGGCCTGGCCCTGCTCGGTGGCGTGCTGCTGATCGGCCGCATCGTCGGCAGCTTCGACCTGGACGTGGTGCTGGCCGCCGGCGAGCAGATCCGCGCCAGCGCGCTGTACCCCTACGCCCTGTTCCTGGTGCTGGCCGGCATCTTCACCAAGAGCGCGCAGTTCCCGTTCCACTTCTGGCTGCCGCATGCGATGGCCGCGCCCACCCCGGTCTCGGCCTACCTGCACTCGGCCACCATGGTGAAGGCCGGCGTGTTCCTGCTGGCGCGGCTGCACCCGGTGCTGGCCGGCAGCGACCTGTTCTTCTACACGGTCAGCGGCATCGGCGCGCTGACCCTGCTGATCGGTGCCTGGAACGCGATCTTCCAGCACGACCTGAAGGGCCTGCTGGCCTATTCGACGATCTCGCACCTGGGCCTGATCACCCTGCTGTTCGGCCTGTCCACGCCGATGGCGGTGGTGGCCGGCGTGTTCCACATCCTCAACCACGCCACCTTCAAGGCCTCGTTGTTCATGGCCGCCGGCATCATCGACCACGAGACCGGGACCCGTGACATGCGCAAGCTGGGCGGCCTGCGCAGGCTGATGCCGTTCACCAGCGCACTGGCGATCATCGCTTCGTTGGCGATGGCGGGCATTCCGCTGCTCAACGGCTTCCTGTCCAAGGAAATGCTGTTCGCCGAGGCGATTACGGCCGGCGGCCCGGGCATCATGCGCACGGCGGTGTCGATCGCGGCGCTGCTGGCTGGCGTGTTCGGGGTGGCCTACAGCCTGCGCTTCGTGCACGACACCTTCTTCGGCGCTGGCCCGCACGACCTGGACCGCGTGCCCCACGAACCGCCGCGCTGGATGAAGGTGCCGGTGGAACTGCTGGTGGTGATCTGCGTGGCGGTGGGCGTGGCACCTGCACTGACCGTAGCGCCGGTGCTGCACGCCGCGGCGGCGTCGATCCTCGGCAGCGCCATGCCCGAGTACAGCCTGGCGGTCTGGCACGGCTTCAACCTGCCGCTGGCGATGAGCGCGATCGGCGTGATCGGCGGTGTGGCCCTGTATTTCGGCCTGCGCAAGCTGATCAACCTGCACGCCGTGACCAATGTCAGCACCGGCCGCAACGTGTTCCATGCACAGCTGGATGCGATCTCCGCGCTGGCCATGCGGCTGACCAACGGCATCGCCAACGGCAGCCTGCAGCGCATGCTGCTGGGCCTGGTGCTGGTGGCGATCGTGGCCGCCGCCGCGCCGTTCGTGGCCAACCCCGCCTCGCCGGACTGGACCAGGCCACAGCCGATCCCGCTGCTGGGCTGGGCGCTGTGGCTGGTGATGATGGCCTGTGCGGTCGCCACCCTGCGCATCTACAAGCAGCGCCTGCTGGCCGTGCTGCTGGTCGGCGGCGTCGGCCTGATGGTGGCGCTGACCTTCGTGTTCCTGTCCGCGCCCGACCTGGCCCTGACCCAGCTGCTGGTGGAGATGGTGACGCTGGTGCTGATGCTGCTGGGCATGAACTACCTTCCCGCCCAGTCCGGCCCGGAGCGTCCGCGCTGGCGCAAGCGCCGCGACGCGGTGATCGCGATCATCGCCGGCGCCGGCCTGGGCGCGCTGGCCTACACCGCGATGACCCTGCCGCCGAACACCATGGCCGGCGAGCTGCTCGCCCGTGCCCTGCCCGAAGCGTATGGGCAGAACGTGGTCAACGTGATCCTGGTCGACTTCCGCGGCTTCGATACCTTCGGCGAGATCACCGTGTTCGGCATCGCCGCGCTGGTGGTGCATGCCCTGCTGCGGCGTACGCGGATGGCACCGGAGCAGATCATGCCCGGCCCGCCGATCAAGCTGCCGGTGCCGGCCGACCTGGCCCAGATCATGTTCCCGCTGACCCTCACCGTGTCGATCTTCCTGTTCCTGCGCGGCCACAACGCGCCGGGCGGTGGCTTCATCGCCGGCCTGGTGCTGGCGGTGCCGCTGCTGATCCAGTACGTGATCCAGGGCACCGCGTCGGTGGAGTCGCGCTTCGGCTTCGACTACATCCGCTGCATCGGCATGGGCCTGCTGATCGCCCTGCTCAGCGGCTGCGCCTCGATGCTGTTCGGCGTGCCGTTCCTGACCAGTGGCCACCTCGACCTGCACCTGCCGCTGATCGGCGACGTGCCGCTGGCCAGTGCGATTGGCTTTGACATCGGCGTCTACCTGGTGGTGTTCGGCGGCGCCATGCTGATGCTGTCGATGATGGGCACGATCAAGCCGTCGCGTACCCGCACTGCCCGCAAGGGTGAGATCGACCTGCAACGCCGTTCGGCCCGCACCGGGGAGATGCACTGATGGAACTGGCCCTGGCTACCGCGATCGGCGTGCTGACCGCCATCGGCATCTACCTGCTGCTGCGTGCGCGCAGCTTCGATGTGATCCTCGGCATGACCTTCCTGTCCTACGCCACCAACCTGCTGATCTTCGCCGGTGGCCGCGTGGTGCTGGGCAAGGCGCCGGTACTGCAGGAAGGCGTGGACAGCCACCTGGGCAACTACACCGACCCGCTGCCGCAGGCGCTGGTGTTGACCGCGATCGTGATCGCCTTCGCGATGACCGCGGTGAGCATCGTGCTGGCCATGCGCAGCCGCAGTGACAACCACAGCGACCACGTGGACGCCCACGAGCCCGACGACGACCTGCAGGATGAGCGCGCACCGCCGCGCCAGGGCGAGGACCGCGCATGAACCATCTGGTGATCCTGCCGATCCTGGTTCCGCTGCTGGGTGCGGCACTGTCGCTGTTCGTCGAACACCGCCGCTATGGCCCCAGGGTGCAGCGCGCGGTGGCCTGGACCTCGCTGTCGGCGCTGGCGCTGGCGGTCGGATTGCTGTTCGCCAGCACGGCCAGTGGCGAGATCAACGTCTACCTGCTCGGCGACTGGCCGTCGCGGCTGGGCATCGCACTGGTGGCCGACCGGCTGTCGGCGTGGATGCTGCTGACCACCCTGCTTCTGGCCATTCCCTGCCTGCTGCATGCCTGCTCGGGCTGGGACCGTCGCGCCCCGCACTTCCATGCGCTGTTCCAGTTCCAGCTGGTGGGCCTCAACGGTGCGTTCCTGACCGGCGACATCTTCAACCTGTTCGTGTTCTTCGAGGTGATGCTGATCGCTTCCTACGGCCTGCTGCTCAGCGGTGGCCGCGGGCTGCGCATGCGCATCGGCCTGCACTATGTGGTGTTCAACGTCACCGCCTCGACCCTGTTCCTGATCGCGCTGGGCCTGCTGTACGCCTCGCTGGGTTCGTTGAACATGGCCGAGCTGTCGCAGCGCATCGCGCAGGTGCCGCCGGCGCAGCTGACCCTGGTCAAGGCGACGATGGGCCTGTTGCTGCTGGTGTTCTGCGCCAAGGCCGCACTGATGCCGCTGTACCTGTGGCTGCCGGAAGCCTACTCGCGCGCGCCGGCCGCCGTGGCCGCCCTGTTCGCGATCATGACCAAGGTCGGCCTGTACGCGGTGCTGCGCGTCCAGATGCTGTGGTTCGGCGACGAGGCCGGCGCAATGGCCGGCTACGGCCGCGACTGGCTGCTGTGGGCCGGCGTGGCCACGCTGGTGCTGGGCGGCCTCGGCGCGCTGGCCGCGACCCGCCTGCGCGTGCTGATCTCCTACCTGGTGATCGTGTCGGCGGCCACGCTGTTCATCGCCTTCTCGGTCGGCACGCCGCAGGTACTGTCGGCCGGCCTGTACTACCTGCCGCACAGCAGCTTCGTGGCCGCCGCGCTGTTCCTGATTGCCGACCTGATCCGCCGCCGCCGTGGCGGTGCCAGCGACCGCAAGGAAGTGGTCGCGCCGATGCCGGGCAAGGAAACGCCGGCGGTGTTGTTCCTGATCGGCGCGGTGTCGGTGGCCGGGCTGCCACCGCTGTCCGGCTTCCTGGCCAAGGCCGCGCTGCTGGCCGGCATGCCGGCGCAGTACACCGCACCGGTCTGGACCGCCGTACTGGTCAGCAGCCTGCTGGTGATCATGGGCCTGACCCGCGGCGGCATCCGCTTGTTCTGGCGCGTGCCGCCGGTCGACCCCGATGCGCCGAAGCCGCGCAAGGCACGCCTGCGCCGGGTCGAGCTGTACGCCGCCTGCCTGCTGCTGGCCTACGGCGTCGGCATGACCCTGGCCGCTGCGCCACTGATGCGTTACACCGACGCCACCGCCGCACAACTGCTGCACCCCAGCGAGTACGTGCAGCAGCTGCGCGCGACCACGCCGGAGATCCGCCAGCCATGACCGCCCCGCGCTCCCTGTTCCGTCGCCTGATTCCCTCGCCGATGCTCAGCATCATGGTGGTGGCGTTCTGGCTGCTGATGTCCGACAGCTTCAACCTCGGCCAGATCGTGCTGGGGCTGGTGCTGGGCGTGGTGGTACCGCTGTTCGCCGCGCGCCTGGACCGCGAGTTCGCCCGCATCGGTACATTGCGGCCGCTGCCCAAGCTGGTGTGCGTGACCCTGTGGGACATCCTGATCTCCAACATCCGCGTCGCCCTGCAGGTGCTGGGCCCGGAAAAGAACATCCACCCGGGTTTCATCTGGCTGCCGCTGGACATCGCCAACATCCACGGCATCGCCGCGCTGACCAGCATGATCACCCTGACCCCGGGCACGGTCTCGGCCGCGCTCAGTGACGACCGCAGGTTCCTGCTGGTGCACGTGCTGCACCTGGAGGATCCACAGGACCTGATCGATACGATCAAGCGCCGTTATGAGGCGCCGTTGATGGAGATCTTCCCATGACCGGTTTTGAAGTCATCCAGACCACCCTGGTGGTGTGCATGCACGTGGTCGGCCTGGCCATGCTGCTGGCCACCTGGCGCCTGCTGCGCGGGCCGACCGTGCCCGACCGCATCCTCGCACTGGACACCCTGTCGGTAACCGCGATCGCCGAACTGATGTTGTTCGGCATGTACCTCAACTCGCCGATCTATTTCGAGGCGGCGCTGATCATCGCCATGCTCGGCTTCGGCAGCACCGTGGTGCTGAGCAAGTTCGTGCTGCGCCGGGACATCGTCGAATGATCACCGCGATCCAGATCGGCCTGTCGATCCTGCTCCTGTTCGGCTGCTTCTTCATCCTGGTCGGCGCACTGGGCCTGGTGAAGCTGTCCACCTTCTTCAAGCGCCTGCATGCACCGACCAAGGCCAGCACACTGGGCGTGGGCTGCGTGCTGGTGTGTTCGGTGTGCTACCACATCTTCCTGGGCCAGGACCCGCAGCCGCGCGAGCTGCTGATCACCGTGTTCCTGTTCATCACCGCACCGATCAGCGCGCACATGATGGCCAAGGCCGCGCTGTCGCTGCTGATGGAGACCCGCCCCAGCCTGCCCGGCAACGAGCGTGCCGCCGAAGAGCAGCTGCCGCCGCCGGAACCGGTGCGGGAAGAAGACACCGCGCAGAACCGGTAGTTCCGGCTGCGGGCCGGCACGAACAGCAGCCGAGCGTGGGCTCGGCTCTACAGCGCCGGTGCGCCCACCAGCAGCAGCTCCAGTGCGAACCAGCCGACGAACGCGACCAGCAGGATCGCGCCTTCACCACGGCTGATCTTCAGGTCGCCGCGCAGCATCGGGTACAGCACCAGCGCGAACGCCAGCAGCGCCGGCAGTTCCAGGCGCACGAACGAGGCCGGCAGCGCCAGCGGTTGCAGTATCGCCATCGCGCCGATCACCAGCAGCAGGTTGACCACGCTGGAACCCAGCACGTGGCCGAGCACCATGTCGCCGTGCCCGCGGCGTGCGGCGGCGATGGCCGTGGCCACTTCCGGCAGCGCCGTGCCGATTGCCACCGGCAACAGGCCGACCAGCAGCGGCGTCCAGCCCAGCGCGGCCCCGAAGTCGGCGGCGGCACCCACCACCAGGCGCGCGCCCCAGTACAGGGTCAGTGCGGCGATCAGCACCCGCAGCACGTTCAACGGCAGGCTGGTGCGGCTCAGTGCGGACTCGGCGAGGGCCGCCTGCACCTCGGCGCTCTCACTGCGGCCCCGGCGCAGCAGCAGCACCTGCACGGCGATGAAGCCGGCCACCAGCACCCCGCCTTCCCAGCGCGCCAGGCGACCATCCAGCCCGAACAGGATCAGCAGCACGCCGGCCGCCAGCAGCGAGCACCACAGCACCGTCTGCAGGCGCGCGCGCAGCAGCAGGGGCGCGGCGATGGCCGCCACCGCCAGGGTCAGGCCCAGGTTGGCGATGCTGCTGCCCACCGCATTGCCCAGCGCCAGTTCTGGCTGGCCCACCGCCAGCGCGCGCGCGTTGACCGCCAGTTCCGGCAACGAGGTGGCTACCCCGAGCAGCAGCAGCCCGGCGGTGAACGGGCTGGCCCCGAAGCGCTGGGCCAGGCCGGACACGGCCTTGACGATGGAGTCCCCGCCCAGCGCCAGCAGCAGCAGGCCGAGCAGGAACCAGGCAATGGCAATGGCGATCATCGAGCACTCCCCCAGCAATGGTGGCGCGATTCTACGCGTGGCCTGAGCGCATGGCTGGGCGGTGGATCAAGGATCAGCCACAGCCTTCGGCGTAATCGACCTGCGGGGTCTTGCCGACGCGCCAGGCACTGACCCGTCCATCAGCGCCGAGTGCGAAGTCGATGACCGCCCCGCCCTCCTGCGCCGGGCGCACGCGCAGGTGCTGCGCTTTCTCGTCGTACTTGTCAGGACCGACGTCCGCGCGCTCGGGGTACAGCACCTGCAGCTCGCCCAGGGTCATGCCGACCTTGCCGCCGCCCGGTGCGGTGATGGCGGCGCTGCGCACGTCGTAGCGCACCAGCTTGCGGCCTTCGATCATCAGGCGCGGGTCCTCGGCATCCTGCGGGCGCAGGAAGTAGCAGCCGTCGTTGCCGTCGTCGGCGGGCAGCGGCTTGCCGGCGGCATCGGTGCCCAGCCCCTGCAGCGGCGTGCCGAAGCCGCTGCGGACCTCGGCGATGCCGGTGCCCAGCGTGGCGCCGCCGAATCCATCCAGGCGCGCCGGGCTGTCCTTGCGGAGGTCGTTCGCCGGGCGGGCCGCCAGGTCGGGATCGGTCGACTGCGCGGGCCCGGTCGCCGAGGCAGTTTCGGCCGGGGTATCACTGCCGCTGCCGGCGGCGCCCTGCTTGTCGGGGCCTGCACTGCAGGCGGCGAGCGAAAGGAGCAACAGACCAGCAATCGGGAGGTGCTTCATCGGTGCGGTTCCCTGGCACGAAGGTAGCTGCACGCTAGCGCAGCGCGCGTGCAGGCGCTGCATTGTCATCGCCGTTTCATCGCCTTCGTTCAGGCTCGGCGTGCACCGACTTGGCTGTCCCTTCCATGCAACCGCGCAAGACCGATCTCGCCCGAACCGCGCTGCAGGCGCACCGCGCGCCGCTGGACATGCGCCAGCGCCGGTTGCTGATCCTGTGCGATGGCCAGCGCAGCATCGCCGATCTGACCGGCCTGCTCGGCCAGGACGCGCCCGCCATGGTGATCCAGCTGGTGCAGGCCGGCTACCTGAGCACCGGCCCGGCAGCGGCGGCCCCCTCCCCTCCAGCCGTTGCCGGGCCAGCCAGGGCCGCATCGGCGCAGGCGTCGGCAGCGCCTGCCGCCACGCCGGTCGAACGTCGCCGCTCGCTGGTGGCCGCGCGCATCTACGTGCTGGGGATCCTGGAGATGCAACGTCACCCGCAGGCAGCGGCATTGTTCCGCGACCTGCAGCAGGCGCGCGCGGAAGAAGAGGTGTTGCAGCGGCTGCATTCGGCGATGCGGATGCTGCCCGGGCTGGCCTCGGACGGCTATTGCCAGCGCGTACGGCAACGCCTGCTGGAGGCGTTGCCATTGGAGCATTGCGACGCGTTCGCCGAGGTCGCTTGAAGAAAAAAGGGGACGGAGGGGATTAAGCCGTTTCAGGCACACGTGTGCTGATTGCGGCTTAATCCCCTCGTCCCCCTTTTCGGGTCAGCGGAAATTGTTGCGCAGGCCGTTCCAGCACTGCTGGTAATCGCCCTGGCGATGGCCCGCTGCCAGCGCCTGCGCGGTCGGCCGGATCACTGCGCGGGTCTCGAACATGAAGGCCATCGTGTCCTTGATCACATCGGCCTTGGACAGGTCGGCACTGGAGGCCTTGTCGAAGGTCGGCGCGTCCGGGCCGTGACCGCTCATGCAGTTGTGCAGCGATGCGCCACCCGGCACGAAGCCTTCGGCCTTGGCATCGTAGGCGCCATGCACCAGGCCCATGAACTCGCTGGCGATGTTGCGGTGGAACCACGGCGGGCGGAACGTGTTCTGTGCCACCAGCCAGCGCGGCGGGAAGATCGCGAAGTCCATGTTGCTGGTGCCGGGCGTGTCGCTGGGCGAATGCAGTACCAGGAAGATCGACGGATCCGGGTGGTCGTAGCTGATCGAGCCGATGGTGTTGAAGCGGCGCAGGTCGTAGCGGTACGGCGCGTAGTTGCCGTGCCAGGCCACCACGTCCAGCGGCGAATGGTCGATCGGCGCGCGCCACAGGCGGCCCTCGAACTTGGCGATCAGCTCGAAGTCACCGTCCACATCCTCGAACGCCGCGTGCGGGGTCTCGAAGTCGCGCGGGTTGGCCAGGCCGTTGGAGCCGATCGGGCCCAGGTCGGGCAGCTTCAGCAGCGCACCGTAGTTCTCGCAGATGTAGCCGCGGCTCGGGCCAGCGGGCAGTTCGACGCGGAACCGCACGCCACGCGGGATCACCGCGATCTGCTGCGGCTCGATCTCGATCACGCCCAGCTCGGTCAGCAGGCGAAGGCCGCCCAGCTGCGGCACGATCAGCAGCTCGCCATCGGCATTGTAGAAGTAGCGGCCAACCATGTCGCGGTTGGCGGCGTAGAGGTGGATGCCCACGCCGGCATGCGCGTCGGGCGAGCCATTGCCGCCCATCGTGTACAGGCCTTCGACGAAGTCGGTCGGCAGTTCCGGCAAAGGCAGCGGGCTCCAGCGCAGCTGGTTCGGCGAGGCCGGCTGCGCGCCGAAATCGCACTGCAGCTGCGACTGCGCGAACGGGGTGAACTCGCCGTGGGTGACCGCCGGGCGGATGCGGTACAGCCAGCTGCGGCGGTTGCTGCCACGCGGGGCGGTGAAAGCGGTGCCGGTCAACTGTTCGGCGTACAGGCCGTGGGCCACCTTCTGTGGCGAATTCTGCCCGACCGGCAACGCGCCGGCGACGGCCTCGGTGGCGAACTCGTTGCCGAAACCGGACTGGTAGCCGCGGGCGGTGAGGGCGGGGGACATGGGAACTCCAGAGATTGCCGGCCAGCGGCCGGCACTAACATTCGGACAGGCAATGCCGACCGGCAGGCCGACATTGCCTGCAGACCTTACAGCACGCCGCGGCGGATCTGGTCGCGCTCGATGCTCTCGAACAGCGCGGTGAAATTGCCTTCGCCGAAGCCTTCGTTGCCCTTGCGCTGGATGATCTCGAAGAAGATCGGGCCGATGCAGTTCTGGGTGAAGATCTGCAGCAGCTTGCGCTGGTGGGTTTCCGGGTCGGCATCGATCAGGATCTTGTTCCTGGCCAGGCGCGGCACGTCTTCACCGTGGTTGGGCACGCGCTGGTCGATCACGTCGAAGTAGGTTTCCGGCGTGTCGAGGAAATCCACGCCCTGCGCGCGCATCGCTTCGACGGTCTCGTAGATGTTCTCGGTGAAGCAGGCGATGTGCTGGATGCCCTCGCCCTTGTACGCGTCCAGGTACTCGTTGATCTGGCTCTTCGGATCGGACGATTCGTTCAACGGGATGCGCACGATGCCGTCCGGGGCGGTCATCGCCTTGGACACCAGGCCGGTCTTGAGGCCCTTGATGTCGAAGTAGCGGATCTCGCGGAAGTTGAACAGGCGCTCGTAGTAGTCCGACCACTGCTGCATGTTGCCGAAATACAGGTTGTGGGTCAGGTGGTCGATGAAGGTCAGGCCGAAGCCGAACGGGTGCAGGTCCGCCCCTGCGATCGGCTCGTAGTCGCCGTCGTAGATGCTGCCGGCGCTGCCATAGCGGTCGACCAGGTACAGCATGCAGTCGCCGATGCCCTTGATGACCGGTGCGCTGACCGCCTTGCTGTCCGGCTTGAAGGCGATGGCTTCGGCGCCGTTGCCCAGTGCGGTCTGGTAGACCTCCTGGCCCGGCTTCTTGAAGCGGATGGCGAAGCCGCAGGCGCACGGACCATGCTTTTCGGCGAAGTCGGCGGCGAACGAATCGGGGTCTTCATTGACCAGGAAGTTGACGTCGCCCTGGCGATAGACGGTAATCGGACGCTGCTTGTGCTTGAGCACCGCGCTGAAGCCCATCTTCCGGAAGTACTCATGCAGCTCCTGGCCACGGCCGGCCGGGGCGGCGAATTCGACGAACTCGAAGCCGTCGATGCCCATCGGGTTCTCGAAGGTGGTGACCTGCATGCCGGGGTTGGGGTGCGAGGCGGTCGGGACTGCGGTATTCATGGCGTGGCTCCGAATCGGTACCGCATCGGTACAAACCAGGTGCGGGCAGGTTGGGACCCGGCGAGAATGCAGGGTCTGGACCTTCCCCTTATAGTTACATTTGAAACCACCAGCAAGGTGCACCGCAACATGAGCCCCGCCGATCCCGCCTCGACCCGCCTGCGTGCCTCGCACGTCCTGCTCGACCTGGAACAGTTCCTGCCCTACCGGCTGAGCGTGCTGTCCAACCGGGTCAGCGGCAACATCGCCAAGCTGTACGGCGATCGTTACGGTCTGGCGATTCCCGAATGGCGGGTCATCACCATCCTGGCGCTGTACCCGGGTTCCTCGGCCAGCGAGGTCTCCGACCGCACGGCGATGGACAAGGTGGCGGTCAGCCGCGCCGTGGCCCGCCTGCTGGAACGCGGCTTCATCAAGCGCGAGACCCACGGCGACGACCGCCGCCGTTCGGTGCTGGCGCTGTCGGCGGCCGGCTTCGAGGTATACGAGACCATCGCGCCGATGGTGATCGAGATCACCCGCAAGCTGATGTCGGTGCTGAGCGAGGAAGAGGAGCAGCTGCTGGAAAAGCTGATCCTGCGCCTGGCCGGTGATGGCCTGGAGCGGATGGGCGAAGGGGTCTGAGGGAAAAAAGGGGACGGAGGGGATTAAGTCGTTTCAGGCACACCTGTGCTGATTGCGGCTTAATCCCCTCCGTCCCCTTTTTCAGCTCAGGTGTTTGCGCCGCGCATGGATCCACGGCACCGCCAGCGCGGCGATGGCGCCACCGGCGAAGCCGAGCGAGGCGGCGACCGTGGCCGCTTCGACCGCCCCCGGCAGGGCCAGCGCGGCGGCCACCAGCAGCAGCGAGGGCAACCCGACGAACGTGCCCAGGAAGAAGTGCCAGCGCGGTGACCAGGTGTTGAGCTGCAGCAGGCTGACCGGCTGCCAGGCTTCGGATGCGGCATCCTCGGCGATCTTCGCCACGGCCTTGCCCAGGTCCACTTCGGGCAGCGCGCGGCCCAGGCGTGCGCTGGCCAGCAGTTCGGCCACCGCCTCCACCGGCGGGAACGTAGTTGGCCACGCCACCGGCGCCGGCACGCCGTAGGCGGTCAGCAGCGGCACGCTCAGCCACGGCGCCACCAGCGGCCGCATGCGGCGGCGGCCGTGCACGCACCAGATCTGCGGCTGGCCGTGCACGGTGACGCTGTACAGCGCCAGTTCGCTGGCCGCTGGATAGCCCAGCATGGTCACCCGCGCGGCCAGGCTGTCCTGCCCCATCGCACGCAGGAAGCCGGGCCGGCTGCGCCCTTCCTGCATCCACGCCAGGCCCAGCGCGCCGACCAGGTAGGCTTCTGCCACGTCCTTGCTGCCGGCCGTGGCGCGCTCGTCGCTGGCCAGGTACCACGTCAGCGATTTCGGTTCGGACACATCGCCCAGGCCCCAGCGGCTGTCGTCGCCCAGCACATGGCGCACCGGCAGGCGGGCGGGCGCGGTCTCGCCACGCTCGCCGGGCTGCAGGAACGGCAGCACGCCCTGGATGAAGGTGGACAGTTCGATCGCGCGCACGCCATGGCCCTGCCATTCAGGCGGCAGCAGTCCCGCCAACTGGCCTTCGGCAGCCAGCGCATCAAGCCGCGATTTCTGCTCGACCAGTTTCTGCACAGCACCCTTCAGCACCACGTTGTCGGGCAGCGCGATCTGCGGCAGGCGATGGCGCGGCGGTGCCAGTTCAACGATGCCCTCACCGGTGCCGGCGTCATCGAGCAGCGCCTCCTGCGGCGGCAGGGTCACACCCTCGCCTGCCCCAGCCGCGGCCAGGTCGCTGGCAGGTTCGGGCAGTCGTTCGGCGTGGTCGCTGTGCATGGGCGTTCCGGAAGGTTGCATCGACGGGGTGTCGATTGAGGTCCTTGCCGGTAGCGGCGAGCGCGTTGCGATATTGAGAGGCCGATTCCGGGAATGTGACCGCCACCACAGTAGATCCACGTCATGCGTGGATGCGACCCGACATCAATCAGTGCCGGCCAGCGGCCGGCACTACCCCCTATTCCGGTTTGTCAGGTGCCCACTGCTTGAGGAACGCGGTCACCCGTGCGGGCTGGAAGGCTTCGCCCTTGCGCAGCTCGCCGGTGGCCTGCGATACCAGCAGTCCGCCATCGGCATCCAGCACCAGCAGGTGCGGGTAGTCGCGCTCCATCACCGGGAACTGGGCGAAGAAGGCGGTGTTGGGCTGTTCGTCACTGGCATTGACCTTCACCCACACGTAGTGCGCATCGCGGAAGCGGCGCAGGTCGCCGTTGCCTTCCACGATCTCGTCCAGTGCGTGGCAGCGGTCGCAGGCGGCGTTGCCGACCTCCAGCAGGATGCGCTTCTTGCCGCGCTGGGCTTCCACCTTGGCGGTGGCCAGGTCGTCGGCGGGGTTGCGGGCCGGGTCGAACTGCGCGCCGAGCCCGGCGATGGCGGCGATGTCCGCCGCCACCGGGGTATTGCCCGAGGCCACCGGTTCGCTGGGGTCAGCGACCGGTGGCTCGGTGGGTCGGGTATCCAGAGGTTGCGTGGGCTCGGCGGCGGCAGGCGGCTGCGGTTGGGAACAGGCGCCGATCAGCGCCGCACAGACCACCACCATTGCACCACCGAGCTTCATGCGCATGCCTTCTACCCTCTCATCATCATTTGACGCCGTGCATCAGCTTGTTGATCAGCGGGGCGATCAGGAACAGCACCACGCCGGAGCCGATCAGGGCCCAGAACCCGAAGGTATACCCCTTCAGGGCCGACTCGACCGTCATGCCGCCTTCACCACTGACCACGCCGGCGAAGATGCCCGACAGGTTGTTGCCGATGCCGGTGGACAGGAACCAGCCACCCATGCCGAAGCCGACCAGGCGCACCGGTGCCAGCTTGGTCACCATCGACAGGCCGATCGGCGACAGGCACAGCTCGCCGACCGACTGGATGACGTAGACCATGAACAGGGTCCAGAACGGAATCTTGCCATCCACGACCATCTGCGACAGGGCGTACATCAGCAGTGCGAAGGCGGCGCCGTTGAACAGCAGGCCCAGGCCGAACTTGCGCGGAATGGACGGATTGGCGCGGCCCAGGGCCACCCAGATCCAGGCGATGACCGGCGCCAGGGTGATGATCGCCACCGAGTTGACCGACTGGAACCACGCGGTCGGGAAGGTCCAGTCACCCATCTGGCGGTTGACGATGTTCTCGGCCAGGAAGGTGAACGAGCTGCCGGCCTGTTCGAAGAACATCCAGAACATCACGTTGAAGGCGAAGATGATCAGCATGGCGATCACGCGGTCGCGCTGCACCTTGCCCTCGCGGATGCCCTCCACCAGCAGCAGGATGGCCAGCGCGGTGAACATCGCACCCAGGATCCAGGCCAGCGCGGTAGCGCCGGTGGCCAGCAGGAAGTACGCCACGGGAATGGCGATCACGGCACCGGCCAGCACCATGATGATGCGGCCGAAACCTTCGGCGCCGGCCGGCGGTGCACCGATGCCCTTCAGGCCGGCACGACCGATGTAGAACCACACCAGCGAGATCAGCATGCCCACGCCGGAGGCGATGAACACGACCTTGTACGACGGCATTTCCGAGGTACCGAAGACCTTGCGGGCCAGGTACTCGGTCAGCACCGGGGCGATCATCGCGCCGATGTTGATGCCCATGTAGAAGATGGTGAAGCCCGAGTCGCGGCGCTCATCCTTCAGCCCGTACAGCTTGCCGACCATGGTCGAGATGTTGGGCTTGAACAGGCCGTTGCCGACGATGATCGTGGCCAGGCCGAGCTTGAAGATGTGCTCCTGCGGCAGCGAGATCATGAACAGGCCGGCCGCCATGATGATCGCGCCGGTCAGGATCGAGCGCTGGTACCCCAGCACCCGGTCGGCGACATAGCCACCGAAGATGGCCGCAGCGTACACCAGGGCCAGATAGGCGCCGTAGATGCGGCTGGCATCGCCCTCACCGGCGGCGTTGCCGCTGTAGAACTGGGAGACGATGTACAGCACCAAGGCCCAGCGGATGCCGTAGAACGCAAAGCGCTCCCAGAACTCGGTCATGAACAGCATCCACAACGGGCGCGGGTGGCCCAGCGTGGTCTTGAAGTCCGGCAGCGCCGGCTCCGGGGTGTTCGCAGTGGCGTTTACGCTCATGCGGGTTTCCTGGTTCGGTGGATGACGAGCACGTCCGATGTGCAGTTGAAGCAACGCGCGAGGATCACCGACTTGTGGCGTTCACGTCAAATACACGCCGTTTGAGGCAGGTGACCGCCTGCTCGCTGAACTTGCATCTGAAACGATCCAGCCACCTGTCGGGGGCCAAGCTGAATGCGGGTCAGCCCAGCGCTGCCGGGGGCGCGGCCTGCAGGGTGGTGCGCACCTGGAACAGCTCGGGGAAGAAGGTCAGCTCCAGCGCCTGGCGCAGGAACCCGACCCCGGACGAGCCACCGGTGCCGCGCTTGAAGCCGATCACCCGCATCACCGTGCGCATGTGGCGGAAGCGCCAGAGCTGGAAGGCAGTCTCCAGGTCCACCAGGTCCTCGCACAGCGCGTATTCGCGCCAGTAGCGGTCGGTGTCCTGGTAGATGCGCTCGAACACCGGCTGCAGGGCGTCGTCGGCCACATGCGGCTGGGTCCAGTCGTGGTTCTCGTACACCACCGGCACGGCGTGGCCGAAGCGGGCCAGGTACTTCAGGAATTCCTCGTACAGGCTCGGCGCTTCCAGCACGGTGCGCAGCTGCGCCTGCCCGGCCGGGTCGTGCTCGAACACCTGCAGCATCTGCGCGTTCTTGTTGCCCAGCAGGAACTCGATGTAGCGGTACTGCAGCGACTGGAAGCCCGAAGACGGGCCCAGCACGTCGCGGAAGCCCATGTATTCAGAGGGGGTCAGCGTTTCCAGCACCGACCACTGCTCGGTCAGCTGGCGCAGCACCTGCTTGCTGCGGGCCAGCACCTTGCGGCACTGCCAGACTTCATCGCGCTGCAGGAAGCCGATCGCCGCGCGCAGCTCGTGGCCCAGCAGTTTCAACCACAGCTCCGACGTCTGGTGCTGGATGATGAACAGCATCTCGTCGTGGTGCGGCGGATTGGACAGCGGCTGCTGCGCGCTGAGCAGCTGGTCCAGCCGCAGGTAGCCGCCGTAGGTCAGGCGCCCGTGCAGATCGGTGTGGATGCCGGCTTCGAGATCGCGTTGGTTGTTGTCGACGGACATGGGTGGAACCAGATCAGGGGCGGCAAGGGTAGCGCGTTGCCCGCCACGCGCGCAGCCGACCCACCATACCGGGCCGTGCGGTGGCCGTGGAGCATCGGCCGATCCCCGGGCTGCGCGTGGAACCGGTCAGGGCGTTGCGCTGGCGGTCAGCCAGAGGCGTATTCTGATGCTTTGCAGCAACGACTGAATACGTTGTTGTTATTGGCCCCCCACCCGCCGGCAGGGGTAAAACGGGGAATCGCCGTGTTGCGGCGCAGGAAGGCTATTCCGTACGCGTTCCTTAACATGGCGATTCATATCATTTGTAACTTCTCTGTCGAAGGTGCAGTACGCAATGACGGTTGCCGCTGAATTCAAGATCGAATACCTGCAGTACCTGGACGCGGACGGCAAGCTCGTCCGCGATGACCTGCCCGCGTCGCTGCGCGACCCCAAGGTCCTGGTACCGCTGTTCAAGCAGATGCTGTTCGTACGTACGTTCGACAGCAAATCCATCGCACTGCAGCGCACCGGCAAGCTGGGCACCTATGCCGCCTGCCTGGGCCACGAAGCCGCGCACGTGGGTATCGGCGCGGCGATGCAGAAGGACGACGTGTTCGCCCCTTCGTACCGCGAGTATGGCGCGATGTTCATGCGTGGCGTGCGCCCGCACGACGTGCTGATGTACTGGGGCGGCGACGAGCGCGGCAATGATTACGGCGGCAACGCGGCCAAGGACTTCCCGTTCTGCGTGCCGATCTCCACCCAGTGCCTGCATGCCGCAGGCGCGGCGCTGAAGTTCAAGCTCAACAAGGAAGCGCAGATCGCGGTGGCGGTGTGCGGCGACGGCGGCAGCTCCAAGACCGACTTCTACGCGGCACTGAATTCGGCCGGCGCCTACAAGCTCCCGCTGATCCTGTGCATCGTCAACAACGGCTGGGCCATCTCGGTCCCGCGTTCGGCCCAGACCGGTGCCGAAACGCTGGCGCAGAAGGGCCTGGCCGGTGGCCTGCACTGCCTGCAGGTGGACGGCAACGACCTGATCGCGGTGCTGGCTGCCATGGAGCAGGCGCGCGAACGTGCGCTGGCCGGCGACGGCGGCACCGTGCTGGAACTGATGACCTACCGCCTGTCCGACCACACCACCGCCGATGACGCGCGCCGCTACCGCGACGACGCCGAGGTGAAGGATGCCTGGCAGCGCGAGCCGATGCTGCGCCTGCGCAAGTACCTGACCGCCGCCGGCGTGTGGAGCGAGGAAGAAGAAACCGCCTGGGTCGCCGAGTGCGGCACGCGCGTGGACGAGGAAGTGAACCTGTACCTCAACACCCCGGTGCAGCCGGTCGAGGCGATGTTCGACTTCCTGTATGCCGATCCGCCGCCGGATCTGCTGGCCCAGCGTGCCCAGGCGATCGCCCTGGAGAAGCGCCATGGATGAGATCAAGAACGGCGCGCCCGGCGCGCACACCCACGCCGCCGACAGCGCTGCCATCGCGCGCGGAGATGACAGCATGACCACCACCCCGATCACCCTCATCGAAGCCATCACCCAGGCGCTGGCCTGGGAGCTGGAGCACGATCCGTCGGTGCTGGTGCTGGGCGAGGACGTGGGCGTCAACGGCGGCGTGTTCCGCGCCACCGCCGGCCTGCAGCAGCGCTTCGGCTCCGAGCGCATCCTCGACACCCCGCTGGATGAAACCACCATCGCCGGCCTGACCATCGGCCTTGCCGCGCAGGGCATGAAGCCGGTGGCCGAAGCCCAGTTCGACGGCTTCATGTACCCGATGGTCGACCATATCGTCTGCCACGCCGCGCGCCTGCGTTACCGCACCCGTGGCCGCCTGCACTGCCCGATGGTGCTGCGCGTGCCGTGGGGCGGCGGCATCCGCGCGCCGGAACACCACAGCGAGGCCAACGAGGCGATCTTCACCAACGTGCCGGGCCTGCGCGTGGTGCTGCCGTCGTCGCCTCAGCGTGCCTACGGCCTGCTGCTGGCCGCGATCCGCGAACCGGATCCGGTGATCTACATGGAGCCCAAGCGCATCTATCGCCAGTACAAGGAAGTGGTCGTCAACGACGGTGAAGCCCTGCCGCTGGACGTCTGCTTCGTGCTGCGCGACGGCACCGACGTGACCCTGGTGACCTGGGGCGCACAGGTGAAGGAAGCGCTGGAAGCGGCCGACAAGCTGGCCGGCGAAGGCATCAGCGCCGAAGTCATCGACGTGGCCACGCTGCGTCCGCTGGACTTCGCCACCATCGCAGAGTCGGTGGCCAAGACCGGCCGCTGCGTGATCGTGCAGGAGGCCCCGAAGACGGCGGGCTTCGGCGCCGAGATCGCCGCGCGCCTGGCCGAGGAATCGATCTACGACCTGCTGGCACCGGTCGAGCGCGTGACCGGCTACGACACCCACATTCCGCTGTTCCGCCTGGAAATGAAGTACCTGCCGAGCGTTGAGCGGATCGTGGCTGCGGCCAAGCGCGCGGTGGCGGCCGGCTGACATGCGGGCCCGCCTTCTGGGGGCTTACCGCAGCCAGTATCCCAACCCGCTCCGGTTCCGCACCGGCCAGATCGTCGAAGTAGGTGTCCGTGACGAGGAATGGCCGGCGTTTGCCTGGGTACGCACCAACGATGGGCGCGCTGGATGGGCGCCCATCGCCTGGTTGCAGCTGCTGGACGAGGGTCGCGCCGAAGCCCTGTGCGACTACGACGCCCGCGAGCTGGATGTGGAAAGTGGCGAGATGGTGAAGCTTCATCACGAACACGGTGGGTGGTGGTGGTCCGAGCGCGCCAATGGCGCGACGGGTTGGCTGCCGGCCCGCGAACTGGAACTGCTGGAAGAGAACTGCAAATGAGCCAGACCAAGAACTTCAACCTGCCCGACCTGGGCGAAGGCCTGCCGGACGCGACCATCGTCGAGTGGTTCGTCAAGGAAGGCGATGTGATCAAGCTGGACGAGCCGCTGGTCTCGATGGAGACCGCCAAGGCCGTGGTGGAAGTGCCCTCGCCGTTCTCCGGCAAGGTGCTGAAGCTGTCCGGCGGCGCCGGCGACATCATCCCGACCGGCTCGGTGCTGGCCAGCTTCGAACTGGACCCGAACCTGCCGCAGCGCGCCGATGGCCAGGACACCGGCCACAGCCATGGCCACGCCGCACCGGCGGCCGCACCGACCCCGCCGCCGCTGCCGGCCGCTGCTGCACCGGTGGTCGCCGAAGAAGCCAAGCCCGCCGCTGCCGAGCGTGATGACGCCGGTACCGTGGTCGGCGCCATGCAGAGCTCCAATGCCGTGCATGCCGAACAGGCACTGGCCGTCGGTGGCGTCAAGGCGGTGCCGGCCGTGCGTGCGATGGCCCGCAAGCTGGGCGTGGACCTGAGCCGCGTGGCCGCCACCGGCACTGATGGCGCGGTGACCATGGCCGACGTCAAGCAGGCCGCCGCCAACGGCACCGCCAAGCTCGGCGCTGCTCCGGCACCGGTTGCCGCTGCTGCCTATGCTGCGCCGGCCCCGGCGCAGGTGTCTGCCCCGGTGCAGAGCGAAGCCCGCACTCCGCTGTCCGCCGCCGGCAAGCCGATGCGTACCCAGCCGCCGGGCGTGGTCGCCAAGGGCCAGCCGGAACCGCTGAAGGGCGTGCGCCGCAACATGGCCCGCGTGATGGCCGACGCGCACAGCAAGGTGGTGCCGACCACGCTGAACGACGACGCCGACATCCATGCCTGGCTGCCGGGCAACGACGTCACCGCCCGCCTGGTGCGTTCGATCGTGGTCGCCGCGCAGAAGGTGCCCGCGATGAACGCCTGGTTCGACGGTGAAGCACTGACCCGCACCCTGCACGCGCACGTGGACATCGGCATCGCCGTGGACACCGACGACGGCCTGTTCGTGCCGGCCCTGCGCAATGCCGACATGCTCGATGCACGTGGCATCCGCGAGGGCGTCAACCGCCTGCGCGAGCAGGTGGAATCGCGTTCGATCGCCGCCTCGGAACTGAGTGGCTACACCATCTCGCTGTCCAACTTCGGCATGTTCGCCGGCCGCTACGCGACCCCGGTCGTGGTGCCGCCGTGCGTGGCCATCGTCGGTGCCGGCCGTGCCCGCCATCAGACGACCCCGGTGATGGGCGGCGTGGAAGCGCACAAGGTGATCCCGCTGTCGGT
The DNA here is from genome assembly GCF_001431665.1 of Stenotrophomonas beteli. GTDB lineage: Bacteria > Pseudomonadota > Gammaproteobacteria > Xanthomonadales > Xanthomonadaceae > Stenotrophomonas > Stenotrophomonas beteli. The sequence goes on along the minus strand of NZ_LLXV01000048.1, from coordinate 9,522 downwards.
CACCTTCGACCACCGCGCGGCCACCGGTGGCGAAGCCGCCCGCTTCCTGCGCGCGATGATGGACGACCTGGCACTGGCCAGCTGATCGGCCACCACCTGTGAAACACAAACGCCGGGCATTGCCCGGCGTTTTTTTTGTCCGCTCTACTGTAGAGCCGAGCCATGCCCGGCTGCTTTTCAGTGGATCCACGCCACGCGTGGATGAACGCATGAAGCAGCCGAGCGTGGGCTCGGCTCTACAGAACGCATGCGATCAATCGCGCGCGACCATGCCTTCGGCGCGGCTGTACACACGCAGGCGGTGGCCATCCGGATCGGCCCCGACGAAGGTGTGGCCGAACTCCAGCGTCACCGGCGCCTGCAGGATCTGCACGCCGAGTGCGCGCCACGCATCGTGCATCTGCTGCACGGCGTCGGGGTTGGCGACGACCATCGCCAGTTCGGCGGCGCCGGCCTGCGCGGACACCGGCGGCTGCACGCCGTCGCGCTGCCACAGGCCCAGTGCGGCGCCATCGCCGAGCAGGAACAGGGCGAAGCCAGGAGACTGCTCGACCGGCGGTTTGCCGAGGATGCCGCTGTAGAAGGTGGCGCTGGTGGCGACGTCGCGCACGTACTGCAGCAGGGTGCTGGGCGTGAACATGGGGAAGCTCCGTTGTTGGGAGCGCTCATGGTGGTACGGCCCTGCTGACAGATTCTGTCAGTAGAGTCGACTGTTAGTCGACTGTTCTCTTCCTTCAGCCTGCCTAAAATCCCGCGCTGCGCGCGATAGTCGACTAACAGTCGACTCTACCCCCCGCTCTCGGCTGTTGCTGTGGTTATGAGCGATCCAGCCAATCCGGCGCGATGCCCTGGGCCTTCTGCCAGCGCCGCAGCAGGGTGGCGCGCGGCACGAGGTAGTGATCCTCCAGCGCGCGTACCTGGCGGATGCGATCCAGCCGGAAATGGCGGAAATCCTCGCGGCTCTCGCACCACGCCGCCAGCATCGGCACCTCATCGAAGTAGCCCAGCGCGAACGGCCAGACGATTCGCTCGCTGCGCTGGCCGTGCGCATCCTGGTAGCCGAACGTCAGGCGCTGCTGCGAACCCATGGCTTCTCGCACGGCCTGCAGGCGTGCAGGGGGTACCTTGGCCGCGGTGCGCGAAGGGCCCACGCGCAGGCCAGTGTCACGCAAGGCTTCGCGGCGTGCTGCGGGCAGCACATGGGCGATACGCGCCAGCGCGTCACGTGCGGCCTCGGCCAGCGCCGGCTCGGTGCGCGCCGCGACCCAACGCAGGCCGAGCACCAGTGCATCGATCTCGGCCGGTGGCAGGGTCATCGGCGGCAGAGTATCGCTCGGCGCCAGCTGGTAGCCGACGCCGGCCTCACCGCGCAGATCGGCACCCTGCTCGCGCAGGGTCTCGATATCGCGGTACAGCGTGCGCAGGCTGATGCCCAGCGCGTCGGCCAACGCCTGCCCGGCCACCGGCCGTCGATGGCGGCGCAGCAGCTGCAGCAACTGGGTCAGGCGCAGCGCACGTGACATCAGCCGACCAGTGCGCTCGATGCCACCACATGCTCACCCGGCTGCGGGGCCAGCGCGGCCTCGACCAGCGCCTTGGCGATCTCGCTGGCCGGGTTGATCCGCCACGCCCGCGGCAGTACCGGCCCCAGCGCGCCGAGTACCGCCAGTGCCAAGCGCTCGCCGCGACGCACCTCGGTGCGCTCGCCACCGATCAACCCTGGGCGGACCAGGGTCAACGAGTTGAAGCCCAGCGCGCGCAGGTCACGCTCCAGCTCGCCCTTCACCCGGCTGTAGAAGATCGACGACTGCGGGTTGGCGCCGGCTGCGGAATTCAGCACATAGACCTGCGCACCCTGCGCTTGCGCCAGGCGGGCGAACGCCAGCGGGTAGTCATGGTCGATGCGATGGAAGGCCTCGCGGCTGCCGGCCTGGGCCAGGGTGCTGCCCAGCGCGCAGATGACCGCGTCCACGCGCGCCCACTCCGGTGCGGCCGGCAACGCATCAAAGGCCAGCACCGGGGTCTCCAGCTTCCCGTGAGTCATGCCCAACGGGCGGCGAGTGGGCGCCACCACGGCGCTGCAGCGCGGATCGTCCAGCAGCCGGGACAGGGTCAGCCCGCCGACCAGGCCCGTCGCTCCCAGCAACATCACGCGCATCACCACCTCCACTGCGGCATCCTGTCGCCCATCCTAGCCGTTCAAGCCGTCGGCGGCCGCGCCGATATGCTGGAACCAGCCCCTGCCAGCCCCAGGATTTGCTCCATGACGGACCAGCCCGACCACCGCCCTGCCCCCGGTACTGCCTTTGGGCCGCCGGCACGCGTGCGCGCGGTGGTGGATGACGGCCTGGGCGACCGCGTGGTGCTGCAGGGCGGTGGCGGCGTGGCGCTGCAGCAGCTGTTCGCAGGAGCCGACGCGCCGGAACCGCTGCTGGCCGCGTTCGCCAACGGCATGGCCACCCTGCCCGGCGAGCTGGGCGACATGGGCGACCGCCTGCAGTCGGCGCAGGCCAGCGCCGATTGGCCGCGCTACGGGCGCGCGATGCGGCAGTTGATCGACAAGTACATCCGCACCATCGAGCAGCATTCACCGGACGGGCAGCCCGAAAGCCTGCGCTTGTCCGAGCAGCTGCGGCTGCTGCTGGGCGGCGCGGTGGTGGCGCTGCTGCAGCACGACCCGGATCTGCGCGAACAGGCGCAGGCCCTGGCCACGCGGCTGCGCCAGTGGCAGCCGGGCACCGCACTGGAGCCGATCGAACAGGGCGTGCGCGAACTTGGCCACCAGGTCGGTGTGCGCGCCGAAAGCTGGCAGGAGCAGCAGGCACTGTTGCTGGAACTGTTCGCATTGCTGCTGGAAAACGTGAGCGAGCTGCTGGACGACCGCAGCTGGCTGCAGGGCCAGATCGCGGCGGTGCGCCAGCTGCTGGATGGGCCGCTGGAAGCTGAAGCGGTCGAGCGCACCCGCGCCGAACTGCGCGAAGTGATCTACAAGCAGGGGCTCCTGCGCCAGGGCATCGACGATTCGAAAGCGGCCATGCGCGGATTGATGGGCGAGTTCATCGAACGCATGGATGGCATGGCCACCAGCACCGGTGAGTACCACGACCGCATCGGCAGCTATGCGCTGCAGCTGCGCGAAGCGCGCAGCATCGCCGACCTCAACCAGCTGCTGCAGGACGTGATGCGCGACACCGGGAAGGTGCAGCAGCAAGCGGCACAGGCGCGCGATCACCTGGCCAACGCGCGGCAGGAGGTGGAGCGTGCCGAGCAGCGCATCGCCGAGCTGGAGCAGGAACTGCGCGCGGCCGGCGATCTGGCCCGCATTGATCCGCTCACCCAGGCACTGAACCGTCGTGGCCTGGAAGAGCTGCTGCAACGCGAACTGGCGCGGGCCGCGCGCAACCACTCACCGCTGGGCGTGGCGGTGATCGATCTGGATGATTTCCACCAGACCAACGACGCGCACGGCCATGCCGGCGGTGATGCACTGCTGCAGCACCTGGTGGCCGTGTGCAAGCTGCTGCTGCGCGCCACCGACGGCATCGCACGGCTGGGCGGCGATGAGTTCGTGCTGGTGCTGCCGGAAACCCAGGGGGCCGACAGCATGGCCACCGTACTGCGCCTGCAGCGCTCGCTGGCGCACCGCGTGCTGACCGTGCAGGACCGGCGCGTGCCGGTGCACTTCAGCGCCGGCCTGGCGCAATGGCAGCCCGGCGACGATGCCGACGCGCTGCTGCGGCGCGCCGATGATGCGCTGTATGCGGCCAAGCGACAGGGCAAGAACCGCGTGCAGGCAGGCTGATGACCCAGCGTGCAGACGCTGTAGCGCCCGAGCCCAGGCTCGGGCGGCGGCGCGCAGCGCCGTAGAGCAGCCGAGCGTGGGCTCGGCTCTACAGATCACTTCCCGCGCAGCTTCTGGAACCCGGTCACCGCCGCCAGCACGATGGCACCGGCGATGATGCCCACCACCATGTTGGCGGCGGCACTGATCAGCCAGCCCCACGACCCTTCGCCCCCCATCGCCTGCACCGCATGGTGCAGCGCCGGCACGTTGTGCACCAGAATGCCGCCACCGACCAGGAACATGGCGATGGTGCCGGCCACCGACAGGAACTTCATCAGCCAGGGCGCCGAGGCCACCAGGCCGCGACCAAAGGCCGCCACAGCTCCACCCTTGCGCGACAGGTACAGGCCGACGTCGTCGAGCTTGACGATGCCCGCCACCAGCCCATACACGAACACCGTCATCGCCAGCGCCACCACCGCCAGCGTAACCACCTGGTTGGTGAACGACGCGGTGGCGACCACGCCCAGGGTCAGCACGATGATCTCGGCCGACAGGATGAAGTCGGTGCGGATCGCGCCCTTCACCTTGTCCTTCTCCCAGGCCACCATGTCCACCTGCGCATCGGCCAGCGCCTTGCGGCGTTCGGTCTGGCGCTCGGCATCGTCGTCGGCTGAATGCAGGAAGCGGTGCGCCAGCTTCTCCACGCCCTCGAAGCACAGGAAGGCACCGCCGATCATCATCAGCGGCACGATCAGCGGCACGTTCCAGCCGCGGCTGTGCAGCCAGGCTTCCAGCGCACTGATCCCCAGCGCCGCCGGCACCAGGATGACCTTGTTGACCAGCGAGCCCTTGGCCACCGCCCAGACCACCGGCAGTTCGCGGTTGGCGTTGACCCCGGTGACCTGCTGCGCGTTCAGCGCCAGATCGTCGCCCAGCACACCGGCGGTCTTCTTCGCGGCGACCTTGGTCAGCACCGAGACATCGTCGAGCAGGGAGGCGATATCGTCGAGCAGGGCAAACAGGCTGGCACCGGCCATGGGGCGTCCAAGAAGGGGAATGAGCGGATTCTGACCGATCCGGCGGCCTCTGCGATAGCTGCGGGGTTCACCGCATGCCCACCGCCCCCCAGCGACACTGCGACACCCGGGCATCGCCGGCCAGCGGCCGGCGGCCGGCGCTACCCGTCTTCGTCGCATGGGAGTTCCGCTTGAGCAATCCGCCCACCGCCAATGGCAATCCCCCGCTGGTCAAAGGCATGAACCGGCGCAGCCAGATCCTGCGCCTGCTGCTGCGCTACCGCCATTCGGGCGTGTTCTCCGGCATGAACCTGGACGCCGCCAGCAACCAGGCCGACGTGCCCGCCGATGGCAACCCGGAACAATTCGTTAGTGACCTGGAGGCCCTTGGGCCGACCTTCGTCAAGCTGGGCCAGATGCTGTCCACCCGCCCGGACATGGTGCCGGTGGAGTTCGCCACCGCCCTGGAGCGCATGCAGGAGAAGGTGGCGCCGATCCCGGTAGAGCGCATCCACGCCATCATCGAGCAGGAGCTGGGGGTGGGGGTGAACAAGCTCTTTGCCTCGTTCGATCCCGAGCCGTTGGGTTGTGCGTCGATCGCGCAGGTACATCGCGCGGTGCTGCACGATGGCCGCCAGGTGGCAGTGAAAGTGCAGAAGCCCGAAGTGGCCGCGCAGCTGCGCTCGGACCTGGAAGCGCTGCGCAGCTTTGCGCTGGCCGCCGATCACCTGACCCAGGTCGGCCGCCGCGTGCGGTTGCGCGACTGGCTCAACGAGTTCGCCAAGACCCTGATGCAGGAGCTGGACTACCATACCGAGGCCGAGAACCTGTCGCGCTTCGGGCGCCACCTCAAGCCCTTCCGGCGGCTGTGGGTGCCGCAGCCGATCTGGGACTACAGCAGCCAGCGCGTGCTGACCATGGAGCTGGCCACCGGCGTGCGCGTGGATGCCATTCCCGGCGTGCGCCGCACCGAACAATCGATGGACCCGCTGGCGGCCGCGCTGATCCGTGGCTACCTGGACCAGATCTTCGTGCACGGCGAGATCCACGCCGATCCGCATCCAGGCAACCTGCGGGTGATGCCCGACGGGCGCCTGGCGATCTTCGACCTGGGCATGGTCGCGCACATGCCGCCGCGCCTGCGCGAACGCCTGCTGAAAATCCTGTTCGCCGCCGTCGATGGCCGTGGCGAGGAAGTGGCCGACGACCTGATCAGCATCAGCACGCGGCTGGAAGCATTCGACGAAGAGCGCTACCTGCGCGAAACCGGCCAGCTGATCGCACGTTATGCGGCCAGTGGCAGCTTTTCCGAAGGCCGCGTGGTGCTGGACATGGTGCGCATCGCCACCGCCTGCGGGCTGCGCACGCCACCGGAACTGAGCCTGCTGGGCAAGGCCCTGCTCAACCTGGAAACCGTATGCCGGCTGCTGGCGCCGGAACTGGACACGCGCCGCATCGTCGAGCGCCAGCTGCAGCACGTGATGCGCGCGCGCCTGAAGAAATCACTGTCGGCGGCCAACATCGCCAGCGAGGCGATGGAGCTGCAGCAGCTGCTGCGCGACGGACCGCGCAAGCTGTCGGACATCATGGCGCTGCTGGCCGAGAACCGCCTGCAGATGAAGGTGACCGGGCTGGAAGAATCACGCCTGATGGAGAACCTGCAGAAGATCGCCAACCGTGTGGCCGCCGGCATCATCAGTGCCGCCCTGATCATGGCCGCCGCGATGATGATGAAGATCGACACCGGATGGCATCTGTTCGGCTATCCACTGATCGCGCTGATGCTGCTGCTGATCGGCGTGGTGCTGGGGCTGGGCATCGTGACCAGTGCATTGCTGTTCGACCGTCGCGCGCGTGCACGCGAGGAGCGCGGGCACCGCTAGCGCATCGGCGAAACAGCCGTATTCATGCGTTTTTTAATGCAATCCAACGGAGCATTTCACGCTCGTTTTACCTTCTGAGCGCCATTGCGCGCGCATTGTTTCAACAAACATTTCAGTCAGGTTCGTGCATGCACTATCGGGTCATCGGCCTGTCATCTGCATGTGCTTGCGGCAGCGCCGGTCGGATGGGCACGCGTCGGTACGACGTCCATCACCACCACCCCGTCACTGCCGAAGCTGCCTATGCTCTGGATACTGCTGCTGTCGTTGTTGCTGCTGTGCTGGTTGTTCCTCGCGTCCGGAAAGTGGGTGTGGTGGAAGGCCGCCGCACTCTCGCTGCTGCTGCTCATGCTCAGCGCGTGGTGGCTGATCGACAAGCTCTCTGGTGACGGGCTCAATGCCGCCACCCTGTACCACCTCGGCGCGGACATGGAAGGTGCCGGCGTCTCCGACTTCAAAGGCTACATCGCCGGCTTCATCGTGCTGGCGCTGGTCTCGCTGCTGCCGCTGTTCGCCACGCGGGTGAAGCGCTGGCGCCGCCCCGGCCGTGGCGGTGCGTGGTTCACCGGTTTCGCCGCAGTGTGGCTGGCCACGGTCATGATCAGCCCGCTGGCCCGCGACGGCCAGCGTCTCTACCAGCAGCTGCGCCCGGTCGATTTCGCCCGTATCGCCCCTGAATACCAGGTGCCGACGCAGCCGCTGCAACGCCCGCGCAACATCGTCTGGATCTACGGAGAAAGCCTCGAACGCACCTACCTGGACGAGGCGGTGTTTCCCGGCCTGATGCCCGACCTCAACCGCCTCGCCGCCAGATCGCTGGATGTTCGTGGGCTGGCCTCGGCCGAAGGCAGCGGCTGGACCATCGCTGGCCTGGTCTCGTCGATGTGCGGCGTGCCGTTGACCACCTCGCAGGGCGATGAGAACAGCATGGACCGCATGGGCAGCTTCCTGCCCAAGGCGGTGTGCCTGGGCGACTACCTGAAGCAGCAGGGCTATACCAACCACTACCTCGGCGGTGCCAACGGGCGCTTCGCCGGCAAGGGCCAGTTCCTGGCCAGCCACGGTTTCGACGAAGTACACGACCTGGACTGGTTCAAGCAGCAGAAGAAGATCGGCCGGGTGCACTACTCGCCGTGGGGCGTGCACGACGACGTGCTGCTGGATACCGCCTACCAGCGCTTTGAACAGCTGTCGCGCGAGGGTGCGCCATTCATGCTGACGACGCTGACCATGGACACGCACCACCCGGCCGGGCACCTGCCGGTGGCCTGCAAGGGCCAGCGTTACCAGGGCCCGTACGGCAACATCAACATGCTCAACGCGCTGAAGTGCAGCGATCGGCTGATCTCGCAACTGGTGCAGCGCATCCAGGCCAGCCCGTACGGCAAGGACACGCTGATCGTGATCGCATCCGATCATCTGGCCATGCCCAACGATCTGAGCCACATCCTGACCCGGCAGAAGCGCGAGAACCTGCTGCTGTTCCTCGGCGAGGGCATTGCGCCACGCCAGCTGGCCAGCGACGCCGGCACCACGCTGGATTCCGGCGCCACCCTGCTCAGCCTGCTGGACCCGAATCTGAAGACCATGGGCTTTGGCCGGTCGCTGATCGACCCGCAACGCGCGCCCAGCGCCAGCGTGGCCACCCGCCGCGAGGGCGGCCGCGATTACCCGCAGTACCTCGCCTTCGCCCGCTCGCTGTGGTTGGGCGAACCCACCCGCGAACTGAAGATCAACGGCGACGACCAGGTGCTGGTCGGCCTGCAGCAGGTGCAGCCGCCGGTGCTGCTCGAGTACGACAAGAACTGGGGCCTGAAGTCGGTGTACCTGGAGAACACCTCGCGCCAGTTCGATGATGCCGACCCGGACAACACTCTGGCCTATGTCGATCGCTGTACCGCATTCGAGGATGGCTCGGCCGACGGCGACTGGTGCGCGCTGCTGGTCAACCGCGATAACGGCATCAAGCTGTACCGCGACAATGACCTGCGTGGCGGCATCGCCGTGGATGCGCCGCTGGATGCGTTCCAGGGACCGCGACCGAGTGTGCGCCAGGCGCACATGATCACCCAGAAGGGCCGCCGTACCCGTGCCGGCCAGTACATGTTGCAGCTGGTGGCGAGCACGCGCCCGGATCGCGGCTTCTGGATCGAAGCGGTGTCGTCGCAGCGCAAGGTGGTGCTGGCCCAGCAGTGGGTGCAGCCCGATGCGGACGGCAAGATCAACGTGTCTTTCGGGCTGGACCACGAAGTGGACGATCTGGAGATCCGCGCGTGGTTGAACCATGCCGAGAAGCTGGCGGTGGATACGTTCGCACTGGTGCCATCCCGCAGCCGGCCGCGGGGGTAGGGTTCTTGGCAGGGCTGCGCCCTGCACCCGTGGTAGTGCCGGCCGCTGGCCGGCAACTTCAACAGCAACGGCAACAGCGTGCATTCCGTGGTTGGGCGGGGCGGTGCCGGAGTGCGGGGACGCCGCAAGTACGTCCCTGTAGGCTTGGCAGCCGCATGCTCGTGTGCGCTTTCCTGCGCACACGGCAAGACCGGGGTTGGGCGTCCTGCCCAACCCGCCCGAGGCATGCCTCGGACCCATGCGGCTGGCACCCCGCACTCCGACACCGCCCCACCTCTGACAGGTTCCTAGCGTCTGGTAGACCCACGCCACGCGCGGATGAAACTCGATCGAAATCGAATATTTCGACAATTGATCGAAGAACATCCACGCATGGCGTGGACCTGCGTGCCGACCAAGGTCGACACCCACCAAGAGCACGCCATGCCATTCCGACAGATCGCGGAAATCTGTCGATGGCGGGGTGGGTCCGGTTGCGGGAGTGTCC
>NZ_LLXV01000047.1 GCF_001431665.1 Stenotrophomonas beteli | reverse complement strand
GGTTTACGGCGTCCCCCGCCATCCCCACCCGACCGGCCAAGCCCACCAATCCAACCGGGCTTTCCGCGACCAACCCAAACAAACCCCCGACACGAGGGGCTGCGCCGCTGGCTGAAAATCCATGTAACCGCTTACAAAGAAACGGATTTTTGCCGTAACAGGTATCATGATCGGCTGACTTCACACAGGAGCCACCCGCTCATGCGCCGCAAGATCGTCGCCGGAAACTGGAAGCTGCATGGCAGCCGTCAATTCGCCAATGAACTGCTGGGGCAGGTGGCCGCCGGGCTGCCGCTGGAGGGGGTGGACGTGGTGATCCTGCCGCCGCTGCCGTACCTGGGCGAACTGGTCGAGGACTTCGGCGAGACCGGCCTGGTGTTCGGTGCCCAGGACGTCAGCAGCAATGAGAAGGGCGCCTACACCGGTGAGGTCTGCGCCGCCATGCTGGTCGAGGTCGGTGCCCGCTATGGCCTGGTCGGCCATTCCGAGCGCCGCCAGTACCACCACGAAAGCAGTGAGCTGGTCGCGCGCAAGTTCGGCGCGGCCCTGCACGCCGGGCTGGTGCCGGTGCTGTGCGTGGGCGAAACCCTGGAACAGCGCGAGGCCGGGCAGACCGAAGCGGTCATCGCCAGCCAGCTGGCCCCGGTGCTGGCGCTGACCGGCGCGGCTGGTTTCGCCCGCGCCGTGGTCGCCTATGAGCCGGTCTGGGCCATCGGTACCGGCCGTACCGCCAGCAAGGAGCAGGCGCAGCAGGTGCACGCGTTCATCCGTGGCGAAGTCGCGCGCTTCGATGCTAGAATTGCTGATTCACTGCCCATTGTTTACGGCGGTAGCGTGAAGCCCGACAATGCCGGGGAACTGTTCGCGCAGCCGGATGTCGATGGTGGGCTGGTCGGCGGCGCCTCCCTGGTGGCCGCGGACTTCCTGGCCATCGCACGGGCGGCGGCCGCGAACTAATCCTAGAAGTATTGTCCGAGGGCGGTTTCCAATGCTGATGTTGATCCTCAATGTCGTCTACGTGCTGGTCGCTGTGGCCATGATCGCGCTGATCCTGATGCAGCGTGGCTCGGGTGCGGCGGCGGGTTCGGGCTTTGGTGCCGGCGCCTCGGGGACGGTGTTCGGTGCGCGCGGCGCCTCGAACTTCCTGTCCAAGTCGACCAAGTGGCTGGCTGTTGTGTTCTTCGGCATCAGCCTCTTCATGGCCTGGTACGCCGGTCACGGCAGCCGTCCGGCGGCCGACCAGGACCTGGGTCTGATGTCCGCCCCGGCGGCGACCGCTCCGGCGGCTCCGGCCGGCGAACTGCCGGCCGTTCCGAAGGCCGATGCGGTCCCGGCCGCCCCGGTTCCGGCCGCGAATGTGCCGGCTCAGGCGGAATCTTCGGTTTCTGGTGAAGAAAAGCCTTCGGAAGGCTCCCAGAAACACTGAAGCCGGTTACAATACGCGGCGCATCGGGAAGATAGTCTGATGTGATCGTTTGCCCAGGTGGCGGAATTGGTAGACGCACTACCTTGAGGTGGTAGCGACGCAAGTCGTAGGGGTTCGAGTCCCCTCTTGGGCACCATTTGTAAGTAAAGCGGGTTGGTCTGGCGCGCAAGGCGCCAGGCGCATTCCCGTCCACTCCCCCATGCCAAAGCGCCTGCAGGCGCGGCGGCAGAGGCAAGAGAGAATCGCTGTGCTGGCCGAATATTTGCCTTCTCTGCTGTTTCTGATCGTTGCCACCGGTATCGGCATTACGCTGATGCTGGTAGGCCGATTCCTCGGTCCCCGCCGCCCTGATCTGGAAAAGCTGTCGCCGTACGAGTGCGGCTTCGAAGCCTTCGAAGACGCGCGCATGAAGTTCGACGTGCGCTACTACCTGATCGCGATCCAGTTCATCGTCTTCGACCTGGAAATCATCTTCATCGTGCCGTGGACCCAGGTCTTCATGGAGCTGGGTGCCCGTTCGCTGGTCACCATGGGCCTGTTCGTCGGCATGCTGTTCCTCGGTTTCATTTACGTCTGGAAGAAGGGAGCGCTGGAATGGGAGTGATTCAGACTCTCGATGGCCTCATGAACAACCCCACGCCGGAAGGCCGGGTTGATGACATCCTGCGGCCGGAAGGCGACAACCCGCTGCTGGAAAAGGGCTTTGTCACCACCAGCGTCGACGCACTGCTGAACTGGGCGCGCACCGGCTCGATGTGGCCGATGACCTTCGGCCTGGCCTGCTGCGCGGTCGAGATGATGCACGCCGGCGCCGCGCGCCTGGACCTCGACCGCTACGGCGTGGTGTTCCGCCCGTCGCCGCGTCAGTCCGACGTGATGATCGTGGCCGGTACCCTGGTCAACAAGATGGCCCCGGCGCTGCGCAAGGTCTACGACCAGATGCCGGACCCGAAGTGGGTCATCTCCATGGGTAGCTGCGCCAACGGCGGTGGCTATTACCACTACTCCTATTCTGTCGTGCGCGGCTGTGATCGCGTGGTGCCGGTGGACGTCTACGTCCCGGGCTGCCCGCCGACCGCCGAGGCGCTGGTGTACGGGATCCTGCAGCTGCAGAAGAAGATCTGGCGTACACAGACCATCGCCCGCTGACCCCTTCACCTGACAAGAGCGCGCCAAGCCCCCATGGCAGAGCAAGCATCCTTCATCGACCGACTCTCCGTACGTTTCGCAGGTGCGAAGGTCATCGTGGTCGAACCCCGCGGCGAAGTGACGCTGGAAGTGCCTGCCGCCGAGTGGCACGCCACCGCCCTGGCGTTGCGTGACGAATTTGGTTTCGAACAGGCCGTGGATCTCTGCGGCGTCGACTACCTCGGTTACGGCTCCGACGAATGGGACACCGCTGACGTGTCCTCGCAGGGCTTCAGCCGTGGCGTCGAAGGCAAGGCCCAGGGCCGCTTCGCATGGGGCGAGTTCCCCACCGAGGAAAACGGTGCCGACGGTGCCCGCCCGCAGCACATGCCGACCCAGCGTTTTGCCGTGGTCGCGCAGCTGCGTTCTTACCAGCACAACCTGATGATGCACCTGCGCTGCTTCGCCCCTGACGAAGCACTGCCGGTGGTGTCCTCGCTGACCGGCATCTGGCCGGGCCTGAACTGGTTCGAGCGCGAAGCGTTCGACCTGTACGGCGTGATCTTCGAAGGCCACCCGGACCTGCGCCGGATCCTGACCGACTACGGTTTCGTCGGCCATCCGTTCCGCAAGGACTTCCCGCTGATCGGCAATGTCGAAGTCCGCTACGACGAAGAAAAGAAGCGCGTGATCTACGAACCGGTTACCTCGGTGGAGCCGCGCGTCGGCGTGCCGCGCGTGATCCGTGACGACGCCCGTCTGCAGACCGCAGAAGGTGAGCGCGCGCAGGAGGCAGTGAAGTGAGCGAGTTCCACCAGGCCCGCGAAGCGTTCGCGAGCAATCCGGCCGAAGCACGGCAGGAAATCCGCAACTACACCATGAACTTCGGCCCGCAGCATCCGGCCGCGCACGGTGTGCTGCGCCTGATCCTGGAAATGGACGGCGAGACCATCATGCGCGCCGACCCGCACGTGGGTCTGCTGCACCGTGGTACCGAGAAGCTGGCCGAGTCCAAGCCGTTCAATCAGTCGATCGGCTACATGGATCGCCTGGATTACGTGTCGATGATGTGCAACGAGCACGCCTACGTGCGCGCGATCGAGACCCTGATGGGCATCGAGGCGCCGGAGCGTGCGCAGTACATCCGCACCATGTACGACGAAATCACCCGTATCCTCAACCACTTGATGTGGCTGGGCTCCAACGCGCTCGACCTGGGTGCGATGGCGGTGATGCTGTACGCCTTCCGCGAGCGCGAAGAGCTGATGGACTGCTATGAAGCGGTCTCCGGCGCGCGCATGCACGCGGCGTACTACCGTCCGGGCGGTGTCTACCGCGACCTGCCGGACCACATGCCGAAGTACAAGGAATCGCGCTGGCACAAGGGCAAGGCGCTGAAGCAGCTGAATGCTTCGCGCGAGGGCTCGCTGCTGGACTTCCTGGAGAACTTCACCGTCGAGTTCCCCAAGCGCATCGACGAATACGAAACCCTGCTGACCGACAACCGCATCTGGAAGCAGCGTACCGTCGGCATCGGCGTGGTCAGCCCGGAACTGGCCCACCAGTGGGGCATGACCGGCGTGATGCTGCGCGGCTCGGGCGTTGCCTGGGACCTGCGCAAGAAGCGCCCGTACGCCAAATACGATGCCGTCGATTTCGACATCCCGCTGGGCAAGGAAGGCGACTGCTACGACCGTTACCTGGTCCGCGTTGCCGAAATGCGCGAATCCAACCGCATCATCAAGCAGTGCGTGGCGTGGCTGAAGGCCAACCCCGGCCCGGTGATGGTGAAGAACTTCAAGGTCGCTCCGCCCAAGCGCGAGGACATGAAGGACGACATGGAAGCGCTGATCCACCACTTCAAGCTGTTCAGCGAAGGCTACTGCGTGCCGGCCGGTGAAACCTATTCGGCGGTGGAAGCACCGAAGGGTGAGTTCGGCTGCTACCTGGTCTCCGATGGCGCCAACAAGCCGTTCCGCGTGCACCTGCGTGCACCGGGCTTCGCCCACCTGTCCTCGATCGATTCGATCGTGCGCGGCCACATGCTGGCCGACGTGGTGGCCATGATCGGTACCTACGATCTGGTGTTTGGCGAGGTTGACCGGTAATGCCGTCCGCCACGCCAACGCCCGCTGCAGGCAGCCGGCGCAAGCCGGCGCCGCAGTTTCTGCAATTTCACGTTATGCATTTCGCTGAGGTCGGCCGATGAAGGCGACAGGTAATTTCGAGGCGGCGCGCGACGTCGACCCGATGGTGGTGCTGAGCGACAAGACCCGCGCTCACATCGATCACTGGCTGTCCAAGTTCCCGCCGGACCGCAAGCGCTCTGCCGTGCTGCAGGGCCTGCATGCGGCCCAGGAGCAGAACGAGGGTTGGCTGACCGACGAGCTGATCGCCGGCGTGGCCAAGTACCTTGACCTGCCGCCGGTGTGGGCCTACGAGGTTGCCAGCTTCTACTCGATGTTCGAGACCGAGAAGGTGGGCCGCAACAACGTGGCCATCTGCACCAACATCAGCTGCTGGCTCAATGGCGCCGAAGACATCGTGCGGCATTGCGAGAAGAAGCTGGGCATCAAGCACGGTGAATCGACCCCGGACGGCCGCGTCTACCTCAAGCGCGAGGAAGAGTGCCTGGCTGGCTGCGGTGGCGCGCCGATGATGGTCATCAACGGTCACTACCATGAGCGTCTGACCCTGGAAAAGGTCGACGAGCTGCTGGACGGGCTGGAGTAAGGGCATGGCACATCACCACGAATCCAAGGGTCCGGTCGGCCCCGCGCCGCTGCCGCACCAGGTGGTCTACACCACCCTGCATTACGACATCCCGTGGTCGTACGAGAGCTACCTCAAGACCGGTGGCTACGCCGCCCTGCGCAAGATCCTCGAAGAGAAGATCCCGCCGGAGCAGGTCATCGAGATGGTCAAGGCCTCGGGCCTGCGCGGCCGCGGTGGCGCAGGCTTCCCGACCGGCCTGAAGTGGTCCTTCATGCCCAAGGGCAACATGCAGAAGTACATCCTCTGCAACTCGGACGAATCCGAGCCGGGTACCTGCAAGGACCGCGACATCCTGCGCTACAACCCGCATTCGGTGGTGGAAGGCATGGCGATCGCCTGCTATGCCACCGGTTCGACCGTGGGCTACAACTACCTGCGCGGTGAGTTCCACCACGAGCCGTTCGAACACTTCGAGCAGGCCCTGGCCGACGCCTATGCGAACGGCTGGCTGGGCAAGAACGTGATGGGCTCCGGCGTGGACATCGACATCTACGGTGCGCTGGGCGCCGGCGCCTACATCTGCGGCGAAGAAACCGCACTGATGGAATCGCTGGAAGGCAAGAAGGGCCAGCCCCGCTACAAGCCGCCGTTCCCGGCCAACTTCGGCCTGTACGGCAAGCCGTCGACGATCAACAACACCGAAACCTATGGTTCGGTGCCGGCGATCATCCGCAACGGTCCGGAGTGGTTCAAGGGCCTGAGCCTGACCGCCAACGGCGGCCCGAAGTGCTTCTCGGTGTCCGGCTGCGTGCAGAACGGCGGCAACTTCGAAGTGCCGCTGGGCACCACCTTCGACGACCTGCTGGAAATGGCCGGTGGCCTGCGCCCGGGCCGCAAGCTCAAGGGCGCGATCCCGGGCGGCGTGTCGATGCCGGTGCTGACCGCAGCCGAGCTGAAGGGCCTGCCGATGGACTACGACACCATCCGCGCACTGGGCTCCGGCCTGGGTTCGGGCGCCGTCGTGGTGCTCGATGACAGCGTGTGCTGCGTCAAGTTCGCCTGCCGCATCAGCCAGTTCTTCCACAAGGAATCCTGCGGCCAGTGCACCCCGTGCCGTGAAGGTACCGGCTGGATGCACCGCGTGCTGGAGCGCATCGTCGCCGGCAAGGCCACGATGGAAGACCTGCACCAGCTGAAGGCGGTGGCCGGCCAGATCGAAGGCCACACCATCTGTGCGTTCGGTGAAGCGGCTGCATGGCCCATCCAGGGCTTCCTGCGCCAGTTCTGGGACGAATTCGAGTACTACATCGTCAACGGTCATTCGATGGTTGACGGCAAGAAGGTGGAGGCAGCCGCCGCATGAGCGCGCAACCCGTAAACCCGAACGTGCCACCGGATCACGTGACCATCGAGATCGATGGCAAGTCGCTGGTCGTGCCCAAGGGTTCGATGATCATCCAGGCCGCCGACAAGGCCGGCATCTCGATTCCGCGCTTCTGCTACCACGAGAAGCTGCCGATCGCCGCCAACTGCCGCATGTGCCTGGTGGACGTGGAGAAGTCGCCGAAGCCGGCGCCGGCCTGCGCCACGCCGGTGATGGATGGCATGAAGGTCGCCACCCGCAGCGAGAAGGCACTGAAGTTCCAGCGCTCGGTGATGGAGTTCCTGCTCATCAACCACCCGCTGGACTGCCCGATCTGCGATCAGGGCGGCGAGTGCGAGCTGCAGGACGTGTCGCTGGGCTATGGCCGTTCGGTCAGCCGCTTCAACGAGCGCAAGCGCGTGGTGCCGGACGAGGACATGGGCCCGCTGGTCGCCACCGAGATGACCCGCTGCATCCAGTGCACCCGCTGCGTGCGCTTCACCGCCGACGTGGCTGGCACCTATGAACTGGGTGGCATGTACCGCGGCGAGAACCTGCAGATCGGTACCTACGATGGCAAGCCGCTGACCACCGAACTGTCCGGCAACGTCGTCGACGTCTGCCCGGTCGGCGCGCTGACCAACAAGGTGTTCCAGTTCCGCGCCCGCCCGTGGGAACTGACCGCGCGCGAGTCGCTGGGCTACCACGACGCGATGGGTTCGAACCTGTTCCTGCACGTGCGTCGCGGCGAAGTGCTGCGCACCGTTCCGCGTGACAATGAAGCGGTGAACGAGTGCTGGCTGTCCGACCGTGACCGCTACTCGCACCAGGGCCTGTACAGCGAAGACCGTGCGGTCAAGCCACTGCGCAAGGTCAATGGCGAGTGGAAGGAAGTGAGCTGGGCCGAAGGCCTGGCCGCGGCCGCCGAGATCCTCAAGGCCAACCAGGGCGACAACCTGGGCGTGCTGGTGCATCCGTCCACCTCGAACGAGGAGGGCGCGCTGCTGGCCCGCCTGGCCAAGGGCCTGGGCTCAAGCAACATCGACCATCGCATCAACAACCGCGATTTCTCCGACGCCGCAACCGCCGAAGTATTCGGCCTGCCGCTGGCCGAGATCGAAGGCGCCGACCGCATCGTTGTTCTGGGCAGCAACATCCGCCACGAACTGCCGCTGCTGCACGCCCGCCTGCGCAAGGCACAGACCACCCACGGCGCGAAGATCCACGTCGTCAACCCGGTGGACTTCGACTTCGCCTTCAGCATTGCCGGCAAGCAGATCGTCGCGCCGTCGAAGTTCGTCGACGCGCTGGCCAACGCCGAGCTGCGTTCGGCGGTGCAGGGCGGCAACAACACCGTGCTGATCGTCGGTGGCATCGCCGAGAACCACCCGCAGGCTGCCGCGATCCGCGCCGCCGCGCGTGACTTCGCTGCCGCCACCGGTGCCAAGCTGTGCCGCATCCCGCAGGGCGCCAACGCCGTGGGCCTGACCCGCGCCGGCGTGCTGCCGGCCGGCAAGGACGTCGCCGCGATGCTGGCGCAGCCGCGCCAGGCCTATGTGGTGTACGGCCTGGAGCCGGGCCTGGACTTCGCCGACGCACCTGCCGCGCGCAAGGCGCTGGCCGGTGCCCAGGTGGTGGCGTTCAGCCAGTTCGCGTGTGCCTCGACCCGCGACGTCGCCGACGTGATCCTGCCGATCGGTGCGCTGCCGGAAATCGACGCCACCCTGACCAACCTCGATGGTCGCGAGCAGTCGGCCCGTGCCGGCGGCAAGCTGCCGGGCGAGGCTCGTGAAGGCTGGCGCGTGCTGCGCGCACTGGGCGGCGAACTGGCCGTGGCCGGTTTCGACTTCATCGATCTGGCCGGCCTGCGCGCCAGCCTGGCACCGGTCCCGGTCGCCGTGGCCGCTTCGGCCCAGCCGGCCGTTGCCGGCGAAGGCCTGGAAGTGGCGTCGACTGCCGCGATCTACCGCACCGATGCGGTGGTCCGTCGCGCCCCGGCGCTGCAGTCGCATCCGCTCAACAACGCCCCGCGCATCGTGCTGAACGCTGAAGATGCCGCTCGCCTGCAGCTGCAGGAAGGGCAGATGGCCAAGGTCGGCACCGATGCCGGCAAGGCCACCCTGCCGGTGGTGGTCGACGCCCGCGTCGCTGCGGGTTCGGTCTGGATTGAATCGGGCCACGGCGCGACCGCGCCGCTGGGTGCCGCTCGCGTATCGGTGGTGGCTGCATGAACGAATTGCTGTTGAACGCGGTCGACCCGCTGCACCAGTGGCTGCTTGGCCTGGGTGACATCGGCGCGCTGATCTGGATCATCCTGAAGATCCTGGTGATCACCGTTCCGGTGATCATCTCGGTGGCCTTCTACGTGGTCTGGGAACGCAAGCTGATCGGCTGGATGCACGTCCGCCACGGCCCGATGTACGTGGGCATGGGCATCTTCCAGGCCTTCGCCGACGTCTTCAAGCTGCTGTTCAAGGAAGTGGTCCAGCCGAGCAGCGCCAACAAGGCGATCTACCTGCTGGCCCCGCTGATCACCCTGGCCCCGGCCTTCGCGGCCTGGTCGGTGGTGCCCTTCGATTCGCAGATCGTGCTGTCCAATGCCAACGCCGGCCTGCTGTACCTGCTGGCGATGACCTCGCTGGGCATCTACGGCATCATCCTGGCCGGTTGGGCGTCCAACTCGAAGTACGCGTTCCTGGGTGCGATGCGCGCCTCGGCGCAGATGATCAGCTACGAAATTGCCATGGGCTTCGCCCTGGTCGGCGTGATGATTGCCGCCGGCAGCCTGAACCTGAGCAACATCGTGATGGCGCAGGCCGGCAGTTCCGGCTTCTTCGACTGGTTCCTGCTGCCGCTGTTCCCGCTGTTCGTCATCTACTGGGTGTCGGGCGTGGCCGAAACCAACCGCGCGCCGTTCGACGTGGTGGAGGGTGAATCGGAAATCGTCGCCGGCCACATGGTCGAGTACTCCGGCGGTGCGTTCGCCCTGTTCTTCCTGGCCGAATACGCGAACATGATCCTGATCAGCTTCCTGATCTCGATCTTCTTCCTCGGCGGCTGGCTGAGCCCGGTCCAGGGCTGGGTCAACTTCGGTGATGTCTCGCCGCTGGTCGACTGGATCTGGAAGGGCGGTGCACCGTGGCTGTTCGTCAAGGTGTTCTTCTTCGCCAGTGCCTACATCTGGTTCCGTGCCAGCTTCCCGCGCTTCCGCTATGACCAGATCATGCGCCTGGGCTGGAAGGTCTTCATCCCGCTGGCCATTCTGTGGATCGCGGTTACCGCCGTCATGGTGTTCTTCGGCGTGATTCAAAAGGGCGTCTAAGTGATGAACAGGATTACCCATTACTTCAAGAGCCTGCTGCTGCTCGAACTGCTGGCCGGTCTCTGGCTGACGCTGAAGTACAGCTTCAAGCCGAAGTACACGATGATGTACCCGATGGAGAAGTTCCCGCAGTCGCCGCGCTTCCGTGGCCTGCATGCGCTGCGCCGTTACCCCAACGGCGAAGAGCGCTGCATCGCCTGCAAGCTGTGCGAAGCGGTGTGCCCGGCGCTGGCCATCACCATCGACTCGGCCAAGCGCGAGGACGGCACCCGCCGTACCACCCGCTACGACATCGACCTGTTCAAGTGCATCTTCTGTGGCTTCTGTGAGGAAAGCTGCCCGGTGGACTCGATCGTCGAAACCCACATCCTCGAGTACCACTTCGAGAACCGTGGCGAAAACATCGTTACCAAGCCGCAGCTGCTGGCCCTTGGCGATCGTCTCGAAAACGAGATCGCCGAGCGTCGTGCCGCCGATGCCGCTTACCGCTGAGGTCGAGAGATGGATTGGGTAAATATCGCTTTCTGGGTGTTCGCCATCGCGGCAACGGTTTCGGCCGGTGCGGTGATCAGCGTGCGCAACCCGGTGCACGCCGTGCTGTGCCTGGTGCTGACCTTCTTCTCCATTGCCTGCGTGTGGCTGCTGGTGGGCGCCGAGTTCCTGGGCGTGGCGCTGGTGCTGGTCTACGTCGGCGCGGTGATGGTGCTGTTCCTGTTCGTGGTGATGATGCTGGACATCGATCCCACCAAGATGCGTGAAGGCTGGGTGCGCTACCTGCCGGTCGGCCTGATCGTGGCCATCGCGATGCTGGTGCAGATGCTGATCCTGATCGGCGTGAAGGGCAGGGCGGTCAACCCGTTCCCGGCCGACAACGCCGCCGCGATCGCCGCCGACAGCTCCAACATCACCTGGCTGGCACGTACGCTGTTCACCGAATACCTGCTGCCGTTCGAGTTCGCCGCCGTCATCCTGACCGTGGCCGTGGTCGCCGCGGTGATGCTGACCCTGCGTCGCCGCACCGGCGTGAAGAGCCAGAACCCGGGCGAGCAGACCATGGTCAAGGCCGGCCAGCGCCTGCGCATGGTCAAGATGGATGCCGAACGGCCGGTGGTCCACAGCAACAACACGCCTGCCGCAGGCGAAGAGGAGACCAAGGCATGATCACGCTGGGCCATATCCTCGCGCTGGGCGCGGTGCTGTTCGCCATCAGCCTGGCCGGCATCTTCCTCAACCGGAAGAACGTCATCGTCCTGCTGATGTCGATCGAGCTGATGCTGCTGTCGGTGAACATCAATTTCGTCGGCTTCTCGCGCCAGCTGGGCGACCCGTCCGGCCAGCTGTTCGTGTTCTTCATCCTGACCGTCGCCGCCGCGGAAGCCGCCATCGGCCTGGCGATCCTGGTGACCCTGTTCCGCACCCGCCGCACGATCAATGTCGGCGAAGTCGATTCGTTGAAGGGCTGATCCACAGATGGAAATCACTCTCTCCAAGAGTCTGTTGATCGCAGTGGTGCTTGCACCGCTGTTCGGCAGCATCATCGCCGGCCTGTTCGGTCGCCAGGTCAAGCGCTTCGGCGCGCAGACCCTCACCATCCTCGGCGTCGCGGTTGCCTGCGGCCTGTCGATGTACACGTTCTACCAGCTGATGTGGGGCGGCGCGCAGCCGTTCAACCAGAACATCTACACGTTCTTCGAGGTTGGCCAGTACTCGGCCCACGTCGGCTTCATGGTCGACAAGCTGACCGCGATGATGATGGTGGTGGTGACCTTCGTGTCGCTGCTGGTCCATATCTACACGATCGGCTACATGCAGGACGATCCGGGCTACCAGCGGTTCTTCAGCTACATCTCGCTGTTCACCTTCTCCATGCTCACCCTGGTGATGAGCAACAACTTCCTGCAGCTGTTCTTCGGCTGGGAAGCAGTGGGCCTGGTGTCGTACCTGCTGATCGGCTTCTGGTTCAAGCGCCCGACCGCGATCTTCGCCAACATGAAGGCGTTCCTGGTCAACCGCGTCGGTGACTTCGGCTTCCTGCTGGGCATCGCCGGCGTGCTGTGGGTGTTCGGCACCCTGGACTACTCGCAGGTGTTCTCGCAGGCCGGCATGCTGGCCGACCCGCGCGCCCAGCTGCAGATCTGGGACGGCACGATCCTGGGCATGCAGCTGCTGAACGAGCCGGTGATCTGGTCGATCGCCACCGTCATCTGCATCTGCCTGTTCATTGGTGCCATGGGCAAGTCGGCCCAGGTCCCGCTGCATGTGTGGCTGCCGGACTCGATGGAAGGCCCGACCCCGATCTCGGCACTGATCCATGCTGCGACGATGGTGACCGCCGGTATCTTCATGGTCACCCGCATGTCGCCGCTGTTCGAGCTGTCGCAGACCGCGCTGAACTTCGTGCTGTTCATCGGTGCCACCACCGCGTTCTTCACCGGCCTGATCGGCATCGTGCAGAACGACATCAAGCGCGTGGTCGCGTACTCCACGCTGTCGCAGCTGGGCTACATGACCGTCGCCCTGGGCGTGTCGGCCTATTCGGCCGCCGTGTTCCACCTGATGACCCACGCCTTCTTCAAGGCCCTGCTGTTCCTGGGCGCCGGCTCGGTCATCATCGCGATGCACCACGAGCAGGACATGCGCAAGATGGGCGGCCTGCGCAAGTACATGCCGATCACCTTCATCACCATGTGGATCGGTACCCTGGCGCTGGTGGGTACGCCGTTCTTCTCCGGCTTCTACTCGAAGGACACCATCATCGAGGCCGCCGAGCTGCACGCGCACCTGTCCAACAGCTGGGTGGCCACCTACGGCTACTGGGCGGTGCTGGGTGGCGTGATCGTCACCAGCTTCTACAGCTTCCGCCTGCTGTTCCTGACCTTCCATGGCAAGGAGCGCTTCCGCGACGCGCATGATGATCACGGCCATGGTCATGACGATCACCACGCCGCTGATGCCCACCACGGCGATGCGCATCACGATGACCACGGCCATGGCCACGGTCCGCATGAGCCGCACGAAACCCCGTGGGTGGTGACCCTGCCGCTGATCCTGCTGGCCATCCCGTCGATCGCCATCGGTTTCTTCAGCATCGGTCCGATGCTGTACGGCACCGACTGGGCCGGCCATCACGCGCACGACGCCATCAAGGGCCAGGCGCATACGTTCTTCACCGGCATCGTCGACTTCTACGATCCGGCCAAGAACACCATCGGCTTCCTGGGTGAAGAGTTCCACGGCCCGGTCGCCTTCGCGCTGCACGGCATGATGGCTCCCGCGTTCTTCCTGACGGTTGCGGGCTTCCTGCTGGCTGCACTGTTCTACCTGTGGAAGCCGGACCTGTCGGGCAAGGCACGCAAGGCCTTCGCCCCGCTGGTGTCGGTGCTGGAAAACAAGTACGGCTTCGACAAGCTGTGGATCGATGGCTTTGCCGGTGGCAGCGTCAAGCTGGGCAAGGTCTCGCGCTGGATCGACAGCAACATCGTCGACGGCGTGGTCAATCTCTCGGCACGTGTTGTGGACGTCGCAGCCGGCGTGCTGCGTCGTACCCAATCCGGTTTCCTCTATCACTACGCCTTCGCGATGATCATCGGCCTGATTGCCCTGCTGGGCGTGCTGATGCATTACCTGCGTTGATGACCTGTACGGAATAAGAAGACGTGTCGAACTGGCCTCTACTCAGTGTCCTCATCTGGCTGCCGATCATCGGTGGCGCCCTGATCCTTGCGATCCGTGATGCGCAGACCGCCCGCTGGGCGTCGCTGGGCGTTGCGGTGCTGACCTTCGTGGCGAGCCTCTCGCTGCTGAGCGGTTACAACGCGGGTATCGACGGTCTGCAGTTCGTCGAGACCCACGCCTGGATCCCGGCGTACAAGATCGGCTACAACCTGGGCGTGGACGGCATTGCCATCGCGCTGATCCTGCTGACCACCCTGGTCAGCGTGCTTGCCCTGATCGGCGCCTGGAGCGCCATCGACAAGCGCGTGAACCAGTACGTGGCCGCCTTCCTGATCCTGGAAGGCGTCACCGTCGGCATCTTCGCCGCGACGGACGCGATGCTGTTCTACGTGTTCTTCGAAGCGATGCTGATCCCGATGTTCCTGATCATCGGTGTCTGGGGCGGTCCGCGCCGCATCTACGCTGCACTGAAGTTCTTCCTGTACACCTTCCTCGGCTCGGTGCTGATGCTGGTGGCGCTGATCTACCTGTACATGAAGGGCGGCAGCTTCCAGCTGGCCGACCTGTACGCGCTGCCGCTGTCGGCCAAGGAGCAGACCTGGATCTTCTTCGCCTTCCTGATCGCTTTCGCGGTCAAGGTGCCGATGTTCCCGGTCCACACCTGGCTGCCGGATGCCCACGTGGAAGCGCCAACCGCCGGTTCGGTGATCCTGGCCGCCATCGCGCTGAAGATCGGTGGCTACGGCTTCCTGCGCTTCAACCTGCCGATCGTCCCGGACGCATCGCAGGAATGGGCCTGGCTGGTGATCGCGCTGTCGCTGATCGCGGTGATCTACGTCGGCCTGGTCGCCCTGGTGCAGGACGACATGAAGAAGCTGATCGCCTATTCGTCGATCGCGCACATGGGCTTCGTCACCCTGGGCACCTTCATCGCCCTGTGGCTGGTGCGTGAAGCCGGCAACGCCGACGCCGCCCGCCTGGGCCTGCAGGGCGCCATGGTGCAGATGATCTCGCACGGCTTCGTGTCCGGTGCGATGTTCTCCTGCGTCGGCGTGCTGTACGACCGCATGCACAGCCGCCGCATTGCCGATTACGGCGGCGTGGTCAACGTGATGCCGTGGTTCGCCACCTTCGCCATGCTGTTCTTCATGGCCAATGCGGGCCTGCCGGGCACCAGCGGTTTCGTCGGTGAGTTCATGGTCATCCTGTCGGCGTTCCAGCGTAATCCGTGGATCGCGCTGGGCGCGGCCACCACGCTGATCATCGGCGCGGCCTACACCCTGTGGCTGTACAAGCGCATCTTCTTCGGCGAAGTGGCCAACAGCCACGTGGCCGAACTGAAGGACATCAACGGCCGCGAATGGCTGGTGCTGGGCGTGTTCGCCATCGGCGTGCTGGCCCTGGGCATCTACCCCAAGCCGCTGACCGACCTGATGGAGCCCTCGATCGCGAAGCTGGCGATGCAGATCGCATCCAGCAAGCTGCTGTAATTCCAGGATTTGATGATGACCACCTCGCCGCTGCTGCCATTGACCGCCGCTGACCTGCCACCGCTCGCTCCCGAGCTGGTGCTGATCGGCAGCGCCTTCGCCCTGATGATCCTCGACCTGTTCGTCAGCAACCGGAACAAGATCGTCACCCACCTGTTCTCGCTCGCTGCGCTGGCCGTGGTGCTGTTCATGCTGGCCACCGGCGTGGGCGGGCAGGGCGAGGTCTTCCACGGCATGTTCGTGCGCGATACCGCCGCGGACGTGATGAAGACCGGCATCGTGCTGCTCAGCGGCCTGACCCTGGTCTACGGCTGGCGCTACCTGCGTGACCGCAACCTGTTCCAGGGCGAGATCCCGGTGCTGATCCTGTTCGGCACCGCTGGCATGATGATCCTGGTCTCGGCCGGCAGCCTGCTGATGGTCTACCTGGGCCTGGAACTGCTGGCGCTGTGCTCCTACGCCCTGGTCGCCAGCAACCGCGAAAGCGGCCTGGCCTCGGAAGCGGCGATGAAGTACATCGTGCTGGGTTCGCTGGCCTCGGGCCTGCTGCTGTACGGCATGTCGCTGATCTACGGCGCCACCGGCAGCCTGCACCTGGACGTCATCCGTGATGCGATCCCGCATTCGGAAGAGCGCGTGCTGCTGATCACCGGTGCGGTCTTCATGATCGCCGGCGTCGCCTTCAAGCTCGGCGCCGCGCCGTTCCACATGTGGCTGCCCGACGTGTACCAGGGCGCCCCGGCGCCGATCGCGCTGTTCATCAGTTCGGCGCCGAAGCTGGCGGCGTTCGGCATGGCCTACCGCCTGCTGGAAATGGGCGTGGGACCGCTGTCGACCGAGCTGCAGCTGCTGATCGCCGGCCTGGCCGCGGTGTCGCTGGTGATCGGCAACCTGATGGCCATCGCGCAGAGCAACCTCAAGCGCATGCTGGCGTTCTCCACCGTCTCGCACATCGGCTTCCTGCTGATGGGCATCGCCGGCGGCGGCGCGCAGGGCTATGCCGCCGCGCTGTTCTACGCACTGGCCTACGCCATCATGTCGACTGCGGCCTTCGGTGCGATCATCGCGCTGTCGCGTGCCGGTTTTGAAGCCGAGAACATCGAGGACTTCAAGGGCCTGAATGCCCGCAACCCGTGGATGGCCGGCCTGGTGCTGTGCATCATGGCGTCGCTGGCCGGCATTCCGCCGTTCCTGGGCTTCTGGACCAAGCTGGCGGTACTGGGTGCGGCCGTCAACGGCGGCCTTCTGTGGCTGGCCATCCTCGGCGTGCTGTGCGCCGTGGTCGGCTGCTTCTACTACCTGCGCGTCATCAAGGTCATGTACTTCGATGAGCCGGTGGGCGAGGCCATGCCGCGCAGCAACGACCGCGTGCTGGGCCTGGTGCTGGGCGTGAACGCGCTGGCACTGCTGGCCCTGGGCCTGGCCTGGAACCCGATCATGGTCTGGTGCCAGCAGGCATTTGCGCATCTTGCATAAAAGTTGACACAAAGCTGCGCGATTCGTGTAATATGCGCAGCCTGAGTTGTCACTGCAGCGGTTCAGCCAGAATATCGTTGCGGTAGCCCTCCTCGAAAGAGCAGGGCAGCAGTTCAAACACTTCCGGTGCGGGGTGGAGCAGTCTGGCAGCTCGTCGGGCTCATAACCCGAAGGTCGCAGGTTCAAATCCTGCCCCCGCTACCAACATCGAATCGTCGCCAACCGGCTTGATGAATGAGGGAAAGCTTGCAGTTTTTGAAGCCATCACTCATAATTCCGCTTCTGATGCGGGGTGGAGCAGTCTGGCAGCTCGTCGGGCTCATAACCCGAAGGTCGCAGGTTCAAATCCTGCCCCCGCTACCAAGTAAAGAGATCGCCTTCGAAGTCCTGCTTCGAAGGCGTTTTTCTTTGGGCGGCTGCGTCGTTTCTGCGTGATCGGGGTCAGATCCCTTTTCCGCGGGAAAAGGGATCTGACCCCGGGCCCGCAGCTTGCACCAGCGCGGTGCAGCCGCTATCATCAGCGGCCTATGCAGTACCCCTGAAGGCGGCCTCCCGGCGGGAGGCCAGACCCGGAAGGAGGGCCGCAGCATGCTTTCACACGGTGCTGCAACCGGAATCCAGTCACCGGAGTCTTTCCGGAAAAGGGGCCCAGCGGGCCCTTTGTCGTTTCCGGGGCGTCATGTTTTCACGCCGGCCAAGGCTGGCACCCAACCAAGAGATCAAGGCAGGCTGTGAGCGACAAGGCAACCGACATCGCGAATCTGCTCGCCCCGACCGTTGTGTCGCTGGGCCTGGAGCTGCTGGGCGTTGAGTATCTGCCGGCCCCCGGCGGTGCGACCCTGCGCCTTTACATCGACGTGCCGCTGGCTGAACAGCCCGAGCGCATCATCAATGTCGACGACTGCGAGCGGGTCAGCCGCGAAGTGTCGGCGCAGCTGGACGTCGAAGACCCGATCAGCGGCAACTACACGCTGGAAGTGTCTTCGCCGGGCGTGGACCGCCCGCTGTTCAACCTGGAGCAGTTCGCCCGCCACCAGGGTGAATCGGCCAAGGTCACGCTGAAGCTGCCGCAGGACAACCGTCGTCGCCTGCAGGGCCGCATCGAAGCGATCGATGAAGCGGCGGGCACCATCACCTTCATCGTCGACAAGGCCGAAGTGGTCGTGTCGGCCGACAACATCGACAAGGCGCGGATCCTGCCCGACTGGGTGGCGCTGGGGCTGGCCCCGAGCAAGCCGACCGGTCCGGCACCGAAGCGTCCGAAGCCGAACCCGAATTCTTCTTCCAACGAGCCGGCGGCAAAGAAGCCGCGCGCGGAGTGAGCCAATGAGCAAGGAACTGTTGCTGGTAGTCGACGCGGTCGCCAACGAGAAGGGCGTGCCGCGTGAAGTGATCTTCGATGCCATCGAGGCCGCCCTGGCCTCGGCAGCGAAGAAGCGCTATCCCGACGAGGAAGTGCTGACCCGCGTGGTCATCGACCACAAGGATGGCAGCTACGAAACCTACCGCCGCTGGGAAGTGGTGGCCGATGACGTGGTCATGGAATCGCCGGACCGCCAGATCCGCCTGATGGACGCCGTCGATGAAGCCGAAGGCGTGGACGTCGGCGACTACATCGAAGAGCAGATCGAGAACCCGGACTTCGGCCGCATCGCCGCCCAGGCCGCCAAGCAGGTCATCGTCCAGCGCGTGCGCGAAGCCGAGCGCCAGCAGGTCGTGGACGCGTGGAAGGATCGCGTCGGCGAGCTGATCACCGGTGTGGTCAAGCGCGCCGAGCGCGGCAACATCTACGTCGACCTCGGTGGCAACGCCGAAGGCTTCATTCCGAAGGACAAGGGCATTCCGCGTGACGTGCTGCGCGCCGGCGACCGCGTGCGCGGCTACCTGGCCGAAGTGCGCTCGGAGCCGCGCGGCCCGCAGCTGTTCATCAGCCGTGCCGCCCCGGAATTCATGATCGAG
Organism: Stenotrophomonas beteli; assembly: GCF_001431665.1. Classification (GTDB taxonomy): domain Bacteria; phylum Pseudomonadota; class Gammaproteobacteria; order Xanthomonadales; family Xanthomonadaceae; genus Stenotrophomonas; species Stenotrophomonas beteli. The sequence continues at coordinate 32,122 of NZ_LLXV01000047.1, read as the reverse complement.
CTGTTCAAGCTGGAAGTGCCGGAAGTCGGCCAGGGCCTGGTCGAAATCAAGGCCTGTGCCCGCGACCCGGGCGACCGCGCCAAGATCGCCGTGCTGGCCCACGACCAGCGCACCGATCCGATCGGTGCCTGCATCGGCATGCGCGGTTCGCGCGTGCAGGCTGTGTCCAACGAGCTCAATGGCGAGCGCGTGGATATCGTGCTGTGGAATGACAACCCGGCCAACTTCGTCATCAACGCGATGGCACCGGCCGAAGTGCAGTCGATCATCGTTGATGAAGACAAGCACTCGATGGACCTGGCCGTCGCTGAAGACCGCCTGGCCCAGGCCATCGGCAAGGGCGGCCAGAACGTGCGCCTGGCCAGCCGCCTGACCGGCTGGCAGCTCAACGTGATGACCCAGGACCAGGTCACCGCCAAGTCGGAAGCCGAGCAGGCGTCGGCACGCCAGCTGTTCATGGACAAGCTGGAAGTGGACGAAGAGATCGCCGGCATCCTGGTCAGCGAAGGCTTCGGCACCGTCGAGGAAATCGCTTATGTCCCGGTTGGCGAGCTGCTGGCCGTGGAAGGTTTCGACGAAGACATCGTCGAAGAGCTGCGCGCTCGTGCCCGCGATGCGCTGCTCAATGAGGCCCTGGCAGTCGAGGAAGGCCTTGAAGACGGCCAGCCGGCGCAGGACCTGCTGTCCCTGAAGGGCATGGACGAAGCCACCGCGTATGCGCTGGCCGGCCACGGCGTGCGTACCAGCGAGGACCTGTCCGACCTGGCCGCCGACGAGGTCATGGACTTCGGCATTGAAGGGCTGGACCAGGAGCGCGCTGCGGCGCTGATCCTGGCCGCGCGTGCCGAGGAGATCGCCCGACTGGAACGCGGCGAATGAGCCGGCAATGAACAGGGCCCTGAGCCGCTCAGGGCGTAGAATCCGCGCCACCTCCAGATGCGGGGGGGCGCCCACAAGATCATAGGATCCGAATGTCGCAGCAAACCACCATCCGCAAGCTTGCCGAACTGGTCAACACGCCGGTCGAAAAACTGCTGGAACAGCTGGCCGGTGCCGGCATGAAGTTCAGCGGCCCCGACCAGGTCGTGACCAGCACCGAGAAGGTGAAGCTCCTGGGCTTCCTTCGTCGTTCGCACGGCAAGCCCGAGCAGGCCCCGGAAGAGACCGATCAGTCTGCAAAGAAGATCACGCTCAACCGGCGGAAACAGCAGGAAGTGACGGTCAATTCCGGTCGCAGCAAGACGACCGTGAATGTCGAGGTGCGCCAGAAGCGCACCTACGTCAAGGATGGTGCGCGCCCGATGACGCCGGACGAAGAGCGCGCCGACATCCTGCGCAAGCTGGAAGAGTCGCGCGCCCGCAACCTCGCCGAGCAGCAGGCCCTGGCCGAGAAGGATCGTCTGCGCGACGAAGCCATCGTCCGTGCCCGCGAGGAAGAGGTTGCTGCCAAGGAACGTGCCGAAGCCGAGAAGAAGGCGGCCGAGGAAGCTGCGGCGGCCGCCAAGGCGGCCGAGGCGCTGGCGGCGAGCCAGCCCAAGGTGCGCGCTCCGATCGATGAAACCGCGCCGCGCCCGCCGCGTGCTCCCGCAGCAGCTCCGGCTGCGCCGCGTGGCGCACCGCCGCGCAGCGACGACCGCAACAACCGCAGCGCGCCGCGCAACGAGCGTGGCTCGGGTGATCGCTTTGCCGGCCAGATGCATCTGTCGGCGGCCGATCGTGCCCGTCGCGGCAACAGCAACAGCAACACCCGGGGTCGTCCGGGCAGCCGTCCGGCGCCGGGACGTCGCGATGGTCGTGGTGGCGGCAACGCCGGTCCGCATGCGTTCGAGCGCCCGACCGCACCGGTGGTGCGTGAAGTGGCGATCGGCGACACCATCACCGTGGCCGACCTGGCGCAGAAGCTCGCGCTGAAGGGCGGTGAGGTGGTGAAGGCGCTGTTCAAGATGGGCGTGATGGCCACCATCACCCAGTCCATCGACCACGACACCGCCGCGCTGGTCACCGAGGAACTCGGCCACAAGGCGATCCGTGCCAACGACAACGACGCCGAAGACGCACTGCTGGCCTCGGCCGGTGAAAGCCAGGGCGAAGCCGTGCAGCGTCCGCCGGTGGTCACCATCATGGGCCACGTCGACCACGGCAAGACCTCGCTGCTGGATTACATCCGCCGCACCAAGGTCGCTACCGGCGAAGCCGGCGGCATCACCCAGCACATCGGCGCGTACCACGTGGATACGCCGAAGGGCGTGATCAGCTTCCTGGATACCCCGGGCCACGCAGCGTTCACCTCGATGCGCGCGCGCGGCGCCAAGCTGACCGACATCGTGGTGCTGGTGGTGGCGGCCGATGACGGCGTCATGCCGCAGACCAAGGAAGCGATCCAGCACGCCCGTTCGGCGGGTGTGCCGCTGATCGTGGCGATCAACAAGATCGACAAGTCCGACGCCGACCCGATGCGGGTCAAGAACGAACTGCTGTCCGAGCAGGTCGTGGCCGAAGATTTCGGCGGTGACACCCAGATGGTGGAGATCTCGGCCAAGACCGGCCTGGGCGTCGACGACCTGCTGGATGCCATCTCCATCCAGGCCGAACTGCTGGAACTGAAGGCCGTCGACGAAGGCCGCGCCTCCGGCGTGGTGATCGAATCGGCGCTGGACAAGGGCCGTGGCCCGGTCGCCACCGTGCTGGTGCAGCAGGGCCGCCTGAAGAAGGGCGACTACCTGGTGTGCGGCATCCAGTACGGCCGTGTGCGTGCGCTGTTCGACGAAACCGGCAAGCAGCCGGAGTTCGCCGGCCCGTCCATCCCGGTGCAGGTCCTGGGCCTGTCCGGCGTGCCGGAAGCCGGTGACGACTTCGTGGTCGTCGAGGACGAGCGCCTGGCCAAGGACGTTGCCCAGCAGCGTGAGACCAAGCGCCGTGAATCGCGCCTGGTCGCCACCGCCGGCAGCCGCATGGAAGACATCATGGCGACCCTGGGCAAGGGCGAGGGCCAGCAGGTCCTCAACCTGGTCATCAAGGCCGACGTGCAGGGTTCGGTGCAGGCGCTGAGCCAGGCCCTGGTCGCGCTGTCCAACGACGACATCCGCATCAACGTGATCCACTCCGGCGTGGGCGGCATCACCGAGTCGGACGCCAACTCGGCGGCCGCTTCGAAGGCCACCGTCATCGGCTTCAATGTGCGTGCGGACGCTTCGGCCCGCCGCATCATCGAATCCAACGGCGTGGACCTGCGTTACTTCTCGATCATCTATGACGTGATCGACCAGGTGAAGCAGGTGGCCTCCGGCCTGCTGGGCGTGGAGATCCGCGAAGAGATCATCGGTATCGCCGAGGTCCGCGACGTCTTCCGCAGCTCCAAGCTGGGCGCCGTCGCCGGCTGCATGGTCATCGAAGGCGTGGTCAAGCGCAGCAAGCCGATCCGCGTCCTGCGCGACAGCGTGGTGGTGTTCGAAGGCGAGCTGGAATCGCTGCGCCGCTTCAAGGAAAACGTCGACGAAGTCCGCAACGGTACCGAATGCGGTATCGGCGTGAAGGCCTACAACGACGTCAAGCCGGGTGACCAGATCGAGTGCTTCGAGCGTATCGAAGTGCCGCGCACCCTGTAATGCTGCAACGGAGCGGCCCTCACGGGCCGGTCCGCCCCCTGGTGGGGCCCGGCCTTGGTCGGGCCGCTCCTCCTGGTAGGACCCGACCTTGGTCGGGTCACATTTGAATCGAGAGCCCGACCGCGTGCCCAAGACTTTCCATCGAACCGACCGTGTCTCCGCCCAGCTGCGCCGCGAACTCGGCACCCTGGTGCACAACGCCGTGCGCGAGCATGGGTTGCCCTCGGTGAGCGTGTCCGACGTGGAAATCACCCGCGACATGGCCCACGCCAAGGTATTCGTGACCGCGCTGATGCCCGAGCGTTCGGCCGAGGCGGTTGCCGGCCTGAAGGAGCTGGGCTATCGCCTGCGCATGGACCTGGCCCGGGCGATGAAGCTGCGCCACGTGCCGGAGCTGCATTTCCACTACGACGACTCGGTCGACCGTGGTGAGCACATCGACAACATCCTGCGCGACCTGCCCGATACGCTGGCCGCGGAGAAGCGCCGCGAGAGCGACGAAGAATAAGCGCGCAACGCCGGGCATGCCCGGCGTTGTTGCATTCCGGCTGCGCGATGTCTGATGCAGGCCGCGCTGCGGCAGCCGAGCATGGCCCGTCTCAACACTTTCCTGTCATGACCCGAATTCAGTTCCGTCGCCTGGATGGCATCCTGCTGCTCGACAAGTCGACCGGGATGAGCTCCAACGCCGCCCTGCAGGTGGCCCGCCGCCTGTTCCGCGCCGAGAAGGGCGGCCATACCGGCAGCCTCGACCCGCTGGCCACCGGCCTGCTGCCGCTGTGCTTCGGTGAAGCCACCAAGATCGCCGGCCTGCTGCTCGGTTCGGCCAAGGCCTATGACGCCGAGGTCGTGCTCGGGCAGACCACCGATACCGATGACGCGGAAGGTCAGGTGCTGCTGCAGCGCCCGGTGCCTGCCATCAGTGCCGACGCCCTGCAGGCCGCCCTGGCGCCGCTGACCGGCACCATCCTGCAGCGTGCGCCCATCTATTCTGCGCTCAAGCAGGGCGGTGAACCGCTGTATGTGAAGGCCCGCCGCGGTGATGTCATCCAGGCGCCCGAGCGCGAGGTGCAGGTGCACGCCATCGAGGTCCTGGAGCAGCAGCCGGAGCGCCTGCGCCTGCGCGTGACCTGCGGCTCGGGCACCTACATCCGCAGCCTGGCCCGTGATCTGGGCGAGGCCCTGGGCTGTGGTGCCCACATCAGTGCGCTGCGCCGGCTCTGGGTCGAACCGTTCCATGAGCCGGCCATGGTGACCCTGGACCAGCTGCGGGCGATGGCCGAGGCCGGCGACGAGGCCGGCATGGACGCGCTGTTGCTGCCGCTGGCGGCCGGCCTGGCTGAATACCCGAGGGTCGAGCTTGACGCTGACCAGGCCCATCGCTTCTGCGTCGGCCAGCGCCAGCGCGACCCGTCCTGGCCGCATGGCCTGGTGGCCGTGTTTGGCCCGGACGATGCTGTCCAGGGCCTGGGCCAGGTCGACGACAGTGGCCTGCTCGCCCCGCAGCGCCGTTTCAACCTCTGAACGGGGCAGGGCGGTTCAGCCCCGGTCCTTGTCCCGGAAGTCCCTGGCCGTTACAATTTCGCGGCCGTTTTCCGGCAGCCTGCTCCGCGCAGGTTTCATCCTTGTAGTCCACGGCGAGCCTGGCGGTGCGCGAAGCGCGTTCCTGCCGGCCACGCATCACAGAGAAAAAAGAAATGTCGATCGACACCCAGAAGGTCATTGAAGACAACAAGCGCAGCGCCGCTGACACCGGCTCCCCGGAAGTCCAGGTGGCCCTGCTGACCGCCCGCATCGAGCTGCTGACCGGCCACTTCAAGACCCACAAGAAGGACCACCACAGCCGCCGCGGCCTGCTGCAGATGGTCAACCGCCGTCGCAGCCTGCTCGACTACCTGAAGAAGAAGGACGTCGAGCGTTACAAGGCCCTGATCGAAAAGCTTGGCCTGCGTCGCTAAGCAACGAATCCCCCGCGGCGCAGCGATGCGCCGCGGTTTTGTTTTGTAGCACCGCAATCCCCGATTCAGGCCGGAACGATCCGGCCACCCGCTGGCGGCAAGGGTCGCCGACGGTCCAAATTCGCAGACAGCATCCCCAAGGACACCCTCCGTGGCAAAAATCACCAAAACCTTCCAGTACGGCAAGCACACCGTCACGCTTGAGACCGGCGAAGTCGCCCGTCAGGCCAGCGGCGCCGTCATCGTCAAGATGGACGACACCGTACTGCTGGTCACCGCCGTCGCCGCCAAGAGCGCGCGCGAAGGCCAGGACTTCTTCCCGCTGACCGTCGATTATCAGGAAAAGTTCTACGCCGGCGGCCGTATCCCGGGTGGTTTCTTCAAGCGTGAAGGCCGTGCGACCGAGAAGGAAACCCTGATCTCGCGTCTGATCGACCGCCCGATCCGCCCGCTGTTCCCGGAAGACTACAAGAACGAAGTGCAGATCATCGCCACGGTGATGTCGCTGAACCCGGACGTGGACGGTGACATTCCGGCCCTGATCGGCGCTTCGGCGGCCCTGGCACTGGCTGGCACCCCGTTCATGGGTCCGATCGGCGCGGCCAAGGTCGGTTACAAGAACGGTGAGTACATCCTGAACCCGACCGTCAGCGAACTGGCTGATTCGCAGCTGGAACTGGTCGTGGCCGGTACCTCCAACGCCGTGCTGATGGTTGAATCCGAAGCCGCGCTGCTGTCCGAAGAAGTGATGCTGGGCGCCGTGACCTTCGGTCACCGCGAAATGCAGAAGGTCATCAACGCGATCAACGAGCTGACCGTCGAAGCCGGCACCAAGCCGTCGACCTGGGAAGCCCCGGCCAAGAACGACGCGCTGATCTCCGCCCTGAAGGAAGCCATCGGCCCGCGCCTGGGCGAAGCCTTCCAGGTGCGCGACAAGCTGCAGCGCCGCGACGCCATTTCGGCGATCAAGAAGGACGTGTTCGAAGCCCTGGCCGGCCGCGTGGCCGCCGAAGGCTGGAACCCGGCCGAGCTGTCGAAGGAATTCGGTGAACTGGAATACCGCACCATGCGTGACTCGGTGCTGGACACCAAGGTCCGCATCGACGGCCGTGCGCTGGACACCGTCCGCCCGATCACCGTGAAGACCGGCGTGCTGCCGCGTACCCACGGTTCCTCGCTGTTCACCCGTGGCGAAACCCAGGCCATCGTGACCATCACCCTGGGCACCGCCCGCGACGGCCAGGTCATCGACGCCGTTGCCGGTGAGTACAAGGAAAACTTCCTGTTCCACTACAACTTCCCTCCGTTCTCGGTGGGTGAGTGCGGCCGCATGATGGGCCCGAAGCGCCGCGAAATCGGCCACGGTCGCCTGGCCAAGCGCGGCGTGCTGGCTGTCATGCCGTCGCTGGAATCCTTCCCGTACACCATTCGCGTCGTCTCGGAAATCACCGAGTCGAACGGTTCCTCGTCGATGGCGTCGGTCTGCGGCTCGTCGCTGGCCCTGATGGACGCCGGCGTGCCGGTGAAGGCGCCGGTGGCCGGTATCGCCATGGGCCTGGTCAAGGAAGGCGAGCGCTTCGTCGTCCTGTCCGACATCCTGGGTGACGAAGATCACCTGGGCGACATGGACTTCAAGGTGGCCGGTACCGCTGAGGGCATCTCCGCCCTGCAGATGGACATCAAGATCGAAGGCATCACCGAAGAGATCATGAAGCAGGCCCTGCAGCAGGCCAAGGCTGGCCGCCTGCACATCCTGGGCGAAATGGCCCACGGCCTGACCGCGCCGCGTGAGGAGCTGTCGGACTACGCGCCGCGCCTGCTGACCATCAAGATCCACCCGGACAAGATCCGCGAAGTGATCGGCAAGGGTGGCTCGACCATCCAGGCCATCACCAAGGAAACCGGCACCCAGATCGACATCCAGGATGACGGCACCATCGTCATCGCTTCGGTCAATGCCATCGCTGCCCAGGCCGCCAAGGCCCGCATCGAGCAGATCACCTCGGACGTCGAGCCGGGCCGCATCTACGAAGGCAAGGTCGCCAAGATCATGGACTTCGGTGCGTTCGTCACGATCCTGCCGGGCAAGGACGGTCTGGTCCACGTGTCGCAGATCTCCAGCGATCGCGTCGAGAAGGTCGGCGACGTGCTGAAGGAAGGCGATGTGGTCAAGGTCAAGGTGCTGGAAGTCGACAAGCAGGGCCGTATCCGCCTGTCGATGAAGGCCGTGGAAGAAGGCGACGCCGTCAGCGCCGAATAATCGACCTCGGGTCGATTACGGCAGGTGTCAACCTTGGTTGACACGCTTCTGGAATCGCTGGAATGAAAAAGCGGGCTTCGGCCCGCTTTTTCTTTGCCTCGATGTTGCGAAGAGACGCTCATCCGGGTCGCTGCATGTCCTGCTGCAGCGCATGAGGGCCGCCACGCGGCCATCGTTCTGTCACGGTTGCGCGGATCGCGCCTGTCCACGGGACGACATGCCGCGATATCCATACTGCAGGCACATCCGTTTGCTAACGTGGCTGCGCCTTCGAACCGGGAGATCCCATGTTCCGCCAGACCGTGGCCGTCCTTGCCGTGCTGATTGCCGGTGCCTTGCCCATCGCTGCACATGCGGCGCCCGCGCAGCCGCCGATCTTCGGCGCCTATTACCCTGGCGGTTCGGCAGAGCGCTATCCGGTGTCGAGCATTCCTGCCGAGCGCCTGACTCATCTGTTCTACGCGTTCTCCACCCTCGAGGACGGGCGCTGCACGATCGGTGCGGAAGCGCCGAAGAATTTCGCTGCGTTGGCCGAGCTGAAGAGGGCGCATCCGCACCTGCGCACGCTGATTTCGATCGGTGGCTGGGGCGCGGGCGGTTTCTCCGACGCAGCGTTGACCGAGGCCAGCCGCAAGCGCCTTGTGGACTCATGCATGGCACTGTTCTTTGATCGCCACGCGGGCAGTTTCGATGGCGTGGACATCGACTGGGAGTTCCCGGTCAGTGGCGGGCCGAAGGAGCTGGCGCACCGCCCGCAGGATCGCGCCAACCTGACCCTGCTCGCGCAGGCCTTCCGCCAGGCACTCGATGCGCGCGGTCGCACGCTGGGGCAGCCAATGCTGCTGACCGCCGCGCTGGCCGCCGGTCGCCTGCAGACCGATGGCCCCTATGATCCGGCGGCGAGCTACGACCTGCCGGCGCTGTCCAAGGTGTTCGATTTCATCAACCTGATGAGCTACGACATGGGCACCGGCTTCTCGGCAGTGTCGACCTTCAACGCGCCCCTGCATGAAGTGCCGGCCGATCCGCTGGCAGCGGAACTGCGGCGCTGGAACAACGTCGCCGGTGCGGTGCAGTACTACCGCGAACACGGTGTGCCCGCCGACAAGCTGGTGCTGGGCGTGCCGTTCTACGGGCGCGGCTTCAAGGTCACCGGCGATGCACCGGATGGCCTGTACCAGCCCTACAGCGCACCGGCCGACGCCGGTGACTGGCGGGTGATCAAGGCGCGTTATCTCGACCAGCCGGGGTGGACCAGGCACTGGCAGCCGCAGGCGCAGAGCCCGTGGCTGTACAACGCCGGGCAGAAGATCTTCATCAGCTATGAAGACCCGCGTTCGATCGGCCTGCGTGCCCGGTTCGCCCGCGAGCAGGGCCTGGCCGGGGTGTTCATGTGGGAGCTGACCGGCGACGACGCGCAGGCAAGCCTGCTCGACGCCATGCTCGGCCCATGGCAGAAGGCGCGCATCGGCGATTGAGCCACTGGTGGCGCCGGGCTATGCCCGGCGCCAGGCGGCAACGCCATCGGCCCGACACCGCACGGTGCGACGCCGCCGGCAGCGCTACGCTTTGGGCATGGCGCAGTCCGTTGCGGTGGAGCAGGGGCCGGTCGCACGCACCGGTGCGCTGGGGCCGATCGAGTCGCTGTACTTCCGCGACCCGGATGGCAACCTGGTCGAAGCAAGCCGCTACCCGGGCGGGGAACACTCGCCCCAGTAGCGCCGCGTCACGCCCTGCGAACGCTCAATCGGCCCAGACACTGTTCGGGTCGCCGTTGCGGGCGCGGCGCTGGCTGGCGACGGCCAGGCGGGCGAAGCCGAAGGCCATGGCCAGCGCGATGGCATCGACCCAGAACAGCGGCCACTGGCCACGCGCGGCGGCGCGCCACAGCCAGTCACCATTGAGGGCACCGTGCAGGACCGGCACCAGTGCAGTGCTGAGCGCTGCGGCCCACAGCAGCTCGCGCGCGGCCTGCGCGGGGCGGCGCAGTGCGGCCCACAGCGCACAGGCCGCCCAACTGCCGAAGCAGGCCCAGCGGATGCCGTGGTCGACGTCCGATGGCGCCAGCCGTTCCAGTACCAGGGCGGTGCCAAACGCGACCGAAATCGCCACGCACAGGCCGATGCAGACTCCCACCGTGGCCCGGGCCATGTTCACCCCGGCGCGCGGTTGCTGCGGCTGGCGCCGCCTGCGGCGGGATTCGATCCATAGCAGATTGCCCGAATAGAACAGGAAGGCACCGCCGAGGCCGAGCAGGAAGTACAGCCAGACCACCACGCCGTTGCCGAACTCGCCGAAGTGCAGTGCATAGGCGGCGCTGAGCGTGGCGTGGTTGGCATCGCGCTGTCCCGGCAGCTGGGAGGCCAGGACATCACCGGTGGCCACGTCCAGCGCTACTGACCCCAACGGCCCGAGCGTGCCGGTGGATTCACCGGTGATCTCGATGGTGGCGTGGGCATCGCCGGCATTGGCCAGTTTCAGGTAGGTCGGTTCGAAGCTGGCCACGCCCTGCGCTCGGGCCACCTCCAGGGCACGCGCATGCAGCACGCGCAGGCTGCCCGGCGGCGCCGGAATGCCGGTGGCTTCGCGCACCGGGGCGGTATCCATCGCCGCCGGCGCCGCCTCCAGCACCTTGCCGTCGTAGATCAGCGGATTGAGCAGGGCCATCTGCACGAAGACCAGGCAGAGCAGGGCGCCGGTCACGGCGAACATCAGGTGGAAGGGCAGGCTGAGCACGCCGATCACGTTGTGCGCGTCCTGCCACATCTGCTTCAGGTTGCGGCCGGGGCGCAGCGCGAACAGATCGCCCAGCAGCCTGGGCAGATGAATCACCAGGCCGCTGAGCAGCGCCATGCCGTACAGCAGGCTGACAATGCCCATCACATAGATGCCGGCCACCGGCAGGCCGAGACTGTAGTGAAGTTCGTTGACCAGCTCGGCCAGCCCACTCTGCGGGGGTGTCGGGCTGCCGCTGATCTGGCCCGGCCACGCGTAGCGCCAGCTGCCGTCATCGGCCTGCCAGTAGGCCAACGGTTGCGGGTGCTCGGCGCCGGGGAAAGTCATCCCGACGTGGCGGCGCGCCTCGGGGTGCGTGGCGAGCACGTCCTCCAGCAGGTACTGCGCGTCGTCCAGGCCAGCGGGCAGTGCGGTCGCCGCGCCGGGCGTCTGCCACAGCGGCAGGTCGTGATGGAACAGGGTCAGTGCGCCGGCGTAGAACGCCACGAACAGGCCAAAGCCAGCCACCAGGCCGACCCAGGTATGCAGGGTAGTGAAGGTGCGCAGGGTCTGCGAGCTGAACTTCATGCGGTCGGTCTCATTGCACGGCACCGGCCAGGCGCAGCAGCCCGAGCATGGCGAAGCCGGCGGCTGCGCTGCCGGGCAGCACCAGCCAGGCGCGCAGCGCGCTGCGGAAACTGAACGCCCACAGGGCCGCCAGCATCCACAGCGGCACGAAGGCGATCAGGCTGGGAACCAGTGCGTTCTGCCAAGGGCCGGGGGGCAGCCAGGTGACCAGCCCGGTCACTGCGGCGGCCAGGAAGAAGCCGGCGATGAGGCCGGCGAAGGCACGCGCCCACATCAGGGCGACTCCGCGCCCGGACGGTGCCAGGCCGCCAGCGTCGGCAACAGCACAGCTGACAGCATCCAGGTACACAGCATCGCCACCAGCCCGGCGGCGAAGCCGAGCTCGGCCATCCACAGCCACAACGCGGCCGCGGCGGCGACCAGGCCGATCTGGCGGCCGAGGCGACCCGCCCGGCGCAGGCGCGGCCAGCGGCAGTGCGGCGAGGCGGCATAGAAGGACAGTGCCGAGAACATCGCCGACAGCATGCCCAGGCTGCAGAAGCCGAGCGTAGAAAGGCCGACAGTGATCATCGCGGGTGGCCGGCGCAGCTGCGGGCGGGCGAACGCGGGGCACGGGCGGGGCCGGCGGGAGCCGGTCGGAGCGGGTGGCGCATCACGAGGTCCTGGGGAAAGCGGGCAGGCTGGCACAGGGCGGGCCGCGCGGACATGGTAATCATTGCGTTTTCACGCCGCCAGCGATGCTCATTCAGCGGACCGTACGGTGGCCCTTGGGCTTTGCCGCCTGCTGGTTTAAGATCAGCGCAGAACCCTGACTGGAACAAGGTGGCCCGCGCCCAGCGCCGGCCGAGCGTGTGACATGAGCACTACCACCGCCCACTGTTGACCTGCCCCCGAAGGCCCTGTGTTCCAGGCGCCCTCGCGGCGCTTTTTTATTGCCCGGGCTCCGGCCCGGGACCGCTTTCCAGCCCGCCCGGCGGGCCCCGCACGAAGCTATTGCGATGATCAACATTACCCTTCCCGACGGCAGCCGCCGCGAATTCGAAAACCCCGTCAGCGTCATGGACGTCGCCCAGTCGATCGGCGCCGGCCTGGCCAAGGCCACCATCGCCGGTGCCGTGGATGGCGTGCTGGTCGATGCCAGCGACGTCATCGACCACGATGCCAGCCTGCGCATCATCACTGCCAAGGACGAGGAGGGTGTGGAGATCATCCGCCATTCCTGCGCCCACCTGGTCGGCCACGCCGTCAAGCAGCTGTACCCGGACGTGAAGATGGTGATCGGCCCGGTGATCGCCGAGGGCTTCTACTACGACATCTACTCCGAGCGCCCGTTCACTCCGGACGACATGGCCGCGATCGAGAAGCGCATGGGCGAGCTGATCGCCCAGGACTACGACGTCATCAAGAAGATGACGCCGCGCGCCGAAGTGATCGAGATCTTCAAGGCCCGTGGTGAGGACTACAAGCTGCGCCTGATCGAGGACATGTCCGACGACATCCAGGCCATGGGCATGTACTACCACCAGGAATACGTGGACATGTGCCGCGGCCCGCACGTGCCGAACACGCGCTTCCTGAAGGCCTTCAAGCTGACCCGCATCTCCGGCGCGTACTGGCGTGGCGACGCGCAGAACGAACAGCTGCAGCGCATCTACGGCACCGCATGGGCCGACAAGAAGCAGCTCGAGGCCTATATCAAGCGCATCGAGGAAGCCGAGATGCGCGACCACCGCCGCATCGGCAAGCAGCAGGACCTGTTCCACCTGCAGGAAGAAGCGCCGGGCCTGGTGTTCTGGCACCCCAAGGGCTGGGCGCTGTGGCAGGTGGTCGAGCAGTACATGCGCAAGGTCTACCGCAACAGCGGCTACGGCGAAGTGCGCTGCCCGCAGATCCTGGACGTGAGCCTGTGGAAGAAGTCCGGCCACTGGGACAACTACCAGGACAACATGTTCTTCACCGAATCGGAGAAGCGCACCTACGCGGTCAAGCCGATGAACTGCCCGGGCCACATCCAGGTGTTCAACCAGGGCCTGCACAGCTATCGCGACCTGCCGATCCGCTACGGCGAGTTCGGTTCCTGCCACCGCAACGAACCGTCCGGCGCGCTGCACGGCATCCTGCGCGTGCGCGGTTTCACCCAGGACGACGGCCATGTGTTCTGCACCGAAAACCAGATCGAATCGGAAGTGACCGCCTTCCACCAGCAGGCGCTGGCGGTTTACCAGCACTTCGGCTTCGACGATATCCAGATCAAGATCGCGCTGCGTCCGGAATCGCGCCTCGGTGACGACGCCACCTGGGACAAGGCCGAGGGCGCGCTGCGCTCGGCGCTGACCGCCTGTGGCGTGGAATGGCAGGAGCTGCCGGGCGAGGGCGCCTTCTACGGCCCGAAGATCGAGTACCACCTGAAGGATGCCATCGGCCGTACCTGGCAGCTGGGCACGATGCAGGTCGACTTCATGATGCCCGGCCGCCTCGGCGCCGAGTACGTGGACGAGAACAGCCAGAAGAAGCATCCGGTCATGCTGCACCGGGCCATCGTCGGTTCGATGGAGCGCTTCCTGGGCATCCTGATCGAGCACCATGCCGGCCAGTTCCCGGCCTGGCTGGCGCCGACCCAGGTGGTGGTGGCCAATATCACCGACGCCCAGGCCGAGTACGTCTCGAGCGTGACCAAAACCCTTGCGGAGCAAGGCTTCCGCGTCAGCTCGGATTTGCGTAACGAGAAGATCGGCTATAAAATCCGCGAGCATACGTTGCAGCGCGTGCCCTACCTGCTGGTCATCGGTGACCGCGAGAAGGAAAATGGGGCTGTGGCGGTGCGTACGCGTTCTGGCGAAGACCTGGGCAGCATGAGCCTGCAGGCCTTCATCGAGCGGCTCCAGGCCGAGGGCGCGTAAGCAAAGGTCCGGTCCGGGGGCACAGGCACCCGGACCGGTTCGATACCCTTGGGAGAACGTAATATCAGCACCCCTGACAACAAACAGAACCGCAAGAATCAGGAAATCCGTGTGCCGCGCGTCCGCGTGATCGGCAGTGACGGAGAAATGATCGGCGTGTTGTCGCGCGACGAAGCGCTGTCCATGGCCGAAGATGAAGGCCTGGACCTGGTCGAAATCCAGCCGCAGGCCGATCCGCCGGTCTGCAAGATCATGGACTTCGGCAAGTTCAAGTTCGAAGCGCAGAAGAAGGCCAGCGAGGCCAAGAAGAAGACCAAGCAGGTCGAGATCAAGGAAGTGAAGTTCCGTCCGGTCACGGACGAGGGCGACTACCAGATCAAGCTGCGCAAGATGCGTGGGTTCCTCGAAGATGGTGACAAGATCAAGGTCAACATCCGCTTCCGTGGCCGTGAAATGAGCCACCAGGAACTGGGCCGTGAAATGGCCAACCGGATCGAGACCGATCTGGGCGAGGACATCGTCATTGAATCCCGTCCGCGCCTGGAAGGGCGTCAGATGGTCATGATGATCGCGCCGAAGAAGAAGACCTGAGGCCTGACGGGCCGCCTTCCGGGGCGCCTGGCTGAATGGTTCAGGAAAAGGGACGCCATCGGCGTCCCTTTGCTTTTCCGGCAGGCCGATGGAGTGCCGGCGAAAGGGTTGCAGGGGCTGGTGGCAGGGCGGTTTTGCCTGTATCATGCCCGGCTCGACCCACCCAGGACGGGTCGTACGCCGATCATGGCAGGACGGAAAGAGCGGCCCAGGCCGCCGCCAGATCAGTCAGAAACCAGGGTCAAATCCCATCAAGGACATTGCAATGCCCAAGATCAAGACCAACCGGGCAGCGGCCAAGCGTTTCCGCAAGACCGCCTCGGGCAAGTACAAGTGCGGCCACGCCAACCGTAGCCACATCCTCACGAAGAAAGCGACCAAGCGTAAGCGTAATCTGCGTCAGACGGGCCATGTCCGTGCAGAAGACGCAGGCCGTCTGGACCGCATGCTCCCTTACCTCTGAGGAACTGAAAAATGGCACGAGTTAAGCGTGGCGTACAGGCGCGTCGCCGCCACAAGAAAATCCTGACCCTGGCGAAGGGTTACTACAACGCTCGCCGCAAGGTCTTCCGCGTTGCCAAGCAGGCGGTCATCAAGGCACAGCAGTACGCCTACATCGGCCGTAAGCAGAAGAAGCGCAACTTCCGTTCGCTGTGGATCACCCGCATCAACGCGGCTGCCCGCATCAACGGCCTGAGCTACAGCCGCTTCATGAACGGCCTGCTGAAGGCCGGCATCACCCTGGATCGCAAGGTCCTGGCTGACATCGCCGTGCACGACGCAGCCGGTTTTGCCGCGCTGGCCGAAAAGGCCAAGGGCGCGCTGGCGGCATAAGTCCTTCCCGATGCCGCAACCGTTCACTCGGAACGGTGTCAGGTCAAGGCAATGCATGGGGAAGGGCGCAAGTCCTTCCCCATTCTTTTTTGGGTCCCGGCGAGGCCATGGCGGCTGCGCGGGGACGGCGGTGGCGACAGGGGTCGGCCCTTCGCATCGCGATGGCAGATCGACTGGAGTTCCGGCCCCCCATGAGTGACATCCAATCCCTCACCACCCAGGCGCTGGCCGATGTGGCCGCCGCACAGAGCCCCGACGTGCTGGAACAGCTGCGCGTGGCCCTGCTTGGCAAGAGTGGCAGCATCACCTCGCAGCTCAAGCAGCTCGGCGCCCTGCCGGCCGACGAGCGCAAGGCCGCCGGTGAAGCGATCAACCAGGCCCGTGACGCGCTGACCCGCGCGCTGGGCGAGCGCAAGGCGGTGCTGGAAGACGCGGCACTGGATGCGCGCCTGGCGGCCGAAGCCATCGACATCACCCTGCCGGGCCGCAATGGCGACCGCGCCGGCCTGCACCCGATCACCCGCACCCTGGAGCGCATCACCGGCATCTTCGGCCGGCTGGGCTACGAGCTCTCTGAAGGGCCGGAGATCGAGGACGACTGGCACAACTTCGAGGCGCTGAACTTCCCGCCGCACCACCCGGCGCGCGCCATGCACGACACCTTCTACTTCGGCGACGGCCGCCTGCTGCGCACGCACACCTCGGGTGTGCAGGTACGCTACATGGGCGACCACGCGCCGCCGCTGCGCATGATTGCCGCCGGCAAGGTGTACCGCAGCGACAGCGACCAGACCCATTCACCGATGTTCCATCAGGTCGAAGGCCTGCTGGTGGACGAGCATTCGACCTTTGCCGACCTGAAGGGCACGCTGGCCGAGTTCGTGCGCGCGTTCTTCGAGCGCGATTTCGAGATGCGCTTCCGCCCCAGCTATTTCCCGTTCGTCGAACCGGGTGCGGAAGTGGACATCGCCTGGCAGCAGCCCGATGGCAGCACGCGCTGGCTGGAAGTGCTCGGCTGCGGCATGGTGCATCCGAACGTGCTGCGCAACGTCGGCATCGATCCGGAGCGCTACACCGGCTTTGCCTTCGGCATGGGCGTCGAGCGCTTCGCGATGTTGCGCTACGGCGTCAACGACCTGCGCGCGTTCTTCGAGAACGATGTGCGGTTCCTGAAACAGTTCGCGTAAGCCGCAACCCTGTAGAGCCGAGCCATGCTCGGCTGCTCCTGAAACGACTGCTTCCAAATTCGCAGGCCCAGGCGCATGCGCCGGGCCCACCAGGATGACACCATGAAATTCTCCGAAAACTGGCTGCGCAGCCACGTCCCGACCTCCGCCACGCGCGATGAACTGAGCGCCGTGCTGACCGCCATCGGCCTGGAAGTGGAAGAGGTGACCGCGTTGGGCGAAGGTCTCGATCACGTGGTGGTGGCGCGCATCGTCGAGGCCATCCGCCATCCGGAAGCCGATCGCCTGCAAGTGTGCAAGGTCGATGCCGGGCAGGGCGAACTGCTGCAGATCGTCTGTGGCGCTCCGAACGCGCGGCCGGGCCTGGTCGCGCCGCTGGCGATGGTCGGTGCGCAGATCGGCGAGCTGAAGATCAAGCCGGCCAAGCTGCGTGGCGTCGAGTCCAACGGCATGCTGTGCTCGGCCAAGGAGCTGGGCCTGGACAACGATGCCTCCGGCCTGCTGGAACTGCCGGACGACGCGCCCATCGGCCAGCCTCTGGTCGAGTACCTGGGGCTGCCGGACGCCAGCATCGAGATCAAGCTGACCCCGAACCGCGCCGACTGCTTCAGCCTGCGCGGCATCGCCTACGACGTCGCCGCCGCCACCCGCAGCGAAGTGCTGGATTTCGCCGTTGACGCTATTGCGGCCGTCGGCAGCCGTGAGCTGAGCATCCAGCTGGATGCCGGTGCCGAAGCGCCGCGTTACCTCGGTCGTGTCATCGAGGGCGTCAATGCCGCCGCCACGACCCCGTTGTGGATGGCCGAGCGCCTGCGCCGCAGTGGCGTGCGCCCGGTCTCGCTGCTGGTCGACATCACCCAGTACGTGATGCTCGAGCTGGGCCAGCCGATGCATGCCTATGATCTGGGCACCCTGCAGGGCAGCATCGCCGTGCGCCGTTCGCGCGCTGGCGAGAGCCTGAAGCTGCTCGATGGTCGTGATGCAATGCTGGACGACAGCTTCCTGGTGGTCACCGACGCCGATCGCGCGATCGGCCTGGCCGGCCTGATGGGCGGCTTCGACACCCGTGTCACCGACGCGACCACCGCCGTGTTCCTGGAGGCCGCGCACTTCGCACCGGCCGCGATCATGGGCCGTGGCCGCAAGCTGGGCCTGCATACCGATGCCGGCCATCGCTTCGAGCGTGGCGTCGACCCGGCATTGCCGCGCACCGCCATCGAATATGCCACCCGCCTGGTGCTGGACCTGGCCGGCGGTACCCCGGCGCCGGTCACCGAGGCCGTGCGCGCCGATGACCTGCCGCAGCCGGCAACCCTCGTGCTGCGCCGCGCGCGCATCACCCGCGTGCTCGGCATCACCATCGAAGATGCCGAAGTGGAGCGCATCCTGCGTGCGCTGGGCATGGCGGTGACCGCGACGGCGGATGGTTGGCAGGTGGCCGCGCCGAGCCGCCGCTTCGACATCGCCATCGAGGAAGACCTGATTGAAGAGCTGGCCCGCATCCACGGTTACGAGCAGATCCCGACCACGCTGCCGGGCGGTGCCTCGCGCGTGGCGATGCCGAGCGAGACCCAGCTGGACGCGCTGAGCGTGCGCCGCCAGCTGATCGCCCGCGACCAGCAGGAAACCGTCAATTTCGCCTTCGTCGACGACGCGCTGCTGAGCCAGTGGCAGCTGCGCGACGGACTGGTGCCGCTGGCCAACCCGCTGTCGGCCGAACTGGCGGTGATGCGCCCGTCGCTGCTGCCTGGCCTGGTCGCCACGCTGGGCCGCAACGCCGCCCGCCAGCTGGGCCGCGTGCGCCTGTTCGAGCTCGGCCGGGTGTTCGTCCAGCAGGCCGGCGACGCGTCGCCCGGCGAAACCCGGCCGGCACCGCTGGAAACCCCGCGCGTGGCCGCTGCGGTGTGTGGCGATGCGCAGGCGGTGCAGTGGGGCCTGCCGACCCGCAAGGTCGATTTCCATGACCTGAAGGGCGATCTGGAGTCCCTGGCGGCCGCCAGTGGCGCGCAGCTGGAATTCCGCCCGTCGGCCCGCGCCTACGGCCACCCGGCGCGTTCGGCCGAGGTGTTCCGCGATGGCGTGTCGATCGGCTGGATCGGCCAGGTCCACCCGCGCCTGGCCAAGGCCATGGACATCGAAGCCGACGTGTACGCCTTCGAGCTGGACCTGGAGCCGTTGACCGCCCGCCGCCTGCCGCGCGCCGGCGAGCTGTCGCGCTTCCCGGCGGTGCGCCGCGACCTGGCGTTCCTGGTGCCTGAACAGGTGGCGTGGGCCGATCTGGCGGCCACCGTCCGCCAGGCCGCTGGGCCGCTGCTGCGTGACCTGAACCTGTTCGACCGTTATGTCGGCCAGGGCGTCGAGCCGGGATTCAAGAGTCTCGCTATGGGCTTGATTTTGCAGGACAAGTCGCGCACTCTGACGGACCGCGACGTGGATGCGGTGGTGGCCGAGGCGGTCACTGCCATCGAGCGTGAACACCACGCCCGGATCCGCGGCTGAGCGGGCAGCACTCGGGGGTAGCAGGCAATGGCATTGACCAAGGCGGAGATGGCGGAAAAGCTGTTCGACGAAGTCGGTCTGAACAAGCGGGAAGCCAAGGAATTCGTCGACGCGTTTTTCGATGTGCTGCGTGAAGCATTGGAACAGGGACGTCAGGTGAAGCTGTCGGGCTTCGGTAATTTCGATCTGCGGCGCAAGAACCAGCGCCCGGGTCGCAACCCCAAGACCGGCGAGGAAATTCCGATTTCCGCCCGTACGGTGGTCACCTTCCGTCCGGGCCAGAAGCTCAAGGAGAGGGTGGAAGCTTATGCTGGATCCGGGCAGTAACCGCGAACTACCGCCGATCCCGGCCAAGCGCTACTTCACCATTGGTGAGGTCAGCGAGCTGTGCGACGTCAAGCCGCACGTCCTGCGCTACTGGGAAACCGAGTTTCCCAGCCTTGAGCCGGCCAAGCGCCGGGGCAACCGCCGCTACTACCAGCGCCACGACGTGCTGATGGTGCGGCAGATCCGCAGCCTGCTGTACGAACAGGGCTACACCATCGGTGGTGCCCGCCTGCGCCTGGAGGGTCCCGATGCCCGCGAGGAATCGGCGCTGAGCAACCAGATCATCAAGCAGGTGCGCATGGAGCTGGAAGAAGTGCTGCAGTTGTTGCGCCGCTGATCCCATTTCCATCGTAATCCGCTATACTTCACGGCCCGCCGCACTGGCGGGCACATCGCAGCATCAGTCGGGGCGTAGCGCAGCCTGGTAGCGCATCTGCCTGGGGGGCAGAGGGTCGTCGGTTCGAATCCGGCCGTCCCGACCAAAAGCTGAGATAGGACAAGGGCTTACACTTCGCGGTGTGGGCCCTTTTTCGTTCTGCACCCTATTGCCACCCTATGGCCACCCTATGGCATTGCTATATCGAGGCGTTTCCAAGGCGATTGATGACGGTAACGGTGGTCGGATAAAGCCGCATGGCAGTGCGCCGAAAGTCGCAGTTCTTGCTGATGGAAGGTTCCTGTGCGACGGCACAATCACGCTGGGCGAGACGTTCGAGAACGCAGCACGTGCGCATCGGCTGGAATCCGGACTGTACGGCGGCAGCGTCGTGTCCTTCACCCGGGACGCTACCGAAGCACACCGGTTCGCTACTTCGAACTTCAGTGAGCCGGGTGTGGTGTACGTCGTAGATGAGGCTCTGTTCGGAAAGCACGGCATTCTGGCCTGGGAAGGCGAGGATGTTGAATGGGCGGACGAGCATGAAGTTTCGCTATCTGCACCCGATGGAGGGGACATTCCCCCTGCAGTAGTCGTCCGCAAGTATGAAGTCGATTCACAAGGTAGGCGCATCAGCGACTTGGATTGATCGCCAGATCCACTGCAGTCCATGGTGCCTCATGGCCGCCCAGGTAGTGCTCCGTCATCGAAGCATTGCCGTGCCCCATCAGGGTTTGAATCTGTTCCGTTGTCCAGCCCGCATCGCGCAGCAGCGCACCGCCCAGGCTGCGGATCTCATGGAATGTTGGCGGCGCATCGCCACCCACGCCGGCAGCATCGCGCGCCTTCGCGAACGCACGCGACAGCTGCTCGGGCAATACCTGCGTGTGGTGCGCTCGATCCTTCGCGCGCTTGTCGCTGGGCCTGGCCTTTTCCGGCAGGCGGTGGATCACGAACGGCGAAACCACGTCATCGCGGCACCTGGCCAGCAGGTCGAGCAGCGGCCCGGCCACGGCGATCTGTAGTCGAACGTTCGTCGAGCCCTCGGTTTTCGACGGCACTACCCACAGGTGGCCGTCGCGCACGTCGGCGAACTTCACCGTCACCACGTCCTCGCGGCGCAGCAGCGTCACCAGCGACAGGTCCATGGCGTTGCGCAGCCACGGTGCGGCCTCGTCCCATATGGCCCGGTACACGTCGAGGGTCAGGCGCACGCGCTTCCGCTCATGCTGGAATCGGCGCGTGGCCAGCGCGGGGTTGGTATCTATCCAGCCTTCCTCCACGGCGCAGGCCAGGATCCAGCCCAGCACCAGCCGGAACTGCTGGCGCGCACGGTCGGATTCGGTCACCTCGCGGATGAAGGTGGCGCACACCTTCACCGTCACGTCAGCCACGGCCT
This sequence comes from Stenotrophomonas beteli, assembly GCF_001431665.1. Lineage (GTDB taxonomy): Bacteria > Pseudomonadota > Gammaproteobacteria > Xanthomonadales > Xanthomonadaceae > Stenotrophomonas > Stenotrophomonas beteli. Next base: position 10,883 of record NZ_LLXV01000047.1, on the reverse strand, counting down.
TCGAACCCAGCCCGGCCTCGATGCGGCGGATCACGCTTTCGTAGACCTCGGCCGTCTTCGGCGCCCACTTCCTGCCGGGCACGTCATCGCGGCGGAACACGACAATCGCATCAGCGACCGTCTCGCCGGGCGTGATGACCCGTGCGACCAGGTCGTCGGTCGGGATCAGCAGCGCATTGAGCTTCTTGGCCGCGGCGAACGCGCGGGCCTGATCGGTGCCCATCCACGTCTCTTTCTTCGTGACCGGGTGCCGGTATTTGAACCCGTCCCGGTTGGGGTACAGGTTGGCCGGCCATCCCTGGCGGCTCTTGCTTCGTTGCCTCGGTGCCATCGTCAGGCTGCCTCACCCAATACTCGCGCGACAAGATCATCGCCGCCGGCGAGCCATTCGTGTTCGTCGATGAACCAGGTGCCGCCGACCTTGCGGCCGGGCAGCTTGCCCTCGCGGAGCAGCCGCTGCAGCACTTGCATGGACGGTCGGCTGCCTTCTTCGAAGTAGCGGGCCAGCCACCGCTCGGGGGTCATCAGTTGCATGCTGGTCTCCTTCAGTTCGTGGCCAGCGCAGCGCGCAGCTGCTCGGTGGCGGTGTTCATGCGATCAGCCCCAGCGGTAGCCCGGGCTGCTGTTGTTGGATGCGGGTCTGCGCGATCGCCGCGTATTCGGGGTTCAACTCGCAACCCAGCCACTGCCGGCCGAGACGCTCGGCAACCACCGCGGTCGTGCCAGCGCCCATGAAGGGGTCCAGCACCAGGCCGCCGGCGGGCGCGCCGGCCAAGATGCACGGCTCAATCAGCTGCTCGGGGAAGGTGGCGAAGTGCGCCTCCTTGAACGGTGTCGTGGCCACGTTCCAGACGCTGCGCTTGTGGCGCTTCTCCGACGTCGCCCGGAAAGCCTCGCGCCCCGGCAGCGCATTGGTTTTGCCATCGAAGCCGCCGCGCGGCACTGCGGGACGCAGCCGAGACTGCGCAGGAGCGCCGGGCACAGGGCCGCCCTGCGGCGGGTAGTTGTTGATACCAGCGGCCGGTTCCTTGATGGCCTCCATGTCGAAGAAGTACCGCGGCGACTTGGTCAGCAGGAACAAGTATTCGTGCGCCTTGGTACACCGATCGGTGACGCTTTCCGGCATCGGATTCGGCTTGGCCCAGATAATGTCCTGGCGGAGGAACCAGCCGTCCTCCTGCAGCGCGAACGCAACGCGCCAGGGGATGCCTATCATCTGCTTGGGTGCCAAGCCCTGCACGCTGATGCGTCCTCCCATCGCGCCCAGGGCGCCCAGCGCAGCGGAACGGTTGCGGCCGGTGTTGCCTTCCAGCGTCACGGCAGCGCCTTCCTGCCCGCGGCCGGACTGCGTGTAGGTGTCGCCCAAGTTGAGCCACAGCGTGCCGTCATCACGCAGCAGGCGGCGCACCTCACGGAAGATGGCAACCAGGCGCGCGACGTACTCCGCCGGCGTGGGTTCCAGACCGACCTGCCCGGCCACGCCATAGTCTCTAAGCCCGTAGTAGGGCGGGCTGGTTACGCAGGTCTGCACTGAGCCGGCGGCCATGCCGCGCATCACTTCCAGGCAGTCTCCGACGTGGATCATGCTGCGACCCTCCGCCAGCACCAGCGCAGCCCGGCGCGCGCGGCGCGGCATGCGCGGCTGATCGCCCACAGGGTGGCGATGCCGGCCGCAAACCCGGCCAGGGCGAACACGTGGACCATTGCAGCGGTGAGCAGCTGGTCAGCCATTGGCATCAGGCTCCTGTGGCAGCGCTGGCATGGCCATCTCGGCGTGCCGTTTGAAGATGCGCATCTGCAGCGCAATGCATTCGGCTGCCATGTCCAGAGACTCGACGCCGATATGCTCGGGCACATGCAGCACCACCTCGCCACCCTCGGGGATCGAGCAGCGCATGGTGCGGTAGACGACACGGACGCGGCTCATTTGCCCACCGCCTGGCTGTCGATCAGGTCCAGAAGTTCATTCAGCGTTTCCCTTTCGAGTCCGTACGGCGACGACAAGCCGAGTGCCGTCATCACTGCGGGGCGGAAACGTTCCAGGTCCACGGCCTGCGCGGGCGGGGCTACGGCTGCCATGGCCCGGTAGCACGCTGCGTTCGTGTGGCTGTCGCTGAACTGGCCGCTACGGTATTCATCGCTGTCGTGGTACTTGTCGGCTGCGGCGAGCATTTCAGCGGTGACCACCGGCTCCCCCACCGCCTGGCTGTCGATCAGGGCCAGCAGGCGCTTGGCTTCGTCAACATCCTCCGGTTCCTCGGCATACAGGCCCATCGCACAGACGGCTGGCCGGAACTGCTCCAGGTCCACTGCCTGCGCGGGAGGGGCGGCGAGCTGCAGCGGAACGATCTCGTATTCGTCTGCGCGGTCGCGGAAATACTGCATGTTCTTCGGCCATTCCAGCCCGAATCCGCCTTCGGTCTTCCAGCGCACCATGTACGCCACCGGCTCCCCCACCGGCTGGCGGGCGGCGAGGGCGGCTTCCAACTCGTTTATGCAGATGTAGAGGCGTTCCGCAACCACGCTGAATTCGTTGGCCTGGAAACGATCATTCGCCTCCTTCATCCATGCGACCTTCAATTTCAGAAGCGCATCCCCCTGACCACCCGGGGAGGGCTGGGCGGAGAGGGCGGCGACTGCCTTGCGCACGGCTGCACGGCGCGCGATTCCTTCGAACGGCAGACCTTCTGCGCCTGCGGAATACGCATCAGCCAGGATGGCGTCGATCTCCGGCCAGGGCCCATCCCCCAGCCTCACCCTCCCACCGGGCTGCACGTCCGCCAGGGTCTTCTTGGTATTCATGCAACCTCCTGCAGTGGGGAGGCCTGTTCGGCCTCGATCAGGGCATAGCCGATGGCGTCGACGCGCTCGCGCAACACGCGGCGCGCTTTCAGCAGCTGCAGCGCGATGTGGCGGCGGTGGTCGTGCAGCTGGAACGTCCGCGTCTCGACGTGCAGCTTTCCGGCCAGGTCGCGGCGGAACAGGCGGTAGGTGAGGACGTGGCCGCCCAGCACCTTGTCGATGGTCCGGCCCCAGGCAAAGCCCTCGGTGCGCTTCGGCAGCCGGCGGTCGTAGCGGTGGTGGGTCATGCGGCCTCCGGCACTGAGGGCAACGGCATCCAGTGGGTGGGAGAAATCTCGGTTTCCCGGATCTCGTACTTCCTTTCCTGCCCTGCGCAATAGAACGTCGCGCCTGCAAACCACTTGTCTCGCCATCGGAAGCCCTCTCCGACGCTCTGGTCACCTTCCGGGCCCCAAGCCAGGAAGAGCCAGGTAACACCGTCAGCATTTTTACCAACTGGTGCCGTCTCGATCGGCTGCCACTGCGGCGTCAGTGCGATCATCAGGGTCTCGATGAGCGCCTGATCTTCGAGATCCAATTCCCCGCCGCACCCGACGTGATAGGCGTACTCCGGCTGGCCGATCTTTCGAGCGCACTCTGCCAGCAGTTCTCGCGCTCGCTGTTCGATTGATTCCTTGCTCATGCGTGGCTCCGAAGCGGCACGCGGCGCACTGGCCCGTGCCACAGGTTGGTGAGGTTGTTCAGGCGCACCTGCAGCGGATCGCGGCGCAGGGGGCGCAGCGGGTCGTGCAGGCGGCGCTCGGTGTTCCGGCAGGGCGCGCACGCGGCGGTGGCCTTGCCGTTGATCAGGGGGAAGAACCGCAGCGGCAGCCGGGCCGCGCACTTCGTGCAGGTCTTCATGCCGGCGGATCTCCGCGCAGGCCTTCCCAGGTGAGTGGGTGAGGGCGCCGCTTGATCCGCTCGTAAGCGGCGCTGTGGGATATGTCCAGAATTTCGGCCACCTGCGCGGTGGTGTAGCGCTTGCCCTCGATCACATGGGCGAACAGCTGGGCGCGGGCCTGGCCGGCACGGCGCAGGCTCTTGGCGTGGCAGGGGTACAGGGCGACGTCCATCAGGCGGCCACCTCTGTGCTGTAGCCCGCAGGCAGGTGTTCCTCGGCGAAGGCCAAGTAGTCCAGCGCCAACTGCATGCAGTCGTCGTGCAGGCCGGGGTAGCGGGTGACCTCCAGCAGCTGTGGCGGCGACACGCGGTACTCCAGTTCGCCGACCTCCTTCAGTTCGAACACGTTCCATCGGAAGACGTCGGCGCCGAACAGGTCCAGATAGAACCGCCACTGGTAGCCGGCCAGATACCGCTCGGCATCGAACCGGCTGGTTGTCTTGTGGTCGTCCACGCGCTTGCCGTCCAGGCAATCCACCTTGCCGGTCACGGTCAGGGCGCCGTACTCGCCATAGGCGCGAACCTCGCGGATCGTCGGCAGCACCAGCTCGCAGTCCGGCAGGTGGAACGTATGATCCATCGCCTGCAGCACTTCGTAGTCGCCCGGCACCGCGTGTTCCAGAGCATCGTGGAACGCGGTACCGGCCAGCATCGCCTTGGTGGGCTGATCCACGGTGATGTAGCGCACCAGGTCTGCCACCGGCTGGTCGTCGGCGTCCCGCCACTTCCGGAACGCCTCGATGTTGGACACGCGGGCCAGCACGGTCAGGCTGCCTTCGGCGCGGCGTACTGGCCGGCCTTGCTGTCGAAGGTCAGGCCGAGCGCGGCGGCACGGTCGTTCAGCAGCACCTTCATGGCCTGCGAGCCGCCCTTCGCCTCCGGCAGCAACGCATTGATCGCCGTGACGTCCTCGGCAGCGGTGGTGCGTTCGCGCCACTTCTCCAGCGCCGCCTGCGCCTCGCGCTGTTCCTCGGTCATGGCATTGAGCCGGTCCTTGATCTGCTGGATCACGCGAGCCAGAAACTGCGGGTCACGCTCCGGGTGCGGCACTTCCAGCGGTTCCAGCTGGCCCGGGTTCTTGCCGAACGACGCGTCGGTGGGGCTGAAATTGAGCATGCGCTTGCCGTCGCGGATCGACAGCCGGCCCATGGCATCCGCCGCCTTGTAGATCTCGCCCTTGCTGCCGCCCTGGACGTCCAGACGCTCAATGATCTCGTCGCCGTTGCGCTGCTCGTCCATGTGGGCGATCAGCACCACGTCCTTGCCCAGGCTGTTGAGGTGCTTCAGCCATGCCACGAACTCGGCCTTCAACTGGCCGAAGCCCTGCAGCGTCAGCGAACCGCCCCGGCCCATCTTCGGATTGCGGCGGATGATGTCCGGCGTCAGCGTGTCGAGCGCTCGCCCGGCGGTGTCGACCACCACCGTGTTGAAGTCGGCGAGGTCGTCGGCGGTGATGTGCGCCACGTCTTCCCAGCGCTCCACCTGCACGGTGTCCTTACGGTTGGCCGACCGGTGCGCGCCGCGGTCGAAGTCCAGCAGCAGCGGCTTGTCGGCAGTGAAGGAGATGGACGTCTTGCCCAGGCCGGGGGCGGCATAGATGCAGACGTTCAGGCGGGTGACCGTGATCGGATCGGTGGAGCGGATGATGCGCAGTGCCATGGTTAGAACTCCCGTTGGCGTGATGAAGGGAATGCCGGCGTCGTGGAATCCCGGCCGGCGCGGGGCCCGTGAGGGCGGGGGAATTCGTTACGCGGCCAGGTCGGCCTGCTGCGGGGCGGCGCTCGGCGGCGTGAGGGTCAGACGCACCTCACCGCGGCGCCATGCAGAGATCAGCTCGGCGTCTTCGTCCTCGTCCAGCAGCACCGAGACGGTGAAGCCCATGGCCACGCTGCCGCCTTCGAGCGGCTTCCAGGTGATCTTTTTCACCTTGGCGTCGGCGAAGAACACCGCCTCGATGTGGTCCATCAGGGAGCCGATCGACAGCTCGTAGCCTTCGAACTTCCCGGTGATGTCCTGCTCGCCCAGCAGGGGCAGGTTCAGCGCCACCAGGTCGGTGCTGCCCTCCATCGGCAGGTTCTGCTGCTGGCCCTTGTCGGCCTTCTTCCAGAACGCCGGCAGGATGGCCGGGTCGATGGTGTTGAGGATCGTGTTCGGAGCGTTCAGCGAGAACTTCAGGTCAGCAGCGGCCGCGTCTTCGTCGCCGTGCTTTTCCTTCCGCAGGTTCAGATGCGAGAACACCGCATCGTGTTGATCGAGTTGGAACATCGGTGGTGCCTCTCGTAGGAGCCGGCCGCGCCGGCGGGAAGTCAGGACCAGGCCAGCGGCCAGCACATGGCGGCTGCGAGCGCGGCGGTGATGGCGTAGCAGGCGAGGCAGGCGGCGACGTCGCGCCAGTTGCTGCAGCCAAAGAAAGTCAGGAGGCGCATCAGCGCACCCCCGGGAACTCGTAGACGGAGAAGTACCCATCCGGCCAACCGTTCGCACGGTGGTAGGGATTGCTGGATACAACCGGATGCCACGCGCCACGCTTCCACTGCAGGTGCCAGGAGAAAAGGCGGACATTGATCAGGCAGTCACTCATCGTCGTTTTCCTCCACGCACAGGCCGTCCACGGCCTCGCGGTTGTGATCGGTGTCGGTGGGTTCGCACGCGGCCAGAGCGGCGCGCAGGCGGTCGTCGGCGGCCAGCTGGTCGGCCAAGTCCCGGGCGGCCAGCGAGGCGTGGGCGGCGGCGCGCAGTTCGCGGAACAAGATGGCGATCTGCTGCAAGCGCCTCGCGCGGGCGTCACCGGCGCGCGGACCTTTGCAATGGGCCAGCTCGATCTCGTTCTGCAGCATCTGCTGCACATCAATGGCCCGGCTCACGACAGCACCGCCTGCGCCAGCACAGCGGCCAGCACGCCCAGGCAGAACGCCAGGGCATTCGTGACGACAGTGGCGACCACGTGGTGCCGATGCTCGCGTTCGGCGGCGGTCATCGGGCACCGCCTTTGGCGTGGGCCAGCGCTGAATCAATGCGCGCAAGCGTCCCGCCATTGGGGATTTGCTTGCGATCACCAGCTTCTTCAATCCAATCGCGTGCATGCTGCAGAGCATCAGCCGCCGCATTCAATGCAACGCGTGGTGCGAAGCAGTCAGTGCAGGGGGAGATGAACACACGCTGGTCTGTGCGTCCGTATGGGTTGTCGCGATCAAACACGCCCTGCGGTGCGCGGCTCTCGGCCACAAAGCCGCTCGACTGGCTTTCCTTGCCGCAGCAGGGGCAAAGCGGGGTGATCGACACCTTGATCTCGTAGCCGCTCATGCCGCCACCTGCTGCTGCGCCATTTCCAGCAGCTGCGCGTCGATCGCGGCGGCCTCGTCGCGGGCCAGCCGGTACAGGTCCTCCAGCACGCCCGAATCCATCAGGTCGGCCGGGTCCGTGTGGTGCAGCCGGTACAGCGCCAGCGACACCTCGGTGTAGTGGGTACCGCTGAAGGTGCCGGCCGTCTGTTCCTCGGCCGCCCGGAGCTTGGCCGGGTCGGTGCGATAGGCCTTGACCAGGTCCGCGGCCTGCTCGGCGCGGTGTTCTTGGTCGAAACGCGGATCTTCCTGGTTGTCCCAGTTGCGCTGGGCGCTACGTGCCCGGTCGCTGTATGGCTGCAGTGCCATGGTGAACCCCGTCATATGGCCCGGGTGGGCCGACGGGGTGAGATTAGGGGCGCTAATTCTCCATGTCAATAGGGGCGCTTATATTTGTACGTGCTGGCGCGCCTAGCTTCGCGCGTCAGAGCTTTTCAGCCTTGTAGCCTGCGTGACCCATCAAGATCAGGGGGAGGTGGAACGAGAGCCAAAGCGCAACCCCAGCGGCAGCTGCGTCTCTGACAGATTTGTAATCATCCGGTGCCCACCAGAGCGCGGCTTTAACACCGCTATAGGCCATCACGCCAAAGCCGATGGCTGCCGCAAAAAAGTAAACGTAGGCCAGATACTCACGACGTTTTGAACGCTTGTAGTCGTTGGGCAGCATGTTCAAAGCATGCAACCAACTCGCTGAGAAGTGACAGGCCAGAACCATGTGCAGAGCCGCTAAGAGACAGCCCGTGCTTAGGATTCCCAACACGATGGGAAATGCCATTTTCATGATTGCTTTTGCCAGCTCGGGCGTTTGCCCTGGTCGCATGGGAACATGCGCGCGATTCCGAGCATTGCGAAATTCGCTGCGTAGGTTTGCTCCCAGTCGGGTACATCCTCATAGATCTTCGCGTGCCGTCCGATCTCTTGATCTAGGGCGGTACGAAGAAGAGCTGCATCGATTGTCACGGAGGAGGGGACGCAGGCATGCAGATCGCCCGTCACCTTGATTGGATCGGCAGAATAACTGCGCTGGCCAAACAAAACCTCCTCAACACCTTGGAAGTACCCGGTGAGAATAAGGCGTGCAACCTTAGACTCCATCTCATCCGAAGACTCAGACTGAGCTTTCACCTTCCGGTAGTTTTCGACAGACAGTGCATTTGCGGAGAATGGGAACACTGTCATCAAGGCCAGTGCAAGAACGCAGGTCTTCATTCTTCCCAGCTCCCTATCCACCTTACCCGGCCGATAATATGAATCGGGTGTCGAGGGCTGTCCATGCGCTTCGGCTTGCGCCAGTTGTGGTCGCCTCGCGGATTGTCGGCCTTGAAGAACACCAGGTCGTCGATCACTTCGCAGCGCTTCACCTGGTATTCCTTGGCCGCGCCGCCTCCGTCAACCATGATCACGTACAGATGACCGTCGCGTGGGCGGGTATCTGTCGTGTCGAAAAGAACGGCATCACCGCTGTGGATGCGCGGTTCCATGCTGTCGCCGCGGCCGTACATTACGGCCAGTGCGTCCGGGCGCAGCCGCTTCCTCGCCAGCGACTCGGCGCGGAACTTCAGTCGGTGCGTTTCTGCGTACTCCTGAGCTTCTGGGCCGCCACCAAGGCCCATCGCCTGGGCATAGCCTTTAATGTCCGCCCAGTCGCCGCTGTCCGTCGTGGGTCCGAGGAGCTGCTGCTCTGGTAGGTCGCGACGCACATCGGTGTCGTTGATACCCAGCAAGCGGCAGAACACCAGCAGCGTCCGATAGTTCATCGGGATTTTGCCGTTGAGGTATTGGCTCACGGCTCCCTGTGTGATGCCCAGTTCGTCAGCGACCTGGTCCTGGGTCAACCCCAGGGACCGTGCACGCGCCTGCCACTCCAGTTTGAGCTTCGCGGCAGCGGCGACATCCGCCGGGGTGGGCTTCGACTTACGACTGTTTTCCATATCAGGAACGCTAATTGGAGCGGGTTCAGGAAGCCATGAGGGGCGCTATTGATCTTTCACATCAGGGGCGCTAATAATGCCGCCCATGGACATCGCCACCTACCGCAAAGAAAAGGGGCTGTCGCAGTCGGCGTTCGCCGATCTGCTGACGGCATCGGGATCACCGGCTACGCAGGGCCTCGTCTCCCAATGGGAGAAGGGCGCAACGATCCCGGCCGAAAGGGTCGTGGAGATCGAGAAGGCGACGGGGGGAGAGGTGAAGCGCCACTCCCTCCGCCCCGATCTCTGGCAGACCCCGGAAGCCGAGGCCGCCGCCTGACATGTACGCCTGCCGCGCTACTGCAGGGGCGCAAGCACGCGCTGCACTGTTGCGAGCAGTTGCTTCGCCTCTGCCGGCGATCCGTTCTTGGCAACCCGGCGAAGTTCCTCCAGCAGCTGTGGCTGCGTGGGGGCGCCAGTGAACATCTGTTCGATCTCGGCCAGTTGCTGCTGCAGCTCTTGGCGTTCCCGCTGGGCGCGCTCTACGGCGCGGGTCGATTGGGCTTCTCGCATTGGTAAGTCCTGTGTGGGTTCGGTGGGTGTTGCAGGCCGACCGTACACAGGTTGGGGAAGGCTTCAATGGTCGGCCCCGGACACCAGCCGGGCAGGGAAGGGGATCACCACCCCGGGCACCTTCCGGCGCTGGCGCGACCGCACCACCTGGCCGACTGGCCGTACGTCGACCCGCTCGCCGACCCGCTTCAGCACGAACCACTTCCCACCCATCCGCATGAGCGTCAGGACGTTGGCTCCGGCCAGCTGATTCGTTTTCGCCACAGGGCTGCACTCCGATTTGGGGATGCGGCCATTTTCAGAACCAGTCAGGGGAACGCAGGGGAACACGTTGACCCCAGCATTCCCACCCACGGGATAACTGCATGAAAAGCCTAACAATTACCTACGATGACGGCATCGCGCGCAACAGGTCGTTGCGTGAGCACATCGCGGCCCAGGTGTACGCCGGCGCGGGTGTGACGGCGATTGCCGGTCGGCTCGACATGGCCCCGTCGAAGCTGAGCGAGAAGCTGGCCGGCTGCGACAGCGGTGGTAAGCCGCGCGGCCTGTCGATCGACGACCTGGAGCGCTACATCGCCGAGACCAAGGATGTCACGCCGATCCACTACCTGATCGAGCGCTACCTGATCTCCCCCGAAGCGCAGCACGCCGAGGCGCTGGCCCAGTTCGCGAAGCTGGCCGCGCTGATGGAGCCGCTGGCCAAGAGCCTGGGAGCGAAGTGGCCATGAACGCTACCGAGAAGGCCATGCTGGCCGTGCGGTCCCTGTGGTTCATCGCCGGCTGCCTGCAACTGCTGCGGGGTGCCTGATGGCCAGGATCCGTTCTATCAAGCCCGAGTTCTGGTCCAGCGAGCAGGTGATGGAATGCTCGCCGATGGCTCGGCTGCTCTTCATCGGCCTGTGGAATTTCTGCGACGACGCCGGTAACCATGTGGCCAGCGCCAAGACCGTGAAGGCCGAAATCTTCCCCGGCGACGACATTGGCTCGTCGGATGTGCAGCGAATGCTCGACGAACTGTCGTCGAATTCGCTGATCGCCTTCTATACCAGCGGTGACAAGGAATATCTGCACGTCACTGGCTGGCGCAAGCACCAGAAAATTGACCGTCCAACGTTCAAACATCCACCGTTCTCGGATGATGCTCGCCGAGCGCTCGACGAGTCCCCCCCCCCGGAAGGGAATGGAGTGGAGGGGAGTGGAGAGGAAGGGAAGGGAGAAGATCTATCCTCGCTACGCTCGGATTCGTCCAACGCCGCTGGCGTGGACCTGCTCGGCGACGCCGCAGGCCAGGGCAAGGGGCAGGGGCAGGGGCAGG
>NZ_LLXV01000046.1 GCF_001431665.1 Stenotrophomonas beteli | reverse complement strand
ACTCCAGTGGCATTGCCGGGTAGCTATGTTCGGAAGCGATAACCGCTGAAAGCAGCTAAGCGGGAAGCGCGCCTCAAGATGAGATCTCCCGGGGCACAAGCCCCCTGAAGGAACCATGTAGACTACGTGGTTGATAGGTCAGGTGTGTAAGTACAGCAATGTATTGAGCTAACTGATACTAATGATCCGTGCGGCTTGACCATATAACCTCAAGTTGCCTTGGCTTTACGACAACGTCGTAAGAGCATCCAAGTGCACGCTACGTCACAAGAACTATGCGAGGCTGGCGCCTTGTCCCCCGGGACGAGTGCGACTCTCCAAAAGCCTCCCTGGTGAAATTAGCGCTGTGGAACCACCCGATCCCATCCCGAACTCGGAAGTGAAACGCAGCTGCGCCGATGGTAGTGTGGCTCAAGCCATGCGAGAGTAGGTCATCGCCAGGGTTTACACCCAAAACCCCGCTGCTTGCGCAGCGGGGTTTTTCTTATTAAGTGAAGGCACTGCATTTTCCGGGTGGCTTCCGCCCGATGGGCAAGATCGCGAAGCTGGCGCTGCAAGCGCTGCTGCAACCGTCTCCCTGGTGAAATTAGCGCTGTGGAACCACCCGATCCCATCCCGAACTCGGAAGTGAAACGCAGCTGCGCCGATGGTAGTGTGGCTCAAGCCATGCGAGAGTAGGTCATCGCCAGGGTTTACACCCAAAACCCCGCTGCTCACGCAGCGGGGTTTTTCTTTGCGCGCAGGAAATACGGATAGTCCCGGCCGCCGGCCGGCCACCCGATGGCGTTGCATTGCCCGGTAGATCCACGCCATGCGTGGATGAGATGGTCCCCGCGAAAAGCGGTGCCAACCGAGGTTGGCACCCACGAGCACCGGGTCCGTTGGCACCCACCAACAGCGGGGCGGCTAGTCACGCACAAAAAAAGCGGCGCCCCAAGGGGCGCCGCTTTTGACCTCAACGATGTTCAGTCGAGCATGGCTCGACTCTACTTTGCAGCGGCCGAAGCCTTGTCCTTCATCATCGCGTCGCGGGCCGCCTTGAACGGGTTGCCCTCATACCAGTTCGGCCAACGATCGCCGCCGGCCAGCTCCTTGCCGACCCCATACATCAGCTGCAGGTCTTCCACGGTCCCGTCCAGCTTCCAGGTGGCCGCGTCGAACTCATCTTTCGGGCCGTGGTAACGGTTGGCACCGTAGTCGGCGGCGGCCTTGCGACCGGCCTCCACGCCACCCTCGCGCAGATCTTCGCCCCCGTCGGCATACAGCGCAGGCACGCCGGCCTTGGCGAAGTTGAAGTGGTCCGAACGGAAGTAGAAGCCGCTCTGCACCGAGGTCTCGCCGTGCAGGGTACGGTCCTGGGCGGCGGCCAGCGGCTTGAGGATGTCTTCCAGCTCCGAGCTGCCGAAACCGGTCACCGTTACGTCCCTGGCACGACCGGCCACCGACATCGCATCGATGTTGATCACACCGGCGATCTTGTCCAGCGGGAAGGTCGGGTGGGCGACGTAGTACTTCGAACCCAGCAGGCCCGACTCCTCCAGGGTCACGGCCAGGAACACCACCGAACGCTCCGGCTTCGGATCCTGGTGGGCCATGGCCTCGGCCACCTCCAGAATGCCGGCCACGCCGGTCGCATTGTCGACGGCGCCGTTGTAGATGTTGTCGCCGGTCTCACCCTCATGCTTGCCCAGGTGATCCCAGTGCGCCATGTACAGCACGGCCTCGTCAGCGCGCTTGCTGCCCGGCAGCACGCCGACCACGTTGCGCGACTGCTTCTGTGCGATCTGGCTCTTCAGGTCGACCGCAGCGGTGGCCTTCAGCGGCACCGGCTTGAAGCCACGCTTGCTGGCGTCCTTGTAGGCCTGCGCCAGGTCCAGGCCCGCGCCGGCGAACAGTGCCTTGGCGGCGTCGGCACTCAGCCAGCCCTGCACCGGGATCCGGGCCTCCGGGTCATCCTTGGCGGGCAGGTCGTACTGCGGGCCGGCCCAGGAATTCTTCACCACGTCCCAACCGTAGGACGCGCCGGCGGTGTCGTGCACGATCAGAGCGGCAGCAGCACCCTTGCGGGCGGCCTCCTCGAACTTGTAGGTCCAGCGGCCGTAGTAGGTCATGCGCTTGCCGTCGAACAGCTTCGCGTCATCGACGTGGAAGCCCGGATCGTTGACGAACATCACGACCGTCTTGCCCTTCCAGTCCTGGCCGGCGTAGTCGTTCCACTTCTGCTCCGGCGCATCGACGCCATAGCCGACGAATACCAGATCGCTGGCATCGACCTTCACTTCAGCCTGGCCGGTGCGGGTACCGACCACCATGTCGGTACCGAACTTCAGTTCGGTCGTCTTGCCGCCCTGGGTGATCTTCAGCACGGTCGATGCGTCGGCCGTGGTCTCGGTCATCGGCACATCCTGGAACCAGCTGTCGCCATTGCCGGGCTGCAGGCCGATACGCTGCATCTGGTCGCGGATGTAATTGACCGTCAGTTCTTCGCCCTTGCTGCCCGGGGCGCGGCCTTCGAACTCATCCGAGGCCAGGGTCTTGACCATCTCGGCGAAGTCGCCGGCGTTGATCTCTGGCGAGAACGCATGGGCCGCCGGCTTCGGGGCGGCCGAAGCGGCGTCGGTGGCCGGCGCGGGCGCCGGAGTGTCTTCGCCTTTGCAGGCACTGAGCGCGGCCGCAGCGGCCAGGCACAGGAGGAGTTTGCGGGGCATCGTCGATTCCTGGGAAACAAAGGGCGGCCGCACGCCTTGCGCGACCGGTGTCAGCGAGTATCACCGAACCACGGGGGCCGGTGCGCTCAGTCCGCCGGGGCGGTTTCGGTGTCGAACGGGATCGCTTCGGCGCCGGTGACCGGCCCGATCCGTGCGGTGCGGTGTACGTACAGCACCACTTCACGCTCGAACTGCAGCGGACCGTTGACCACGGCATTGGGGCCGACGATCACCCGCGGCTTGCGGCTGGCGGTCAGCGAGACGCTGAAGTTCGGCTTGCGCACGTGCACGCCACCGTTGACCTGCGAGCCGATCCCCACGGTGATGTCACCGTTGACGGTCTCCACATCCTTGCCGACGCGGCTTTCCACCAGGCCGATACCGCCGTTGACGGTTTCGACACCGCCTTCGATCTGGCTGCCGCGGTCGGCGAAGATGCTGCCATTGACGGTGCTGACGCTGCCGCTGGCGATCACCTCACGGCCCAGCCGCACGCCGCCGTTGACGGTCTCGATCTTGCCGGTGCGTGCACGGTCGGCGACCTTCACCCCGCCGTTGACGGTGTCGATGCTGCCGGTCTCGACGCCTTCGCCGACCCGGATGCCGCCGTTGACGGTGTCCAGCTTGCCGTAGCGCTGGCCAGGCTCGGCGCTGATGCTGCCGTTGACCTTGCTGATGTTGTCCTGCGCTGCCGCCGGCGTGGCGACCAGCAATACGCCCAACAGCAACGGAATGGAAAGAGTGTTCATGGCGCCCTCGATGGAAGTGCGGCTGGCAGGCCGCGTGCGGAGATGTCACCATTCCCCGGTACCCCCTGCAACTGCCTGAAGTCACTGGAAAGCCCTTGCGCGACAACGCCTTCCCATCACGCCAACCTCACATCGCCGCGGCCCGTGGTGGCCGCTGGCTGCTGTTGGGGCTGGCCCTGATGTTGGCTGTGCCGCTTCCCGGCGCCGCCCAGACCACCCGCGAAACCGAGCGCAAGCTGCAGAAGCTGCGCAACGAGCTGAAGGATGTTGCGCAGGAACGGCGGCAGATCGAAGGGCAGCGTGGGCAGGCGTCGCAGCAACTGCGCGAGGCCGATGAGAAGGTGGCACGCACCGGTCGCGCGCTTGCGCAGACCGAAGCGGCGCTGCGCGAGCAGGCCCAAGCCCTGGCCCAGGCCGAGCAGCGCCGCAGCAGCCTGCAAACCAACCTGGCCCAGCAGCACCGCGAACTGGCCGGGCTGCTGCGCGCGGCGTATCAGCTTGGAAATCACGCACCGCTGAAGCTGCTGCTGTCGCAGGACACCGTGGCCGATGCCAACCGCGCCCTGGCCTACCATCGTTACCTGCAGCGCGAACGAGCGCAGCGCATTACCACGCTCACCGCCGACCTGAAGGAACTGGAAGCGCTGCAGGCGCAGATCGCCGAGCGCAAGCAGAAGCTGCAGGGGGCGCAGCAGGACCAGAAGCAACAGGCAGCGGCGCTGGCGGCCGATCGTCGCGATCGCGCGCAGACCGTGGCCTCGCTGGAGGAGCGCTTCAAGGATCGGCGCGAGAAGGAACAGGCGCTGGGCCAGGACGCCAAGGCGCTGGAAACGCTGCTGGCCAATCTGCGTGCCGCCGCCGCCCGCGCCGAAGCCGAACGCCGTGCTGCGGCACGCCGCGCGGCGGCGGAGAAGGCGGCTGCCGAGAAGGCCGCCCGCCAGGCGAAGGCTGAAGGGCGTCCGCCACCGCCGACCAAGGTGCCGCCTGCGGTGGCTTCGGCCCCGGCGCCGAAGGTCGGGGGCCTGGGTTGGCCGCTGTCGGGCAATCTGTTGGCCCGCTACGGCGGCAAGCTGCCCGATGGCCGTACCAGCAGCGGTGTGCTGATCGGTGCGCCGGCCGGCAGCACGGTCACGGCGGTCGCCGATGGCACCGTGGTGTTCTCCGACTGGATGACCGGCTACGGCATGATCCTGATCGTCGACCACGGCAACGGCTACATGAGCCTGTACGCGCATAACGACACCCTGCTGAAGGATGCTGGCGCGCGGGTCAGCCGCGGCGATGCGGTGGCCAAGGTCGGCAATTCCGGCGGCCAGGGCGTCACCGCGCTGTACTTCGAGCTGCGCCGTGGCGGGCAGCCGGTCAACCCCGACAGCTGGCTGCAGCGGCGCTGAATCCTGGCCCGCCGGATGCGGGCCGGATTCAACGGGAATTTAGCTGTGCTTCGCGCATAATCGGTGCATGTGCCTTGGGCACCATGCCACCGTCGACAGGAGTGATCCATGCGCGCAGCCCGTACCGCCACCCTCTTGCTGGCCCTGTTGCCAGCGCTGTCCTGGGCGCAGCAGACCGCGCCCGCCCCGAGCCAGGAAACCAGCGGGCAGGCAGCGAACAGCGAGGAGGCGGTGACCTCGAAGGTGCCGCTGGAGGACATCCGCCGTTTCGTGGCCGTGTACAACGCGGTGCGCGCCGCCTATGTCGATCCGGTCGATGACAAGAAGCTGATGCAGTCGGCCGTGCGTGGCCTGCTGCTCGACCTTGATCCGCACAGCACCTACTTCAACAAGGAAGACGCGCAGGCCTTCGACGAGCAGGCCAACGGCGCCTACGAAGGCATCGGCGTGGAGCTGCAGCAGCAGCCGGACAACGCCAGCATGAAGGTGATCGCGCCGATCGACGACACGCCGGCGGCGAAGGCCGGCATCCTCGCCGGCGACCTGATCATCGCCATCGACGGCAAGCCGATCAGCGCGATCGATGCCAGTGAACCGCTGCGTGGCCCGGCCGGCAGCAAAGTGGTGCTGACCATCGTGCGCGACGGCAAGCCGAAGCCGTTCGATGTCAGCCTCACCCGGCAGACCATCCGCGTGACCAGCGTGCGCAGCCGCCTGCTGGAACCGGGCTATGGCTATATCCGCCTGAGCACCTTCCAGGCCGACACCGGTTCGGACTTCCAGAAGCACGTGCAGCAGCTGCAGAAGCAGTCCGGTGGCCAGCTCAAGGGCCTGGTGCTGGATCTGCGCAGCAACCCGGGTGGCCTGCTGACCGCTGCCGTGCAGGTAGCCGACGACCTGCTCGACAAGGGCAACATCGTCAGCACCCGTGGCCGCATCAGTATCAGCGATGCCCGGTTCGACGCGACCCCGGGCGACCTGCTGAAGGGCGCACCGGTGGTGGTGCTGGCCGATGCCGGTTCGGCCAGTGCCTCGGAAGTACTCGCCGGCGCGCTGCGCGACAACAAGCGCGCCCGCGTGGTGGGCAGCCGCACCTTCGGCAAGGGCTCGGTGCAGACGGTCCTGCCGCTGGACAACGGGGATTCGGTGAAGCTGACCACGGCGCGCTATTACACGCCCAGCGGCAAGTCGATCCAGGCCACCGGCATCGTGCCGGATGTTGAATTGAAGCCGGCCGCCACGCCGGCGGATGATGCGCTGCCGGCCAGCCTCAGTGACTACAGCGAAGCGACCCTGCCGGGCCATCTGCGCGGCGATGACGAAGGCACTGAGGGCTACCACGCCGGCGCGGTGCTGCCGGGCGATGGCCCGATCAACGACGCGCTGGCCGAACTCAAGAACCCGGGTTCGGTGGCCGCACGGTTGAAGGCCGAAGCCGCCAAGGCGGATGCCGCCAAGGCCGCGAAAGCCGCTGCGGTGAAGCCGGAAGCGAAGGTTGAACCGAAGGCGGAGAGCAAGCCGGACGCAAAGCCCGCTCCGGCTCCGGCCAAGCCCTGATCCTGCAGAGTCGAGCCTCGATCGACTGATCTACGAACGGGCCGGTGAGCGTGGAGCCGGCCAGCGGCCGGCACTACCCGGGGTCAGAAGCCGTGGCGTTTGCGCAGGCGGCGGGCGATCGCAGCCCGCACGTAGACCCCGTACACCACGCCGAACACGAAACCGCCGATGTGCGCCCACCACGCCACCATGCCGAAGCTGGGGCCGATGTGGGCGAACACCACCTGCAGCGCGGCCCAGACACCGATCAACAGATAGGCCGGGGCGCGCACGAACTCCAGGAACAGGCCGAGCGGGATCACCACGCCCAGCCGGGCGCCCGGGAACAGGGCCAGATAGGCTCCGATCAGGGCCGACACCGCGCCGCTGGCACCGATGATGATCTGGTCCGGGCTGCCCATGGTGTAGATCGCCACAAGGTTCGACACCGCGCCGCCGACCAGGAACAGCAGCAGCAACCGCCACGGCCCCAGAACCCGTTCGGCGGGCAGGCCGAAGATCAGCAGGAACACCAGGTTGCCCAGCAGGTGCGACCAGTCGGCGTGCAGGAACAGGGCGGTGAACAGGCGCAGCACGCTGCCGTCCTGCAGGGTCGCCCACCAGTCCAGCGGGTGGGTCAGGCCGGTGGACAGGGCGCCCCAGTCCAGCCAGAGGCTGTTGCGGGCGTCGTCCGGGCGCGAGATCGACCACAGGAACGCCAGCCACAGTGACGCGAACAGCACCGGCGTGGCCCAGCGCAGGGCTGCCTTCTTGCGCGACGGGAGGGAGACGAACATGGCCACTAGCCTAGCGTGACGGCGCCTGGCGCGGGGATTGTCCTGTTCAGCTTTTGGGACGGGAAAAGCGCCGACGCTGTTATTGTTTCATTAACAGCTCTGGGTAATACTCGCATACGGCGTCGTATGTCGGGAGGGGAATCCGGCGCGCTTCGAACGGTCCCCCGGGGTCTGTCGGGCGCAGGCGCACTCAGAGCAACATCACCGCTTACCGGAGAGAGAACTACGATGCAAACCGCTTCCACCATTGCCCGACTGACCCTGCTGGCCGTCGGCGTTGCCGGTGCGCTGGCCGCCGCCGATGCCAATGCTGCCGCCTTCCAGCTGAAGGAAAACAGCGCCAAGGGCCTGGGCCGCGCGTTCGCCGGCTCCACCTCGACCGAAGGTGACGCCTCGGTCATCGCCACCAACCCGGCCTCCATGCGCCTGCTCGACGGCACCCTGATCCAGGGCGACGTCAGCGCCATCAGCTTCGGCGCCAAGTTCCGTGGCCAGGGCAAGTACGCCAACGGCGCTCCGATTTCCGGTGGCAACGGCGGCGACGCCGGCATGATCGCCCCGGTTCCGGCGGCCTACTTCCACCTGCCGTTCGGCGAGAACGACAACATGCACTTCGGTGCATCGCTGACCGTGCCGTTCGGCTTCAAGACCGAATACGACCGCGACTGGGTCGGCCGCTACAACGGCGTCAAGACCGAGCTGCAGGCGATCGACCTGGGCGTCGCGTTCTCCTATGACGTCAACCCGTACCTGTCGTTCGGTGCGTCGGTGTTCGCCGAGCGCCTGAACGTCGACCTGACCAGCGCCGTTGACGGCGGCACCGCGATCAATGCCAGCGCCCAGCGCACGGCTGCGGCGCGTGTACTGGCTGCTGGTGGCACCCCGGCCCAGGCCGCAGCGGCGTCGCAGGCGGCTGCACGCCAGGCCGCCCAGCTCGGCTTCTCGCCGGGTACTGCCGATGGCTTCCTGCGCATCAAGGGCGATGAAGTGTCGGTTGGCTACACCCTGGGCGTGACCGTCACCCCGGTGGAAGGCACCAACATCGCCTTCAGCTACCGCTCGAAGGTCGAGCACAAGATCACCGACGGCAAGGCTGACTTCACCATGACGCCGCAGGCTGCCGCGTTCCTGTCGCAGGCTGCCCCGGGCACCTTCATCGACAGCAACGGCCGCGCCTCGATCACCCTGCCGGCCAGCGCCACCGTGGGCTTCACCCACCGCGTGAACGACCAGTGGCAGGTCATGGCCGAGGTGACGCGTACCGCGTGGAGCAAGTTCGACCAGGTCGTTGTCGATTACGACTCCAACCAGCCGGACAGCGTGCTGCCGTTCCACTACCGCGACACCACCTTCGCGTCGATCGGTACCGATTTCCGCGTGAACGACAAGCTGACCCTGCGTGGCGGCCTGGCCTATGACCAGACCCCGACCACCGATGCCCACCGCGACGTGCGCGTGCCGGACACCACCCGCAAGTGGCTGTCGCTGGGCATGACCTACGCCGCTTCGGACAAGATGGAATACAGCGTGGGCTACACCCACCTGTTCACCAAGGATCCGAACATCACCTCGACCTCGGCCACCGGCAACACCGTGACCGGCAAGTACAAGGTCAGCGGCGACGTGCTGGCGGCTTCGCTGCAGTACAAGTTCTGATCCGGGCGATTGCCTGAAGCAGGACACGGAGGGCCCCGCGCAAGCGGGGCCTTTCGTTTTCAGGGCGCGGATCTACGCGACAATGGCGCGATGAACCTGTCCGACCCGAACTTCCAGCTGGAGCTGGCCGCCAACATCGCCGTCGCCGGCTCGATCCTGCTGGCCGGCCGCAACAACGTGCACACCTGGTGGCTGGGCATCGTCGGCTGCGCCTTGTTTGCTGCCGTGTTCGAACGATCGCATCTGTATGCGGACATGGTGCTGCAGTTCTTCTTCATCGCCATCAGCGTGCTGGGCTGGTGGCAGTGGCTGCGCGGCGACCACGGTGCGCCGCTGCCGATCACTTCCCTGCGACCGCGTGCCTGGGCCTGGCTGGCACCGCTGGCGGTAGTGGCCACGTTCGGCTACGGCTGGATGCTGACCCGCCTGACCAATGCCTATGCGCCGTATATCGATTCGGCGGTGCTGGTGTTGAGTGTGATCGCGCAGATCCTGATGATGCGACGCAAGCTGGAATCGTGGTGGGTATGGCTGCTGGTGAATACCGTTGCGGTGCCGCTGTACTACAGCCGTGGCCTGCACCTGACCTCGATCCTGTACGTGGGCTTCTGGATCAATGCGCTGGTGGCCTTGCGCCATTGGCAGCGCCTGATGCGGGACGAGGCCAGGGCGGCCGATGCCGCTGCCTGAGCGCGTTGCACGCGGCCTGGTGGTGGGCAAGTTCTGCCCGCTGCATCTCGGCCATGAGCGGCTGATCGACTTCGCCGCCACGCGCTGCCAGCAGCTGCTGGTGATCGGGTGGTCGCAGCCGGGCTTTGCCGGCTACAGCGCCGAGCGTCGCGAACGCTGGCTGCGTGCGCGTTTCCCGCAGGCCACGGTAGCGGTGCTTGACGACGCGCGACTGGCGGCACTGTGCATGCAGCATGGCTTGCCAGTGCGAGCGCTGCCGCAGGACAGTGATGACGAACAGGTGCAGCGCGACTTTACCGCCTGGCTGTGCTTGAACCTGTTCGGTGGGCCGGTGCAGGCGGTGTACACCGGTGAGGACTATGGGGACGGGTTCGCGCAGGCGTTGGCCATGCACTTCGGCACCCCGGTGCGACATGAGCGGCTGGAGCGTGCGCTGGACGTCGGGCAGGCCTGTGGCACCCAGCTGCGCATCGATCCGCATGCGCATCGCCGTGGGCTCGCACCGCAGGTGTATGCCGACCATGTACAGCGCGTGGCCTTCATCGGTGGCGAGTCCAGCGGCAAGACCACGCTGGCCCGCGTGCTGGCCGCGCGTCTGCAGACTGTCTGGGTGCCGGAGTATGGCCGTACGCTGTGGGAGCAGCGCGGCGGAGAGCTGACGCCGGGTGATCTGTTGCGCATCGCAATGACACAGCCACAGCACGAAGACGAGGCTGTGCGGCGTGCTCACCGCTGGCTGTTCTGCGATACCACGCCGCTGGTGACGCTGGGCTACAGCGGCTGGATGTTTGGCACGGCGCCGCAGCCGCTGCGGCAAGCGGCACGACGACGCTACGACCTGCTGTTCCTGTGCGCGCCGGATATTCCGTTTGACCAGGATGGCACGCGCGTGGGCGAAGCCTTCCGGGCGCAGCAGCATGCGTGGTACCTGCAGCAGCTGCAGGCAGAGGGTGTCGAGTATGTGCTGCTGCAAGGCGATCTGGAGACGCGCATCGCACGCGTGCAGGGCGAGCTGGCGAAGCGGGCGGACAATCGGTTCAGTGTCGCCCCGCCTCTGTAGAGCCGAGCCCACGCTCGGCTGCGCCAGAAAAGCCGAGCGTGGGCTCGGCTCTACAGGGAGCAAAGCACAAAAAACCCCGCGTTCGCGGGGTTTTTGTTTACTGCATCAAGCAGGCGATCAGTCGCCCAGGGTCAGCAGCGAGGCGTTGCCGCCGGCGGCGGTGGTGTTCACCGTCACCGTCTTTTCGGTGGCGAAACGCAGCAGGTAGTGCGGGCCGCCCGCCTTCGGGCCGGTGCCGGACAGGCCCTGGCCGCCGAACGGCTGCACGCCGACCACCGCACCGATCTGGTTGCGGTTGACGTAGACGTTGCCAACATGGACGCCGTTGCTGATGCGGTCCACGGTCTCGTCGATGCGCGAATGCACGCCCAGGGTCAGGCCGTAGCCGGTAGCGTTGATCTGATCGATCACCGCATCGAGCTGGTCGCCCTTCCAGCGGATGACGTGCAGTACCGGACCGAACACTTCCTTCTGCAGCTGGCCCAGGTCCTTCAGCTCGTACGCGCGCGGCGCGAAGAACGTGCCGTGGGCGGTTTCGGCCGACAGCTCAGCGGCGGCGATCAGGCGCGCTTCGCGGTCCATGCGCTCGGCGTGGTCCTGCAGGATCTTCAGCGCATCGGCGTCGATCACCGGGCCGACGTCGGTGGACAGCAGGCCGGGGTTGCCGACCTTCAGTTCCTTCATCGCACCGGCCAGCATGGTCATCACCTTGTCGGCGATGTCGTCCTGCACGAACAGCACGCGCGCGGCCGAGCAGCGCTGGCCGGCGGAGGTGAAGGCCGAACCGATGGCGTCCTTGACCAGCTGTTCCGGCAGCGCCGAGGAGTCGGCGATGAACGCGTTCTGGCCGCCGGTCTCGGCGATCAGCACACCGATGGCGGCATCGCGCGCGGCCATGGCACGGTTGATCGCACGGGCGGTGTCGGTGGAGCCGGTGAAGGCCACGCCAGCCACGCGCGGGTCGGCGGTCAGCGCGGCACCGACGGTGGCACCGTCGCCCGGCAGGAACTGCACCACCTCGGCGGGCACGCCGGCGTCGTGCAGCAGCTTCACCGCGTAGTAGCCGATCAGGTTGGTCTGCTCGGCCGGCTTGGCGATGACGCTGTTGCCGGCGGCCAGTGCAGCGGCGACCTGGCCCAGGAAGATCGCCAGCGGGAAGTTCCACGGGCTGATGCAGACGAACACGCCGCGGCCGTGCAACTGCAGCTCGTTGGACTCACCGGTCGGGCTGGGCAGCTTCTCGGCGTGGCTGAACTGCTCGCGCGCCTGCTTGGCGTAGTAGCGCAGGAAATCCACGGCTTCGCGCACTTCGGCGATGCTGTCGGGCAGGCTCTTGCCGGCTTCCTTCACGCACAGCGCCATGAACTCCGGCATGCGCGCTTCCAGCTGGTCGGCGGCGTGCTCGAGGATGGCGGCGCGGCTGGCGGCCGGGGTGCGATTCCAGGCCGGCTGCGCGGCTACGGCATTCGCCAGCGCCTTCTGCACGGTGGCGGCGTCGGCGGCCAGCCACTGTCCGACCACTTCGCGGGTGTCGGCCGGGTTGGTCACCGGCAGCGCGGCGCCGGCCGGGTTGGCACCCGGCACCAGCGGAGCGGCCTGCCACGGCTTCACGGCCGCGTTGATCTGCTCGGCCAGGGCGCGCAGTTCGTTGTCGTTGGCGAGGTTGGCGCCCATGGAGTTCTTCCTGTCGTGGTTCTGGCTGCGCAGCAGGTCAACCGGCAGCGGGATCTTGGGATGCGGAATCGAAGCGAACGAGGCGACCATCTCGACCGGATCGCGGATCAGGTCGGCGATCGGCACGCGCTCGTCGGTGATGCGGTTGACGAAGCTGGAGTTGGCGCCGTTTTCCAGCAGGCGGCGTACCAGGTACGGCAGCAGGTCTTCGTGCGAACCGACCGGGGCGTACACGCGGCAAGGCAGGCCCAGGCGATCGGCCGGCACCACTTCGGCATACAGGTCGTCGCCCATGCCGTGCAGCTTCTGGTGCTCGTACACGCCACCGTTGGCGATGCTGCGCACGGCCGCGATGGTGTGCGCGTTGTGCGTGGCGAACATCGGGTAGATCGCGTCGGCATGGGTGAACAGACGCTTGGCGCAGGCCAGGTAGGAGACGTCGGTGTTCTGCTTGCGGGTGAACACCGGGTAGCCCGGATAGCCTTCAATCTGCGCGCGCTTGATCTCGGCATCCCAATAGGCGCCCTTGACCAGGCGCACCTGCAGGCGACGACCGGCACGGCGCGCCATGTCGGCCAGGTGGTCGATCGTGTACGGCGTGCGCTTCTGGTACGCCTGCACGACCACACCGAAGCCATCCCAGCCGGCCAGTGAGGCGTCGGAGAACACCTGCTCGATGATGTCCAGCGACAGTTCCAAGCGGTCGGACTCTTCGGCGTCGACGGTGCAGCCGATGCCGTAGCTCTTGGCCAGCTGCGCCAGTTCCAGCACGCCCGGCACCAGGTCCTTCAGTACGCGTTCGCGCTTGGCATGCTCGTAGCGCGGGTACAGCGCCGACAGCTTGATCGAAATGCCCGGCGCGTTGTTGACGTCGCCGTCCGGACGGCCGCCGCGTGCCTTGTGATCGCCGCCGATGGCGTGGATGGCACGCCGGTAGTCTTCCAGATAGCGCAGCGCGTCCTTCATGGTCAGCGCGCCCTCGCCCAGCATGTCGAAGGAGTAGCGGTAGCTGGCGTTGTCGCCCTTGTGCGAGCGCGACAGCGCTTCGCTGATGGTGCGGCCCATCACGAACTGGTGGCCCATGATCTTCATCGCCTGGCGCACGGCCAGGCGCACCACCGGCTCACCGACGCGGCCGACCAGCCGCTTGAACGCGCTGGGCGCATCGGCGCGGGTGGCATCGTTCATCTGCACCAGCTTGCCGGTCAGCATCAGGCCCCAGGTGGAGGCGTTGACCAGCACCGAGTCGCTGCCGCCCAGGTGCTTTTCCCAGTCGGCATCGGCCAGCTTGTCGCGGATCAGCTTGTCGGCGGTGTCCTGGTCCGGAATGCGCAGCAGTGCTTCGGCCACGCACATCAGCAGCACGCCTTCCTCGCTGCCCAGGTCGTACTGGCGCATGAAGGCTTCGATCGCGCCCTGGTCCTTGGCGCGCACGCGGACGCGGCCGACCAGGTCGGCGGCCAGCGCCTGCACCCGGGCCTGTTCCTCGGCGGGCAGGCGGGCCTGCGCCAGCAGCTCGCGGACGTGGCTGGCCTCGTCCTTCAGCCAGGCATCGGTGATGGCTTGGCGGAACGGGTTGGGGGACGCCGGCAGTTCCGGCGACAGCAGCGCGCCGGGACGCGGGGCGTCGCTGGCGGCAGGGGAGGAGGAGGGTGCGTTCATGCCGGTCCGGCCAGTGGAAAACTTGGCGATTTTAATCATTTTTGCGCCCTTCGGAAGTGCCCCACAGACACCTTCATGAAGGGCTGATAGCCCCTAGCGGTGGTGGATTCGGCGTGTTCAGCAAGCCCGGGCATATTTGTGCTGAATTCGTCATTTGTGCCGCCGACCTCATGCTGTATTGCAGCATCGGAAAAAGTGTGAATGCACCCTTGCTACCGGCGAGAGGGCAGGGCTACCATCGAGACGTTTCCCGCGGCAGGAACGCGGTTGCGACATGATCGAGGTGCTTCCAGCTCCGGATGGGTCAGGTACGCAGCTGCGGCTGCGTCCCCCACGGGCGCTCGATGCCCGGCAGTTCGTCCTGTTGTTCACCGTGTTGGCCGGTGCGATGTGGCTGGTGTCCGCCCTCGGGTGGTTGGCCGGCAATGCATTCGCCCCCCTGTTCGCGTTGCTGTACAGCCTGGTGCTGGCGGCGGCACTGCGTGCCTTGTGGCGCAGTGGTGAACGGCAGGAGGAGATCCGGGTAGTGCCGGCGTGCGTGGAGGTCATCCCCGTACCCGGTGGATTGCCGGTGTTCCGGGCCCACCCCCATTGGGTGCGCCTGCTCACCGACGATGAGAGGGTCCGGCTGGCATCCAGCGGCCGGCAGGTGGAGGTGGGGAGTTTCCTCGCGCCGGCCGAACGTCAGACGCTCGCAGAGACACTTGAAAGCTTGCTCGCCGCCAGCGATGGCGGCAACCGACGACGCTAAGGGTCTAGGCAATGAAGCAAAGCAGCAGGTGGGGCACGAAGTGCGTGAATGCGGTCGCCGCAGCGCTGGCAACCGGGGGACTGATGCCGGCGTTGGCCTGGGCCCAGGCGGCCGATCCCAAGCCGTGGCAGCTGAACATGGGCAAGGGGGTGACCCAGACCTCGCGCCTGGCCTGGGAATCGAACAATCTC
Organism: Stenotrophomonas beteli; assembly: GCF_001431665.1. Lineage (GTDB taxonomy): Bacteria > Pseudomonadota > Gammaproteobacteria > Xanthomonadales > Xanthomonadaceae > Stenotrophomonas > Stenotrophomonas beteli. The sequence goes on along the minus strand of NZ_LLXV01000046.1, from coordinate 22,988 downwards.
TCGCTGATCGTCTGTACGGTCATCGGCGTCATCGTGTTCGGCGCGATGGCCTATGCGATGTTCAAGTTCCGCAAATCCAAGGGCGCGGTGGCCGCCACCTTCAGTCACAACACCAAGGCCGAGGTGATCTGGACGGTGATCCCGGTGATCATCCTGATCGTGATGGCGTGGCCGGCCACGGCCAACCTGATCAAGATGTACGACACCCGCGACGCCGAGATGACGGTGAAGGTCACGGGCTACCAGTGGATGTGGAAGTACGAGTACCTCGGCGAGAACGTCACCTTCACCAGCCGCCTGGACCGCGAGTCCGACCGCGTGCGCCAGAGTGGCGTGGTGCCCACCCGCGAGAGCCACCCGCACTATCTGCTGGACGTGGACAACCGGCTGGTGCTGCCGGTCGATACCAAGGTGCGCTTCGTCATCACCTCCGACGATGTGATCCACGCCTGGTGGGTACCGGCGCTGGGCTGGAAACAGGACGCCATCCCCGGTTTCATCAATGAAGCCTGGACCAGCATCGAGCAGCCCGGCGTGTACCGCGGGCAGTGCGCCGAGCTGTGCGGCAAGGACCACGGTTTCATGCCGATCGTGGTCGAGGCGGTGTCCAAGGAAGAGTTCAAGCAGTGGCTGGCGCAGCGCAAGCCGGCGCCGCCGGCCGCACCGGCCGCGCCTGCGGCACCGGCCGAACCTGCGGCACCTGCGGCCGATGCGCCCGCTGCCCCGGCTGCGGCTGAAGCCGGCAACGCACCTGCCAGCGCGGCCAGCGGCGCGTGATGTAAAGCCCGTGGCCGCCTGCGGCCGCGGTGACAACCGATTCTGAGAGGTGTTTTGCAATGGCGCACTCGGCAGTTGGGCACGACGATCACCATCACCACCAGAGCTTCTTCGAACGTTGGTTCTTCTCGACCAACCACAAGGACATCGGCACGCTGTACCTGGGTTTCAGCTTCATCATGTTCATCATCGGCGCGGCGATGAGCGTGGTGATCCGCGCCGAGCTGGCACAGCCGGGCCTGCAGTTCGTCAAGCCCGAGTTCTTCAACCAGATGACCACCGTGCATGCACTGGTGATGATCTTCGGCGGGGTGATGCCGGCCTTCGTGGGCCTGGCCAACTGGATGATCCCGCTGCAGATCGGCGCGCCGGACATGGCCCTGCCGCGCATGAACAACTGGTCGTTCTGGCTGCTGCCGGTGGCCTTCAGCTTGCTGCTGCTGACCCTGTTCCTGCCCGGTGGTGCACCGGCCGGTGGCTGGACGCTGTATCCGCCGCTGTCGCTGCAGGGTGGCTACAACGTCGCCTTCAGCGTGTTCGCCATCCACGTGGCCGGCATCAGTTCGATCATGGGTGCGATCAACATCATCGCCACCGTGCTCAACATGCGCGCGCCGGGCATCGACCTGCTGAAGATGCCGATCTTCTGCTGGGCCTGGTTGATCACCGCCTTCCTGCTGATTGCGGTGATGCCGGTGCTGGCCGGTGCGGTGACCATGCTGCTGACCGACAAGTTCTTCGGCACCAGTTTCTTCAACGCCGCCGGTGGCGGTGACCCGGTGATGTACCAGCACATCTTCTGGTTCTTCGGGCACCCCGAGGTCTACATCATGATCCTGCCCGCGTTCGGCGTGGTCAGCGAGATCATCCCGACCTTCAGCCGCAAGCCGCTGTTCGGCTACCAGGCGATGGTGTACGCCACCGCCGCGATCGCGTTCCTGTCGTTCATCGTCTGGGCCCACCACATGTTCACCGTGGGCATGCCACTGGGCGGCGAGATCTACTTCATGTTCGCCACCATGCTGATCTCGATCCCGACCGGGGTGAAGGTGTTCAACTGGGTCAGCACGATGTGGCGCGGCTCGCTCACCTTCGAAGCGCCGATGCTGTGGTCGGTGGCCTTCGTCATCCTGTTCACCATCGGCGGCTTCTCCGGGCTGATGCTGGCCATCGTGGCCGCCGACTTCCAGTACCACGACACCTACTTCGTGGTCGCCCACTTCCACTACGTGCTGGTGACCGGCGCGGTGTTCGCGCTGATCGCGGCGGTGTACTACTGGTGGCCGAAGTGGACCGGGCGCATGTACAGCGAGAAGTGGGCCAAGGTGCACTTCTGGTGGTCGATCGTGTTCGTCAACCTGCTGTTCTTCCCGCAGCACTTCCTTGGCCTGGCCGGCATGCCGCGCCGTATTCCCGACTACAGCGTGGCCTTCGCCGACTGGAACCTGATCAGCTCGATCGGTGCGTTCGGCATGTTCGCCACCCCGTTCATGATGGCGGCGATCCTGCTGTCGTCGCTGCGCAATGGTGAAAAGGCCGAAGCGCGCAGCTGGGAAGGCGCGCGCGGCCTGGAATGGACGCTGCCGTCGCCGGCACCGGCACACACCTTCACCACGCCGCCGACCATCCGCCCGGGTGATCTGGCCCACGACGACATCACGCATTGAGGTGGGGCATGCATAACGAGAGCCCACTGCAGGCCTGTAGAGCCGAGCCATGCCCGGCTGACAACGCCTTCGCCCCCGGTCGAGTCGAGCCATGCTCGACTGACGAAAAGCAGCCGAGCATGGCTCGGCTCTACAACAGCCCGGGCGACGCCCCGGAAAACGGCATCGGGCAGCAACGCCAACGTGCCCGGCGCACTGCTGCCTGGGTCGGCGCGATCGCGGTGCTGGTCTACGTCGGCTTCATCCTCAGCGGGGTGATCGGGCGATGAGCGAGGCACCGGCCCGCCCGCCGTCACCCAGCGCCGGGCTGCCGCGCCTGATCGGCGTGGCGGTGGCGGTGTTCCTGCTGACGTTTTCGCTGGTGCCGCTGTACCGCATCGCCTGCGAGAAGGTGTTCGGCGTGCGCCTGGAGCGTGGCCCGGGTGGCGAGGCCAGTGCAGGTGCCGCGGCCGGCAAGCGCACCGTGCGCGTGGAGTTCGATGGTGGCGTCAATTCGCGCCTGCCGTGGTCGTTCCATCCGGAGCAGTTGACGATGGACGTGGTGCCCGGCGAACTCAACGAGGCGCTGTACTTCGCCCGCAACGACAGCGCGGCTGCGGTGGTCGGCAGTGCCGTGCCATCGGTGGCGCCGGCGCGTGCGTCGGGCTTCTTCAGCAAGACCGAGTGTTTCTGTTTCACCGCGCAGACGCTGCAGGCCGGCGAGAAGCGCGACATGCCGGTGCGCTTCATCGTCGATCCGGACCTGCCGCCGGAGATCAAGACGATCACCTTGTCCTACACCTTCTACCGCAACGACGCGTTGTCCGATCGGCTGGCCCCGGCCGCCACCTCGGAAGGCGCGCACGCCGCACCCTGACCCGGATACCGACATGTCCCAGACACCGACCGACGCCAACGTGTACTTCGTTCCGGCCCAGAGCAAATGGCCGTTCGTGGGTTCCATCGCGATGATGGTGACCATGGTGGGCGTGGCCAGCTGGCTCAACGATGCCAGCTGGGGACGCTGGACCTTCTATATCGGCATCGCAATGCTGGTGCTGACCCTGTTCTGGTGGTTCAGCGACGTGGTGCGCGAATCACAGGCGGGCCATTACAACCGCCAGGTGGATGGCTCGTTCCGGATGGGCATGGTCTGGTTCATCTTCTCCGAAGTGATGTTCTTCGGTGCCTTCTTCGGCGCGTTGTTCTACACCCGCAACCTGGGCCTGTCCTGGCTCAGCGGCGAAGGCCGCGGGGTGATGACCAACGAGCTGCTCTGGCAGGGCTATTCGGCCGGCTGGCCAACCAACGGCCCGGCGGCGATCGGCGGTGCGTTCCAGACCATTCCGGCCTGGGGCCTGCCGCTGATCAACACGCTGATCCTGCTGACCTCCGGCGTGACCCTGACCATCGCCCATCACGCGCTGAAGGCCGGCAACCGCCGGCAGCTGCTGATCTGGCTGGGCCTGACCGTGGTGCTGGGCCTGGGCTTCCTGACCCTGCAGGCGGAGGAGTACATCCACGCCTACAAGGAACTGAACCTGACCTTGGGCTCGGGCATCTACGGCTCGACGTTCTTCATGCTGACCGGCTTCCACGGCGCGCACGTGCTGCTGGGCACGATCATGCTGATCGTGATGTGGCTGCGTTCGGCCAAGGGACACTTCACCCGCGACAACCATTTCGGTTTTGAAGCCGCCGCGTGGTACTGGCACTTCGTCGACGTGGTGTGGCTGATGCTGTTCCTGTTCGTCTACGTGCTTTGATCAGGCGCGCATCGGTGGCCTCAGCCGCCGATGCCGTGCGGCTTGATCCAGCCCATGTAGATGCTCACGATCACCAGCAGGATCAACGCCACCGACACCGCGATGCGACGTGTCAGTGCGTTGACCGTGCGCTTGGTCTGGCCGCGGTCGACCAGCAGGTAGTACAGGCCGGCGCCCAGATTCCAGACGATGACGATCAGAAACGCGATTACCAGCAGGGTCTTCAGCGAATCACTCATGCGCGGCTCGAGGGCAGGGTGGATGTGCCTATCTGACCGCGTTTGCGCGGACTTGTCATGATGCGCCAGCACACGCGCGTGCTCGGATGGCTGCTGGCCGTGCTGGCGATGGCCGTTTTCACCGCATTGGGGCTGTGGCAGCTGCAACGCATGCATGCCAAACAGGCAACGTTGGATGCACAAGGCCCAGCGGTGGCACAGGCATTGCCGGTGGCGCAGGCCCTGGCAGCGCCTGGCGCGTTGCACGGTGTGGCCGATCATGGTCGCTTCCTGCCCGGCGTGGTGCTGCTGGACAACCAGACCCGGCATGGCCGTGCCGGCGTAAAGATCTACCGCCCGTTCCGCAGTGACGCAGGCAGCGTGCTGCTGGTCGACCTGGGCTGGCGCGCGCTGCCGCCGGATCGCACGCTGCCGGACATAGCGGCGCCGCCTTCGCCGGTGGCGGTGCGCGGGCTGCTGGCGCCGCCGCCGTCGGCGGGGCTGGTACTGGGGCCGCCGTTCTCCGCCACCGGTGAGGCGGGGCGCTGGCTGGCCAGCCGGTTGCCGGCCGAAGGGCTGGCGGCAGCGCTTGGCCTGCCAGCACTGCCTGAACGGGTGCTGCGACTGGACCCGGCGCTGCCCTTCGGCGACGAACGCGACCTGGACCTGCTGCCGAACACGCTGCCGCCGCAGCGCCACCTGGGCTATGCCGTGCAGTGGTTCGGGCTGGCCTTGACCGTGCTGGTGGTCGCGCTGGTGCTGGAACGGCGCCGGAGGCGCCCCATCGCCCGGTAGTGCCGGCCGCTGGCCGGCAATCCCTCGGTTTCCTGGATGCCGGCCAGCGGCCGGCACTACCGGCATCCCTTACCCAACCATGAGAAAATGCCCCGCATGAACACTGCTACGTCCCCGCAGGCGCGCGGCTCCGGTCGCCGGACCCTGGTGCTGCTGTTTGCCGTGTTCTTCGGCGCGATGGCGCTGGCTGCCGTGCTGCGCTTCTCCGGTTGGCAGCCGACCGGGCACCGTAATGCCGGCCAGCTGCTCAAGCCGCCGGTGGACCTGCGCCAGCAGGCACCGACCCTGGCCAATGGCCAGGCCTATCCGTGGAACCCCGAGGCCCGTACCTGGCGCCTGCTGGTGGCGCCGGCCGGTGCCTGCGACGCGCAGTGCGTCACTTTGTCGCAGGGACTGGGCAAGGTGTGGCAGCTGTTCGGCCATAACGCCGATAATGTCGAGATTCTGTGGCTGGGAACGCCACCGGCGTCGATCGCCTCGCTGCCCGCGTTGCGGCCGCTGGCTCCGTCGCCAGCCCTGCGCGCGGCCCTGCCTGGCGTCGATGATCCGGCGGGATTGCCGGTCTACGTGATCGATCCGAACGGCTTCGTGATCATGCGTCATGCCCCGGGCACCGACCTGGGTGGCCTGCGCAAGGACATGGCCACGTTGCTGAAACTGAAGTGAGTCCCGTTTGATGAGCCTTTCCGCGCGTCCGGCGCTGCACCGCAATTTCCACCGCCTGGCGTGGTTCGCCATGATCATGACCGCGAGCACGATCATGTTCGGCGCCTTCGTGCGCCTGTCCGATGCCGGCCTGAGCTGCCCGGACTGGCCGACCTGCTATGGCCGCGCCACCTGGCCGCAGCACATCGAGGAAACCGTTGGCCACCCGGCCGCGGAGATCCGCCCGCTGGAGACCCACAAGGCGTGGCGTGAGCAGGTGCACCGCTTCCTGGCCGGTGCGCTGGGCATCGAGATCCTGACCCTGGCCCTGCTGGCCACGCGCAAGCGGCGATTCGGAAGCACGGCGGTAGTGACCGCCTGCGTACTGGTGGCCGCCGGCATACCGCTGTACATGATGGGCTGGCATGGCACCGCCAGCGCGCTGGCATTGATCGGCGAGGCGATCCTGCTGATCGCCGCGCTGCGCTGGAGCAACATCGACCTGGCGCGCGCTGCCCTGCTGACCCTGGCGGTGGTGATCTTCCAGGCCCTGCTGGGCATGTGGACGGTGACGTTGTTGCTCAAACCCATCGTGGTGATGGGCCACCTGCTGGGCGGTATGCTGATGTTCGGCCTGCTGGTGTGGATGGCCTGGCGTGCCACGCACAGGCCGATCACCCTGGCCGAAGCCCCGACGCTGAAGTGGCTGCTGCGCATCGGCGTGGCGGTGCTGGTCACCCAGATCGCGCTGGGCGGCTGGGTCAGTGCCAACTACGCCGCACTGGCCTGTGGTGGTGGCAGCCTGTCGATGGACAACTTCCCGCGCTGCGCCAACCAGTGGTGGCCGCAACACAATTTCGTGGAAGGCTTCACGCTGTGGCGTGGCATCGGCGTGGATTACGAAGGCGGCGTGCTGGATGGCGCTTCCCGCATCGCGATCCAGATGGCGCACCGCCTGTTCGCGGTGGTGGTGGCGGTCTATCTGCTGTGGCTGGGCGTGCGCCTGTTCCGCCTGCCGAGCATGCGTGGCTGGGCCAGCGCGCTGATCGCGCTGCTGGTGCTGCAGGTCACCCTCGGCATCCTCAATGTGAAGTTGGCGCTGCCGCTGGAAGTGGCCGTTGCCCACAACGGCGTCGCCGTTGCCCTGTTGTTCGTGCTGGTCAGCCTGCTGGCCCGCCTGCGTGCCCCGGACTGATTCCATGTTTTCCAACTACCGCCAGTACTGGGACCTGACCAAGCCCAAGGTCGTCGCTCTCATTGTATTCACCGCCCTGGTCGGCATGGTCCTGGCCATTCCGGGGGTACCCAGCTGGGAACAGGTGCGTGCCGGCCTGCTCGGCTTCCTCGGTATCTGGCTGGCCGCTTCGGCCGCCGCCGCCATCAACCAGTTGCTGGATGCGCACATCGATGCGCAGATGGCGCGCACCTCGTGGCGTCCGCTGGTGGTGGGCAAGGTCAAGCCGTGGCAGGTGCTGGTGTTCGCCGGCGTGCTGATCGTGCTGTCGATGGCCATCCTGGTGCTGTGGGTGAACCTGATCACCGCGGTGCTGACCTTCGCCTCGCTGATCGGCTACGCGGTGATCTACACCGTGTACCTGAAGCGCGCGACCTCGCAGAACATCGTCATCGGTGGCCTGGCCGGGGCGATGCCGCCGATGCTGGGCTGGGCCGCGGTGACCGGCATGCAGGGCTCGTCGGACTGGGCGTACTCGTCACTGCTGGTATTGATCATCTTCATCTGGACGCCGCCGCATTTCTGGGCGCTGGCGATCTTCCGCCGCGAGGACTATGCCAAGGCGAAGATCCCGATGCTGCCGGTAACCCATGGCGTAGTGCATACCCGCAAGCAGATCATGGTGTATTCGGTGGTGCTGGCGCTGGTCTGCCTGCTGCCGTACCTGGTGGGCATGAGCGGCGCGTTCTACCTGGGCGGCGCGATCGTGCTCAATGCCGTGTTCCTCTGGTACGCCTGGCGCATGCTGGACCCGCCGGACGAACTGTTCTCGATGAAGATGTTCCACTACTCCATCGTGTACCTGATGGCGCTGTTCGCCTTCCTGCTGGTGGACCATTGGATCCTGCCCTGGTTGTGATCCCGGGGTCGGATCCCCGAAGGGGCTCTGCCCCCGCCTGATCCACGGCGCCACTCCAATGTAGAGCCGAGCCCATGCTCGGCTGAGGGTTGATCGGAGAAGCAGCCGAGGGGGGGCTCGGCTCTACACTTGATCTCTTCCGGCGGCGTCGCCATTGCTGTTCCTGACCCCAAGGAAAGGAAGGAGCAGGGATGCATTCGATCTTCCGCTGGACCGCCGCGCTGCTGCTGGCGCTGGGCGTGATCCTCAATGCGCATGCCGACGACACCGCTGCGCAGATCCGCCAGCATGCCGGTGACCACCGCATGCTGGTGCTGGGTGAGTTCCACGGTACCCGCGAGACGCCGTTGCTGGTACGCCAGCTGGTGGACGACTACAGCCGCAACGGCCCGGTCCTGCTGGCGCTGGAACTGCCACGTGCCGAGAACCCTGTGCTGCGCGCCTATCTGGAATCCGATGGCGGGGCCACGGCGCGCCAGCACCTGCACGGCCGCGCGTTCTGGACTGTGCGCGACGACCAGCATGATGGTCGCCGCAGCCGCGACATGCTGGCGATGATCGAAGGCCTGCGTGTGCTGAAGGCGCAGGGCCGCGCGATCGAGGTGGCCGGCTACGACGTCAACCACAGTGACGGCGGCAGCCAGGCCCGCGATGACCGCATGGCCGCCGAACTACGGCGCCTGTACCGGCGCCTGCCCGATGGCGCACGCATGGTCGTGCTGACCGGCAATGTCCACGCCATGCTGCAGCGGCCGGGCGGTGCGCCGCCGGAAATGCAGACCCGGCCGATGGCCTCGGCGCTGCGTGATCTGGACATCTACAGTGTGCGGCTGGGAGCACAGCGAGGTGAGACTTGGGCGTGCCTTGACCGATGCTCGGCCAGGCCATTGCCGGAACAGGCGGCGCGAGGGCCGCGGGTGGATACTCATGCGGGCCGGCAATACGACCTGTGGGTGTGGATGCCGCAGCTGAGCGTCGGCGCGTTGATTGACCCGTAGTGTCAGGCAATCCATCCACGCATGGCGTGGATCTACCCCAAACCATGGGTGACGTCGACCAGCAGTAGATCCACGCCATGCGTGGATGGGTCTCCCGATCCCGTGCATCCGGTGTCGGCTTCCCCTCCCCCAGGATTGCGCCGCGCCAAATAATCTACCGGGCAAGGTGTAGGGATTTGCCGCGTCGCTGACTCCCCGCGAGCCATGGATCACAGATGCGGATGGATCTGCCAGGCGGGACGATCCGGAGTGGATACACAGGACGTGCGAGATGACTCGCAATTCTGTGGAGCAATCAATGAGAAGCCACTTTTCTCTGCCCATCGTTCTAGGTGCCGCGGTTGCCTGCCTTGCCGGCAATGCTTCAGCGGAAGTGAAAGCATTGAGCCGGGCGAACTGTATCGGATTCATCAATGAATCCGTTACCTACGAACGGCCTCAGTTTCGTAACTTCCAGGGGTCGGCCGTCACCAGACACATCCCGCTGGGGAACATCGAACCAAAGCACGTCTTCGGTGCACCCAACAACGGACACTTCTCCTGGCGCTTCTACGCGGGGGATGGCTCCGATCCGGAGCGGATGGTCGTCCACGGCTATCACACATGGGTGCTGGACGGGCGTGTATTCACTCAGTCCACGAGCGCGGTCGACTGCCAACTTTCGGAGTGGTGAGCATCATGAAAAAGCTCGTTTGCATCGCAATCTCATTGGCGATATCGATGTCCGCCCACGCGTCCCAGTCGGGTACAGATCCCGATCCGGTGGGACGTTGGCTGCACCAGCGTGCCCTGCAGATGGCAATGCAGGATAAGGATTCGACTATGGGAAGGTTGTCCGCCGGCGTGGGCAGCTACCGCATCGTGCGATTGGCGGACCTGGACGCACCTGAAGAGGTGAAGCGTCAGCTTCGTGCTGACATCGCGCGATCCGAAGGGGTGGTGCGGGTTGCGGAGGGCAGTATCCCGACGCAGGCCCAGATGCTTGCGGCCCTGCCTCGACGTCACCGCTCGGCATCGGAACTGCGCCAGCGCCTGCCGCAGCCTCCCAGCGCGCTGCTGGCCAGCCCCTTGGGGCCGGCAGAATTGATTGGCATGGAGCCCAGTGGCGTGCTGGAGGGAGGGACGTCCTCGGGCCTCAGTCGCTTCTACCGGCTGGGGGGTGTCGGCATCGTGGAGTTCAGCGAGAACAACTTCCTCGCTGCGGGCACGCACATTGAAGCCATCGCCGAGGCGCAGAACACCACGGTCAACGGCGTACTTGCGCAGCTGAGGAAGCGTGCTGATGGCGTTGGCCACACCCGGGTGGAGCTTGCCTGGACGGGCCGCAGCAAGACCTACAGTCTGGTGGCCACGGGTGAAAAGGGTAGCGACGTGGAGCGTAACGCGCGGTTGCTGCACGACATCGCAGCGGCCATCGTGGATTAGTGGCGGAACGGGGAGCATCCACGCATGGCGGTACATCAGCCGAGCATGGGCTCGGCTCTACAGTAGATCCACGTCAGGCGTGGATGGTTTGCCCGCAACAACCCGCGCGCCCGGTCAGGGCGCGCGCCTGGCATACCGCTGCGCGATCACGCCGCAGACGATCAGCTGGATCTGGTGGTAGATCATCACCGGCAGCACGATGGCGCCCAGGCTGCCACCGGCGAACAAGACCTTGGCAATCGGCACGCCGGTGGCCAGGCTCTTCTTCGAGCCGCAGAACACGATGGCGATTTCATCTTCGCGGTTGAAGCGCAGGCGGCGGGCGATGAACGTGATCAGCGGCATGGCGATGCCGAGCAGCACGGCGGCGACCACCGCCACGGCCAGCAGCGACAGCAGCGGTGTCTTGCTCCACAGGCCCTCGGTGACCGCCTCGCCGAAGGCCGAATACACCACCAGCAGGATCGTGCCCTGGTCGGTGTAGCGCAGCAGCGCACGCTGCTTCTCCACCCAGCCGGCGATCCACGGCCGCAGCAGATGGCCGGCCACGAACGGCACCAGCAGCTGCAGCATGATGCCGCCGATGGCATGCAGCGGGTCGTGCACGCCGCCGGAGGTACCGGCCAGCGCGGTCAGCAGCAGGGGCGTGAGGAACACACCGAGGATGCTCGACAGCGAAGCGCTGCACACCGCTGCCGGTACGTTGCCACGCGCCATCGAGGTGAAGGCGATGGACGACTGCACGGTGGAGGGCAGCGTGCACAGGAACAGCACGCCCAGATACAGCTCAGGCGTCAGCAGCCAGCCCGACAGCGGCTTGAACAGCAGGCCCAGCAGCGGGAACAGGAGGAAGGTGCAGGCCAGGATGGTCAGGTGCAGCCGCCAGTGCAGCATGCCGCCGATGATCGATTCGCGCGGCAGGCGCGCGCCATGCAGGAAGAACAGCGCAGCGATGGCGACGGTGGTGACATCGTCGAGGACGATGGCGGCGGCGCCCTTCATCGGCAGCAGCGAGGCCAGGCCGACCGTGCACAGCAGGGCCAGGGTGAAATTGTCCGGTCGCAGGCGCGACCACCAGCGGGTCATGGTGGGCAGTGTCCTTGGTGCGGAGGGTTCAGGGCGAAGTGACCGGCGTGGCCAGGCGCTGGCGGGTGGCGGTTTCCAGCGACGTCAGGCCGGCGCGCTGGCCGAGCTGCAGGGCCTGCTCCGTGCTGGCGTGTTCGTAGCGTGCATTGACCAGGCCGAGCACGGCACCGGCGCGGTTGCCGGACGCGCAGTGCAGCAGCACCGGCCCCTGGCTCTGCTGCAGGGCCTGGTGCACGGCGCGCACGTTGGCGGCATCGAGCCCGTCGGCGCCGGCCACCGGGATGCGCACATAACGCAGGCCGAGTGATTCGGCGGCACGGGTTTCATCGAAGCCCCGGTCCTCGCCGGGCTGGCGCAGGTCGATCACCGTGCGTACGCCCTGTGCGGCCAAGGCCTGCAGCTGTGCGGCGCTGGGTTGGCCACCGGCATACAGGCCGGGGCGGACTTCGTTGAGCGCCGCATCTCCGGCCAGCGCGGCCAGCGGCAGGCAGAGCGACAACAACAGCAGGCAGGTCTGGCGCAGCAGCATGGTCTTCTCCGTGAAAACGTTCTGCCGCTACAGGCGCAGTCCTGCGCGCGCCTTCAGCAGCTCGCGCAGTTCGTACTTGTCAGTATCGTCCAGGCCCTGCTGGCGCTGCTTTGCCAACAATTCCTCCAGACGTTGCACCAGCAGCTTTTTCTCCAGCTGCGCCACGGCATCGTGCAGTTCCTGGGTCCAGCTGGCTTCGGTGCCGGGCAGCGTCTGTGCGGCCAATGTATGCAGCGAGGCCTGTTCCTCGCGGCCGTCGAAATGCTCCAGCAGGGCGCCGGTGCTGATGTCCGGGCGCTGTTCGACCAGCCCCAGCAGCTCCAGCAGCAGCTCCACGCCGGGCAGGCGCAGGCCCTGGAAGTGGTGCTTTCCGCCCAGTGTCAGCGCCAGCGAGGGCTGCTGCAGCAGTACGGCAATCGCACCGCGCACCAGGCTGCGCTTGGCCACCGGCTGGATCGCACGCGTCGGCGACCGCTGCGGCATCGGCGCGCGCGCAGCCTGCGCGTTGCCGCCGAGCCCGGTCAGCTGCGCCAGCTGCTGCTTCATCAGGTCGCCGAAGGCGCCATCGGGAATCTGCGCCAGCATCGGCTTGGCGCGCTCGGCCAGGCGGGCCTTGCCGTCCAGCGTGCCCAGGTTGATCTCGCGGGTCAGTTCATCGAAGAAGAACTGCGACAGCGGCGTAGCCTGCTTCAGGCGCTCGTTGAACGCCTCGGCGCCTTCCTTGCGCACGATGGTGTCTGGATCCTCGCCATCGGGCAGGAACAGGAAGAACGCCTGGCGGCCATCCTTCATGCGCGGCAGCACCGATTCCAGCGCCTTCCAGCCGGCGCGGCGGCCGGCGGCGTCGCCGTCGAAGCAGAAGAACACATCCGGCGCGTTGCGGAACAGCAGCTCGGCGTGGTCCGGCGTGGTCGCGGTGCCCAGCGTGGCCACCGCCTGGGTCACCCCGAACTGGAACAGCGAGACCACGTCCATGTAGCCTTCGACCACGATCAGCCGCTCGATCTTCTGGTTGGCCTGGCGCACCTGCCACAGGCCATACAGTTCGCGGCCCTTGTGGAACAGCGCGGTCTCGGGCGAGTTCAGGTACTTGGGGCCGTCGTCCTTCTCGAACACGCGGCCGCCAAAGGCGATCACCCGGCCACGGCGGTCGAAGATCGGGAACATCACCCGGTCGCGGAACTTGTCGTAGACGTGGCCGCGATCGTTCTTGGAGAACAGGCCGGCGCGGTCGAGCAGCTTCATGCGCCGTTCGTCCTTGCCCAGCGCATCGCGCAGGCCGCTGTAGCCGTCGGGTGCGTAGCCGATCTGGAAGCGCGCGCGGTTTTCCGCGTCCACGCCACGGCCGTCCAGATAGCTGCGGGCTTTTTCGCTGCCTTCCAGGTTCTTCTGGAAGAACTTGGTGGCCGCATCCAGCGCCGAGTACAGCTCGCGGCTGTCGTCCTGCTGCTGCGGGCTGCGCGGGTTCTCGTTGCGCGGCACGTCCATGCCGGCGCGCTTGGCCAGTTCATCCACCGCGTCGAGGAACTCGAGGCGGTCGTAATTCATCAGGAAGCTGATCGCGGTGCCGTGCGCGCCGCAACCGAAGCAGTGATAGAACTGCTTGGTGGGCGAGACCGTGAACGAGGCCGAACGCTCGTCGTGGAACGGGCAGCGCGCCGCATACTCCTTGCCCTGCCGCTTCAACGGCACGCGGCTGCCCACCACCTCGACGATGTCGGTGCGGGCCAGCAGGTCGTCGATGAAAGCGTCGGGAATACGGGCCATGGGCAACAGGACAGGGCGCGACCATCGGGCCGCGCGGAAGGGAAGGCAGGTTCCCTAGTCTACTCGCTGCCGGCGGCCGGGCCGGGATCTTCGGCGCGGGCCCGGGCCCGTTGCGCCCGGGCATACAGGCGTTCGTCGATCACCGCGGTCATCAGCGCGCCGACGAAGAACACCGCCGTGGCGTAGTAGATCCAGACCAGCGAGATCACCAGCGCGCCCATCGAGCCGTAGGCACTGCCGGGGGCCACGGTGGCGATGTAGACGCCGATGCCGTAGCGGCCCAGCGCGAACAGGGCCGAGGTGATGGCACCGCCGATGAAGGCCTGGCGCCAGGCCACGCGGCGATCGGGCAGGTAGTGGTAGAGGAAGGCGAAGGCCAGCGTGTACAGCAGCAGCGAGGTGAGGTAGCCGATGGCCGGCAGCACCGAGGGCAGCTGTGCAAACACCACCTGCAGTGCGGTGGTGGCGGTCATCGACAGGATCAGCAGGAAGCCCAGCGCCAGCACCACGCCGAAGGAGAACACGCGCTTGCGCAGCCACGCCTGGATGCCCTCCAGGCGCTGGCCGCTGGTGTGGAAGATGCGGTTCAGCGCGTTCTGCAGCTGGGCGAACACGGCGGTGGCGCCGACGAACAGCAGCAGCGTGCTCCACAGCCCGGCCAGCGAACCGACGCTGGGCTGGCTGTTGGCGTTGTGCAGCACGGTGTCGGCGACGCTGGCCACGCTGCTGCCGGCCACCGAGCCGATCTGGCCGATCAGCGCCTGCTGCGCGGGCGGGTACAGCGAGGCGGTCAGCCACAGCAGCAGCACCAGCAGCGGGGCCATCGACAGCAGGGCGTAGAAGGAGACCGAGGCGGCCTGGGTCAGCACGTCGATCTCGACGAAGCGCTTGGCCACGGCCATCGGGAAGCTGTCCTGCAGCTTTCCCAGGCGTGACCGGACGGCAGGTAGAAAGGCGCGGGGATGCGGCATCGAAGCAGGAGAGGGCAGGTGGATGGTGCTTTTTCTAGCAAATCAGGGCGTTGGGTTGGGTGAAGTGCCTATTCAGTACGCCGTGCGGCACATCGCCCGCGCTATCCTTCTGCCCGACCGCGGCTGTGCAGGGGAGCTGCCGCCGCGGTTTCCGCGGCCGGCTGCCGCTGCGCAGGGCCGCGACATTCCAATTTCTCTGCAAAAGGACGCGTTATGAAAGGGATGGTCTACACCACGATGGTGCTGCTGGCGACGGTGAGCGGCTCTGCGGCCGCGGCATCGGCCGCCTGCGAGAAGGCATTCAAGACGGTAGGGGATCCGCGCAACGGCGCGATGTACATGGCCGATGTGACCGTACCGGGGCTGAAGGTGCAGAGCGCGCTGGACCAGCTGCGGCAGATCGGCGCGGAGGACCAGTTCGAGATCGGCGGCCAGCTGGTGGAAGGCAACACCGGCAACCAGTACCTGATCCAGACCAAGGGACTGCGCACGCCGCTGGTGCTGATCGGCACGGCCGACCACACCGGCCGGGTGACCCTGGCGACCAAGCTGGCGCGTGGCCAGACGATCGGCCAGGACGAGGCGCGGCAGTCGATGTGCGCGATGCTGGACAAGCTGAAGGGCGGCAGCCAGGGCGAGGCGCTTGCCGCCGCAGCGCGCGCGAAGCAACCGATGCCGGCGCCGGAAGACGTGGCCGCACCGGACCTGTCCAAGAAGATGGGCAAGGAAGTGCGCAGCACGATGGCCGCCTACAACGCCGCCGGCAGCTTCAAGGACCTGATGCTGGGCACCACCACCAACAAGGAAGACCTGGGCGATCGCTCGGCCACCTTCCTGCCGCTGTACGCCAAGTATATCGGACGCCGGTATCGCATCGACGGCCAGGTATACACGGTCAACCGGAGCAGCTACGCCACCCGCCCCGGTGAAGTGGGCTCGATCAATTACCTGGTGACGCCGGAACGTGGCCTGCTGCGGATCCGCCAGAACGACACCTTCAACAACAACAACTACACCATCCGCTGCGAGTTCGCCCCGGACCAGGCGGCCAATTTCAGCATGCTGCGCGAGCGCGACTGGGCCAAGCTGGAAGGCGAGGTCAGCTCGGTGGAAGGCAGTTCGATGACCCTGCGCAACTGCCGCCAGGTGTAAGCGGCGACGCCCCGGCACGTCGTCATGACAAGGCCCGCATGTCGCGGGCCTTGTCGTGTGCAGCGGTCGGCGCGCGGATCAGCCGGCCAGGGCCTGCTTGACCAGCTTGGACACCAGGCCCATGTCGGCCTGGCCGGCCAGCCTGGGCTTCAGTGCGCCCATCAGCTTGCCCATGTCGGCGGCCCCGGTGGCGCCGGTCTCGGCGATGGCAGCCTGGATGGCGGCCATGATCTCGGCTTCACCCATCTTGGCCGGCAGGTAGGCTTCGATGACCACGATCTCGGCGCGCTCGATCTCGGCCAGGTCTTCGCGCTGGGCTGCTTCGTACTGGCTGACCGAGTCCTTGCGCTGCTTGACCATCTTGTCGAGCACGGCGATCACCGCGGTGTCATCCAGCTCGATGCGCTCATCCACTTCGCGCTGCTTGATGGCGGCGTTGATCAGGCGGATCACGCCCAGCTTGTGCTTCTCGCCCGCCTTCATGGCGGCCTTCATGTCTTCGGTGAGCTGCTGCTTCATGCTCATGAGGAACCTCGTGGTGGTGGTGGGGCGGGGCGGATGCCCGGGCCCGGAAACGCAAAAAGCCGGCAACGCTCGCGCGTGCCGGCTTCGGCTTCACCGCGGAAGGACAAGCCTGCCGCAATGAAGATGCGTCCGATCAGTACAGGCGCTGACGCTTGGTGACGTCGCGCGACGAGCGGCGCAGCTGACGCTTCACAGCAGCGGCGGCCTTGCGCTTGCGCTCCTGGGTCGGCTTTTCGTAGAACTCGCGCTTGCGGGTTTCGGCCAGCACACCGGCCTTTTCGCAAGTGCGCTTGAAGCGGCGAAGAGCAAACTCGAAGGGCTCGTTCTCGCGGACTTTGACGCTGGGCATGGAATCTCCGGGACACAGTAGAACCGGGTCACGCCCGGCGAGCCGCACATTATAGCGGCGAATAGACAAACTGCAAGCGGCCAACCCTGAATACGGGCCGGAAGTTCGAAAGCAGTGAGGTCTGCACATCCCCCGAGGGGGCGGCAGGGGCGTCATAATAGCAGGCATGCGAGTCCTTGGCATCGAATCTTCCTGTGATGAGACCGGCGTGGCGGTGTATGACACCGACCTGTCCGGCAGCGCGGCCCTGCGCGCCCATGCGGTCTACAGCCAGATCGCGCTGCACGCCGAGTACGGCGGTGTGGTGCCCGAGCTGGCCAGCCGCGACCACGTCCGCAAGCTGCTGCCGCTGGTGCGCCAGACCCTGGCCGAGGCCGGGCTGGGCGTGGGCGACATCGACGGCGTGGCCTATACGGCGGGCCCCGGCCTGGTCGGCGCCCTGCTGGTGGGCGCAGGCGTGGCCCGCTCGCTGGCCTGGGCGCTGGAGGTGCCGGCGGTGGGCGTCCACCATATGGAAGGCCATCTGCTGGCCCCGCTGATGGAAGATGACCCGCCGCAGGCGCCGTTCGTGGCGCTGCTGGTCTCCGGCGGCCACACCCAGCTGGTGGCGGTCGATGCCATCGGCCAGTACCGCCTGCTGGGCGAAACCCTGGACGACGCGGCCGGCGAGGCCTTCGACAAGACCGCCAAGCTGATGGGCCTGCCGTACCCGGGGGGCCCGCAGCTGGCCCGACTGGCCGAGCAGGGCACGCCGGGCGCGTACCGCTTCGCGCGGCCGATGACCGACCGCCCGGGGCTGGATTTCAGCTTTTCCGGCCTGAAGACCCAGGTTCTGATGGCCTGGCGCGACAGCGATCAGAGCGAACAGACCCGCGCCGACATCGCCCGTGGCTTTGAAGATGCGGTGGTCGAGACCCTGTCGATCAAATGCGAACGCGCGCTGGAAGCGGCCGGAACCAATGTGATCGTGGTGGCCGGCGGTGTCGGCGCCAACAAGCGCCTGCGTGCGCGCCTGCAGCAGATGGCCGAGCGCCTCGGTGGCCGCGCCTGCTTCCCGCGGCCGGCACTGTGCACCGACAACGGCGCGATGATCGCCTTCGCCGGCGCGCTGCGCCTGCAGGCCGGCCAGCACAGCCCGCCGAAGGTGGATGTGACCCCGCGCTGGGACATGGCGACCCTGCCGGCGGTCTGATCCGGCAGCGCCGCGCCACGCCCGGCGGACGTATTACCGACGCCCTGCCAAGGGCGACGCCGCCAACACCGTCGTCGCTCGCTCATGGCGTTGCAGCCAGCCCAGCGTATGCGGGCAGCGGGCGTGGATCAGCCGCCCGATCGCGGCCAGGTCGGCGCCGATGTCACGTTCCAGGATGGGCTCGTGGTGGGCGATGCGGTTGCGCAGGTGGCGGATGCGGTCGAGGTCAGCATGGATGTTCGTGCGGACTACGCTGAGAGCATCCTGTGGCGCGTTCGGCAACGCAATCTTCAAGCCCCGCGCCCAGATGGCTCCCTCGAAGCGCCGCGTGAAAAGCTGCTGCCAGAATGCGAAACGAAGGCTGGCGATGATCTCCGGAGTGTCCATCCAACGATCTGCCTGCCTATGGATATCCTGCAAGGCCGACAACGCGCCATCTGCTGGCATCCGCTGCAGCAGTGCAGGATGCCAGGGCCAGCGCGGCCCGAAGGCATGCGCCAGCGCCGCGGCCACCGCGTTGCGGATTACGATTTCGCAGACGTGCAGGGGGGATAGCAGCGCGCCGCACATCTGCATGTTCCATACGTAAAGTGAGGCGGCGTCCAAAGCGTGCCGGTATGCAATACGTTTGTACGTCGCCCACCGTGGGCGTGACAGCGCTGCCTGCAGGATTCGTTGCTCTCTCATCAAATACGGACCACATGGCGGATCATTAGCCTGCGCTGGTTGCCGCAGGCGTGATATCGGGCAATGCCGCTGCGTCAGGCAGCAGAATCCCTGTATCGCCTTGGGGTTCCTCCAGTATGTCGCGATTGACTCTGGACCGTAGAGGGAATGAACGTCATGATCGGCATCGTGTGCTCCGGGACTCGCGGCTGGATTCCAGCTCCCCCCGGGGACGTTGAGAGGTACCAAAGGGCCCCGCTAGCAGGGCCCTTTGTCTTTTATGAAGCCGTGTCCCTGCCGGCCACCCACCGCGCGTTCCGGGCAGGCTCACCGCCGTGCCGTTACCATGGCCGCCTGTATTCGTGCCGGTAAGCGCAATGGACAAGGTTTTCATCGAGGGGCTGACGATCGACGCCCTGATCGGGATCTACGATTGGGAGCGACGGATCCGCCAGGACCTGGTGTTCGACCTGGAAATGGGCTTCGACAACCGCCGCCCAGCGGCCACCGACGACATCGCCCACACCCTGAACTACAAGGCGGTGAGCAAGCGCCTGGAACAGTTCGTGCGTGAATCGGAGTTCGGCCTGGTCGAGACCCTGGCCGAGCGCTGCGCGCAGATCGTGCTGGACGAATTCGACGTGAAATGGCTGCGCCTGAAGCTGAGCAAGCCGGGTGCGGTGCGTGGCGCGCGCGCGGTGGGCGTGATCATCGAACGCTCGCGGGACTGACCCGGTCGTGTCGGCCGCCGGCCGGCGGCCTCGGCAACAACGAACAATGAACGGAGACAACTGATGGTGGACGCGGTGGTGGCGGTACAGTGGCTGGAAAAGCTGCGCAACACACTGGAACCCTATCCTGGCGCCTACCTGGCGTTGATGATCTCGGCGCTGGTGATTGCCGCCGGCCTGGCCAACTGGGTCACCAAGCGCATCCTGCTGCGCGGCCTTCGGCGCCTGCTCAGCCGCCTGCCGGGCGCCGACACCGGCCGTGGCAGCCATCTGATGCGGGTGATCTCGCGCCTGTCCAACGTGGTGCCCAGCCAGGTGATCGCTTCGGGTATCCGCATCGTGCCGGACCTGCCGCCGGGGCTGGTCGGCTTCATCATCGGCGCCTGCCAGGCCTGGGCGATCCTGACCGTGGTGCTGGCCCTCTCGCATGCGCTGGATGCGGCCAATGATCTCTACGAGCGTCGCCCCGAGGCACGCAACAAGCCGATCAAGGGTTACCTGCAGGTCGCCAAGATCGTCATCTTCGTCATCGCCGGTCTGTCGATCGTCGCCACCCTGGCCGGCGTCGACCTGCGCTATCTGGTCACCGGCCTGGGCGCAGCCACTGCGGTGCTGATGCTGATCTTCCAGGACACCATCCTGTCGCTGGTGGCCAGCGTGCAGATCAGCGGCGATGGCCGCGTGCGCATCGGCGACTGGATCGAGATGCCCAGCCAGAACGCCGACGGCGATGTCATCGACATCGCGCTGCACACCGTCACCGTGCAGAACTTCGACAAGACCATCACCACCATCCCGACCAAGAAGCTGGTGACCGAGTCGTTCAAGAACTGGCGCGGCATGCAGGAGGCCGGTGGCCGCCGCATCAAGCGCGCGCTGTACCTGGACCAGCACAGCGTCGGCTTCCTGGACGAGGGTGACCTGGCCTTTCTCGGCCAGTTCGCGCTGCTGCGCGACTACCTGCGTGAGAAGGAGCAGGAGCTGGGGCAGTGGAACGGGCGCCTGCGCGAACAGGGCGTGGCCGAGGTCAACAGCCGCCGGGTGACCAACCTGGGCACCTTCCGTGCCTACGTGGAGCGCTACCTGCGCAGCCATCCGGGCATCCATACCGACATGACCCTGCTGGTACGGCAGCTGCAGCCGACCACCGAGGGCCTGCCGCTGGAGCTGTACTGCTTCACCCGCAGCACCGCCTGGGGCGAGTACGAGGCGGTGCAATCGGACATCTTCGACCACCTGCTGGCGATCCTGCCGGCCTTTGGCCTGCGCGTGTTCCAGGCCTCCAGTGACGCCATGTTGATGGCCGGGCAGCGCCAGTTGGCCGGCTCGGAGTAAGCTGCGGTGCCCCCGGCGGGGCCATACGGTCCCCGCTGGTGGCTGAAACTGAATGAAGAAACCTCTCGCCAAACGGCTCGGGATCGCTAGAATGCCGGGCTTGTAAACGTTTTCATCAAGGACTGCCGGTGGCCTCCGATCGCATCGAATCCCTCATTGCCCAGATGACCGTCGAGGAAAAGGTCGGCCAGCTGGGTGTCTTCGCGGACATGGTCCGCCCGTTCGCCCCGGACGTGAACCCGGAAGCCAACGTGCGCAATGCCGACCAGGTGCTGCAGCAGGTGCGCGAGGGCAAGGTCGGCTCGCTCTTCAATGGTGTGGGCGCCGAGCTGGGCCGCCGCATCCAGCAGGTCGCCACCGAGGAGAGCCGGCTGGGCATCCCGGTGATCCTGGCCGCCGACGTCATCCACGGCATGCGCACGGTGTTCCCGATTCCGCTGGGCGAAGCGGCCAGCTTCGAGCCGGACCTGGCCGAGCGCACCGCCCGTGCCACCGCCATCGAAGCCACCGCCGCTGGCCTGCACTGGACCTATGCCCCGGCCGTGGACATCGCCCGCGACCAGCGCTGGGGCCGTGGCGCCGAAGGTGCCGGTGAGGACGTGGTGCTGGGCTGTGCGTTCGCCGCCGCCCGCGTGCGCGGCTTCCAGGGCAGCGACCTGCGCGCCGCCGATTCGCTGCTGGCCACGCCGAAGCACTTCGCCGCCTACGGTGCGGTGATGGCTGGCATGGAATACAACATGGTGGACATCTCGCCGCAGACCCTGCGCGACGTGCACCTGCCGCCGTTCAAGGCCGCCTTCGACGCCGGCGCGATCACCGTGATGTCCTCGTTCAACGACATCAACGGCGTGCCGGCCAGCGCCAACGCCGAGCTGCTGACCGACATCCTGCGCGGTGAGTGGAAGTTCCCGGGCGTAGTCATCTCCGACTACACCGCCGACATGGAGCTGGTCGCGCACGGCTATGCCGCCGACGACCGCGATGCCACCGCCAAGGCGTTCACCGCCGGCCTGGACCTGAGCATGCAGAGCGGCTTCTATGCCGAGCACCTGCCGGGCCTGGTCGAGAGCGGCGACGTGCCGATGGCGGTGCTGGACGAAGGCGTGCGCCGCATCCTGTGGCTGAAGGAAACCATCGGCCTGTTCGACGACCCGTACCGTTCGCTGGACCCGGTGCGTGAAGCGGATACCTCGCACATTGCCGCGCATGACGAGCTGTCGCGCGATGCCGCGCGTCGTTCGATCGTGCTGCTGAACAACCGCGACAACGTGCTGCCGCTGCGGAAGACGGGGCAGAAGATCGCCCTGATCGGTCCGTTCGTGCAGGACCGCGACAACATCGAAGGCTGCTGGACGCTGTTCGGCGACAAGCAGCGTTACGTGGACCTGGAGACCGGCGTGCGCGCCGCCATCGGCGACGAAGCGCTGCTGGAGATCGTGCCGGGCTGCGAGCTGGAAACCGCGATTCCGGGCGGCACCGAAGCTGCGGTGGCTGCTGCGCTGCGTGCCGACGTGGTGGTGCTGGCGCTGGGCGAACCGCAGCGCTACAGCGGTGAAGCGCAGTCTCGCGTGGAGATCACCCTGCCCCCGGCCCAACAGGCGCTGGCCGAGGCAGTGGCGATGACCGGCAAGCCGCTGGTGGTACTGCTGCGCAATGGCCGCGCGCTGGCGCTGCAGGGCGCGGTGCGCAATGCGCACGCCGTGGCGGTCACCTGGTACCTGGGCACGCAGACCGGCCATGCCGTGGCCGACGTGCTGTTCGGCGACTACAGCCCGTCTGGGCGCCTGCCGGTCAGCTTCCCGCAGGTGTCCGGCCAGCAGCCGTATTTCTACAACCACCCGCGCACCGGCCGCCCGGAACTGCCGACCATGTCGGAGTTCAAGGCCCGTTGGCGCGAGATTCCGAACGAGCCGCTGTACCCGTTCGGCCACGGCATCGGCTACACCACCTTTGCCTATGGCGTGCCGCAGCTGAGCGCGGCCCAGCTCGGCTGGGACGACACCCTGACCCTCACCACCACGCTGACCAACACCGGCAGCGTCGCTGGCGAGGAAGTCGTACAGCTGTACATCCACGACCGTGTGGCCAGCCGCGTGCGTCCGGTGCGCGAGCTGAAGGACTTCCGCAAGGTGGCGCTGCAGCCGGGCGAGTCCACCGAGGTGGTGTTCACCCTCACCCGCGAGCAGTTGGCCTTCACCGGCCGTGACGGCGTGCTGCGCGCCGAGCCGGGCGTGTTCGACGTATGGGTGTGCGCCTCGTCGGCCGCCGGTGAAGCGGTGCAGTTCGAACTGCTGAAGGCCTGATCGAAAAAAGGGGACGGAG
>NZ_LLXV01000045.1 GCF_001431665.1 Stenotrophomonas beteli | reverse complement strand
CCCCGCCTTCGACAGTTTTTCCGCGAGCTGTCGGGACGGCATGGGGTCGGATCCGTTTTCCGCAGGAAAACGGATCCGACCCCAGATTGATTTCGATATCTGACAGAAATTCATCCACGCATGGCGTGGATCTACCCGATCGCGGGAAACTGTCAGAGGTGGGGCGGTGTCGGAGGGCGGGGTGTCAGCCGCATGGATGCGGCTGCCAAGCCCCCATGGATGGGTTCACGGCGTCCCCGCACTCCGACACCGCCCCGCCAACCCACGGAATGCCAGCTTTTGCTTTTGTTGTTGCTTCTGCTGTTGCCTTGGCTTGAAGCCTCGGCGGGTGCAGGGCGCAGCCCTGCCGACCAACCCTCAATGCAGCAGGGCAGCCACCGCGTCGCGGAACCCATCCTGGGCCTGCCCGGACTCGGGCGCATGATGCAACTGGCGCACCGCACGGGCCAAGCGTGCCGCGCCCACGAAGCCACAGCTCGCCTGCAGCCGATGCAGCTGGCTGCGCAGCTGGCGCTCGTCATGCTGGTCCACCGCCTGCTCGACCGCGTCGCGTACGCCCGGCAGCTCGGCCAGGAACAGCTCGCGCAGCGCGATCAGGTGGTTGCGCTGGCCATTGAGCGCGGCCAGCGCCGCGGTCTCATCCCAGTCCTCCACATGGAGCTCGACCGCCGCCGGTGCCTGGGCCACGAAGATGCCCGCCGGGCTGTTGACCAGCGCGCGGCGTACCGCCTTCAGCAGCTGGTCGCGGCCGAGCGGCTTGACCAGGGTGTCGCTGAAGCCGGCTTCGCGCAGGCGCGCGTGGATGGAGGTATCGCCATCGGCGGTATGTGCCAGCGCGGGGGTGTCCGGATGTGAACGGCGCAGTTCGCGCAGCAGCTGGGCGCCATTGCCATCGGGCAGATTGACGTCGATCAGCCACAGATCGTGGGCGCCCGGTTCGGCACTGGCCAGCGCGCTGGCCAGCGAATCAGCGGTATCCACGTCCGCCGGTAACGTTTCCAACGCCGCCTTGAAAAAACCGCGGCTGATGATGTCGTCCTCGACAAGCAGGAAGCGGGGCCGGCTGGCCCGCGGGGTCATCTGCATCAGGGCTGCCTCCATGTCAGCTGGCTCAATCATCAAGCACGGCGGCCACGGGCGCAAGCGGCTTCGGGCCCTGCCGGCCAGGATCTGCGACAATACGCCCCCATTTTTGCCCGCAGCCTGTTGCCACGTGGCCCGATCCCGCTCCCGCATCGACCGTACCCCGTTCCAGACCGAGATCCTCGACCTCAGCCATGATGGTCGTGGCGTCGCCCGCCGTGAAGGCGAGGGCGGCAAGGTCACCTTCGTCAGCGGCGCTCTGCCGGGCGAGGTGGTGATGGCTGAACAGACGGCCCGCAGCCGTCATTTCGACGAGGCCCGTACCGTCGAGGTGCTGCAGGCCTCGCCGCAGCGGGTGACGCCGAAGTGCCCGCATTTCGGCACCTGCGCCGGCTGCGTGCTGCAGCATCTGGACGAGGACCAGCAGATCGTTGCCAAGCAGCGGGTGCTGATGGACAACCTGGAGCGGATCGGCCATGTGAAGCCGGGCGCGGTGTTGCCGCCGCTGGTCGGCGAGAGCTGGGGCTACCGCCGCAAGGGCCGTTTCTCGGTGCGCCGGGTCGAGAAGAAGGACAAGACCCTGGTCGGCTTCCGTGAACAGGACCCCCGTTTCGTGGCCGACCTCAGCCAATGCCTGACGGTGATTCCGGACATCGGCACCAAGGTCGAGGCGCTGTCCACCTTCATCGAGTCGCTGGATGGCAAGCGCGACATCCCGCAGATCGAGTTCATTGCCGGCGACCAGGCCATCGCCCTGACCGTGCGCCACCTGCAGCCGCTCAGCGACGCTGACCGTGCTGCCTGGGCCGCGTTCGGCCAGCAGCATGGCTTTGCCATCTACCTGCAGCCGGGCGGAGTGGACACCGTACATCCGCTGGGCGGGCAGGGCGTGCCGCTGTCGTTCCGGCTGGCGCCGTGGGATGTCGAACTGGCGTTCCGACCGCTGGACTTCATCCAGGTCAACGCCAAGCTCAACGAGAAGATGATCGCCCATGCCCTGGACCTGCTTGAGCCGGGTGAGGACGAGCGCGTGCTGGACCTGTTCTGTGGCCTGGGCAATTTCACCCTGCCGCTGGCCCGCCGCGTGCGCGAGGTGGTTGGCGTCGAAGGCGATGCCGGCCTCGTCGCGCGTGCGCGTGAGAATGCCGAGCGCAACGGCCTTGCCAACGCGCAGTTCTTCAGTGCAGACCTGACCCAGGACCAGCGCAGCACCACCTGGATGCGCCAGGGCTTCGACAAGCTGCTGCTGGATCCGCCGCGCTCGGGCGCGATCGAGGTGCTGCAGCAGCTGCCGCTGAAGCAGTTCAAGCGCATCGTCTACGTCAGCTGCCACCCGGGCTCACTGGCACGCGATGCCGGCTATCTGGTCAACGAACAGGGCTTCACCCTGGTCAGCGCCGGTGCCATGGACATGTTCCCGCACACCGCGCATGTGGAAAGCATCGCGGTCTTCGAGAAGCGCTGAGCGGCTGTCATCACCCGTGGCGCATAATTGCGCCATGGGCATTGAAATCGAACGCAAATTCCTGGTCAGCAGTGATGGCTGGCGCACCGCCGCGCATCGGGTGATCCCAATGGCGCAGGGCTACATCAACGATATGGGCGCGCTCGACCGCGGTACCCAGAATGCCTCGGTGCGCGTGCGCATCGAAGGCGAGCATGCCGCGCTGAACCTGAAGTCGCGCACCCTCGGGCATACCCGGCAGGAGTTCGACTACCCGATCCCGGTGGAAGACGCGCGCGCGTTGCTTGCACTGTGCGTAGGCGGGCTGATCGACAAGCGCCGCCATCTGGTCGAACACGCCGGGCTGACCTGGGAAGTGGACGAGTTCCTCGGCGACAACGCCGGGCTGGTGGTGGCCGAGGTCGAACTGGACAGCGCTGACCAGGTCATCGACCTGCCGGACTGGGCCGGCGCCGAAGTGACCGATGACGCCCGCTACTACAACGTCGCCCTCGCCAGTCACCCCTATTCACAGTGGTGACCCAGCAAAAAAGGGGATGGAGGGGATTAAGTCGTCTTTACCCCAGTTGTGCTGGAAACGACTTAATCCCCTCCGTCCCCTTTTTTCGAGGGAGGCGGGCCCCATGTCGGGGGGATGAGAATCGACATCTACTCCGACGTGGTCTGCCCCTGGTGCTGGATCGGCAAGCATCGTTTCCAGCAGGGTGTGCAGTTGCTGGGCGCCAATGCGCCTGAACTCGATATCCACTGGCAGCCGTTCCAGCTGGACCCGGATGCGGATGCCACCCCGGTGCCGCTGCGCGAGGCCTATGTGCGCAAGTTCGGTGGCGTCGAGCGTACCGAGCAGATCCTCAACCAGACCCAGACCACGGCGCGGGCCGAAGGCCTGCCGATGGACTTCAGCCAGGGCCAGGTGCGGGTGACCACGCTGCCGGCGCACCGGCTGCTGTGGCTGGCCGGCGAGCACGGCGTGCAGGACGCGGTGGGTGAAGCGCTGTTCCGCGCCCACTTCGAGCAGGGCCAGAATCTGGCCGATACCGCCGTGCTGGTGAACGCCGGCGTGGCTGGCGGCCTGGACGGGGGTGAAATCGCGCAGATGCTGGCCTCCGACCGCGGCCTGGCCGAGGTGGAGGCCAAGCTGGCGCAGGCCCATGCATTGGGCATTTCCTCGGTGCCGACCTTCGTGATCGATGGGAAGTGGGCCATTTCCGGGGCGCAGCCGCCCGAAGCCTTTGCCAACGCGCTGCGCCAGATCGCGGCCGAACAGGGTGCCCCGGCCACCCCGGCTGGCGACGACGAGGCCTGCGGCCCGGACGGCTGCAAGGTCTGAGCAGATCGGGGTCGGAGCCCCTGCGGGGACCCGCCCCCGGGGTCAGATCCCCGTAGGGGCTCTGACCCCACACTCCCCTTCGTCTGACCACTGCGCCTGTCGGCCGGTTCTGCGACAATGCGGCACTGCGCCATGCGGGCGCGCGTTGTGGAGATCGACCATGCTGCTGATCGGCGTTGCCGGCACCGAACTGACCGCCCAGGAACGCGACTGGCTGCAGCACGATGCCGTGGCCGGGGTGGTGCTGTTCACGCGCAACTTTGCTTCGCGCCAGCAGGTGACCGATCTGAGCGCAGCGATCCGCGCCGCCGCCCCGCGCCCGCAGCTGATCTGCGTGGACCAGGAGGGCGGCCGCGTGCAGCGCTTCCGCGAAGGCTACAGCGCGCTGCCGCCGCTGCAGGAGATCGGCGCGATGTACGCGACCGATCCGCAGCAGGCGCTGGCCATGGCCGAGCAGCACGCCTGGCTGATGGCCAGCGAGGTGCGTGCCAGCGGCGTGGACCTGAGCTTCGCGCCGGTGGTCGATCTGGGCCGCGGCAATCGCGCCATCGGCAACCGTGCATTCAGTGAAGACCCGCAGGTGGTGGCCGCATTCACCGCCGCCTACGTGCGTGGAATGCACGCCGTCGGCATGGCGGCCACGCTCAAGCATTTCCCCGGCCACGGCACCGTGCTGGAAGACACCCACGTCGATACCGCGATCGATCCGCGCGCGCTGGAACAACTGCGTGCGCAGGACCTGGTGCCGTTCCAGGCCGGCATCGCCGCCGGTGCCGACGCGGTGATGATGGCGCACGTGATCTATCCGCAGGTGGCGCCGGAGCCGGCCGGCTATTCGCCGCGCTGGATCCAGGACATCCTGCGCGGCGAGCTGGGCTTCCGTGGCGTGGTGTTCTCCGACGACATCGGCATGGCCGCCTCGCACAGCGCAGGCGGTGTGCCCGCGCGCGTGCACGCCCATCTGGACGCCGGTTGCGACGTGGTGCTGGTCTGCCACCCGGAACTGGTCGATGAGGCCCTGCACGCCGTGCAGGGACGCTCCCTCGATACTGCTGCGCTGCTGGGCCTGATCGGCCGCGGCGCGCTTGGCTGGGATGGCCTGCTGGCTGATACCCGCCATGGCGACACCCAATCCCGTCTGCTTGAAACCCTTGGAAGAACCGTCTGATGCCCAACCTCACCATTTCCCAGGCCCTGGCCCAGGCTGACCTGCTGGTCGACCGCCCCACCATCGACAAGGCCATCGCCGGTATCGCCGACGCCATCGCGCGCGATTACAAGGGCGAGGTGCCGCTGTTCCTGTCCATCATGCACGGTGCACTGCCGTTCGCCGGCCAGCTGGCGCTTGAGCTGGGCGCGCGCGGCCAGGACGTGCAGTTCGATTACCTGCACGCCACCCGCTACCGCGGTGAAACCACCGGTGGCGACCTGGTCTGGAAGCACAAGCCGGCCACTTCGCTGTTCGGTCGTCGCGTGCTGCTGGTCGACGACATCCTGGATGAAGGCTACACCCTGCAGGGCGTGCGCACCTGGTGCCTGGAGCAGGGTGCGACCGATGTGCGCATTGCCGCGATGACGGTGAAGAAGCACGACCGCGCGCTGCCGGACGTCACCGCCGACTACGCCGGCATCGAACTGCCGGATCGTTACGTGTTCGGCTTCGGCATGGACGTCAACGAGACCCTGCGCTGCGTGCCGGCCATCTACGCAATGAAGGAATAACGGCGCGGCCGCGCGCGGCGCGTTCACGTCTGCCGCCGGCGTCCTCGGGTGCCGGCGTTCGTCTTTTCATGGAGTGCTTTGAATGCAACAGATCGCCCTGGCCGTGATCGGCGGTACCGGTGTCTACAACCTGGCCAAGCTCGACGACGTGCAGACCCACGAAGTCGACACCCGTTTCGGCCGTCCGTCCGGCCCGGTGCGGGTGGGCACGCTGCTCGGCCACCGCGTGGCGTTCCTGGCGCGCCATGGTGAAGGCCACTCGCTGCCGCCGCACAAGATCAACTACCGCGCCAACCTGGCCGCGCTGCAGCAGCTTGGCGCGCAGCGGGTGCTGGCGTTGAACACCGTGGGCGGCATCACCGAACACTTTGGTCCGCGCGTGCTGGCCTGCCCGGACCAGATCATCGACTATACCTGGGGCCGCATCAGCACGATCTGTGAAGAAGAGGGCACCGACGTGGTCCACGTCGATTTCGGCCATCCGTACACGCCGATGCTGCGCAGCAAGATCCTGGCCGCGGCCAAAGTGACCGGCGTCACGGTCCATGACGGTGGCTGCTACGGCGCAACGCAGGGGCCGCGCCTGGAAACCATCGCTGAAATCGCCCGCATGCGCCGCGACGGCTGCGACCTGGTGGGCATGACCGGCATGCCCGAAGCCGCGCTGGCACGGGAGCTGGGGCTGGATTACGCCTGCCTGGCGATCATCGCCAACTGGGCCGCCGGCTGCGGGGAGGGCGAGGAGATCACGATGGCCGAAGTGCTGGCCAACGTGCAGGCGGCCAGCAACGGACTTCCGGAACTGGTGGGCGAATTGGCACGGGGGTGATTGTCTTCCCCGAGCAAGCTTTGCATACTCAGCTTGTGCGCGGGTTCAGCGTACACCACCCATTCATTGCATAAGGTCTCGCATCACCATGCCGAACGGTACCGTCAAGTGGTTCAACGACGCCAAGGGATTTGGCTTCATCTCGCCGGAGGATGGCAGCGCCGACGTGTTCGCGCACTTCTCCGCCATCAACTCCAAGGGCTTCCGCAGCCTGCAGGAAGGCCAGCGTGTCACCTATGACGTGACCCAGGGCCCGAAGGGCGCCCAGGCTTCGAACATCACGCCGGCCGAGTGACCCACTCGACAGTGCGTTGAAAACCCCGCTGCGGCGGGGTTTTTTTTGCCCGCTGCACGCGGTCCGTTCGCGATCCATCCGCCTCGGGCACAATGCAGGCATGACGGAACGACTGCGCATCGCCGTGATCGGCTACGGTACCGCGGGCCAGGCATTGGCCATCCTGTTCACCCGTGACGGTCACGAGGTGGAGATCTTTGAACGGGTGCCGACGCCGGGACCGGTCGGCGCCGGCTTCCTGCTTCAGCCCAGCGGCCTGCAGGTGCTGTGGCAGATGGGCCTGCTCGACGCGGTGCGTGCACACGCCGCGCCGGTGCACCGCCTGTATGGCGACACGCCGTGCGGACGCGCGGTGATGGACATGCGCTATGACGGCCTGGACGCGCGGCTGCATGGCCTGGGCATGCAGCGCGGAGCCCTGTTCTCGCTGCTGGAAGACGCACGTGGCGGTGCCGGCCAGCTGCACGCCGGCACCACCATCGTCGACGTGGACACCGCGCTGGGCCGCGTGCGCGACAGCGAAGGTCGACTGCACGGCCCGTTCGACCTGGTGGTGGCCGCTGACGGCGCCGCCTCGACCCTGCGTGGCGCCCTCGGCGGTGGCGCCGCGCTGGACCGTGTGTATCCGTGGGGCGCGCTGTGGTGCCTGCTGCCGGCCGAAGACTGGCCGCACGTGCAGGAACTGCGGCAGCGCTACGTGGCGGCGCGCAAGATGATCGGGCTGCTGCCGGTCGGCACCCGGCCCGGCGACGATACGCGACGACTGAGCTTCTTCTGGAGCCTGCCACGCAGCGACTTCGAGCGTTGGCAGGCCGCTGGCATGGCGCCGTGGCTGGACGAGCTGCACGCGCTGTGGCCGCAGGCCAGCGCCCGCTTCGCGCATCTGCGCGAGGCCGGCCAGCTGGCGCGCGCGGTCTACCGCGATGCAGCGATGACGCGTTGGCACCAGGGGCGCATGGTGCTGGCCGGTGATGCAGCCCATGCGATGAGCCCGCAGCTGGGGCAGGGCGTGAACATGGCGCTGCTGGATGCGGTGGCGCTGCGCGATGCGCTGCGCAGGCACGGTGCTGGCCTTGAAGCATTGCAGGCCTACCAGGCGCAGCGACGCGCGCACGTGGCGGTGTACCAGCGCTGGAGCCGTTGGCTCACGCCGCTGTTCCAGTCCGAGCGCGATGCCTGGGCGAAGGCTCGCGATGTGCTGCTGGGGCCGATGGGAAAGCTGCCGGGCGGTCGTGGCCACATGCTGCGCGTGCTCAGCGGCACCCAGCATGGCTGGTTCGGTTCGCTGGCGCTGGATCCGGCCTTCATCGCTGCGATGGCGCGCCGCGTGGAGGCTCCTGCTGTCATCGCCGCAACAGCGCGTGCGTGAAGCATTCCGTCACGTGAGTTAACGGTTGCATCACTGCGGTTATGCGAAAAGAAGTGAGCACGCAACAGCCGCGTCGCCCGTTTTCCTTTCCGTGATCAACATCGCGCGTGGCCCGGGCGTCGTCGCCGTTGCGGCCTGTTGCGGCCCGGATGTGCCGCGTGATGTTGAGGAGAAAGACGCCATGTTGTTCGCGGTCGAGGAGCTGGATTCGGAAATCTGCAAGCTGCGCGGTCTGCTGCAGATGCTGCACGAAGACCAGCCCGACGTACTGGAAGACGTGTTCGAGTTCCATGTCGGCAGCCTGATCAGCCATGCATCGCCAGAGCACCACGCACGCATCCGCAGCTGTGCGCAGGACATGCTCGCCGCGATCCGGGCACTGCCACGGCGGCGCGAGGAAGGCACCGCAGATTTCCAGTTGATGCCGCAGCTGGGCGTCCGCCCGGCCTGATTCAGCGCGCCGGCAGTGCCACCAGCCCGCCCTCCACGCAGGCGATCATCCGCTCGCCGGCGGCGGGGACCGGCACGATTCCGGCGGTGAAGGCGGAAAAGGCGGGCAGGATCGTCATCCCGTCGCGCAGCCAGAACGCCGGAAAGCGCCGCCGCAACGCGGGCAGCGCGATCTGTGGATGCAGATGCCCTGCGATCACATGCCTCGCCGGATCGGCTGCGGGCTCATGGCGCAGCAGGAAGGGCGCGAGCGGGACATCATCGTGGATCCGGACCTGCAACTGTGCATGCGCCAGGTCCCGATCGTGATTGCCACGCACGACGTGCACCTCCAGCCCCGCATTGCGTTCGCGCCAGCCCAGCCACTGCCGGTGCCATGCCGCGCGATGCGGCGGTCCATGCAGGATGTCGCCGAGGATCCACAGTTCGCGGCAGGCATGGGTATCGAGCAGCGCCTGCAGGCGGTTCAGGTCGTCAACGGTGCCGCCGCTGGGCAGTGCGATGCCGGCACGACGGAATACATCGGCCTTGCCCAGGTGCAGGTCGGCGATCAGCAGGGCCTGGCGCGCCGGCCAGTACAGTGCGCGGCTGCCGAGCAACCGCATGGGCTCGCCGGCAAGGAGCAGCCGCCGTTCATCGGCCATGGCGGCGCTCCAGCTGCTGCGCGGCGCGTTGCACGCGCGTGCGCCAGTCTTCGTTGCTGAACTGCCCGCGCAGGCGCTCGGCCCAGAGCGGAAAACCCAGGGGTGTGAGTGAGGGCGGCTGCTGCACCGACAGCGCCTGCGTGCCGACCCGGGCCAGCACCTGCTGCAGGCCCGGCAGGTCCAGGCTGTCGTGCAGCACCTCGCGCTCGGCCAGCGCCAGCAGCAGATGATCCGGATCGTGTTCGCGCAGTACGTCGTACAGCAATCCTGCCGAGGCCTGCAGCTGGCGAAGCGAGCGCGGCATGCCGCCGGGCAGGCTGGGTACCAGCAGGCCGGACACGCGCGCGATACCGCGGAACTGGCGGCGTGCCAGCTCGCCCAGGTTCACTGCTGCACGCAGATCGTCCAGCAGCTGATCGGTGCTCAGCAGTGCACGCCAGTGCGGTGGGTCCAGATCCAGGGCCTGCGCCGGTGCCAGTACCAGGCCATGATCGTTCACCGCATAGCCGATGCTGTTGCGCTGCCGGCGGGTACAACGCAGCGCCAGCAGGGCCGCCAATGCCTCGTGCACGTGGCGGCCGGCAAAGGGATAGACGAACAGGAACTGCCCCTCGCGACGGCGCACGTCCTCCACCAGCAGATGAGCGGCGTCCGGCCGTGCCGACAGCCGCGCCTGCAGCGCCAGCAAGGGGGCCAACCAGCGTGATTCGGCGCTGTCATCGGCACCGGACAACACCGCTTCCAGTTCGCGGCCCA
The DNA here is from genome assembly GCF_001431665.1 of Stenotrophomonas beteli. GTDB lineage: Bacteria > Pseudomonadota > Gammaproteobacteria > Xanthomonadales > Xanthomonadaceae > Stenotrophomonas > Stenotrophomonas beteli. The sequence goes on along the minus strand of NZ_LLXV01000045.1, from coordinate 22,755 downwards.
GGGCCATCGACAGCGGCAGCTGCCCACCCTGCCAGCGCGGCACGACGCCGTCACCGCGCCCGCGTGCCAGCCGCACGAAGGCGGTCATGTCACGCAGCTGCACCAGCTCCAGCAGCCGCCCTGCGAACTGGAAGCGATCACCGCGGCGCAGGCGGCTGGCGAACTGTTCCTCCACGGCGCCCAGGCTGCCGCCGCGCAGGAACTGCACGCGCACGCTGCCATCGCTGCTGATGGTGCCGATCGAGAGCCGGTGACGCAGCGCCTGGCGACGGTCGTGCATGCGGTACCACCCATCGGCATCACGCACGACCTTGTGGAAATCGGGGTACTGGGCCAACGCCTGGCCGCCCTGCACGATGAACGTGAGCACGGCCTGCCATTGGTCTTCGCCGAGCGATGCGAAGGCATGGGTACGCCGGACCTGTGCCAGCAGCGCCGTGCTGTCGAAGCCGCCCGCCAGGGCGCGGCTGACCGCGTGCTGGGCCAGCACATCCAGCGACAGCGTCGGCGGCCTGCGCGCTTCGACCACGCCGTCGGCCAACGCACGGCGTACTGCGGCGTACTCGGCCAGTTCCAGTGCATGGCTGGGCACGCACAGGATGGAACCGCTGGCACCGGGGCGATGGCGGGCACGCCCGGCGCGCTGGCGCAGGCGCGCCACCCCCTTGGGGCTGCCCAGTTGCAGTACCTGTTCAACCTCGGGGAAATCCACGCCGAGGTCGAGGCTGGAAGTTGCGACCACGCAGCGCAACGCGCCTGCGCGCAGGCCGTCTTCCACCTGCTGGCGCAGCGCCGGATCCAGCGAGCCGTGGTGCAGTGCCAGCGTATCGGCGTCTTCCGGCCATACCGCTGCCAGCGCTTGGTGCCACAGCTCAGCCTGCGCGCGGGTGTTGGTGAACAGCAGGCTGCTGCGTGCGGCCATCAGCGCGTCCAGCACACGCGACAGCTGCGCCAGGCCGAGGTGGCCGGCCCACGGAAAGCGCTCGCCGGGCTCGGGCAGCAGGCTGCGAACGCTGATCGGGCGCGAGCGGACGCCCTGCACGATGGGGGCATCCGGCCGATCAGGCAGCAGCACGGCGCGGGCCTGGGCCAGGTTGCCCAGCGTCGCCGACAATCCCCACAACTGAAGCGAGGGCGCAGCATCGCGCAGCACGGCCAGGTTCAGCTGCAGCAGCACGCCGCGCTTGTTGCCCAGCAGTTCGTGCCATTCGTCCACCACCACGCAGCGCAGCTGGCGCATCCGTGGCAGCGTATCGGGATAGCTCAGCAGCAGCGCCAGCGATTCGGGCGTGGTTACCAGCACGTCGACGCGGCCCTCGCGCGCCTGCCGTCGTTCGCGGTTGCTGGCATCACCACTGCGCAGGCCGACACGCCAGCCCAGCCCCAGCCCATCGATCACCGTCTGCAGCGCACGCGCGGTGTCGCTGGCCAACGCACGCAACGGCGTCACCCACAGCACCTGCAGCGGGCGTACCGCGCTGGCGCGGCGCGGTGCCGGCGGCGGATCGATCATCGCCTGCAGCAGCGGTCCCCCGAACATCGCCAGGGTCTTGCCGCTGCCCGTAGGCGTGTGCAGCAACCCGGATTGGCCGGCCAGGTAGTGGCGCCACATCGCGCGCTGGAACGGCAGCGAGCGCCAGCCGCGCGCCGCGAACCAGTCTTCCAGCCGGCGCAGTGCCTGGCTGCGGGTCATCGCGCCAGCGCCTGCAGGCTGGCCAGCTGGTCGGCCTCGCTGGCCGGCTTGTCATGGCGCCAGCGCAGGATGCGCGGAAAGCGCACGGCGATGCCGGACTTGTGCCGGCTGCTGCGGTTGACCGCTTCAAAGCCCAGCTCGAACACCTGTTCGGCGCGCACGCTGCGCACCGGCCCGAAGCGCTCGCGGGTGTTGGCGCGGATCCAGCGGTCGAGCGCGAGGATTTCCTTGTCGTCCAGGCCCGAATACGCCTTGGCCACCGGCACCAGCGTGTCGCCGTCCCAGACGCCGAAGGTGTAGTCGGTGTACAGCGTGCTGCGTCGCCCGTGCCCGGCCTGTGCGTACAGCAGCACCGCGTCGATCGTGAGTGGATCGACCTTCCATTTCCACCAGTCGCTGCGTCTTCGCCCGGCCTGGTAAGGGGACGTGCGCCGCTTCAGCATCACCCCTTCCACGCCGCGCTCGCGCGCCACCTCGCGCATCGCTGCGGCCTGCGGCCAGTCGACGGCGGCAACATCGGGCGACAGCTGGATCCGCGCATCGCCCAGCGCACCGACGACCTCGGTGAGCCGCGTACGCCGTTCCTGCAATGGCAGCCCGCGCAGGTCCTCGCCATCGAGTTCAAGCAGGTCATAGGCGAGCACGCGCACCGGCGTGTTGCGCAGGGTGGCCGCACCGGGTTTGCGGCGCTGGATGCGCGTCTGCAGCGCGGTGAAGGCACGCGGCAGGTCCGTGGCTTCGTCCCAGGCCAGCAGCTCGCCGTCCAGCACGCAGCCATCGGGAAGCGCCATCGCTGCCTGTTCGATTTCGGGGAAGCGGCCATCCAGCCGCTCTTCGCCACGTGACCACAAGGCAACCTCGCCGCGCCGGCGCAGCAGCTGCAGGCGGATGCCATCCCATTTCCATTCCAGCAGCCAGTCATCGATCGGGCCGAGCCGTTCGGCAGGGTCACCTTCCAGTGGCGATGCGAGGAAGAACGGGTAGGGTTGCTGGCGGTCCAGCGGCAGCTCATCGGGCGACAGCAGCTGGCCCAGCAGCCCGGGCGAGGGTACCCACTCGCCGAGCATGCGCTGGGCAATGCGTGCGATGTCCAGGCCGGACCATTCGGCCAGCGCCTGCTGCACCAGTCGCTGCGAAACGCCTACGCGCAGGGCGCCGGTGAGCAGCTTGTTGAACACCAGGCGTTCACCACTGCACAGCTGCTGCCAGCCGGCGACGACCGCCGCACGGCGCACCACTTCGGGCTGGTTGGCCACCGCCAGCAGGTGCTGCTCGATCCATTCGGCCAGGGGCCGGTCTGGCGAAGGCTGCGGTGGGTCATCCAGCAGCAGGGTCAGCGTTTCGGCGAGGTCACCGACCTGCGCGTAGCTGTCGTCCACCAGCCACGGTGGTAGTCCGGATTCCTCGGCGATCCAGGCGCGCAGTTCGCCGCTGGCGGCGATCTTGCGGCGTGCGCCGCCCACCTTGCCACCGCTGAGCAGGTACAGCGCCCATGCCGCGTCGTGTGCACCTGCCTGGCCGAAGTAATCGACCAGCGCTGCACGCTTGTCCAGCGTCGCGGTGCTGCGATCCAGGCGCTGGTAAAGCGCGGCGAAGGCCTTCATTCCTCGCTCCCGAAATCGGTACGGAAGGCTTCGGCAGCCACGCCGCGCTCGCGCAGGAACGGAATCAACGCATCGGTATTGCCATGGGTAGCGATCACCCGCTGCGCACCCGTCTGTTCGATGGTCTGCAGCAGTGCCGGCCAATCGGCGTGGTCGGAAATGACGAAACCGCGATCGACATTGCGGCGGCGGCGATTGCCACGCAGCTGCATCCAGCCCGAGGCGAAGCCCAGCTGGTGGCGGCCGAAGCGGCGCATCCAGGGCGTGCCCGCAGCCGAAGGCGGCGCGAGGATCAACTGGCCGGCGGCATCGGGTTGGCGGCCCTGTTCGGCCACGGTGAGCGTCTCCAGCATCGGTACGCCGGCCTGCCGGTACACCGCCACGCCATTGGCGATGGCGCCATGCAGCCAGGCCGGGCGATCGTCCAGCGGCAGCAGCTCGGCCAGCACCCGTTGTGCCTTGCCCAGTGCGTAGCAGAGCAGGATCGCCGCCTCGCCGCGTTGTTCGCATTCGCGGCGCCACGCCACGATCTCCGCAGCGACTGCCGGGGTGTCCGGCCAGCGGTAGATCGGCAGGGCGAAGGTGGCTTCGGTGATGAACGTATCGCAGGGCACCACTTCGAACGGCGTACAGGTCGGGTCCGGCTGGCGCTTGTAGTCGCCGGAGGCTACCCAGACCTGCCGCCCGTCGTCGATGCGCACCTGCGAGGACCCCAGCACGTGGCCGGCAGGATGCAGCGACACCTGTACCCGGCCCAGGCGGAACGGCACGCCCTCGGCGTGCGCCTGCACCGCCACCTCGCCCAGGCGCCAGCGCAGGATCGGCAGGCTGCCGCTGCTGCAGTGGTATTCGCCCATGCCGGGGCGGGCGTGATCGCCGTGGCCGTGGGTGATGACCGCGCGCGGTACCGGCCGCCAGGGATCGATATGGAAATCGCCGGCGGCGCAGTAGAGCCCCTCAGGGCGCAGCACCACCAGATCGTCGTTGCCTGTCATGCCACCACTGTGGCCGGGCCCTCGTGCACAGGGTGAGAACCGGCCTGAACGCGGGCTTGGCGGGCGATGCGGCACAATCGCAACGCGCCTCTGTTGCCACCAGGACGGACCGGATGAGTGGACCCAGTTTCAGCAGCGTTGCTCCGTTTGAAACCCATGTAGTGCTGAACCAGCCTCCGCCGTTCGCCGGCCACCAGCTATGGACCGACGATGTGGCGCTGATGGACGCGGTGCAGCGCGAGGGAGCCACGCACTTCTCGGCGCGGCTGGGCGTGTACGGTGCGCTGGCAGGCGATGAGCTGTACGCGCTGGGCTTCGACGCCAACCGCGACCGCCCGCGTCTGCGCACGCATGACGCGCAGGGTCATCGCATCGACACCGTGGAGTTCCACCCGGCCTATCACCAGTTGATGGGCGCCGCGAAGACGCATGGCGTGGCGGGGCTGTCCTGGCATGAGCCGCAGCCTGGCGCGCATGTTGCGCGTGCGGCCTTGAGTTACCTGCATCACCAGGCCGAGGCCGGCACCAGCTGCCCGTTGACCATGACCCACGCGGCGGTGGCGGTGCTGCAGTCGCAGCCGCATCTGGTCGAGTGGGCGCGCAAGGCCGCCGCGCCGGTGTATGACCCGCGCGACGTGCCGGTGGCGGACAAGGCCGGCATCACCCTGGGCATGGGCATGACCGAGAAGCAGGGCGGCTCGGACGTTCGCGCCAACAGCACGCGGGCCGAGCCGATCGACGGCGAACGCTATCGCCTGGTGGGGCACAAGTGGTTCTTCTCCGCACCGATGTGCGATGGCTTCCTGGTGCTGGCGCAGGCGCCGGCGGGAATGACCTGCCTGCTGATGCCACGCCGGCTTGCCGATGGCGACCGCAACGCGTTCCGGCTGATGCGGCTGAAGGACAAGCTGGGCGACTGGGCCAACGCTTCCAGCGAGGTCGAGTTCTGCGGCGCGCAGGCATGGCGCGTGGGCGAGGAGGGGCGTGGCGTGGCCACCATCATCGGCATGGTGATGATGACCCGCCTGGACTGCATGCTCGGCGCAGCGGCAGAGATGCGCATGGCGCTGGCGCAGGCGCTGCACCATGGGCGGCATCGCCGCACCTTCGGCAAGCTGCTGGTGGAACATGCGTTGATGGCCAACGTGCTGGCCGATCTGGCGCTGGAGTCCGAAGCAGCCACGGTGCTGGCAATGCGTATCGCCGGTGCGGTCGATCGCGCCGTCGTGGATGCCAATGAAGCAGCGCTGGCGCGGTTGGGTACCGCGCTGGGCAAGTACTGGGTGTGCAAGCGTGCGGCGGCATTCGTCAATGAAGCGCAGGAATGCCTGGGTGGCGCCGGTTATGTGGAAGAGTCGATGCTGCCGCGGCTGTACCGGCAGGCACCGTTGAATTCGATCTGGGAGGGCAGCGGCAACATCCAGTGCCTGGATGTGCTGCGCACGCTGTCGCGCGAGCCGGAGGCGCTGGCGGCATTGCGCAGCGAGCTGGCGGCCGTGGCCGACCGGGATGCGCGTTATGCAGCGGCCTTGCAGCGCTGGTCAGCGGCGCCGCTGCCCGAAGAATCGCAGGCGCGGATCTTCTGCGAGCGCACCGTGCTGCTGTTGCAGGCGGCGTTGCTGCTGCGCGCGCGCAGCCCGATGGCCGAGGCGTTCGTGCGCAGCCGGCTGCACGGTGAGCATGGGCTGGCGTTCGGGACGCTGCCGGCGGGGTTGGATGTGCCGGTGATGCTGGCGCGCGCGCTGCCGTAGAGGACGGCCAACGGCGGAGCCCCTCGTGGTGGGTGCTGATGCGTATGGGCGCGCGCGCGGGTAGGTTGCGCAGGGGCCGCCGTGAACACGTCCGCGTAGGCTCGGGCGCGCCATCCATGGCGCTTACGCCCCTGCGCCACCTACCCGCGCGGCCTTGGACGGTTTCCGTGCCGTCCACTATGGAATCAACAGAAAGAGCAGAGAGCGAAAAGCAGAAAAGCCGCGGCAATGCCGCGGCTTTTGCTGTGGCGCCGGGCCTGAGCTCGGCTGCCGGTAGGGCTTAGTGCTTGGCTTCTTCCTTGGCGGCGTTGGCCTTGGCGTCATTGGCGACATCGCGCGCCTTGTCGGCGACCTTCTGCGCGGCGTCGGCAGTGGCGTCGCTGGCATGCGCGGCTGCGTCGGTGGCAGCGACCTTGGCCTGGTCGGCGGCATTGGCGGTGGCGTCGGCGGCCTTGTCCAGCGCCTGCTGGGTATCGGCGGCGGCCTGCTCGGAAGCAGCCGCAGTCTTGTCGGCGGCGTCGCGGGTGGCGGCCGCCGCCTTGTCCACGGCATCGCGGGCGGCTGCACCGGCGCTGTCGGCGGCCTGCTGTGCGTCCTGCTTGGCCTGTTCGGCCTCCGGGCCCTTGCAGGCGGCCAGGGCCAGCAGCAGGGAGGCGGCCAGCAGGGTGGTGGTGATCGGACGAATCTTCATGACGGTCTCCGCTGCTGCAATGGATGGGGACGCCAGCCTATTCATGCCGTTGTGAAGACCGGGTCGCGACGCCGGCGTTCCCGCGCAGGCACCGGCGCAAAGAAAAAGCCGCTGGCGAACCAGCGGCTTTTCCAGAACAGCGTGAAGAAAGAAGTGATTACTTCTTGGCTTCTTCAGCAGCGTCCTTGGCCTTCTCGGCGGTGCCTTCGGCAGCCTTGGCAGCGTCGGCAGCAGCGCCGGCAGCAGCGTCGGTGGCAGCAGCGCCAGCCTGGGCAGCGGCGTCGACCGAAGCGTCAGCAGCGGTGGCGGCGGTGTCAGCGGCCTGCTGGGCAGCGTCGGCGGTCTGGGCGCCGGCAGCGGCGGCCTGGTCGGCAGCAGCCTGGGCTTCGGTGGCGGCTTCGTTGGCCGAAGCAGCGGCGTCCTGGGCAGCTTCCTGCTTCGAGCAGGCGGCCAGGGCCAGAGCCAGGGACATCGCGACCAGCAGCTTGTTGATGCTCATTGTGTGAATCCTCGTCGTTAGATTAGGCAACGCGCAACTGCGCGCCGACAACATGATGACAAGCCAAGATTGGGTGTCAAGCGATCCCGCATTCATTTTTGCGAAATCATCGTTAAATCTTTTTAAATCAACTCGATGGCAATTGCGGTCGCTTCGCCGCCACCGATGCAAAGGGTGGCAATGCCGCGCTTGCCACCGCGCGTGCGCAGGGCGTTGACCAGGGTCACCACCAGACGGGCACCGGACGCACCGATCGGATGGCCCAGTGCGCAGGCACCGCCATTCACGTTGAGCTTGTCGTGCGGGATGCCCAGCTCGCGCATCGGCGCCATGGCGACCACGGCGAACGCTTCGTTGATTTCGAACAGATCGATCTGCTCCAGCGACCAGCCGGTCTTGGCCAGCAGCGCGTGGATCGCGCCGATCGGGGCGGTAGTGAACCACTCCGGTTCCTGCGAGTGGGTGGCATGGCCGACGATGCGCGCCAGCGGAGTGATGCCACGTGCAGCGGCGTCTTCCTCGGTCAGCAGCACCACGGCGGCAGCACCGTCGGAAATGCTGGAGGAGCTGGCGGCCGTTACGCTGCCATCTTTCTTGAACGCCGGACGTAGGGTCGGGATCTTGGCGATGTCCGAACGGCCCGGCTGTTCGTCGGTGGCGACCTCGACCTCGCCCTTGCGGGTGGCCACCTTCACCGCGACGATCTCGTCAGCGAAGGCACCATTGGCCTGCGCGGCCTGTGCGCGCTTGACCGACTCGATGGCGTAGGCGTCCTGTTCCTCGCGGGTGAACTGGTACTTGTCCACCGCGCATTCGGCGAATTCGCCCATGGCCTTGCCGTCGTAGGCATTGACCAGGCCGTCGTGGGCCATGTGGTCGACCGCCTGGAAGTTGCCGAAGCGGTTGCCGGTGCGCGAGTTCGGCAGCAGGTGCGGGGCGTTGGACATCGATTCCATGCCGCCGGCGACCACGATGCTGGCCGAACCGGCCTTGATCAGGTCATGGCCGAGCATGATGGTCTTCATGCCCGAGCCGCACACCTTGTTGAGCGTGGTGGCACCGGCCGACAGCGGAATGCCGGCGGCAATCGCGGCCTGGCGGGCGGGCGCCTGGCCGAGGTTGGCCGGCAGCACGCAGCCCATGAGGACTTCGGAAACGTCGCCGGCAGGAACACCCGACTGTTCCAGGGCTGCAGCGATGGCGGCCGCGCCAAGGGTGGGGGTCGGCACGCCGGTGAACTGGCCGAGGAAGGAGCCGATGGCAGTGCGCTTGGCGGCGGCGATGACGATGTTGGACATGGCAATCTCGTTGATGCGTAAGCAAAGTTCGGAAAGGAGACCGCGGACGTTGGAAGCGCCCTGGTTTCCCGGCAGACTGCGTGGGGGTCGGCCCAAGTATAGAGGGTCGGGGAGGGCTGCCGCTGGACGGCGCCGGTCGCCTGCCGGGATGAAGGCAGGCCAATGTTCACGGGAAGGATTCGATGGAACGCACGACAACGGTCAAGACTGTCCTGGCAACCGCGCTGGCGATGGCGCTCACGGCCTGTGGAGGCGGTGGCGGCGGGGGCAGCAACGTACGCGTCGACCCACCGCCGACCACGCCGGTGCCGCCGACCACGCCAACGCCGACACCCCCGGCGCCGGCCAGGCCGCAGGAGCCCGCCTTCGACGCGCATCTGGCAGTGACCAATGCGCGGCCGGCACAGGCGGCCGGCCTGACCGGCCAGGGCGTGCGCATCGGCATCGTCGACTCGGGCGTGCAGCGCAACGCCGCGGCGCTGAACGGCCGGGTGATCGGCAACCTCAACTACATCGACCCGGCCCGCAACAATCTCGGCGTCGATGACGTGGTCGGCCACGGCACCGCCGTGGCCAGCCTGGCCGCGGGTACCGCCGTGGGTTCGTGGCCGGGCGGCATCGCGCCGGGGGCGCAGATCGTCTCGGCACGGATCATCTCCGACAAGCCGCCGGCCGATGACGGCAGCGGCAAGGGCAACGCGTTCAGCGGCCCGCTGGGCGTGGCCCAGGTTCACCAGGACCTGATCAGCTACAACGTGAAGGTGATGAACAACTCGTGGGGCGGCCTGTACTGGACCGACCTGCCGACCACCGCGCAGGTGGCCGCCGAGTACCGCCCGTTCGTGATCAACCACGGTGGGCTGGTGGTATTCGCCGCCGGCAATGACGGCCGCAGCGAACCGAGCAGCCTGGCCGCACTGCCCAGCCAGCAGGGCGTGGCCGGTTCGCTGCCGGCCGCCGACCTGGAGCGGGGCTGGCTGGTGGCGACCGCGGTGGACCCGTATTCGCCCGGCTCCCTGGCCAGCTACGCCAATGCCTGCGGGCAGGCGGCACGCTATTGCCTGGCGGCACCGGGCAGTGCGGTCTATCCCGATGCCTCGGGGGGATCCTACTACTGGAACTACGGCACCTCGTTCGCGGCACCACTGGTGTCCGGCGCGGCCGCCCTGGTCTGGCAGCGCTTCCCGTACTTCGACAACAACCTGGTGCGGCAAACCCTGCTGGGCACGGCCAGGGACATCGGCGCGGCCGGTGTCGACCCGGTGTTCGGCTATGGCCTGCTGGACATCGGCCGTGCGGTCAACGGCCCCGGCCGCTTCGACTGGGGCGACGTGGTGGCCAACGTGGATACCGCCTCGACCGGCTCGGTGTGGAGCAACGACATCGTCGGCAATGGTGGCCTGGTCAAGCGCGGCGGCGGAACGCTGGTGCTGAGCGGCAACAATGGCTACACCGGCGCCACCCGCATCGAACGCGGCATCCTGTCGCTGCGCGATGGCGGCGTGATCCGCTCCAACGTGACCATCCTCGGCCAGCCTGACCCGGATTCCACCGGCCTGCAGTTCAACGGTGGCGCGCCACGCGTGGTCGGGAACGTGGTCAATGGCAGCAGCGTGTTCCTGACCACCGGCAACACCACCGGCACCATCGAGGGCAACTACACCCAGCAGGCTGGCGCGCAGCTGATGATCGCGCTCGGCGCCGCCGCGCTGCAGGTCACCGGCACGGCGGCGATCGATGGCGGCGTGCGTGTGCATGGTTTCGTGTCCGGCTATGTGCCGCAGGACGGCAGCCGGCAGGACCTGATCCATGCGGCGGGCGGGCTGTCAGGTACGTTCAGCACCGCAGCCACCTCCAGTGGGCTGCAGGGCCTGTCGTTGCTGCAGACCAGCTATGGCTATGACAGCTCCAACGCGTGGTTGAACCTGACCCGGGTCAGTGTCACCGCCGCCGCCTCCGGGCTGGGCGCCTCGGCGCAGGCCGCCGCGCAGCGGCTGGACAGTGCGTTCAGTACGCTCGATGGCAACAACGGACTGCAGGCGACGCCGTTCGGTGCGGCCGCCGGTGCGGTGCAATGGACTGGTGGTGGCCGTGAAGGCCTGGCTGCCAGCCTGCAGAGCCTGTCCGGGCAGGCGCATGCGCGCGCCGAGGCCGCCACGTTCGACAGCATCGACATGTCGCGGCGGGCGATCGCCGAGCGCTTCGATCGTGTGCAGGCCACGCCGCAGCTGCGCGGTACCTGGCAGAGTGCGCTGGGCGAAGCCGGGCAGGGCAGTTTTGCCGGCAACAGCGCCGACAGCCGTGGCTGGGTGGCCGGACAGGAGCTGCCACTGGGCAGCAACGGTCTGATGGGCGTGGCCTTCGGCGAGACCCGCAGCAACGGCGGCAGCCGCTTCGGGGGTGATCGCGGGCGTGATCGCCAGGCGCAGGCGCAGCTGTATGCCGGTTGGAACCTGGGGCGCGGCTATGCGCTGGCCCAGGTCGGCAGCGGCCAGTTCACCCGCGCGCTGGATCGCCAGTTGCTGCTGGGCGCTGGCGCCTATGGGGTCTCTGCACGTTATGGCGGTCGCTTCAGCAGTGCCAGCGTGGAAGGTGGATATCGCCTGGGCCGTGCCGGCGCTTCAATGACGCCGTATCTCGGTGCCAGCACCACGCGTGTCGATACCGATGCGTTCAACGAGCTGGGGGGCTTCGGCTTCGGTCTGCGCGGTGATGCCAACCGGGTGCAGCGCAGCCAGATGCAGGCCGGCATCCGCGGCGAGCGTGGCTGGGGCCGCTGGACGCTGCGTGGACATGCCGAGTGGCAGCAACGGCTGGACGGCGCTGACGCCGATTGGCAGGCCAGCTTTGTCGGGGTGGATGCCTGGGCGCCGCTGGCCGGCGGCAATGCGCCGCGCGGCAGCGCACTGCTCGGCGTGGCGCTGGAGTCGTGGTGGGGGCGCAATGGCCGCCTGAGCCTGGGCTTCGACCAGCGCGTCGGCGGGCAGGGGGCGCACCAGGCTGCGTTGCGCTACAGCACCGGGTTCTGATGCGCCTGTCGCGCCGGGTGATGCCCGGCGCGACGCCTTCAGCCTCAGCCGCCGCGCAGGTTGCCCAGGCGCGGGGTGCTGCGGCCCAACGGCATCTTCAGCTTGCCGATCGACAGGATGCGGCTTTCGGCGATGCGGTCGGCGGCGCGCTGCGGTGCAATGTTCTCGCGCTGCGACAGTTCGAAGATGCGGGTGAGGTTGTGATAGATGCTGCGGATCAGGCGCATCGCGCGTTCGCGGTTGTAGCCGTCGATCTCCAGCGACACGTTCATCACGCCACCGGCGTTGACCGCATAGTCCGGCGCATACAGGATGCCGCGCGCGTGCAGCTGGTCGCCGATGTCCAGGCTCGACAACTGGTTGTTGGCGGTGCCGCAGATGATCTTCGCCTTGATCCGCGGCACGGTATCGGCATTGATCGCGCCTTCCAGCGCACACGGTGCGAACACGTCGGCGTTCACCTCGTGGATCTCATCCGGCTTGACCGCTTCGGCGCCGAAATCGCTGACCGCGCGATCAACCAGGGCGCTGTCCAGGTCGGTCACGTACAGCTTGGCACCCCGGTCGCGCAGCAGCTTCACCAGTTCCATGCCGATGTGACCCAGGCCCTGCACGGCGATGCTGGTCTTGCCCACTTCCTCGTGGCCGAACTTGAAGCGCATCGAGGCCATCAGCGCCTGCAGCGCACCGTAGGCGGTGAACGGTGCCGGATCACCCGAGCCGCCGTGGACCTGGTGCACGCCGGTCACGAACTGGCTCTCCAGGTAGATGTTCTCCATGTCGTTGACGTCGGTGCCGACGTCCTCGGCGGTGATGTAGCGCCCGCCCAGCGAATCGACATAGCGGCCGAATGCGCGGAACAGCACTTCGGTCTTGTCGGTCTTGGGGTCGCCGATGATCACCGCCTTGCCGCCACCGACGTTGAGGCCGGCCAGCGCATTCTTGTAGGTCATCGTCCGGCTCAGCCGCAGCACGTCGGCCAGCGCCTCGTCGGTGCTGGCGTAGGGGCGCATGCGCACGCCGCCCAGGGCTGGGCCCAGGGTGGTGTTGTGGATGGCGATGATCGCCTTCAGGCCGGCATCGTGGTTGTGGCAGAACACCACTTGTTCGTGGCCGGTGGTGGCGAGGGTTTCGAATAACATGGCGTCTCCGATGGCACGAACAGCGGCGAACTGCAGCGAACGGCCAATGAACGGTAGGGTCCCAAAACAAAAAAAGCGACGTCGTCGGTGCAGGGGGACGGGTCGCGCGGCGCCATTCTAGTCCATTCCCCCGGCGCCTGCCGTCGACAACAGCGGCGGTCCGGTTAAAGAAGCTGAAAGTGCGGCCGATGCTGCGACGACGGCGGGTGGCCGGATCGGCGTGAAGAGGCAGGCGGTCAGTGACGGCAAGGGCACCACAACAACAGGGCAGGCAGCGATGACAGTGGCGTGGTGGCGACGCCTGCGCGGCTGGCTGGCGCGAGCGACCGGGGCCGCGCCGTCGCGCCTGGCGGCCGTTTCGCGGCAGGCGGTGGCCGCCGCAGCGGCCAGCCTGCAGGGTGAGGCATTGCCTGCGGGCGAGATCGCCGGGCACCTGCAGCGCGGCCTGCACGCGCTGGCGCTGTACCCGCGGCTGGCCGGCGAGCCGGAGCCGGCGCAGGACACCGGGCTGGCCGATGCCGTGGCGCGCGCGCTGCAGGCCCGCGACTGGGCGGCCCGGCAGCTGCCACGCCGGCCCCAGCTGCTGCCGCAGCTGATCCAGACCGTCAACGACGATGCTGCGTCTGCCCGGGTGATGGCGGCGATCATCGGCCAGGATCCGGTGTTGACCGGCAACCTGCTGCGCATTGCCAACAGCCCGGCCTACAAGGTGCATGAACGGCCGGTGGAGAGCCTGCAGCGGGCGGTGACCCTGGTCGGCACCGAAGGCGTGCGCCAGATCATCAGCGCCGTGCTGGTACAGCCGGTGATGCAGGTGCAGTGCGAGGTGTTCCCGCAGTTCAGCGCGATCATCTGGGAGCATGCCCTGCTGGCCTCGCGCGCCGCCGCCGACCACGCACGCACGGTCACCTTCGGTGATGCATTCGCTGCGCAGTGGCTGGGCCTGGTGCAGGGGTTGGGTTCGGCACTGGTGATGCGCCAGGTGCTGCAGGAGGCGCAGGCGCGCGGTGAAAGCGTGGAGCCGGCATTGGCCCTGCAGTTGCTGCAGCAATGGTCATTGCCGCTGGCACAACGCGTGGCCGCTGCCTGGGAGCTGCCCGAACCGGTGCACCAGGCGCTGGCGCCGGAGGCCGATGGGCCACTGGCCGACAGCCTGCGCCTGGCCAGTGCCGCCGCAGCGGCCAGCCTCCTGTGCCGCCATGGCCACGCCAGCCAGAGCCGCATGCTGGCCCTGCTGGAGCAGCTGCCATCGGCCCCGCCGCATGCATTGCGCTGGATCTGGCGGCGCTTGCACGGGCGCAACGTGGAAACGCTGGATGAAGCCGGGCAGGAAGACGCCGGCCCGGCCCCCTGAAACCTACAGCTGCGATTCCAGCGGCAGCCAGCTGATCACGCGCGACAACCAGCGCTTGCGCGCTGTTGCCCCTGGCTCGGCCTCCACCCAGTGCGGTGGCGGTTCCCGCTCCAGCCAGCGCAACCGGCGGCGGTCGTCCAGTGCCAGCCACCAGCTGTGCGTGGGGTCAGCCAGGCGCAGGTATTCGTCCCGCAGCTGTGCGCCCAGCACCGGGTCGTCGAACAGCACGCCCATTTCAGTGTTCAGATAAGCCGAGCGCGGGTCCAGGTTGAAGGAACCGACGAAACCGCGACGGTCATCGATCAGGAATGCCTTGGTGTGCAGGCTCGCGCCGCTGCTGCCGAACACGCCGGCATCGCCGGACTGTCCTTGTGCCTTCAGCTCGTACAGCTGGACGCCGGCTTCCAGCAGCGGCACGCGGTAGCCCATGTAGCCCCCGTGCACGGCGGCGACGTCGTTGGCGGCCAGCGAATTGGTGACCACGCCCACCTGCACGCCCCGCCCGGCCATCGCCGAAAAGCCCTCCAGGCCCTCGTTGCCGGGCACGAAGTAGGGCGAGATCAACAGGGCCTTGTGCCGGGCGGCCTGCAGCTCGCTGATGAGGGTCGACACCAGCCAGGCCGCGCGATCGTCCTTGCGGTGCTTCATCGGCGGGTCCGACACGATGCGCACTGCACCGCTCCAGTGCAGCGGCTCGGGGCTCGGGCGCTGCCGCTGGCGCGATTCGGCCACGCGCGCAAGGTAGGGCTGGGCCACGTCCCGCTGCGCCTCATGGTCCGATTCGCGCACCAGCAGGCGAAGTTGTGCGTCGGTATGGAAGGCAAGCGCGGATACCGGAATGGCGGTTTCGCTGTTCCAGTAGTCGTCGAAAATCTGGTTGGCCTGCTGCACGGCGGGGCCGGCGACCAGCAGGTCCAGGTCCTGGAAGTTCACATCGGTGCGCGCGCTGAAATACTCCTCGCCGATGTTGCGGCCACCGACGATCGCGACGCGGCCATCGGCGATCCAGCTCTTGTTGTGCATGCGGTGGTTCACGCTGAAGAAGCGCTGCACCATTTCCACCATGCGCAGGATGCCGGTCCGGTTGCGGAACGGGTTGTACAGGCGGATCTCGATGTTCGGGTGGGCATCGAGCGCCATCATCAGCGCGTCCTTGTCCTTGGCATTCATGTCATCGAGCAGGATGCGCACGCGCACGCCGCGCCCGGCGGCGTCATACAGCGCCTTGGCCATCAGGTGGCCGATCAGGTCGTCGTGCCAGATGTAGTACTGCAGGTCGAGGCTGCGGCCGGCCTGGGCGGTGATCATCGCGCGCGCGGCGAACGCGTCCATGCCATCGCTGAGGAAGGCCACGCCCGACTGGCCGGGATGGGCCGCCTGCAGCGGCACGATCTGCTGGTCGATGCGGGTCTGCGCCGGCTGCAGCGGTAGCACCTGCGAAGGCGCGCCCCGCGCCTGCGGCGTGAGATGGTCGGCCAGCAGCAGTCCGGACAGGACCAGCAGCACCAGCGCGGCAAGGATGATCGCAGCGACACGCAGCAGGCGTCGCCACAGCGGCTTGGGCAGGCTCATGCCCCGATGGTAGAGCCACGCCATGCGTGAAGGAATGCCTGCAGGATCGACAGGGGGTCAGAGCCTTGCCTTCGGCACGGGATCCGGCCCCCGGAGGCGTCACCGATGGGGTCGGATCCCTTTCCACAGGAAAGGGCTCTGACCCGCACTCCTCAGAACCGCTCGTCGCTGCCCAGGTAGCGCCATTGCCCCGGCGGCAGCGGCCCCAGCGCCACCCGGCCGATGCGCAGGCGGCGCACCGCCGTGACGTGGAGGCCGGCAGCGCTCACCGCCACGCGCAGGCCTTTGGCGGTCAGGCCCTTGCCGGCAAAACGCAGGCGCTGCTCGCTCTGCCAGCTGACCTTGGCGCCGCCGGACTCCTGCTGCAAGCGCGCCAGCAGCCACGGTCCGCGCTCGGGTCCGCCTTCGGCCACCTCGATCAGGTACTCCTGCTCGGTACGGCCCAGGTTGCGCTGCAGGTGGGCCAGCGTGGCCGGATCCTGGCTGACCACGACCAGCCCGCTGTCACTGGCTGGAAGCGCGGCGGCCAGCTGCAGGCCGTGGAAATGCCGTTGCAGCGGGCGGATGCCGCTGGCATCGAGTTCGCTGCGGCTGTCGCTGCTGACCAGTGCACACAGGGCTTCGGCAGCGAGGCCGGCGGGCTTGTGCAGCAGCATGCTGACCCGTTCGGCCTTGTCGTCGCTGGCCTGTTCGGCCACCACGATTACCGCGCTGTCATCGACTGCGCGCTGCGGTTGTTCCACCACCTCGCCGTTGACCGAAACCCAGCCGCCCTCGATGTAACGCCGCGCCTCGCCGCGCGGGATCCCGAGCAGGGCGGACAGGTGTTTGTCGAGACGGGTCGGTTGCATGGCGGGCAGGTCGGGCAGGGGGCGCGCAGTGTAGCTGCTGCGGCGGGTCAGCGCTGGCCGCGGTGGGCCAGTTCGGTCAGGTACAGGCGGGTATCGAACTCCAGCTGCAGGTAGTCCGGTTCCATGTGCTGGCACAACTGGTAGAAGGCCTTGTTGTGGTCGGCTTCCTTCAGGTGGGCCAGCTCATGCACCACGATCATGCGCAGGAACGCGGCCGGTGCCTGGCGGAACACGGTGGCGATGCGGATTTCGCGGCTGGCCTTGAGGCGCCCGCCGTGCACGCGCGAAATGGCGGTGTGGGTGCCCAGCGCGTGCTTGATGACCTCCAGCGTGTTGTCGTAGCAGACCTTGTTCAGCGGCACCGATTTGCGCAGGTAACGGTCCTTCAGTTCCTGGGTGTAGTCGTACAGCTGGCGGTCGCTGCGCACCTCGTGCGGGTCGGGGTACCGCTGCTGCAGCCAGGGGCCGAGCTTGCCCTGTGCCAGCAGGTCGCTGACCTGGGCGACCAGGGGTTCGGGATAGCCGGTGAGGTACTTCAGGACTGCCATGCAGGGGCGGCGGGGCGTCGGTAGAATGGAGCATCCAAGATTACACGCGGTACGCAACGACCATGGCAAAGCCCAACGCGCTGCAGGAACAATTGCTCAAGGCCGGCCTGGCCAGGAAGTCGCAGGCCAGCGCCGCTGCGCGCGAGCAGGCCAAGGCCCGGCAGGGCAAGGCCGAATCGACCTCGGCCGAGGTCCAGCGCGAGGCTGAACGTGCCCGCGCCGAGAAGGTCGAGCGTGACCGTGCGCTGGCCGCCGAGCGCAATGCCCAGGCCAGGCTGGCTGAACAGAAGGCACAGGCCAAGCAGATCATCAGCGCCCACGCCGTGCCCCACAAGGGCGATGACGAATACCGCTTCAGCGACGGCGCGGCGATCCGCACCCTGCTGATCGACCCCAAGCTGCGCAAGGCGCTGTCGGTGGGCGTGCTGGTCATCGTCGCCCACGGTGAGGGCTATGCCCTGTTGCCGCGTGCCGCCGCCGAGAAGGTGCGTGAGCGCACCCCGGAGGCCATCATCGTCGACCACGGCCAGCCGGGCTCGAGCGCCGAAATCTCCACCGGCAACGCCGAGGACGACGCCTACTACGCCCAGTTCCAGGTACCCGACGACCTGGTCTGGTAAGCAAGAAGGGGACGGAGGGGATTAAGTCGCGATCGACCTGATTGAACCCGGCGGCATTCTGTTTGTCTTCCTGAAGGGCGGCCGAGCATGGCTCGGCGCTACATGAAGGGCTGCCTTTGTGCCGGGGTGTATCGTCCCCATATCAGGCGACACACCCTGCGGAGGATGGCCATGGCCACCGGTTGGGCGGGAGACGGCGCGGTCCAGGATCAGATCGACGCCACCGTTGACGATGCGATTGCCCGTGCACGGCGGCAGCTGCGCCAGGGCCCGGGTCTGGAGCACTGTGAGGAATGCGACGCGCCGATCCCGTTGGCGAGGCGGCAGGCAGTGCCCGGGGTACGGCTTTGCGTGGCGTGCCAGCAGGCGCATGACGACGAAGCGCAGGCGCATGCCGGCTACAACCGGCGTGGCAGCAAGGACAGTCAGTTGAGGTAAGGGGTGTTCGGCAGGGCTGCGCCCTGCACCCGCCGAAGCCTTCAAGCCAAGGCAACAGCAACAGCAACAGCTGGCATTTCGTGCGGTGGCGGGGCGGTGTCGGAGTGCGGGGACGCCGCGAGTACGTCCTTGTAGGCTTGGCAGCCGCATCCATGCGGCTGACACCCCGCACATGGACAGTTTACGGCGTCTCCCGCCACCGGACCCACCCCGCCATCCCGCAGGAAGCCAGCTTTTGCCGTTGCTTCGGCTGTTGCTGGTGCTGTTGCTCCAGCTCGTAGCGGGTGCAGGGCGCAGCCCGCCGAAAACCCCACCCTCAGCCGTCGCCCTGGATGCCGCCCGGCGCCTGCGCCGGGTCGCGCCAGCGGCGCACCGTGCGCTGGAAGAACAGGTTGTTCGGCAGCTGCAGCACCGTGCCTTCGTGGCCGTCACCGGTCTCCTGCAGCGTGGTGTAGATCAGGTTGACGTCGATCACCCGGCCCTTCAGGCCTGGCTTTTCGCCGTTCTCCAGCACCTCGATGTAGTCGTGCAGGCGGAACGGGCGGGTGGTGAAGATCAGCAGCGTGCAGAAGATGTTGGACAGCACGCTCCAGGCCGCGAAGAAGGCCACCGCGCCCACCGCGGCGAAGCCGGTGAACGCCGTCCACAGCACCGAAGGCGACGCGCCGAGCAGGCTGAGGATGTACAGCAGGGCACTGAAATAGACTACGAAACTGCTGATCCGCCGGGCGCCCATCGCCATCTCGGGCGGCAGCGTGTAGTGCTCGGCGAAACGACGGATCAGGCGTCGTGCCAGCACCCGTAGCAGCCACGCGGCGAGCAGGGTCAGCAGGATCTTCACGGCGATGCCCACGTCATGCAGCCAAGGGTGGGTCCAGGCCGGCAGGTGATCCTTCAGCGACAACATCATGGGCGCGACAACAGGTAGCGATAACGGCCCTCGATGTTACCCGCCGCGTGCCGGTGTTTCGACCATCGGTGTCCAGGCCAGGCAGACCAGCGCCTGGCGATGCTGGTGCAGGCAGGCGCGGCCGGCGTCGGCCCGCAGATGCAGCGACAGGCCCAGAGCCTGCAGCACGACGCAGGCGGCGATGACCAGCAGGGCGGCGCAGGTTGGGCTGGACATGACAGGGCTCCACGGGAGGTTTTCAGCAGGGACTTCCCATGGATGCAGCAACCACCGGAAAGGTTGCATCGGTTCACGCGACGATCGGCTCTAAACCTTTTCCCGGCTCGCCGCATCCAAGCGATATGCTCGACACCACCATGCCCGCGCCGCCTGCCGCCAACGACACCGTCGACGAACCCGCCCTGGTGCGGGCGGCGGCCGCCGGCGATACGGCCGCCTATGAACTGCTGTACCGACGCTACGCGCCACGCGTGTTCGCCGTCCTGTGGCGGCTGTGTGGCGGCCAGCAGGCACGTGCCGAGGATGCATTGCAGGAAGCGTTCCTGCAGGCGTGGAAGGCGCTGCCGGGGTTCCGTTTCGAGAGCAGCCTGTCGACCTGGCTGCATCGGCTGGGGGTGAACGCCGCGCTGATGGAACTGCGCGGTCGCGCCGCCGGGCAGGACCACGACAGTCTGGAGGATGTCGACGGGGGCCTGCAGGAACTGGCGGTGCATGACCGTTGCGCGGGCACCGAGCGTGACCTGGAGCGCGCACTGTCGACACTGCCACCACGGGCGCGTGCGGTACTGGTACTGCACGATATCGAAGGCTGGAAACATCAGGAAATCGCCGAGCAGCTGCAGATGGCTGTCGGCAGTTCCAAGGCACAGTTGCATCGTGCGCGCGGCCTGTTGCGCGCACGGCTGGGAGACATGACATGAGTACGCACGACCCCGATTCCGCCCCCGACCTGCTGGCCCGGCTGCGCGCGCTGCCCAGCGAGCGCGACGTGCCGGCCGATGGCTGGGCACGCCTGTCGGCCAGGCTGCCGCCACGCGAAGCGCAGGCTGCTGCGGTGACCACCGGCAACGTGGTGGCGCTGCCACGACATTCGCAGCACCGCAGGTGGCTGCCGCTTGGCGTTGCGCTGGCGGCGAGCCTGGCGGTGTACACGGTGGCGCCGTGGCGCCATGCGCAGCCGGATACGCCGGCTCCGTCCACCCTGCAGCTGCAGGCGGCGGCGATGACCGAACAGTACCAGCAGGCCGTTGCGGCGCTGCCCGATGGGCGCGCACCGGAGTGGCAGCCGGCGTTGCATGAACTGGATGAAAGTGCGGCGCAGATCCGTGCCGCGCTGGCGCAAGATCCGCGCGCCCCGCACCTGCTTGGCCAGCTCAAGCGCACCTATGCGCTGCGGCTGGAACTGACCCGGCAGGCGGCCTATGCCGTCGAGTCCGGCTTGACGACCTGAGGAGACCCCCCATGATCCGAACCCTGATGTCCTGCTGCGTCGCGCTGCTGCTGGTGCCTGCCGTGGCGCTGGCCGACACCCGCATCGACGAACGCCACACCCTGGCAACGGGAGGGCGCATTGAACTGAGCAACGTGGCCGGCAAGGTGACCGTGCGCGGCTGGGATCGCAATGACGTGCAGCTCACCGGCACGCTCAGTGACGGCCTGCAGCTGCGTCAGGAGAAGAGTGCCAACCGCGTGCGCTGGGAAATCGAGTACCCGCGCCGCAGCAACAGCGGTGGCGCTACGCTGGTATTGAACGTGCCACGTTCGGTGGAACTGCTGCTGAGCACGGTCAGCGCCAGCCAGGACATCAGTGGCATCGACGTGCGCCGCCTGCAGGCCGACACGGTCAGCGGCAGCCTGTCCGCGTCCGGGCGGAGTGGCGACAGCAAGCTCAATACGGTCAGCGGCGGTGTCATCGCGCGCCTGCAGACGCCGAAGCTGGATGTGAACACGGTCAGCGGCCGGATCGAGGCCGGGGGCGGCGTGTCGGGTGATATCGGTGCGCAGACGGTGTCCGGCCGGGTCGAGGTCGACGCCGGTCGCGTGCAGCGGCTGGCGGTGGAAACGGTGTCGGGCAGCATTGACCTGGCCGCGGCCGGACTGGCGCCGGGGGGCCGCATCAGTGTCGAATCAGTGAGTGCCTCGGTCAATCTGCGGCTGCCGCGCACGGTGTCGGCACAGCTGTCGGTGAACAGCTTCAGCGGTTCAATCAACAGCGATGCCGGCCAGGTGGAGCGGCCGCGCTACGGCCCGGGCAGCCACCTCGATACGCGGCTGGGCGGCGGGGATGGTGACATCCGCATCCAGTCGCATTCGGGTAGCGTGCAGGTTCGCCTGGACCGCTGAGCGCGATCCGGCAGGCCGCGGCGGCAGCGCCGCCGCGGTCGGAGCTGGGGTCAGCTGGCTTTCTTCAGCGCCCAGGTGGTGCCGAGGACTTCGATCTTGCCACCGGCCTTGCGGAACGCAGCCAGGTCCGAAGCGATCGAATCACTGCTGACCACGGTGCTGGCGGCCGCGCCCTTGCGTTCGCTGCGGATGCTGTTGCTGGCCTTCGCGGGGGTCTTTGCCTTGCGGGGCATGGTTGCTCCTGTCAGGTGGAAGGGGAGGAAAGCGTCCAGGCGTCGGCCTGGCGCAGGTAATCCTGCCGCTCGCGGCGGCAGTCATCGCCGCCCATCGCAAACTGGCGGCAGATCGCCGGGCGCTGCGAATAGATCGTGCAGCGCAGGTGATAGGGATCGATCGCCGCGCACCAGCCTTCCTCGTTGCGTGCCATCACGGTACGACCGTGCGCGTCGCGTGCGAGAAACTGGCCCGGGACCTGGTCGCCGCTCTGCAGCAGTACCGGCAACCGGCAACAGACCGCGTCACAACGGCGGCAGTCGATGGGTGCAGGTGCTGCGTCTGGTTGTAAGGCCTCAGGGGCCTGGCGGGTGCCCAAAGCGGGTCTCGATGGCGGCTCCGGTGGTACGCGGACCATGAACGAGCCAGGAAGGCATGGCCGCTAGGCCCGCTGGGCGGGCCGGGCTGCACGGTAGACGCGCACCGGCGTGGCCGGTGGAGGGTGCAGCGGAGTTCTAGCCGACCAAGAGTAACTTAGGTCGCGTAACGTTTTGTTAATCCTGGCTGGCTGCCGCCAGCGCCAAGCCCTGGACCACGCCCAGCGAGGGCTCGCCGTGCACCATTCGGGCGCCCGGGAAGGCCGCCGCCACGACCTGGCGAAGGTAGCCGGCGCGGGACATGCCGCCGGTCAGGAACACCGCATCCGGGTCGCCGCCGATGTCACTGCGGACCTGGGCCAGCAGTTCGCGGATCTGCTCCAGGTAGCCATGGGCAGCGGTGGCCAGGCCCTCGGCGCTGCTGTCGGCATGCAGGTCGCGGGCGATGTAGTCCAGCGTGCTGCGGTGCTCGCCGGCGGCGCTGAGCGCGATCTTGGCGCGCTCGACATCGCGGTACAGGCGGGCGGTGTTGCCGGTGTCCTGCAGGGCCTGCAGGCGCGGGCCCCACGGGGCGTCGACATGATCGTACCTGTGCTGGCGGAACTCGCGCTGGCGGGTCATGTCCTGCACGGTGGCCGCTTCCACGTAGTGGTGGGCGGGCACGCGAGTGATGCCGCGGCCGAACAGCGGCATGTAGCTGGACAGGCTCAGCGCCAGGTCGATATCGGTGCCGCCGCGGGCGATACCCCAGGCGCGGTGGATGCGCGGAGCCTCGTCGCCGCCGACTTCGGCATGCGCGATGTCAGTGGTGCCGCCGCCGATGTCGA
>NZ_LLXV01000044.1 GCF_001431665.1 Stenotrophomonas beteli | reverse complement strand
GGGCAGTGGCGTGGCCGGCGTACTGAGCCTGACCCCCGCCGATCAGGTCTGGGTCAGCGGCACCCACACCACCCTGGCCAGCGGCGTGGCGCTGAACTGGATGACGCAGGGCTCACTGACGATGGCGGTGGCCGGCGGGCTGGTGCTGTACACCGCTGGCGTGCAGCCGAGCGGTGAAAGCCCGAACCAGGAGCGCGGCATCGCGCTGCATGCGGCGCAGGGCAAGGTGAGTGCGCGCGCGCACAAAAACCAGATGATCGTGGCGGCCAAGACCCAGGTGCGCCTCGCCAGCACCGAAGCGGACGTGCAGCTGTCGGCGCCGAGCAAGCACCTGCTGGCGACCGCGGCTGGCGCCTATATCCGGATCGAAGGCGACAACATCGAGCTGGGCGCGCCGGGGAAGGTGGAGTTCAAGGCCAGCCAGCGCGATTGGGTGGGGCCGGCGAGTGTGGCGGGGGAGGTGACGGTACCTGAAGGGCGGTTCCAGGGCTGTGAGCCGCACTTGAACGCCGCCGTACGCCGGCAGGAGGCCTGCGCCGATGTCGGCTGAAGCACTGTGCGAACAATTGGTTGCCATCGACCGCAGCAGTGCGGGGCAATGCCACCTGCTGATGCAGCCCGCAGATGATCGATGCGAGAGCGATGAGGCCTTCGACGCGTTACTGGAATCGGTCGGGATAACGCCGGTCTCCGTCGCCATTCGACAGATACCGAAGGCCCTCTGGCCGTCCCTGATCCCCCTCGACCTGGGCAAAGGCACGCACTCCCTGTTGTCGGCCCAGGCGGTGGAAATGGCGATGGCACAGCGCTCGGCATCGTCGTTGCTGGCTGCGCGCCCACAGCGTGCGTGTGCGTGGGTCTGGACGCCGTTGCTGACACCACAGCTGGCCAGACAGCTGGCCGAGCGTGCGGTCGCGCACTGCCCGCATGCGCAGGGCCGGAAGCGGTGGCTGCGCTTCTACGACCCGATGGTGACGGATCTGTTCCTGCAGTGCTCATCGCGTTCGCAACGGGCGTATCGGTTCGAAGGTGTGACCACGTGGATGTTCCTGGATCGATGGCGAGAGCGGGCCATCAGCAACGCCGTCGCGCCTGCACTGCCCGGTGACCCTGCCGTGTCCTGGCCCGAGCTGGAATCCATCGGTGCATTGAACCAGGCGTGGATCGGCGCGCTGCGAGCCGGAACTGCGCCGGATCGCGCCACGTTCGCGCAGGTGCAGCGCAGTGTCGGAGAGGGGCGCCGTTGTGGTGTGTCCAGCGGTACTGATCTGGATCTGTTCGCCACGCATGCGCTCTCGATCGGGCCTCAGTTCCACAGGCATCCCACTGTCCAGAGGCTACTGGCGCAGATCGCGCACGGTGGGCGGTATGGCGAGCTTATTCGACGGATGGGCGACACGGAGTGGCAGGACATCCGCATCGCGGCGTCAACACACGCAAGTGCAATCCAGGGAGACGGGTCACATGACGCGCGATAGAAGAGACGGGTACGACCCTAGCGGGCCCTTCACGGGTGACAGCAACGTGGGGCTCCGCAGCACGGGTAGTCCAGGTATCGTCGATCTCCCGGCGGTTGCCGCCACGCTGCCGGACGAGACAGAGAAATCAGCCTGCGACGTCTGCCGCTCCACCGGGCTGGCCATCCTGCCGGTGCGCTACACGGTGGTGCCTGCCAGCTGCAACGTCGGCCTTGGTGGACTGTCACCCGCACACGCCAGCGATGTTGATGTCAGTGCGGCGGGATACACCTACGCGCTCAGAACGTTGCGCCAAGGTCTGCTATACCTGTACTACGAGCAGGGTCCCTACGGTCCGGAGTACTGGGAGTGCTACGCCATCGCCGAAAACGGCACCCTGTGGCGGCAGCCCACCGCCTACAGTGCGCGCGCGATCGCAGGCGGTGGCCTACCCAGCTGTGGCCGCAGTGGCCACGATCCGATGCGCACGGAGTTCATCACCCTCCAGCGCCCACATCTGTGCGGGACGGTCTGGCTTGCCTACTCCCAACACCCCTGGACGCCAGCGACACTGGATCGGTATGGAGCTGATCCGGCCCTGCGCGCTGAGCGGATGCAGCCGATCGAGCCAGCCAGATGGATCACGTCGTCGAGGGCAGAAGGCGATCAAGCACCATTGAAGGACGCCGCCGGGCTGGCCTCGATCATGGAGTATCGATGGCTGGATAACCCCTCAGGCGACCCGCCAGACCTTCCGTACAGCAGTGCGCTCCCGGCTGCCTCCAATCCGGACGGGGCGCTTCGCAAGGCGCGGCTGCACGCGCATGGCACGCGCTACCCCTGGTCGCGGCGGGATTACCCTCGCAGCGACGGTGTCGACCCGCGCCAACAGCGTTTTGAACGCCTGAAGCAGCACAGCAGCAACGGCCGCATTGGCAATGATCGCCAGGAGTACCCACCCATGCTGCTGGGCCTGTGGGATGCGGTTGGCGTCGTGCACGAGCTGAGTGGCTACTGCAACGACCTGGTTGCCTGCATCAGCCAGTTCAAGAGCGAGCGCGAACTGGAAGTCAGCGCTGTTGACCAGATCGAACAGATCTCGCGCCTGCTGGAGCTCAACGGTGCGGTGATGGCAGGGAACTACGCAGCACAGACCGTCCGCGAGGTGGAGCGGCAGCGCCGCCTTGGCAATCCCTCGCTTCCCTCATGGGATCCCAAGGTGAAGCTCTCCGAAGAGGAGAAGCGGGAACTCGCGCGCGAGTATGAGCGCCAGTTCCTGCCGCTCTATCTGAAGGACGCCCAGGACGCGTGGAAGAACAAGTACTGGCCACTGATTGACGAGCCCCGTTTCACCGCGTTCAAGCGGAACATGGACGCGATGACGCAACAGGTACTCGACCGGCTGGGACCGAAGATGTCGGTGCTGGTTGCGTGGCTCCGCCACGATCTGCTGCTGGTGACCCTGGAGGACTTCGATGGCCAGTCTGCGGCGCAGGGCGTGTGGTTTGAGGAGATCATCACCGACGCCATCGCGGTGCTTGGCATGCACGAGATCGGCCGAACGCTGTTGACTGAGCTTGCTGGCGATCTGGCTGTGACCGGAAGATCGTCCTTGCTGTGGCGAGTCATTGCGCAGAATCAGGACGCTGCCCGGCTGGAGCTGCAGCAGACGCTCAAGGCGGCTGAGGCTGGGGCCAACACCGTGCTGTCCGCCGCAGGCCCGAGCTGGGCGGCCTTTGTGTCCGGGACGGCGCATCTGAAGACCTTCATCTCCAACTATCGCAAGCTGGAGGCCGCGCAGAAGGAGGCAGTGCCATCCACCGCCAGTGCCCGCATCCTTCGTGATAGCGGAGTTGACCGCTTCGTCACCACCGCCGGCGCGTTCCTGCTGAATCGGTTTCCGCTCAATGGCATCCAGGATACCACCGGCAATGCCATGGTCCGGTTCGTGCTTCTGACCCGGTCGTTGATGGAGCGGGATGAGGCCATCAGCCTGGTGGCCGAAGAGCTGAGCAGTGGTCAGCAGGGCAAGCGCTACTTCCTGGAACGCATCCAGTTCTACCGAACCAAGGGCAGCGCGCTGCCGATGCAGTTCGCGCTTCGGGACCTGGAGCTGCATCACGGGGCGCTGGCAATGCGCAAGCGTTGGCAGGCTGCGGCAGAAAGCAGCCGCAACGTGGTGCGCCTGAATTCGCTGACCGGCGTGCTGGAGATGGTGAACTTCATCCATCTGGCCACGAAGGTGGATAAGCAGACGCGTGACTACGCGACGTTATTGGCCTCTGGAATGTCGCTTGTGGCCGTGTATACCGGTGTGCATGAGGCTGTGGCGAAGGAGTTTTTTGGTGTGGGTAGCGCCAGTGCCATACGGATGAAGGTTGCCGGAAGTGTGATGGCCGGGGCGGGTAGTTTTATTGGGGCCTACTACAGCTTGGACGAAGCTGATGGAACTGTGAGGAAAGGCAACTACGTTCATTTCACAGCGCTCTTGGTCAAGGGCGGGGCGGCAGGAGCAGTCGGGTCTGCTCATTTTCTGACGGCGCTTGCCTATTCTTCGCCGGTGATCGAACGGACTGTCGGGAGAAATGCACTAACTTTAGGCCTAAGAGGGCTGCATGCTGGACTTGAAGTTGCCGCAGGAAGGGAAGGCGGACATATAGTCGCATCGCAAGCAATGAAACGTGTCGGCGTGTGGATCTTGCGATTGAGTGGCTGGGAGGTGGCTTTGACTCTGCTGGCTATTGAGGTACTGATCTGGGCGATCGGCCCAAACGAGCTGGAGAAATGGTGTGCGTCCAACGCCTTTGGGAAAAGGGCTGAGAAGAAGGTAGGAAGTTCTTATGCAACAGCGCGGGAGCAGCAGCTGGCATTTGAGAAGGCTCTCGGTGTCGTGTCTGTGAGGGTGCAATGATTACTGAAATTCAGGTGAATCCTACTGGCAGTGGCCCGCTTGAAACTGAGGTTGGCGCAATTGTGAATCTCAGGGTTCAGCATTGCGTAAAGAACGTATTCTGGCGGGAGGGGGATCGGGAGGGGATGGCAGCCACCGGTGCATTCGCAGCGGCGCTAGGCATTAGTGGACCAGCAGCAGGCATGGCTATGATGTCTGCGGAGGAAATGGAAGAGCCAGTTACCAAGGTTGAGTTCAGACTTGGTGAAATGGTTGTGGAAGGACTTCTCTGGAACTGGCCCTTTAATGAGGGTGACATTGTTCGAGTTGTCGGAACACGGAACGACGAAGGAAGATTCTTTGCTATCTCAGTTCTTGATGAGGAAAGAAGGCTGATTGTTTCCTACCCGCATGTTAGTGCTGGTACGTTGGCGCATTGGATTTCAGTTCTCAAATATTCTCTTGTGGTTTCAGTTTCGTGGTGGGGGCTGGTAATAGCTTTCTATGCATGGAGGTTTTCTGCGCCGTTTCATCTATTGGTTCAGTCATATTTGGTGGGGGTTCTTGTTTTTTGTGTAATTGGGTATCGAGTTGGACGTAGATTTGTCAGTTACGCCAAGTTAGCGGATTCAGTTTTTTTTACGCTTGGGTGGAGGGGGGCTAGGGGGATAAATCTTCGTAAAGTGACCAAGAGGAAGCGTCAGTCGGGTGATCATGTTGCTCTGGGTGATACCTATTTCAGATATTGAATCGTGCTCATCAGTGTTGGGGCGATGACCGGCGGGTAGTCGACCGGCTGGTACTCAAGATGCGTGTGCTGATTGCCTGGCTCCGCCGCGATCTGCTGCTGGCGACGCTGGAGGATCTTTATGGTCAGTCTGTGGCACAGGGAGTTCCGCTGCAGGTGCGAGCTGGGCGGAATTTGTGTCCGGAGCGGCGCATCTGAAGTGACGGTGTGGGCAATCGGCCCGAGCGATCTCGAGAAGTGGTGTGAGTCCAAAGTATTCGGGAAGGGGCCAGTATAGCTCTGGGCCCGGGTAGCAATAGCAGAAACAGACAGGTGGTCGTTCTGAAGCAGAAGGACGCATTTGACAAAGCAATCAGGGAAGTAGCTGCGAGATCGCAGTTGTGAAAGGTGCACAGCACATGGAGGTTCCGAGCAGAAGTCCGCTTGATACGGAGGCAGGTGTGATCTCAGGACTTTTCGTTGAACATGCGTTGGAGGATGTTCTGTACCGTTCTGACGATCGAGAGCACACGGCCGCAGCGGGTGTAATTGCAGCTGCGCTCGGGTTGAGTGGGCCATCGGCAGGCATGGCGGTGATGTCAAGCGAAGGGGCGCCGGAGCCAGTGGTGCGAGTCAGGTTCATGCTGGGAGAACTATCGGTATGTGCGCTGCTGTGGAACTGGCCGTTCAGGGACGGGCAGAGGGTTAGAGTGGTGGGCAAGCGACGGCCCGATGGAACCTTCTTTGCGATTTCTGTACTGGACGAAGACCAGAGGCTGATCGTTTCCTATCCGCATGTCACGGCGGGCAGTGCCTCGCACTGGCTGCGTGTCTTCTGGATCTCCTTGGGGATCTCAGTAGTTTGGTGGGGCGGCGCAGCCGTTCTCGCAACTGCCTTTGTTTGGGAAGACAAGTCCGATAGTAAGTTCGAAGTCATTTCTGGTGCCTGCGTTGCCGGAGCCTCAATTTTCGGCGTGATCGGATGGAGGATCGGGCGTCGCTTATCTAGATTTGCGAGGATGGCAGATCTGGTATTCGCTGCGATGGACTGGAGCAATCCAAAGAAGATAAACCTTAGAGCCGGACGGTTCGGTCGAGCGCGAAGGGGTGATAGTTCCGGTGTTGGGGATACCTACTTCAGGTACTGAACGTGCGTGGTCTTAGAAACCACTGGCGGCAGATCGCTATCTGCCTGTGGTCGGCCTGTGCCTTGCGGAGATTGTAGTGAGTACCCAGAGTCGAGTGCGGACACCTGGCAAAGTGCTGTTCGAAACAGATGCCGGCATCATTTCCAACCTACGGGTCAGACACGTGGTGCAGAACGTCTTCTGGCGCGGTGGTGATCGCGAAAAGATGGCGGCCACGGGCGCCGTTGCCGCCGCGCTGGGCCTCAGCGGTCCCGCCGCTGGCATGGCGATGATGTCCAATGAGGAAACGAAAGAGCCCGCCACGAGAGTTGAATTCCGGTTTGGCGAAATGCTGGTGAAGGGGCTGTTCTGGAATTGGCCCTTCAAAGAGGGCGACTCCGTGCGGGTGGTCGGGCGTCGCGACAAGGCGGGGAACTTCATTGCCTTGTCTGTGCTCGATGAGCAGAAGAGACTCATCGTCTCTTATCCGTATGTCAGTTCAGGTAGCTGGGCCCACTGGATCGCGGTGGCCAGGTACTCGCTGGCTCTATCTGTACCCTTGTACATGATCTACATCGGGTTTTTCCTGATCAACGCTCTCACAGGAGACGGACTGGCACCCCTGGAGATGGTCGCGGATGCGTACTTGATATGCGTTCTGGTTTGCCTCTACCTTGGATTCAGAACTGGCCGCCATTTCACGCGGTTCGCAAAGATGGCAGATGCGATATTCGAAACGCTGGGTTGGCCCAATGCAAAACGCATCAATCTGAGGCGTATCACCAAGCAGAAGCGTCAGCCGGGCGACCACCCCGCCTTGGGCGACACCTACTTCAGGTACTGAACAACAGCTGCTGACACCGCACTGCCGTAAGCAAACCGTACATCCCTACCGAGCCGCCGCAATCGCCTTCACCCGGGCCTTGGCCAGCGCTTCTCCAACCGCCGGGCCCTTCAGCTGCGTCGTGTCCAGATCCCGCGCCTGCACCGACAGCGCCGCCCGGTGCAGGCGCTTGAGCGTTTCGCCCTGCGGGTAGTCGCTGTCTTCAAAGCCCAGCCGGCCGCGCTTGTCGGCCTCGCAGCACAGTGCGATGCGCGCCACCCGCTCCGGGCGGCGCAGTGCATCACAGCGGCCCAGCAGTTCCAGCACGGTGGCATCGCGCAGTTCGTCGATGCGATGCACGTTCAGATGCTCGCGGCAGACCGCTTCGGCCAGCTGCTGGTGCTCGGTGGGCACCTTCAGTCGCGCGCATAGGGCCTTCAGCGGCTCGATGCCGCGTTGCTCGTGCATGACGTGGCGTGGCCATTCGTTCGGTGGCGTCCGACCCTTGCCGAGATCGTGGGTGAGTGCGGCAAAGCCGACCAGGTCATCGCCCGGCGCCAGTTTCGCGGCCATGTCGCTGACCATTTCCTGATGGATGCCGGTGTCGACTTCCGGGTGGAACTCGGCACGCTGCGGCACGCCGTACAGTGCTTCCAGCTCTGGCAGGATCGGGCCCAGCGCATGCGCGTCGTGCAGTGTGCGCAGGAACGCCGAGGGCTGTGCACTGACCAGCGCCTTGCGCAGTTCCTGCCACACTCGCTCCGGCACCAGTGCATCGAGCTCACCGCTGGCGGCGACCTCGCGCATCAGCGCCAGGGTTTCCGGCGCGACGGTGAACCCCAGCGGTGCGAAGCGTGCCATGAAACGTGCTGCGCGCAGCACGCGCAACGGATCTTCGACGAACGCCGGGCCGACATGGCGCAGCACGCGCTGTTCAATATCACGCACGCCGCCATAAGGGTCCACCAGGTGACCGGTGTCCTCGTCGCAGGCAATGGCGTTGATGGTGAAGTCGCGGCGCTGCAGGTCCTCGTCCAGCGTCACTGCTGGATCGGCATCGACCACGAAGCCGCGATAGCCGCGGCCGGACTTGCGCTCGGTGCGCGCCAGTGCGTATTCCTCACCGGTCTTCGGGTGCAGGAACACCGGAAAGTCGCGGCCCACGGCGGTGTAACCCAGCGCCTCCATCTGCGCGGGCGTGGCGCCGACCACCACCCAGTCGTGGTCGCCGGCAGGTCGCTGCAGCAGGCGGTCACGCACGGCGCCGCCGACAAGATAGATCTTCATGGGCAGGATCATCGCACGCCGGTCCTGTAGAGCCGAGCCCATGCTCGGCTCTACAGGATTGGCGATCAATCCCCGCCCTGGTCGGCGTTGGCGGCGCAGCTGAAGTTCTTGCGCTTGTCGACCAGGCGGCCCATCAGGCGGTCACTCAGCGGCAGGGCATCGCCATTGAGGCGCCAGTCGTAGATCACGCTGAAGGCCAGCACGCGGGCGACGTACTCGCGGGTTTCCTTGTAGCTGATGGTCTCGATCCACAGGTCCGGGTCATAGCCCGGGCGCTGGCTCTGCCACCGTGCGGTCGGGGTCGGGCCGGCGTTGTAGGCGGCGATGGTCACGTAGGGCAGGCCGTCGTACTTGTTCATCAACTGGCGCAGGTAGGCGGTGCCGATGGCGATGTTGGTGTCCGGGTCGTACAGGCTGTCGGCGCCGCCGTAGCCGGTCAGGCCGATCGACTTGGCCACGTCGGCGCCGGTGGCCGGCAGCACCTGCATCAGGCCCATCGCATTGGCAGGCGAGCGCGCGCGTGGGGTAAAGGTGCTCTCGGCGCGGATCTCGGCGGCCACCCAGGCCGGGTCGAGCGCATTGCGTGCGGCTTCGCGGCGGATGGTGGCGTCGTGGTGCAGCGGGAAGCGCAGGTCGTACAGGCGCTGTTCCTGCGGCTGCTTGCCCAGTGCGAACACCGCGCGGTCGAACCAGCCGTTGTCCTGCGCCACGCGCACGGCAAGGCGGCGCTGGGTGTCATCGAAGCGCGACAGCGCGCTGTTCCATTCGGCCACGGCCCAGCCGGTGCGGTCGATCTGATACAGCGCCATCGCCCGCTGGATGGCCGGATCGCGCGCGATCGCGGCCTGCGCCTGCGCGCTGTCGTTGGGCTTCCAGGGGCACAGGGTGTAACCCTGCTGCAGCTTGTCGGCGGCCAGGAAACCGTGGAAGGTCGGGGCGCGTGCGGCATCCCGGAACAGCGGCTGGGCCTGCTGTGCCTGGCCGGTTTTTTCCAGCATGCGGCCTTCGAAATAGGCCCAGCGCGAATCGCTGCGCTGCTTGCTGCCCATCTTGCGGATCGCGGTCAGCGCCGCTGGCCAATCGCCGCGCGACATTGCTTCGCGCACGCGCCATTCGTGCAGGCGCTCGTCGTAGGCCGATTCCGGCACCGCGTTGAGGCGGCGCGCCGAGTCGGGCAGGTAGGAAGCCACTGTCCACAGTGCGATCTGGTAGCGCACCTGGCCCTGCTGCTCGGCGCTCAGGCCCAGTGCCTGCGCGTACTGCGGCAGCTGCTGTTCGGTGGCGCCGGGGTCGGCCTTGGCCAGCTTTTCCAGGCCATCGGTGGCGATGCGCCGGCTGCGCTCGGTACGCGGCCAGTTCAGTGCGCTGGCATTGGGCGTGTCGACGAAGGCGGCGTAGCTGTTGGCCTGGGCCAGCTCGGCAGCGGGCAGGCCGAGCGCGGCGCTGCGCATCACCGCCGGTTGCTGTGCGTCGGCGGCGGCATCGATGCGCTCCCAACGCAGGGCATCGCTCAGGCCGCCCTGCGCCTGCAGCACGGCGAACACCGCGTCGCAACCATCGGGCAGCGACTTGCCGTTCTTGCGCCACAGGTCCTGTGCCTCGCTGATCCATTGAGGATCGACCTTGCCGGTCACCTGGCGGGCCGTGAGCTGCGCGCAGCGCAGGCCGACGTTGTCGGTGGGCGCCCAGTTGGCCAGCAGCGTGGGCCAGTCCTGGCGGCGGGCGAGCGAGGGCAGCCACACGCTGCGGAAGGTGCTGGCCACGGCCTGGCCGTCGTAGCGCTTCAGGAACGCCTGCGCCTGCGCGCGATCGACTGTGTCGATGTTGCGGCGCAGGTTGGCATACTCCAGCCAGCCATAGGCCGGATGGCGGCTGAGCGCGGCAGCCTGGCTGGGATCGAACTGGCCACGTTCGGCGGCGGCGATGGCGGCCTTCAGTTGCGCGTTCTGGGCGTCGAGGGACTGGGCATTGGCGCAGCCGATCAGCAGCGTGGTGGCCAAGGGCAGCAGGGACAGGGCGGTCGAAGTGCGTCGGGTCATGGCGCTGAGCATAGCGGGCGTTGGCTGAATTCAGTTTCGCATCGTGTGCACGCGCGGCGCCGGCAACGACAGCTGAATGACGCTGCAGCACCGCTGCCGCGGGCCCGGCCGCCCGTCGTAACGTCGGGCTTGGGCGAACCGCCCGGCTGCAGGGAGCGGCACATGGCGTTCAGTAGCGCAGGAAGAAGCGGCCCACTGGCGGACATCAATGTCACGCCACTGGTGGATGTGATGCTGGTGCTGTTGATCATCTTCATCGTGACCGCGCCAATCGTGGCCCGGCCGATTGCCGTGCAGTTGCCACAGGCCACCGATCGTGTGGTGGATCGTCCTGAACCGCCGCCGCCGATCGAGCTGCGCCTGGATGCATCCAGCCAGCTCAGCTGGAACGGCCAGCCGCTGTCCTTCAACGCGCTGCAGGCGCGCCTGCAGGCACAGGGGCGCGAACACGCCGGCAATCTGCCGGAACTGCGCATCGCCACCGATCCGTTGGCCGAGTACGAAGGCATGGCGCGGATCCTGGCCGCCGCCGAGGCCACCGGTATGGAGCGCATTGCGTTCGTACGGTAGGGCTCACTGCCGGCGGCCCGCGTTCAGCGGGCCGCCGTTGCGGTGCGCGCGGCAAGACCTTTTATTCAAATGCGGCAGAACTCGGCGCGGGTTGTCGCAGCCGGCATCAAGCTCGCTTCCAATGAACAGTACCGTCCGGTCTTTAATTGCACTCATTTGACGCAATCAGCCTTTAATTGCGTCAAATCCGCGTGAAAGAGTGTTCGTCATCACGCCGTGATTTTTACCGCTTGTTTACAAAGGAGACGCTGCCGCCTTGCAGGGGGGAGCGCGACGGCCCATGTCCCGACATTCCTTTGGAGAGAGAGCGAATGAATCACCTGCACCACCGCCCGTTGGCGGTTGCCGTTGCGCTGTGCGTGATGGCCCTGGCACCGTTGGGTGCCGCTGCACAATCCACCACCAATCTGGACGCGGTGGAAGTCACCGGCACCCGCATCAAGCGTGCTGAGGTGGAAGGCCAGGTGCCGATCCAGACCCTGACCCGCGGCGACATCGAGCGCACCGGCCTGAGTTCGATCGGCGAGGTGCTGCAGCAGCTCACCGGTTCCGGCTCGGCGCTCAACGCCAAGTTCAATTCGTCCGGCAACTTCGGTTTCCCGCCTGACGGCAGCGGCGTGGGCGCCGGTTCGGCCCAGGTCGACCTGCGTCATCTCGGGGCCAAGCGCGTGCTGGTGCTGGTCGATGGCATCCGCTGGGTCAACGAGTCCTCGGCGTCGGGCGTCGGCGCGGCCACCGATCTGAACACCATTCCGCTGGCGATCGTCGAACGCATCGAAGTGCTGGAGGACGGCGCATCGTCGCTGTATGGCTCCGATGCCATCGCCGGCGTGGTCAATATCATCACCCGCCGCGAGTTCGATGGTGGCCAGGTCACGTTGAACTACGGCGAGTACAGCAAAGGCGATGGCACGCAGAAGGGCGTGGACCTGGCCTGGGGCACCAGCGGCGACCGCTACAGCCTGTTCCTCGGTGCCAGCTGGACCAAGCAGGACCCGGTGTTCGCCCGCGACCGCGAGCAGTCGCGCTTCCCGATTCCCGGCACCGGCCTGGCGTTCGGCAGCGGCGGCATCCCGCAGGGCCGCTTCATGTTCACCGATCCGAACACCGGTGCGGTACAGAACATCGTGCCCAATACCGGCGTGAGCAACCCGCGCTACGACGGCAGTGCCGGCTGCGCTCGCACCGATGACTATCATTGCTTCACCAGCGCCGACCGTTTCAATTTCGCCGAATACAACATGGTGCTGACGCCCTCGGAGCGTAAGGGCCTGTTCGGCCAGTTCCGCTTCGACATCACCGACAACGTGCAGTGGTACATCAAGGCGCTGGGCAACCGCCGCGAGTCGACCAACCAGGCCGGTCCGGAGCCGCTGTTCTTCGGTCCTGACGGCGCCACCGGCAATCCGCTGGCCGACAACATCGTGGTCTCGCGCCTGAACCCGTACAACCCGTTCGGCTTCGATCTGGTGTCCGGCGACAACATGAGCCTGATCGGGCGCCGGCCGGTGGAAGGTGGCGCGCGCGTGTTCAAGCAGGAGGTCAACACCACCTACGTGGCCACCGGCCTGGTCGGCAACTTCCATGCCGCCGACCGCAGCTGGTACTGGGATGTCAACGGCATGTACAGCAAGAACAAGGCCGAACAGACCAACTACGGCAGCTACAACATCTACAACGTCAACATGGCCCTGGGTGATCCGGCGGTGTGTGCGGCGACGCCGGGCTGCGTGCCGCTGAACATCTTCGGCGGCGCCGGCTCGATCACCCCGGACATGCTGAAGTGGATCCAGCCGGTGGTGCGCGACCGCAGCCAGAACGAACTGAGCCTGTTCACCGCCAACCTGTCCAGCGACCTGTTCAGCCTGCCGGCCGGCCCGGTGTCGTTCGCCAGCGGCTACGAGTATCGAAAGTACAAGGGCTGGTACCAGCCGGATCCGCTGACCGTGATCGGCCACTACAACGGCGTGCCGTCGCAGCCGACCTCCGGCTCGTATGACGTCAACGAGGCGTACCTGGAGCTGAGTGTGCCGATCTTCGCCGATTCCGCACTGGGCAAGAAGCTGGACCTGAGCCTGGCCGGCCGCTACTCGGACTACTCCACGTTTGGTGGCGAGTTCACCCCCAAGTACGGCCTGCGCTGGCAGGTGACCGACGACTTCGTGCTGCGCACCACCTACGCCGAAGGCTTCCGCGCACCGTCGATCGGTGAACTGTACGGTTCGGCCGCGCGTGCCGACCTGCAGCTGTTCGATCCGTGCTCGGTGGGCCTGGGCGGTACGCCGCCGCGCGGCAGCGCCGCCAACTGCGCCGCGCTGGGTGTGCCGGCTGGCTTCCAGCAGGCCAACTCGCAGATTTCGGTGACCACCGGCGGCAACCGCGACCTGGAACCGGAACGCTCGCGCAGCTTCAGCGCTGGCTTTGTGTGGAGCCCTTGGTTTGGCAACAATACCTCGTGGTCGGAGCGCTTCGACGTTGAAGTGACCTTCTACCGCCACGCCATCGATGGTGCGATCCAGGCCATCAACGCGCAGACCCAATTGGATCTGTGCGTGGACACGCTTGACCCGGTCTATTGCGACGGCATCACCCGCGCCAGCACCGGTGCGGTCAGCAGCTTCAACAACCGCCTGACCAATCTCGGTTCGATCAAGACCGATGGCTGGGACGTGGACCTGTTCTGGACACTGCCGCAGAGCTCGATCGGCCAGTTCAAGCTGGGCTGGAAGAACACCTTCGTCGGTCGTTACGAAGCCACCGGCGCGGCCGGGCAGAAGCAGCCGCAGAAGCCGGGCGTGGAAGTGGCGGACAGTTCGATTCCGGAATGGACGAGCAACGCCAGCATCGCCTGGACACTGGACCGCTGGAGTGCCAACTGGACGGTGCGCCACATCTCCGAGCTGACCGAGAACTGCGGTGATGCCGCAGCCTTCCCGGTGTGCAGCAACCAGGCTGCCGGCACCAATACGTTGTCGGCCACCACCTTCCACGACCTGCAGGTGGGCTACAAGATCGACTGGATGAAGGGGCTGCAGTTGAGCGCCGGCCTGAACAACGTGTTCGACAAGGATCCGCCGATCTGCCTGTCGTGCTCGTTGAACGGCTACGACGCTTCGACCTACGACATCCCGCGTGGCCGTTACTGGTACCTGCGCGCGGATCTGCGGTTCTGATGTGACGGTGGCAGCGCCGGTCAGTTCCGGCGCTGCCTTGCGGGTGTAGAGCCGAGCCCGCGCTCGGCTGATTCTCTGAGCCGAGCATGGGCTCGGCTCTACAGGTGCGGGGCGTGCGAACCCCGCGTCTGATCAGAACGCCCAGGTGAAGGTCAGCGAGCCATTGCGGCCATCACCGAACGCGCCGTAGCCGTTGATCTGCGACAGGTACTGCTTGTCCAGCAGGTTGTTGAGGTTGGCCTGCACGCTGAACTCCGGCGAGATGCGGTAGCGCACGAAGGCGCTGACCAGCGCATAGCCGCTCTGCTCGATGCGGCCATAGGCCGGCACTGCGTAGTAGATTCGGTTCTGCCAGTTGGCACCGCCGCCGACAGTCAGTGCCTGCAGCGACTGCGGGGTGTAGCTGGTGAACAGCTTCAACGCGGTCTGCGGCAGGTTGGTGTTGATGTCGGCGTCGTTGATGTCCTTGGCCACATAGCGCGAAGCACCGAAGGTCGCATTCCAGCCCGGGGCCAGTTCGCCGTTCACTTCGAACTCGAAGCCACGGCTGACCGTGCCACGCGCGGCGCGGTAGGCGAACTCGTTCTGGCTGCCCTGCACGGGTTCACCGGTGGCCTGGCCGACGTTGTCCTGCTCGATGCGGAACACCGCCAGCGAGGCATTCAGGCGGTTGTCGAACCACGCGCCCTTGATGCCCACTTCGTAGCTCTTGCCGTCGACCGGATCGAGGTAGCTGCCGTTGCGGTCCTTCAGCGTCTGCGGCTGGAAGATCTCGGTGTAGCTGGCGTAGGCCGAGTAGGTGTCGTTGATATCGAACACCAGCCCGGCATACGGCGTGGTGACCTTGTGCGCGCGGTCGGCGCCTTCGCCTTCGCTCTTCCAGTCGGTGTAGCGTGCGCCGATGATCAGCTTCAGCGGGTCGGCCAGTGACAGGCGTGCGGCCGCGTAGCCGGCCTTCTGGGTGATGGTGCCCTCGCTGGCCAGTGCCAGCGGGTTCCAGTTCGGCTCGCTGATGTTGCCCGTCCAGTCCAGGTAGCTGGCGAACGGGTCCCAGCGCTGGCCGGTGCCGCCGACCTGATAGTCGCCGTAGTTGGCGTAGTCGCGCTTGTTGTAGCTCAGGCCGGCCATGAACTGGTGTTCGCGGCCGAACAGCTGGAACGGGCCGTCAATGTAGCCATCAACACCGGTGACCTTGCGCTCGGTGTTGTAGAAGCCCGCGGATGGCGAAATGCCCGCGCCGGTGGCCCTGTCGAAGTTCGATTCGCCCGTTGTCCAGTCGTTGTATGCCGGGTAGAACAGCTTGTCGTCGGCCTTGGTCTCGTCGTGGGTGGCGCCGACCTTGAACTTCCAGCCATTGCTGAAGGCGTGCTGCAGGGTGGCGAAGGCGCGCTTGCTGGTGGTGTCCCAGTAGGTCCAGTTCGGGCTGGCGTTGAATGATTCGTCGTAGCCGGTGCGCGAGCCATCTGAATA
Organism: Stenotrophomonas beteli; assembly: GCF_001431665.1. Taxonomy (GTDB): domain Bacteria; phylum Pseudomonadota; class Gammaproteobacteria; order Xanthomonadales; family Xanthomonadaceae; genus Stenotrophomonas; species Stenotrophomonas beteli. Next base: position 54,411 of record NZ_LLXV01000044.1, on the reverse strand, counting down.
CAGCATCGGGAAACCGCCCCACGTCGCGCCATTGGCGCGCTTCTGCTGGTAGTCGTAGCCCACGCTCAGCTGCGTGTCCGGGGTCAGGTCGGCATCGATCACCGCATAGCCCAGCGTCTTGCGCTGGTTGTAGCGGTCCATCTGGCCGTCGGTGTCCAGGTAGCTGCCGATCACGCGGCCGCGCACGGTGCCGCTGGCGTTGAGTGCGCTGCCCACGTCCACCGTGGTGCGGGTGCGCCCCCAGCTGCCCACGTTCACCGACACGCTGCCGGCCAGCTCGGCGCTGTCGGCATGCTTGCGGATCAGGTTCACCGATGCGGACGGATTGCCGGCGCCGCTGAGCAGGCCGGTGGCACCGCGCACCACTTCCACGCGGTCGTACAGGGCCAGGTCCAGGCCGGAGTCACCGTAGCTCCAGTTCTGCACCATCTGCGTGGGCAGGCCATCGAACTGGTAGGCGTCGATGTAGAAGCCACGCGCGTAGAACTCGGTGCGCTCGCTGTCGGACTGGGTGCTGGTGATGCCGGTGGTATTGGCCAGTACGTCGATGATGTCGTCCAGGTTCTGATCTTCGATGCGCTGGTGGCTGATGATGCTGACCGACTGCGGAATCTCGCGCGGCGCCAGGTCGAAGCGGGTGCCGGCCGAAGTACGGCGCACCGAGTAGCCTTCGGCACGCTCGCCCTTTACCACTACCTTGTCGAGGGTGGTCGGATCGGCGGCGGTTTCGGCGAAGGCGGCCGGGGCCAGCGCACAGAGTGCAACGAGCACGGCAACGGACAGCCGCTGCGGCTGCGGGGTACGGAAGGTGGGAGCGGTCATGGCATTCCTGGACGAGCACGCGCGTTCGGCCGGCATCCAGGAGGCGAGGCGCTACGGATAGGGGAAGGTCGGGCAGGCCGTCCTGGCACCGCCGCAAACGAAAGAAATGGTAATACGAACTATTCCTATTTACAAATCATGAACAGGCGGCCCGTTGTTCATGAGGCGCGGAGGGTCAGCGCAGCAGTGGCAGCGGGTCGCGTGCGCCGTCGGCGCCGTAGATGCCCCAGTGCAGGTGCGGTGGCGTGCCCTTGGCGTTGCCGCTGTCGCCGACCTCGCCGAGCAGGTCGCCGGCCTGCACCACCTGGCCGCGCGCCAGGCCCTCGGCCCAGTCCTCCAGGTGCGCGTAGTAGTAGCGTTCGCGGGCCGGACCGATCACCCACACCTGGCGGCCGCCCAGCCCGCCGTCGCGGACGTCGGCGATGACCCCGGCGGTAGCGCTGCGCACCGGCGTTCCGCGCCTGGCGAAGATGTCGATGCCGGCATGGGAACGGTCACGGCCACGCGGCGCGCCGAACGTATCGGCGATCTGGCTGGGGCGCACGCCGTCCACCGGCACGGGCAGATGGACGGCGGCCGGCATCCGCGAAAGCGACCAGAGCATCTTCGGCGCGGCCGCCCATGGGCTCTTCCAGAAGGCCATCGCGGCAACGATGGCAATGGCCAGGAACAGGCCGCGCAGCAACCCGCGGCGCAGGCGATGGGCAGGGGAAAACGGTGTGTTCATGATCTCCGACTGTAGCGTCGAGCCATGCTCGACAGCTGTCGCTTTGCGGTCAAAAGGCAGTCGAGCATGGCCCGACGCTATGGGCCTGGCAGCAGCGGCACCTCGAAGCTGCGCTTCAACGTACCCAGCGCCACCGACGTCCGGAACCGCTCGATGTTGTCATCGCCGCCGAACAGGCGTTCGGTGATCGCCTCGTATTCTTCCATCGAGGCGGCCGAAAGCAGCAGCAGGAAATCGCCATCACCGGTGATCGAGTAGCACTGCTGCACAGCCGGGTCGTCCTGCACGCGGCGCTTGAACGGCGCCACGCGTTCACGCTGCTCGCTGACCACGCGCACCTCGACGATGATGGTCAACGGCCGTCCGACCTTCGCTGCGGCGACCACGGCCACGTTGGCGGCGATCACCCCGCTGTCCTGCAGGCGCCTGATCCGGCGCTGCACGGCCGGAGTGGACAGGTGCACGGCCTCGGCGATTTCGCGTTGCGGCAGGGTGTTGTCCCGCTGCAGCAGGTCGAGGATGGCGCGGTCGAAACTGTCGAGCACGGGGGCGCTGGCCATGGTGAGCAGAAGTTGCACGAACAGGCCGTCAATTGAGCCAAGTGCTCGGCCCTGGCGCAATAGACTTTGCACATGCAGACCTCACGATTTGCGCCGATGTTGCCGGCGCTGGCAGTGCTCGGCTCGGTCACCTCGCTGGCCATCGGCACCTCCTACGCCAAACATCTGTTCCCCCTGATCGGTGCCCAGGGCACCAGCGCGCTGCGCGTGGGCTTCTCTGCGTTGTTGCTGCTGCTGTTCTGGCGGCCGTGGCGCTGGAAGACCAGCCGCGTGGATGCGTTCGCCATCCTGCGCTACGGGCTCACCCTGGGCCTGATGAACCTGCTGTTCTACATGGCCCTGCGCACGATTCCGTTCGGCATCGTGGTGGCCATCGAGTTCACCGGGCCGCTGACGGTGGCGATGCTGTCGTCACGACGTCCGATCGATTTCCTCTGGGTGGGCTGTGCGGCAGTGGGGCTGATGTTGCTGCTGCCGATCGGCGGTGGCCCGGCGCTGGACCCGGCCGGCGTGCTGTATGCGATGGGCGCAGCGGCGTGCTGGGGCCTGTACATCGTGTTCGGCAAGCGTGCCGGCCACCTGCATGCCGGGCATTCGGTGTCGCTGGGCCTGCTGGCGGCTTCGCTGGTGGTGGTGCCGGTCGGCGTGGTGCATGCCGGTGCCGCGCTGCTCGATCCGAAGATCCTGGCGGCCGGCCTGCTGGTGGCGCTGGTATCGAGTGCGATCCCGATGTCGCTGGAGATGATGGCGCTCAAGCGCCTGCCGAAGGAGACCTTCGGCATCCTGATCAGCATGGAGCCGGCGGTGGCCGCGCTGTGGGCGATGCTGCTGCTGCACGAGCACCTGCACGGGGTGCAGTGGCTGGCGATCGGCTGCACGGTGCTGGCCTCGGTGGGCAGCACGATGACCGCGCGGCGGCTGAAGGTACCGGTGGTGCAGGCCGGGTAGCGCCGGGCCATGCCCGGCGGGGAGCGTGCCAACGAAGGTTGGCACCTACCAGGAGCGGTCAGCGCAGGGCGTTGGCCGGTACGTCGATCGCCATGGCCAGGGCGAGGTGATCGGAGAACGCGGCCGGTACGGCTTCCACGCTGCGGGTCTGCAGGCCGCTGCTGACCAGGATGTGGTCGATGGCCCGGTCGGGGCGCCAGCTGGGGAAGGTCGGCACGATGCAGCCCGGCGGCTGCAGCCGGGTCTTCTGGTACAGCACCTGCATTTCCGGTCGCTCGGCCAGGCAGTTGAAGTCGCCCATCAACACCGCGTTCGGGTGGTCGGACAGCAGCTCGGCGATGAAGCCCAGCTGCGCCATCCGCGAGCCCGCGCCCAGCGACAGATGCGCCACCGCCACCGCCAGGCCATCGGCACCGTCGCCGAACCTGGCCAGCAGCACGCCGCGCCCGCCGATGCGGCCGGGCAGGGCGTGGTCCTGCACTTCCACTGGTTCCAGCTTGCTCAACAGCCCGTTGGCACTGGAGGCGACCCCGCCCATGCGCCGGTTCGGCTGGTGGCTCCAGTAGTTGAAGCCGGCGCGCTGGGCCAGGTAATGGGTCTGGTTGGTGAAGCCCGAGCGCAGGCTGCCCGGATCGGCTTCCTGCAGGCCGACGATGTCATGTTCGCGCGCCAGGCTGGCGATCGCGTCCAGGCTGCTGCGCTTGCGCCCCGCCGGCAGCGCATGTGACCAGCTGCGGGTCACATAGTCGCTGTAGCGGCGGGTGCTTGAGCCGGCCTGGATGTTGGCCGTCAGCAAGCGCAGGGTCCGTGTACGGGGGGAATTCACGGCCAGGAACAACGTCCTTTGGATCAGTGAGCCTGGGCCGCACCGCGTTCACGGGCGATCAGGTGGTCGGCGATGCGCAGCATGTCCGGGAAGCTCTTGCCCTTCACCAGGTACTTGCCGTTGACGATGATCGACGGGGTGCCGCTGATCTGGCTGCGCTGGGCGAACTGCTTGGCCGAGTTGGTCTTGGCATTCACCGCGAAGCTGCCCATGGTGGCGGCGAACTGCTTCGGATCCACGCCGTAGGCGCTGTAGAACTTGGCGATGTCGTCAACCGAATCGGTGCCGCGCTCGCCCTTCAGGGTCTTCTGCGAGTGGATCGCAGCGTACAGCGCTTCGTGGGTCTTCTCCTGCACGCCCAGGGTCTGCGCGGCGTAGAAGGCACGGGCGTAGTTGTCCCAGGTGCCGCCGAACATGGCCGGCACGTAGACGAAGTTCACGTCGCTCGGCAGGCCGGCCTTCCACGGGCCGACCAGCGGCTGGAACGCGGCGCAGGCCGGGCAGACGTAGCCGAAGATCTCGACGACCTCGACCTTGCCGGCGGCCGGCTGGAACGGCTGGCCGTTCGGGATCAGCTGGTAGTCGGCGCCTTCCACCGGGGCCGGACCGGTCAGTGCGGTGGTGGTCGGCGCCGGAGCGGCGGCCGGCGCGGCTTCGGCAGCAGCCTTGTCGCCTTCGGCCGCAGGTGCGGCGCCCTCATTGCCAGCGGCCGGCGCCGCCGGTGCGGTGGTGGCCGGCGCGGCCGCCGGTTCGGCCGGAGCCGCGGTGGTGTTGGCGGTGCCGTCGTCGGCCTTGCAGGCCGCCAGGATCGGCAGCAGGGCTGCGAGGGCGAGGGCGGCGAAACGGGTCTTCATGGAAACGTCTCCAGCATCTGGAAAGGTGGGGCCGGCACCGGAGCACCGGCCAGGGGGAAATGATGACACGCGGCGACGACAGCGCCGTGTCGAGGGTAGGGGTTGGTTCAGCGGCCGCGCGCGGCGCGGGCCTGGGCGATCAGGGCCGAAGCGATGCGCAGCTGGTCGTCGAAGTTGCTGCCACGCACCAGGTACTGGCCATTGATGATGATGGCCGGAGTGCCCGGCACCTTGGTGCGCTGGGCGAACGCGCGGGCAGCATCGACCTTCTTCTGCACGGCCTCGCCACGCAGCGCCTGCAGGTAGCGGTCCGGGGTCACGCCGTAGGCCTTGTAGAAAGTGGCGAGCTCATCGGCCGAAACGTTCTGCATCGGCAGCGAGCCGTCCTGGTGCAGGGCCTTGAAGACGGCGGCATGGCTGCGCTTGGCCACGCCCACTTCGTCAGCGGCGTAATAGGCCAGCGCCCACGCGTCCCAAGGGCCACCAAAGGCGGCCGGGACCGGGGTGAAACGCACGTCGGCGGGCAGTTTGGCCGCCCAGGCTGCCAGCTGCGGCTCGAAGTGGGCGCAGTGCGGGCAGGTGTAGCCAAACACTTCGACCACCTCGATCTTGCCGGCCAGCGGCTGGAACGGGCCGGGCTGGGCGATGCGTTCGTAGTCTTTGCCTTCCACCAGCGGTGCGCTGGCGGGGGCGGCGGTCGCGGCCAGCGGCAGCAGGACCAGCAGGGACAACAGCAGGCGGGAAATCAACCTCATCGACACGCATCTCCGTTGAAAAAAACAACGCCGGCGCAGTCGCCGGCGTGAAGGAAACATACCGCAGGTGCGGGCGCTGGTGGCGGCCCGCGCCGACCAGTGGTGGTCAGGGGGCGGCGGCCGGTTGTGCCGGTGTCGCCGCAGTGGCCACATCGTCGGCCTTGTTGTGCAGGCCCTGCAGGTAGCTCGACAGCGCCTGCACTTCCTGCTCGCTCAGCTTCTGCGCCACCGCGGCCATGATCTGGAAGTGGGTCTTGTCGGTCTCGTGGGTCTGCCCGGCCTGGTACTCCTGCAGGCGGCGGGCGACATAGCTGGCGTGCTGGCCGCCGATATGCGGATAGGCCGGGCCCGGATTGCCGGCGCCACTGGGGCCGTGGCAGGCCATGCAGGCCGGCAGCCCACGCTTGGCGTCGCCACCGCGATACAGCTGCTGGCCGATCTCGTAGAACTTCATGCCCTTGTAGGGGCCATCGGCGACGACCGTATCGTCGGCGATGCCGGCGGTGGCCTTCTGGGTGGCGAAGAACGCGCCGATATCGCGCATGTCCTGCGGGGTGAGGTTCTGCACGAACGGCACCATCGCCACCGCTGCACCGGAACTGCGCTGCCCGTTGGCGATCAGTGCCATCTGCTGGGCCACATAGCGCTCGCTCTGGCCGGCGATGGAGGGGTACATCTCCACCGTGGCGTTGCCGTCAGCGCCATGGCAGGCCGCGCAGGCCGACGCCTTGGTCTGGCCGGCCTTGGCATCGCCCCAGTGGGTCTTGCTGAAATCCACTTCCAGCGAGGCGGTGTTGATCGGCCCGTTGTCGGGCAACGGGGTCAGCGTGGTCTGCGCGAACGCAGCGGCGGCAACGACGACAGCAGTGGCAAGGGCGGATACGGCAAGAACGCGAGCGTGGCGCATGCTGAAGCTCCGTATGGACCGGGCCGGGCGGTGGCCGCCGGCATCGCCTGGATTATCAACGGCGTTTCCGCGCACGGTCAACGCAGCAGTGCAGCAAAATGCCCCGCGCGGCCCCCGGAACGGGCGCGCGGCGCCGCAACATGCGATCCTAGGCACATGTCATTGCTCATCGAACGCGCCCGTTACCACCTCTCGGCCCACAACGCGCGGCAGCTGCCGCCCGATGAAGGGGCCGAGGTGGCCTTCGCCGGCCGCTCCAACGCCGGCAAGTCCAGTGCGCTCAACGCGCTGACCCGCCAGAACGCGCTGGCCCGTGTTTCCAAGACGCCCGGCCGCACGCAGCAGCTGGTGTTCTTCCAGATCACCCCCGACGCCAGCCTGGTCGACCTGCCCGGCTACGGCTACGCCAAGGTGCCGCTGGAACTGCAGGCGCACTGGCAGGCCTTCATCGACAAGTACTTCCGCACCCGCGAAGCCCTCAAGGGCCTGGTGGTGGTGATGGACATACGCCATCCGCTGAAGGACTACGACCGGCAGATGCTGTCCTATGCCGTGCAGCGCGGCATGCCGGCGCACGCGCTGCTGACCAAGGCCGACAAGCTCAGCCGCAGCCAGCAGATGCAGACCCTGCAGAAGGTGCGCAAGGAGCTGCATTCGGCTTACGGCGACAGCGTGAGCGTGCAGGTGTTCTCCGGTGAGGACCGCACCGGCGTGGAAGAAGCCCGCGGCGTGATCGGCGGCTGGCTGGGGCTGGAGTAAGGCATCCCCGCCTTCCTGTAGAGCCGAGCCTACGCTCGGCTGTGGAATCCCGGCACGCTGAGCGCGGTAGCCGAGCATGGGCTCGGCTCTACACGGGTCATTTCAACGGCGAATACTCCGCCGGCACCCACGCATAGGCCTTGCCCTCGCCACGCACATGGCCCAGGCCGGGGAACGGCAGGTGCGCACCGGCCACCCACCAGCCGTTGGCGGTGGCCTGCTGCAGCAGCCCGCGACGGCTGGCGATGGCCGCCTTGCGGTCCGAATCCGCCTCGAATGCCGCCTCCGGGTGCGCGAACTGCACCGCATGGAAGTGCAGCACATCGCCCCATACCAGCAGTGACTGGCCCTGGCTGTCGAACCGGTAAGAGACATGGCCGGGCGTATGGCCATGGGTGTCCATCGCCACCGCGCCACCGGGCAGGGCATCGCCGGGACTGAAGGTGCGCAGGTGGCCGCTGGCCTGGTACGGCGCTACCGCTTTGCGCGCCAGCGGGAAGGCGAAGCGCACGCCCTTCGGCGCGGTGGCTTCGCTGGCCGGGCTGAGCCAGTAATCGGCATCGGCCTTGGACAGCCACACCGTGGCATTCGGGTAGGCCGGCTTGCCCTGCGCATCGAGGACCCCGCACAGGTGGTCCGGATGGGCGTGGGTCAGCAGCACCTCGTCCACCTCGGCCGGGTCCACGCCGGAGGCGCGCAGGTTGCCCAGCACCTGGCCCAGGCCGGGGCCGAAGCACTGCGCGGTGCCGGTATCGACCAGGGTCAGGTGGTTGCCCTGGCGCACCAGGAATGCGTTGATCGCGGTCTGCAGGCCCTTCTTGTCTTCGGGCACGTAGCGGCCTTCCAGCAGGCGGCTGACCAGCGTCGGCGGCACGTCCACCACTTCCTGCCGGCCCAGCGCGACCACGCCGTCGAACAGGGCGGTGACCTGCAGTGCACCGATGCGCTGGTGATAGACACCCGGCACCTGCTGGGTGGGAGCGGGTGAAGTGGCTTCGGCCAGGGCGGCCAGTGGCAACGAGGACAGGGCCAGCAGCAGGGTGGCGTGCAGTGGCAGGCGACGCAGGGTCATGAGGAGTCTCGGTGGATGACGGGCGGTTCCGTTGCTGCATAGCGTGCCGTGGCCGGCGTGTGCGCGGCGCTCAAACCACTGCGCGGAATGCTCAGGGAGGGGGTGGTCTGCAGGGCAGCGCCCTGCACCCGCTATGAGCCAAGGCAACGGCCGAAGCAACAGCAACAGCAACAGCAACAGCGGGCTATCCGTGGAATGGCGGGGTGGGTCCGGTTGCGGGAGACGCCGCAAACCCTTCCATGGGGGCTTGGCCGCGGCATCCATGCCGCGGACACTCCCGCAACCGGACCTACCCCGCCTTCGACCGTTTTCCGCGATCTGTCAGCTCGCGGGGTCAGATCCGTTTTCCGCAGGAAAACGGATCTGACCCCAGAGTTTCATTCGAGATCTGATAGATGTGTCGACCAAGGTCGACACCTACCAACAGCCGAGTGAACCTGTCGAAGGTGGGGCGGTGTCGGAGTGCGGGGTGTCAGCCGCATGGATGCGGCTGCCAAGCCTACAGGGACGTACTTGCGGCGTCCCCGCACTCCGGCACCGCCCTGCCATCCCACGGATAGCCCGGTGTTGCTGTTGCTACCGTTTTCCGCGATCTGTCAGCTCGCGGGGTCAGATCCGTTTTCCGCAGGAAAACGGATCTGACCCCAGAGTTTCATTCGATATCTGATAGATGTGTCGACCAAGGTCGACACCTACCAACAGCCGAGTGAACCTGTCGAAGGTGGGGCGGTGTCGGAGTGCGGGGTGTCAGCCGCATGGATGCGGCTGCCAAGCCTACAGGGACGTACTTGCGGCGTCCCCGCACTCCGGCACCGCTCTGCCATCCCACGGATAGCCCGGTGTTGCTGTTGCTTCGGCCGTTGCCGTTGCCTCTGCAGGTGCAGGGCGCAGCCCTGCCGAACACCCTCAAATGTCTGTGGGTGCCAGTCCGTACTGCTCGGCGAAGCGCTTGCTGAAACTCGCCACAGACCGGTAGCCCGCGCGTGCGGCCACGGTCTTCAACGGCAGATCCGTCGTGTACAGCAGCTGCATGCCATGCGCCAGGCGCGCCTCGGTCAGCAGCTGGCGCAGGCTGGTGGCCTCGGCGGCGAGTCGACGGCGCAGGGTCGCGCCACTCAGTGCGAACTGTTCCTCCACATCGCGTGATTGCCAGTCGCGTGCCGGCTCGGCGGCGATGCGGTCGCGGATCTGTTCGCCCAGGCTCGGCGCCTGCGGCAACAGCAGGTTGCCGTGGCCCTGGCGGCACAGGGTCAGCACCAGCGTGGCCAGCGCCAGCCGGGCTTCGCTGTAACGCCCGTCCTGCAGCGACTGCCGCCACTGGCGCAGTACCGCGCCATGGTCGACCAGGGGCAGCCGTGCCATCACCGGGCCGGCGCTGGGCAGCTCCTCGTTCCACAGCGCGCGCGCTGCCGCCAGCACTTCGGCGCACAGCGGCACGATCGCGCTGAGGTAGCGGCCGCTGTCTGGATCGGGGCGGTTGACCACATCGATGCGGCAACGCTGGGTCAGCAGCAGGATGTCGCCGGGCACGAATGCCAATGACTGGTGCGCGGTACGTACCTGCTTGTGGCCTTCCAGCAGGATCGCGAACTGCGGTTGCGGAATCTCCACCGAGCTGGCGCCGTGCTCGCGCCGCGCAGTGATGCAGGCGTAGCCCTCGGCACGTTCGCAGCCGGCCAGGCTGGCCATCTCGGCCAACAGCGTGGTGGCCGGGGGCAGCGTGGCGGTCATGTCACGTGTGCGCCGAGCAGGCGACCGACGCCGGCGGCGGCGGCCATCGCCAACGCGCCCCAGAACATCACGCGGATTGCGCCGCGCAGCGGCGGTGCGCCGCCGGCCTGGGCCGCCATCGCGCCGGTCAGGCACAGCCCAAGCAGGGTGCTGGCGGTGGTCATCAGCGCCACCTTGTCCACCGGCGCAAGCAGGGCGGTCAGCACCGGCAGTGCGGCGCCGCAGGTGAACGCACCGGCGGAGGCCAGCGCCGCCTGCAGGGGACGCGCGCGCAGGGTGTCAGTGATGCCCAGCTCATCGCGGGCGTGCGCGCCCAGCGCGTCGTGCGCAGTGAGCTGCTCGGCGACCTGGCGGGCCAGCGCCGGGTCCAGGCCACGATGGCGGTAGATCGCACTCAGCTCTTCCAGCTCACTGTGGGGATCTTCGCGCAGCTCGCGCTTTTCCATCGCCAGGTCGGCGTCCTCGGTGTCGGCCTGGGTCTGCACCGAGACATACTCACCGGCCGCCATCGACATCGCACCGGCCACGGTGCCGGCGACCCCGGTGGCCAGGATGGTGCTGGCCGAGGCACCGCTGGCGGCCACGCCGACCACCAGGCCGGCCACCGAGACGATGCCATCGTTGGCCCCCAGCACGGCGGCGCGCAGCCAGCCGACACGCTCGGAGCGGTGCAGTTCGGGGTGTCGTGAATGGCGGCTCATGACCTTGAGTGTACGAGGGTCAAGAGGGCGTCGGTAGGATGCTGAAACCCGTCACCGTCGCATGACGCAACGGGGTGCCACGCTATAGTGCGCCCTTGCGATGGAAGGCCACGGGCCCCACATCCCCTGCCACTGTCCAGCGAGTCCTGCCCTTGTCGAGCCCCAGCCACGTCGCCGATACGCCCATTACCGACCGCTCGCAGCTGGTTGCGGAGATCGCCTCCGGCGAGAAGCCCCGTGCGCGGTGGCGCATCGGCACCGAGCACGAGAAGTTCGGGTTCCGCCTGGATGACCTGCGTCCGCCGACCTTCGAGGGCGAGCGCGGCATCGAAGCGCTGCTCAACGGCCTGGTCCGCTTCGGCTGGCAGCCGGTGCAGGAGAACGGCAACACCATCGCACTGCTGCGCGACGGCGCCTCGGTGACGCTGGAACCGGCGGGCCAGCTGGAGCTGTCCGGCGCGGCGCTGGAGACCATCCACCAGACCTGCGTGGAGACCGGTACCCATCTGAACGAAGTCGCGCAGGTGGCCGGCGAGCTGCAGCTGGGCTTCCTCGGCATGGGCTTCCAGCCCAAGTGGGCGCGCGATGAGATGCCGTGGATGCCGAAGGGCCGCTACAGGATCATGCGGTCGTACATGCCCAAGGTCGGTTCGCTGGGCCTGGACATGATGACCCGCACCTGCACCGTGCAGGTGAACCTGGATTTCGCCAGCGAAGCGGACATGGTGAAGAAGTTCCGCGTGTCGCTGGCGCTGCAGCCGATTGCCACCGCGCTGTTTGCCGATTCGCCGTTCACCGAAGGCAAGCCGAATGGCTACCTGAGCTATCGCTCGCACATCTGGACCGACACCGATGCCGACCGTACCGGCATGCTCGACTTCGTGTTCGACGATGGCTTCGGTTACGAGCGCTATGTCGATTACCTGCTCGATGTGCCGATGTACTTCTCCTACCGCGACGGCATTTACCACGACGCCAGCGGGCAGAGCTTCCGCGACTTCATGCAGGGCAGGCTGCCGGTGCTGCCGGGTGCATTGCCGACCCTGCGCGACTGGTCGGACCACACCACCACCGCGTTCCCGGAAGTGCGCCTGAAGAAGTACCTGGAGATGCGCGGCGCTGACGGTGGCCCGTGGAGCCGGCTGTGCGCGCTGCCGGCGTTCTGGGTCGGCCTGCTGTACGACGACACCGCGCTGGATGCGGCGTGGGACCTGGTGCGTGACTTCAGCCTGGCCGAGCGTCACGCACTGCGCGACGGCGTGCCCAGGCATGCGATGAACCTGCCGTTCCGCAACGGCACGGTGCGTGACCTGGCGCGCGAGGCGGTGAAGATTTCGGTGGAAGGCCTCAAGCGCCGCGCCGCGCGCAACGCCGATGGCCAGGACGAGAGCAAGTTCCTGGACGTGCTGCAGGAAATCGTCGAATCCGGGCTGACCCCGGCCGAGCGCAAGCTGGCGCTGTTCCATGGCCGCTGGCACGGCGACGTGGATCCGGTGTTCCGCGAGTTCGCGTACTGACCGCCATGCGGGGTTGCCGGCCAGCGGCCGGCACTACCAGAAGAAAAACCCCGGCATTGCCGGGGTTTTTCTTTCCATATCCGCCTTGGATCAGGCCGCGTTCCTGAGCGTCGCCATGTCGATCACGAAGCGGTAGCGCACATCGTTCTTCGCCATGCGTTCCCAGGCTTCGTTGACGTTCTTGATGTCGATGATCTCGACGTCGCTGACGATGCCGTGCTCGGCACAGAAGTCCATCATTTCCTGGGTTTCGGCCATGCCGCCGATCGCCGAGCCGGTCAGGTGCTTGCGGCCGAAGATCACGCTGCCACCGGTCAGCGGCGGGTCCAGTTCGGTCAGCACGCCGACCAGGCACATGGTGGCCTCGCGCTTGAGCAGGCCCATGTACGGGTTGGTGTCATGGCCGACCGGAATGGTGTTGAGCAGGAAGTCGAAGCTGCCGGCGTGCGCCTTCATCTGCACGGCGTCGCGCGAGACCAGCACTTCGTCGGCGCCCAGGCGCTTGGCGTCGGCGCCCTTCTCCGGGGTGGTGGTGATCATCACCACGTGCGCGCCGAGCGCCTTGGCGAACTTCACGCCCATGTGGCCGAGGCCGCCGAGGCCGATCACGCCGACCTTCTGGCCCGGGCCGACCTTCCAGTGACGCAGCGGCGACCAGGTGGTGATGCCGGCGCACAGCAGCGGCGCGGCGGCCTTCAGGTCGAGGGTGTCGGAGACCTTCACCACGAAGCGCTGCTCGACCACCACGTGGTCGGAATAGCCACCGTAGGTCGGTGCGCCGGTTTCGCGTTCACGGCCGTTGTAGGTCCAGGTCGCGCCCTCGGCGCAGTACTGCTCCAGGTCGTGCTGGCAGGCATCGCAGTGGCGGCAGGAATCGACCATGCAGCCGACGCCGGCGTGGTCGCCGACCTTGAAGCGGGTGACGTTGCCGCCGACCTCGGTGACGCGGCCGATGATCTCGTGGCCCGGCACCATCGGGTAGATCGAGCCACCCCAGTCGTCGCGGGCCTGGTGCAGGTCGGAGTGGCAGATGCCGCTGTAGAGGATTTCGATGCGTACATCGTCCGGGCCGACCGCGCGGCGTTCGAACTCGTACGGAATCAGCGGGTCGGTATGTGAATGGGCGGCGTAACCACGGGCGAGGGACATGGGGAATCCTTGGCAGGGTTTATCGAAAGGCGCTTTACAATACGCCCCATGCCCAGTGGCAAGAAGCGCGGATATCGGCATGATTCATCAAGTGGAACTGCACAATGGCCACTGACAACCTGACCCATCTGGCCGCGTTCGCTGCGGTCGCCCGCCACCGCAGCTTCCGCCGCGCCGGCGCCGAACTGGCGCTGTCGACCTCGGCGGTGAGCTATGCGATCCGCGCGCTGGAAGAACGGTTGGGCGTGGGCCTGTTTCATCGCACCACCCGCAGCGTGGCGCTGACCGAGGCCGGACAGCGCCTGCTGGAGCGCCTGCAGCCGGCGTTGGGGCAGGTGCACGACGCACTGGAAGAAATGAACCACTTCCGCGCCGCGCCGGCCGGTCTGTTGCGGATCAATGCGACACGAGCGGCGGTGGCGACCCAGTTGGGGCCAAGGCTGGCGCGCTTCCTGCACGCCCATCCGGACGTGAGGGTGGAGCTGACCGAGAACGACGGGCTGGTCGACATCGTGGCCGAGGGCTACGACGCCGGTGTGCGCCTGCATGAGTTCGTGCCCGAGGACATGGTGGCAGTGCCCATGGGGCCGCCGCTGCGCGGGGTGATCGTCGGCTCGCCGGACTACCTGCGGCGGCACCCCGCGCCACAGCATCCGCGCGATCTGGCCGCCCATGAATGCATCCGCTTCCGCTTTGCCAGTGGACATCTGTACAAATGGCAGTTCGAGCGTAGCGGGCAGGCGCTGGAGATCGACGTGCCGGGCCGGCTCACGTTGAGCGAGCAGGGCACCGTGGTCGGTGCAGTGCTTGATGGCATCGGCCTGGCCTACGTGCTGGAAGACACCGCACGGCCGTACATCGAATCGGGGCAGATGGTGGCGGTGCTGGAAGACTGGAGCGAACCGTTCGCCGGGTTCGCGCTGTATTACCCGAAGCAGCGGCAGATGCCCGGTGCGCTGCGCGCGTTCGTGGACATGTTGCGGGAGTGAGGTGCGGTGGTTCGCATCCACGCATGACGTGGGTTCACTGCGGAACGACAGCCTTCGCGCGTTGCTTGAAGCGGATCAGTAGGTCCACGCCATGCGTGGATTGGCGCCCGCGACGCAGCCAGCACTTCATTCGACCAGCGCGTCGTAGCCTTCGCCACTGAACTGGATCAGGCAGAAGCCGTGGCCGAACGGATCGGCCAGCACGGCGATACGGCCCCAGCGGCGCTCGCGCACCGGTTGTTCGAGCATCGCCCCAGCCGCAACCGCACGTGCCAGCGCGGCTTCGATGTCATCCACCACCCAGTCCAGGTGCAGCGGCGTCCAGTGGCGCTCGTAGTCGCGCACGTCGCCTTCTTCGGTGGCGATGCTGCCGGTCTCGTTCTGCAGCAGGTACAACGGTGCCGGTCCGCCCAGCAGTTCCACCGCGCCGGTACCAAGCCGACGTCCGGCGCGCAGTCCAAAAGCGGCCGCATAGAACACTTCGGCGGCGGCCAGGTCCGGCACGTCGATGTTGACGATGAAGCTGTGGGGAGTTGCGTTCATGGCAGCGATGGACGGCATCCGAGGGTTGCAGTCTAGTCCTGCCGCGTGCTGCGGGTTCATCTTCTGCGCGGATTCGGGCAAGCTGGGCGGCCTCTATCGACAAGGACTTCCATGAGCGCACTCTCTGACATCGAACAGGCCACCGGGCAGGCCTTCCCCCCGTTGTTCAAGCAGCTGCAGGCAGCAGGCCGGTTGAGCTGGGGCGGTCCGCATCCGGAGTGGTCCGAGGTGGTGTTCCCGACGCTGCAGGCGGATCCGCCGGTGCTGCTGTACGCGCAGGATTACGAACCACTGGAACACGACGAGCTGCTCGAGGTGTGGCAGGAGCTGACCGCCGAGGACCACTACAATCCCCTGCGCCCCGACCTGCAGCTGCTGCCGTTCGCGCGAACCGGGGCAGGCGACAGCTACTGCTTCTGGAGCAACGCGCCCGGTGTTGCCGAGCCGCCGGTGGTGCTGGTGTGGCATGACGATGATCGTGCCGATGTACTGGCCGCCAATTACCAGGATTTCCTGTTCCGCAAGATGGTTGAAGCGGTTGCCGACTACCAAGCGCCGTATACGCTGCTTTCCGAAGGCGAGCTGGCCAGCAACCTGCAGCGCTGGCTGCAGAGCCACCAGTCGTTCCTGCGCGATGACCAGTACGCGGCGTTGCAGCGGTTGTTCGCCCGTGTCGACGATATTGCTGAAGGAAACATCAGCGATGAGGATGCGCAGGCCATCGTCGCTGAGGTGATCGGCTTCGAGCGGTTGGACGAGTCGTTCGCCTACGTGCGCGAGGACGCCTGAAGGCCGGGGTCGGATCCGCGCGCAGCGTGGCTCTGACTCCTTGTCCGCCGAACAGGGGTCAGAGCCCTTTCCGTTGGAAAGGGATCCGACCCCGCGCGGGCCCCGTGCGGGATCAGCCGGCGGCCGGGTAGTCGAGGTAGCCTGCTTCGCCGCCACCGTAATAGGTGCTGCGGTCGGGCGTGGCCAGCGCGATGTTGCGCTGCAGGCGTTCGACCAGATCCGGGTTGGCGATGAACGGCTGGCCGAATGCGGCCAGGTCGATGGTGCCGGCCTCGACCAGCTGCAGGGCGCGTTCGCGGGTCATGCCGCCGGCCAGGATCACGGTGCCACCGTAGGCCTGCTTGAACTGCTGCAGGAACGCTTCGCCCATCACCGATTGACCCTGCTGCAGATTGTCGTTGAGGTGCACATAGGCCAGCCCGCGCTTGCCCAGTTCCTCGGCCAGGTACAGATAGGCGGCTTCGTTGTCGGGGTAGAACGGCATGTCGAAGGTGAGGTTGTTCGGTGCCAGGCGCACGCCGATGCGGTGGGCACCGATGCGCTGCGCCATCGCGTCGACCGTCTCCAGGATCAGCCGCGCGCGGTTCGGCAGCGAGCCGCCGTAGCGATCCTCACGCTGGTTGATGAGCGGGTTGAGGAACTGCTCGAACAGGTAGCCATTGGCGGCATGCAGCTCGATGCCGTCGAAGCCGGCGGCGATCGCATTCCCGGCGCCGCGCACGAAGTCGGCGACGATGCCGGGAATCTCTGCGGTATCCAGGGCACGTGCCGGGGTTGGATCGGCATGGCCGCGGCTGCCATCGGCCAGGTACACGAACGAGGTGTTCTTTGGTGCACTGGCCACGGGGCGCGTGCCGGCGCTGACCGGCTGGCCACCGTCGGGCTGCAGCGAAGCATGCGACATGCGGCCGACATGCCAGAGCTGGGCGAAGATCGTGCCCTGCTCGGCATGTACGGCCTCGGTGACGAGCTTCCAGCCTGCCACCTGTTCGTCGGACCAGATACCCGGCACGTCGATGTAGCCCTGGCCCTGCGGCGAGACCGGCGTGCCTTCGCTGATGATCAGGCCGGCGCTGGCGCGTTGCCGGTAGTACTGCGCGGTGAGTGCGTTGGCGACGCTGCCGGGATTGCGGGCGCGGGTCATCGGGGCCATCACGATGCGGTTGCGCAGGGCGGTGCCTGCCAGGTCGAACGGGCGGAACAGGGCGGTGGTCATGTCGGTCGTCTCGGTGCGGAGGAGGGGCGCCAGCGGCGCGATGCACACAGGATGGAGTTGACATGCGGGTGCATAAAGCGCTTCGATCTCCCTCGGTGCGGGACTATTTGTCCCCAATGGAGCGCGACAGATGCTGCCGCTGGAATCGTTGAATGGGCTGGTGACCTTCGTTACCACCGCACGCTCGGGCAGCTTCACCGAAGCGGCCGATGCACTGGGCATCTCGCGCTCGGCGGTGGGCAAGGCCATCGCCCGGCTGGAAGCGCGGCTGGGCGTGCGCCTGTTCCACCGCACCACGCGCCGCATCGCGCTGACCACCGATGGCGAGGCGTACTACGCATCGTGTGCGGCGGCGCTGGAGGAAATCTCCGCGGCCGAGGCCTGCCTGGGCTCGGCCGGCCTGCCCAGCGGGCGGCTGCGCATCGACATGCCGTCCTCGTTCGGGCGGCTGGTGGTGTTGCCGGTGCTGCTGCGGTTGTGCCGGCAGTACCCGGACCTGCAGCTGACGATGACCTTCACCGATCACTTCGTCGATCCGGTCGAGGAAGGCATCGACCTGCTGATCCGCTTCGGCGGGCTGCACCAGGCCGAGCATCTGGTGGCGCGGCGGCTGGGGCGCCAGCGACTGGTCACCTGCGCATCGCCGGAGTACCTGCAGGCGCACGGTGTGCCGGCGACCGTGGAGGAACTGGCGCAGCACCGCAGCATCGTCGGCTTCCGGCATGGGCAACCGGTGGCGTGGCGGGTCGGCAGCGATGATGCGGATGGGACGTTCATCCCGAACGCCCGCTACCAGCTCAACGACGGCGATGCGGTGATCGATGCGGCCATTGCCGGGCTGGGCATCTGCCAGATGCCGGAGTCACTGGTGCGCCGGCACTTGGAATCCGGCGCGCTGCAATCGGTGCTGGACGCGCATATGCAGCGGCATATCGACATCCATGCGCTGTGGCCGCCAACCCGCCACCTGCGGCCGAAGGTGCGTTATGTGGTGGATGAGCTGACTCGGCTCGCAGGCCAGGGGCTGTTCGATTGACCCCGGCAGATTGAGTTCGGAGGCGGGCGTGTATACTATCCCCCAGTATAGTTCCGAGGTGGCCTCGCCATGCCGCACTCCCCCGAAGAGAAGAAGAAGGTCCTGGCCCGCGTGCGCCGCATCCGCGGCCAGTGCGATGCGCTGGACCGCGCGCTGGAAGCCGGTGCCGACTGCGGGCCGGTGCTGCAGCAGATCGCCGCCATCCGTGGCGCGGTCAACGGCCTGATGTCCGAGGTGATGGAGGCCCATCTGCGCGAGGAGTTCGGCCAGCCCGCGGCGTCCGACGAACAACGCGCCGAACGCGTGCGCGACATGAGCGCGCTGATCCGCTCGTACCTGAAATAAACGACGGCGCAACATTGCGCCGCCCATCCTGTTACTGCCTGTCTTTGGAGAAGCCACCATGAAGTCCCGTGCCGCCGTCGCCTTTGGTCCCGGCCAGCCGCTGCAGATCGTCGAGATCGACGTCGCCCCGCCGAAGAAGGGCGAAGTGCTGGTGAAGATCACCCATACCGGTGTCTGCCACACCGATGCGTTCACTCTGTCCGGCGATGATCCGGAAGGCCTGTTCCCGGTGGTGCTGGGCCATGAAGGCGCCGGCATCGTGGTGGAGGTGGGCGAGGGCGTGACCAGCGTCAAGCCGGGCGACCACGTGATTCCGCTGTACACCGCCGAGTGCGGCGAGTGCCTGTTCTGCAGGAGCGGCAAGACCAACCTGTGCGTTGCGGTGCGCGCCACCCAGGGCAAGGGCGTGATGCCCGACGGCACCAGCCGCTTCAGCTACAACGGCGAGCCGCTGTACCACTACATGGGCTGCTCGACCTTCAGCGAGTACACCGTGGTGGCCGAGGTATCGCTGGCGAAGATCAATCCGGACGCGAACCCGGAGCATGTCTGCCTGCTCGGCTGCGGTGTCACCACCGGCATCGGCGCGGTACACAACACCGCCAAGGTGCAGGAAGGCGACAGCGTGGCGGTGTTCGGCCTTGGTGGCATCGGCCTGGCGGTGATCCAGGGTGCGCGCCAGGCCAAGGCCGGCCGCATCATCGCAGTGGACACCAATCCGTCCAAGTTCGAGCTGGCCCGCGAGTTCGGCGCCACCGACTGCATCAACCCGAAAGACCACGACAAGCCGATCCAGCAGGTCATCGTCGAGATGACCACCTGGGGCGTGGACCACAGCTTCGAGTGCATCGGCAACGTCAACGTGATGCGTGCGGCACTGGAATGCGCGCACCGTGGCTGGGGCCAGAGCGTGGTGATCGGCGTGGCCGGTTCGGGCCAGGAGATCTCCACCCGTCCGTTCCAGCTGGTGACCGGCCGCAAGTGGATGGGCACCGCCTTTGGCGGCGTGAAGGGCCGCAGCCAGCTGCCGGGCATGGTCGAGGATGCGATGAAGGGCGATATCGAACTGGCGCCGTTCGTGACCCACACCATGGACCTGGACAAGATCAACGAAGCCTTCGACCTGATGCATGAAGGCAAGTCGATCCGTTCGGTGGTCCACTACTGAGCCGCGGCGTGGGTTGGCGGGATGCCCTGTGCAGGCCGCGCGCGGACGACCCGCGCGCGGCCCTGGTCGAACCGATCGAGCAGGCGCTGCGTGCGCTGGGCTGGCTCGAGGGGCCGGTCGGGGCGCCGCGTGCGGTGGATTCACCGTTCGGCATCGATGAGATGCCGTTCGAACACTGGCTGGCGCAGGTGTTCCTGCCCCGCCTGCACGAAGCCTGTGCTGGCGGCCAATGGCCGCCGCGCAGCCAGGTGGCGGTGGCCGCGTACCGCAATCTGGACGGCCAGCCCGGCGTCGGACCGCTGCTGCGCCTGCTGTCGCAGCTGGATGAATTGATCAACACACGTGGCGGCTGAGACCGGCACGCAGGAGAGTTTCATGGAACGCATCGAACATCGCGCCTGTTCCGGCGGCTGGCAGGACGTCTACCGCCATCATTCCACCACGCTGGGCTGCCCGATGCAGTTCGCCGTGTTCCTGCCGCCGCAGGCGCAGACGCAGGCGCTGCCGGTACTGTACTGGCTGAGCGGACTGACCTGCACCGAGCAGAATTTCATCACCAAGGCGGGCGCGCAGCGCTATGCGGCCGAGCACGGGGTGATCATCGTTGCGCCCGATACCAGCCCGCGCGGTGATGAGGTGGCCGATGCCGAAGGCTACGACCTGGGCAAGGGCGCCGGCTTCTATCTCAACGCCACCGAACAGCCGTGGGCCAAGCATTATCGCATGCACGACTACGTGGTGCAGGAACTGCCGGCGCTGATCGAGGCCCACTTCCCGGTGACCGCCGCGCGCGCCATCAGCGGGCATTCGATGGGGGGCCATGGGGCGCTGGTGATCGCCCTGCGCAACCCGGGGCGCTACCGCAGCGTGTCGGCGTTTTCGCCGATTGTTGCGCCCAGCCAGGTGCCGTGGGGGCAGAAGGCCTTCACCGCCTATCTGGGCGACAACCCCGCAGACTGGGCGCAGTGGGATGCCTGTGCGCTGCTGGCCATGGCCGAAGAACGGCTGCCATTGCTGGTCGACCAGGGCGAGGCCGATGAGTTCCTGCAGACCCAGCTGCAGCCGCAGCGCCTGCAGGCGGCCTGCGAAGCGGCCGGTCATCCGTTGACCCTGCGCCTGCAGCCCGGCTATGACCACAGTTACTACTTCATCGCCAGCTTCATCGGCGAGCACATCGCCCATCACGCCCGCGCGCTGTACGCCTGAGGGCATTCCGGTAGTGCCGGGCGCTGGCCGGCAACCTGCAGCCTTGTGATTGCCTGGGATTGCCGGCCAGCGGCCGGCACTACCGTGGTGGTGCACGCGGAGTGTCGTTTTGCCGCAGTGGATCACGCCGCTGTGGCGTGCCGGCGCGCTATCGTGCGCCCATACGGCCTTGCGGATGGGGGAAGGCATGCCGGTAGTGCTGGCGCTGCTGTATGTGCTGTGCCATGGCCTGGCCGTGGCGTTCTGGCCGGGCCCGGCGGGCGTGGGCTCTTTCGTGTTCCTGGCCGGCGCGCCGCTGCTGGCCGCTGCCGCGTGCCTGGTACGGGCGCAACGTGACCGCGCCGCTCTGGGTTGGCGTGCCACCGCGATGGCAATGCTGCTGTGGGCCGGCGGTATGACGTTCAACATGGTGGACGCACTGGGCGCCGGCCGGGCTGACTTCACTCCGCGCGTCAGCCTGCTGTTGTACGTGTTGTATGGCGTGCCGCTGGTGTTCATCCTGGCCCGGGCACGCCGCGAGCGCTTCAGCATCAGCCTGATCGACGCGGCGATGGCAGCGCTGCTGGGTGTGCTGTTCTTCGTACACACCGCATCGTTTGCCGCCCGTGTCGAGGTCGACGCCCACGCGATGGCCAACATGCAGCGCATGTTCGACATCCAGAACCTGTGTATCGCCGGGTTCGCCGTGGTGCGATGGCTGGCCGGCGACGTGCCCGAACGGCGCAGATTCTTCCGCGCACTGGCGCTGTACGCGCTGGCCTACCTGCTGGTGGCCTACTACATCAACCATTACACATCCGATGATGCATTCGGTGCGTTCAACGATCTGCTGATCGACGTACCGTTCCTGCTGATCGCCTGCCTGGCGCTGGACACGGCGCCGGACACAGGCGCAACGCCACACCCGCGGCTGGCGCGGACGGTGCAGGCCGCCGGTCCGATCATCCTGCCGTTGCTGCTGCTGGTGGTCGGCACGCTGGTGGTCGATCATGCGCGGCCATTGGCAGTCGCGGGCTTCGTCGTAGCCACCCTGGGCTTCGGCCTGCGCAGCGTGCTGCTCCAGGCGGATCTTCTGGAACGCCAGGCAGCACTGGACCAACTGGCGCGGCAGGATGGCCTGACCGGGGTGGCCAACCGCCGCGAGTTCGATGCGCTGCTGCTGGCGGAGTGGAACCGCGCACGGCGCAGTGGCACCGAGCTGGGCCTGCTGCTGCTGGACATCGATCATTTCAAGGCCTTCAACGACCGCCACGGCCATCCCGCCGGCGACCGCTGCCTGCAGGCCGTGGCAGCGGTACTGAAGGCGAGCGCCGGTCGTGCCGGTGATCGTGTTGCGCGCTACGGTGGCGAGGAATTCGCAGTGATCGTGCCCGGCAGCGCGTTGTCGGGGGTGCTGGCGCTGGCCGAGCGCCTGCGCGAGGCGGTGGCGGCGCTGCCACTGCCGGAAGGGCCGGTCAGTATCAGCATCGGCGTGGGCTATCTGCATCCGCCCGCGATGGCCAGCGCCGATCAGCTGCTGGCCGATGCCGATGCCGGCCTGTATGCCGCCAAGCGTGCCGGCCGCAACCAGGTGGTCCTGCATGCGCACGTGCTGGATGACGAGGGCAGCGCGCACGGAACGATGGACTGTTGAGCGCGTCCTGCCCCTGCATGCGAACGCGGGGCGGTGCGGCCGGGTCATCGCTGCCGCAACCAGCCGCTGGGATCGAGCAGCCTCAGCCCGACCGGGGACAACGAGCGCTGCCGCAACGGCAGCTGTGCCGCCTGCACGGCCGTCGCGCAGCGCGCCAACTGCCGACGCAACGGTGCCAGCGTGTCGTCTTCGCGGGGCCGTGCGTGCCGCCATTGCGCGATGCGCAGCAGGCAGACCAGCAGGTCCAGTTCGCTGGCGGCAATGAACGGCGAGCCGGCCGGCAGCAGATCGATCGGGGCCGCGGGCGTGGCCAGCAGTGGCAGCAGGCCGATGAAGGCCTCGCAGCCCTCCTGGCCAAGCCCCAGTCCGCTCAGCTGGGCGAGTCCATCGGCGTGCAGATCGGGGTCGCGTAGCTGCCGTATCGCGCCCAGCAGCGCCTGTTCGCCGCGGCCGAACTGGCGCCCGAAGGCGCGGTAGCTGACCCGCGTGGGAAACAGCGGGGAACGTGGAGCCATGGGGGCTAGGGGTGTGGGTCGCGGGTTTCCACCAGCACGGGGCAGGGCGCGTGGTCGATGGTCCATTGCCCGACCGAGGGTTCGAACAGGCGTTCCAGCCGGGACAGGTGGCGATGGCCGATGACGATCAGGTCGCACTTCAGGCGCAGCGCCTGCTCGCTGATCACTTCGCCGGGATCGCCGGAGGGAATCTGTGCGATGGCATCGACGCCGCGCTCGCGCAGCTCGGCCAGGGCTTCGGCCAGCACCGTCTCTGCCTGCAAGCGCTGCCGCGCGGCTTCCGGATACTCGCGGCGATCGGCTTCGCTGGCATCGGCGGCCAGCGCGAATTCGGGGTCGAGCACGCACAGCAGGTGCAGGCGGCTGCGCGGGCCGGCGATGGCCGCGGCCAGGTCCAGCACGCGCGCGTGCTGGGGGCCGCCGTCCAGGGCGACCAGCAGGGTAGTGAACATGGATGTCTCCTTGGCAGGCCGGGGATGGTCGCCGATGTCCGTGCGCGCACCCATGCCGTGCGCGGCAGTCAATGAATGCGTAAAACGCAATCTACGGTCGTTACGCGTGTCGTAGAGTCATCTGATTTACTGGAGACTGTCATGCCCCTGCCGGACCTGAACCTGTTGCTGGCACTGGACGTGCTGATCGACGAATGCAGCGTGGCCGCCGCTGCGCGGCGGATGAACCTGAGCGCGCCGGCGATGAGCCGTACCCTGGGCCGGATCCGTACCGCGCTGGGCGACCCGGTGCTGGTACGTGCCGGACGAGGCCTGGCTCCCACGCCCCGTGCGCTGCAATTGCGTGAGCAGGTCCGCGATGTGATCGAGCAGGCCCATCGCGTATTCAACGCCGGTCGCGCAGTCGACATGCGGGTGCTGGAGCGTACCTTCAGCGTGCGGGCCAATGATGTGTTCGTCGGCAGCTACGGTGGTCGGCTGCGCGAAGTCTTCCGCGAGCAGGCCCCGCATTGCACGTTGCGCTTCGTTCCCGAGGGCGACACTGATGATGACGCGATGGTGCAGGGGCGCATCGACCTGTACATCAGTACGGCGGGCCGGCACAGTCCCGAGACCAAGGTGCAGCACCTGTTCACTACTTCGCTGCTGGGCGCAGCCCGTACGGATCACCCGCTGTTCGATGGCGAAATCAGCGCCGAGCGCTTTGCGGCATGCGACCACATCGCTGTTTCCCGGCGCGGATTGACCCATGGGCCGATCGACGAAGAACTGGCGCTGCTTGGCCTGCAGCGGCGTGTGGCCGTCGTCATTCCCACCTTCCATGGCGCGATCTTCGCCGCTGCCGATTCCGATCTGGTGCTGCCGCAGATGCCGAGCGTAATGCTCGAGCGCATCGCCTACATGGGCCTGCCGCTGCGCATGTTCCCGCTGCCGGTGCCGGTACGTACGGTGGCTCTGGTACAGGCCTGGCATCCGCGCATGGACAACGATCCGGCACACCAGTGGCTGCGCCGTGCGATCAAGGGCATGTGCGACGCCAGCGAGGATGGGCGTCGCTGACGGGACCGGAGCGTGCGCCTGACGCACGCGTGGGGTGCGGGCCACGCCATTTTTCGTAGGGCACCGGCTCCCTAGACTGCGCTCCCCGGAGTTTCACTGAGCGCATTCCAATGACCCTCAACATGCCGTGCAGTGCACGGATCGGTGCCCGGCGATGAGTCCGCCGGCCGCCGCTGTCCCGGCCGCCGCAGCGCCCCGTCCTGCCGCCGCCCCCGGGCTCGATCGCCGCATTCTGGTCGGCCTGTGTGGCGTGCTGCTGGCAGTGCTGGTGTCGGGCTTCAACGAGAACATCACCAAGGTTGCCCTGGCCGACATCCGCGGTGCGATGGGTTTCAGCGTCGATGACGGCAGCTGGATCATCGCCCTCTACAGCGCGATGTCGGTCAGCGCGATGGCCTTCGCACCGTGGTGTGCGGCCACCTTCTCGCTGCGCCGCTTCGCATTGGCGATGATCGGTGGCTTCATGGTGCTGGGCGTGCTGTGCCCGCTTGCCCCGAACCTGCAGGTGTTCCTGCTGCTGCGCGCGCTGCAGGGCCTGTGCGGTGGTGCACTGCCGCCGCTGCTGATGAGCGTGGCGCTGCGCTTTCTGCCGCCGGGCATCAAGCTGTACGGCCTGGCCGGCTATGCGCTGACGGCGACGTTCGGCCCAAGCATGGGCACCCCGCTGGCCGCGTTCTGGGTCGAGCAGGTGGGCTGGCACTGGGCGTTCTGGCAGATCGTGCCGTACTGCCTGGCCGCGATGGCGATGGTCGGCTGGGGCCTGCCGCAGGACCCGCTGCGGCTGGAACGCTTCGCCCAGTTCGATGGCGTCGGCCTGCTGCTGGGCCTGCCGGCGCTGGTGCTGCTGGTGCTGGGCCTGGTGCAGGGCCCGCGCCTGAACTGGTTCGACTCGCCGATGATCACGCTGATGATCGGTGGCGGTGCCGGCCTGATGGTGCTGTTCATGATCAATGAATGGTTCCATCCGCTGCCGTTCTTCAAGCTGCAGCTGCTGGCCAACCGCAACCTCAGCTACTCGCTGGTGACGCTGGGCGGCGTGCTGTTCGTGCTGCTGGCAGTGATCTCGATCCCGTCCGGTTTCCTGGCCAGCGTGCAGGGCTACCGGCCGCTGCAGACCGCACCGATGCTGCTGTGGGTGGCGTTGCCGCAGGTGATCGCGCTGCCGCTGGTGGCGGCACTGCTGAACATCCGCGCGGTGGACTGCCGCTGGGTGCAGGCCACCGGCCTGGCGATGCTGGCGCTGGCCTGCTGGCTGGGCTCGCACCTGGATGTGGCCTGGATCGGCGACAACTTCCTGTGGGTGCAGCTGCTGCAGGTGTTCGCCCAGCCGATGGCGGTGCTGCCGTTGCTGATGCTGGCCACCGGCGGCCTGGCGCCGCAGGACGGCCCGTTCGCCTCGGCGTGGTTCAACACGGTCAAGGGCTTCGCTGCCGTGCTCGCCGGTGGCGTGCTGGATGCTGTCGCCCAGGGCCGCCGTCATTTCCATTCCACCGTGCTGGTCGACCGCCTCGGCGAGCAACCGTGGCTGGCCGATGGCCCGCAGCTGGGCGCGCGCCTGCATGCGCAGGTACAGGCGCTGACTTCGGCCGACCTGTACTGGGTGGTCGCGCTGGTGGCGCTGGCCTTCATTCCCCTCATTGCCTGGATGCCCACCCGCATCCATCCGCCACGTGCCGTGGCCTGAACCCTTCGCAGGAACCCCCTCATGACGATCAATCGAACCACCCTCAACACCGGCCTGGGCCTGGGCGTGCTGGCCCTGGCCGTCGGCGCCTGGCTGCTGCTGCGCGATGGCGGTCACCAGACCACCAACAATGCGTACGTGGTGGCCGACTACACCCTGGTAGCGCCGAAGATTCCCGGCTTCGTCAGTGCCGTGGAAGTCGAGGACAACCAGTCGGTGAAGGCCGGTGATGTGCTCGCCCGCATCGACGACCGCGACTACCAGGTCGCCCTGCAGGCGGCCCGTGCCGACCTCGCCAATGCCCGTGCACAGCTGGCCAATGCGCAGGCCGCACTGGCCCAGCAGGACTCGTTGATCGCGCAGGCCAGGGCCAGTGTCGATGTCAGCCGTTCCGAGCTGACCCTGGCCAGTGCCGACCAGCAGCGTTACCGCGAACTGGCCCGCGACGGCGCCGGTACCGTGCAGAACGCGCAGCAGGCGCAGTCGAAGCAGGCCGTGGCCAGTGCCCATCTGCAGCAGGGCCAGGCCGCGCTGTCGACCGCACGCCAGCGCACCGACATCCTCAGCGCGGGCGTACAGGCCGCGCAGGCGGCGGTGCAGCGTGCGGAAGCGGCGCAGGCGCGCGCTGAACTGGATCTGTCGCACACCGCGCTGCGCGCACCGATCGATGGCATGGTCGGTCGCCGCGCAGTGCGCGTGGGTGCCTACCTGACCCCGGGCACCCCGGTGGCTGCGGTGGTGCCGCTGAAGCGCGCCTTCGTGGTCGCCAACTTCCAGGAAACGCAGATGACCCGCATGCAGCCCGGCCAGCAGGTCGAACTGAAGGTGGACGTATTCCCGGGCACGCCGCTGCGCGGGCACATCGACAGCATTGCACCAGCCACCGGCGTCACCTTTGCTGCAGTCGCACCAGAGAACGCCACCGGCAACTTCACCAAGGTGGTGCAGCGCATTCCGGTGAAGATCGTGCTGGAGCCGGGCCAGCCGCTGCTGGACCAGCTGCGTGCCGGCATGTCGGTGGAAGCCAGCGTTGACCTGGGCAGCCGCGTGCGCGCGCAGAGCGTGCAGCACAGTCCGGGCCAGGCGGCCGGGGAGGGTGCATGAGCGCGATCACCGTGTTCCGTACCTTCGTTGCGGCCAGCCTGTGCACGGCCCTGGCGGCCTGCACGATGGGTCCGGACTTCGTACGCCCGCAGGCGGAACTGCCCAGCCACTGGCAGGGTGAGGCCGTCGCCGGCAACGCCATCGACCAGGACGCGGCCTGGTGGGCCGGTTTCGATGATCCAATGCTGGGGCAGCTGGCCAACCAGGTGCTGGCGGCCAACCTGGACCTGCAGCTGGCCGCCAACCGCGTACAGCAGAGTCGCGCCGCACGCGGCATCACCGCTGCCGACCGCCTGCCCAGCGTCGGCGCGAGCGCCAGTGGCGTGCGTGCACGCAACAGCGAGGTGGGCCTGAATGATCCGTCCGGCAACGGCGGCCGTGATGACTACGGCCTGTTTCAGGCCGGCATCGGCCTGAGCTGGGAGCTGGACCTGTGGGGCCGCGTGCGCCGCCAGGTGGAAGCGGCCGACGCGCGCGTGCAGATGGCCGAGGAGGATGCACATGCCGTGCGCATCGCGCTGCTGGCGGAAACCGCGCGTGACTACCTGCAGCTGCGTGCGACGCGGCAGTTGCTGGCAATCACCGAGGACAATCTCAGCATCGCGCACGATATCAAACGGCTGACCGAGGCACGCCAGCGGCAGGGCGTGGCCAGCACGCTGCAGGTGGCCAGCGCATCCGCGCAGGTGGCATCGCTGCACGCACGTATCGCGCCGCTGCGGCACCGCGAATCGCAGCTGCGCAATGCGCTGGCGTTCCTGCTGGCGCAGCCGCCGCAGGCGCTGGACGCGCAGCTGCAGGGTGCACGCCGTGACTGGCCGGCGTTGCCAGCGGTGGCGGTGGGGCTGCCCAGTGAACTGGCCGAGCGTCGCCCGGACATCCGTCGTGCCGAGGCGGCACTGCATGCGGCAACGGCCGGCATCGGCGTGGCCAAGGCCAGTTTCCTGCCGCGCATCACCTTGAATGGCGACGCTGGCTTCCAGGCCAGGCAGCTGGATGATCTGGATGGCTGGAACGCGCACCGTTTCAGCATCGGGCCGTCGATCAGCCTGCCGATCTTCCAGGGCGGGCGGCTGAAGGCCAACCTCGCGCTGAGCCGGCTGCAGCAGCAACAGTCGGCCCTGCAGTTCCGCCGTACCGTGTTGCAGGCCTGGCATGAAGTGGACGACGCCATCGGCGGCTACAGTGCCGAGCAGCAGCGCACGGTGCAGCTGCACGTGGCGGTGGATGAGAGCGAGACCGCACTGCGGGCGGCGCGCCGCCAGTACCAGGCTGGCGTGGTCGACATGCTGGATGTGCTGACCACCCAGCGCATCGCGCTGGACAATCAGGCCGCGCTGGCCAACAGCCAGGCCACGGCTGCGATCGCGCGGGTGGAGCTGTACCGCGCGCTGGGTGGTGGCTGGTAGCGATAGGGAAACGCCGGGCCATGCCCGGCGGTTCGTCGGTAGTTGCCAACCTTGGTTGGCAGTTTTTTGGGAGCACCAACCAAGGGTGGCGTCTACCAGAGCCCGTCGTGCGCCGGGCCACGTGCTGTGGACCCGGTGGACGCATCAACGCCGGTCCGCTACCTCGCGGTAAAACCAGTACTCCTGTTCCAGACCTTCATCGTGGTCGGCGGGAGGAATGCTGACCTGCACACCTCGCTCCTCAACGCCTCGAGTTAGGGCGAGCTGCCATTCGGCGGAAAGGCTGCGCGAGGTGATGGCGGTGACCTGGCCATCCGCTGTCGAGGCGACGTGGCCCTGGAAGTACGCTTCGTCCAGGTAAAGGCAAATCTCGCTGGAGAACATCCCTGGCTGGGCGATGCAGCTGGTTACCCGCACAGTAGCCTGTGACGCGGGCCGCGACTGGATCAGATTTGCGCAGGCGCCGATGAGCGATTGGGCGCAGGCACGCTGGATTCTCAGGCTGGTGGCCGGGCCTTCGATCAGGCCGGCTCGGGTCGGAACCTTGTAGTTCCAGTAGCGAGCTTGACTGCCCAACTCCTCTGGCGAGGGAAACGCACCACTGAAGCAGTCAGCATCTCTGTTTCTCATTCCCACAGTGTGCCAGCCACATGCGTGGCGGGTTGGAAAGCGCCAACCAAGGTTGGCATCTACCGGAGCAGGCCCCGGAAGCGCCGGGCCATGTCCGGCGGCGCCTTGGTTGGCAGCCGTTTGTGCAAGCGCCAACCAAGGTTGGCGTCTACCCGAGCATGGTCATCGGCACCGGGTCGATCACGACACGGGCACGGTAGCGCCGGGCCATGCCCGGCGGGCAGGGCCTCAACG
This sequence comes from Stenotrophomonas beteli, assembly GCF_001431665.1. GTDB lineage: Bacteria > Pseudomonadota > Gammaproteobacteria > Xanthomonadales > Xanthomonadaceae > Stenotrophomonas > Stenotrophomonas beteli. Next base: position 25,071 of record NZ_LLXV01000044.1, on the reverse strand, counting down.
CACGTCGCGCAGTTCCCAGTGGCTGCCGGCCAGCAGGCGCAGGCGCTGCTTGAACACGTCACTGTCGATGCGGGTGGTGGCCACCAGGTTGATGCGCAGGTCCTTCTGCTCACCGGTCACGGTGGCGTCCGGATCGGTCACGCCCCACTGCGGTTCCACCGCATCCGGGTCGGGCTGCTTGGCCTTCCAGCGCTCGAACAGCGTGCCGCTGCGCAGGGCGTCCTGCAGCTCTTCGGCGAAACCGGTGGCGCCCTGCGAATGGAAGGACAGGTCAGGGTCGTTGCCGCGGGCCTTGGAGGGGTCGGGCAGGCTGATGTGATACTGCGCAGGCATGGAGTTCTCCTTGAGGTGCGGCAAGGCTGGCACAACCGCGGTGGAATCGATGTGCAGATTCCCGCTGCGGTCGGCCTTCATTCAAACCGATGCGGCCCATCGGCAAAACCCACGGTGACCGCGCCCTTGCCGACGTTGACCATGCCGGTCAGGCTCATCACCGACTCATACAGGCTGACGCCCTGCTCGGCGCAGACCTGCTTCAACGCCGCATAGCCGGGCAGGGCGCGCAGTTCGTCCAGTTCACCGCCGTAGCTGACACACACCGTCGGTGTCATCAGACCGGCGCGTACACGCTGGCCGACCACGGCGAACAGCTTCTGCACGGCGTTGTCGAAGCCTTTGATCTTGGCCACCGGCCCGGTCTCGCCGCGGTAGCCGTGCAGCACCGGCTTGATATCCAGTGCGCTGCCCAGCGCCGCGCTGAGCAGGCCGACGCTGCGGTCGCCCTTGTGCCGTGCGCGGGCGCGCATGTAGTACAGGTCGCGGGTGACCATGTAGCCATGCACGCTGCCGGCCAGTTCCTCCAGCCGCTCGCGGATCTGCTGCACGCTGGCGCCACTGTCACGCAGGCGCACCGCCTCGACCGCGGTCACGGCCTGCGCCGCAAACAGGTTCTGCGTGTCGAGCACGCGCAGCGCGAACGGCGAGTTGTAGCCCGCCGCCTGCCGTACCGGCTTGTAGTCGTTGAGGATGGCGAAGCTGGCCTGCAGTGCGTTGTCGTGGATCGGGCTGCGGGTCTTGGTGATGGTCATGCAGAACACGTGGTCGTAGTCGATCACCAGCTGCTGCAGGAACAGGTCGCGGATCTGGTTGACGCTGAAGGGGATGGTCTCCGCCTCGGCGCCGTGTTCGGCCACGTGGGCATGCAGGAAACTGAGCGTGGCCTGCTCGTCACGATGATCGGCCAGCACGGCTTCGCCGATCCGCACGGTGATCGGCAGCAGCACGATGTTGTGTTCGGCAATGAAGTCCTGCGGCAGGTCGCAGGCCGAGTCGACGACGATTCCGATGCGCATCCGCGGCTCCCCCTCCAGGGCGGTTGTAGGTTCGGAAATGTGAAAACTATCTCAAAACCGCGCCCGGCGCGCGAGGGAAATACGCCAGTGCCTGTTCAGCGATTGCGCTGCACCGCCATCGGCAGGTGGTCCAGGCGCTGCCACTCGGGCTGCTGCAACAGGCCCGGATCGTCCAGCACGGCGGCCATCAACGGGTGCGCGTCGTTGCCCCAGAACAGTTCATCACCGATGGCCAGGGTCGGGACGCCGAACACGCCCGCGCCGATGGCGGCGTCCGTGTTGCGCCGCAGCTGCTCCTTCACCGCCGGATCGGCAATGGCAGCAGCGACATCCTCGATGTCCAGCCGGGCGCCGGGCTCGCGCAGGGCCTCGGCACTGTCGCCGGCATTGCCCTCGCGCCAGATCCAGTCAAACAGCACGTCCACCGCCTGCGCGCTGGCACCGGCCGCCAGGCACAGGCGCAGCGCCGACAGCGGGTTGAACGGATGGCCCGGCGGGAAACGCATCGGCGTACCCTCGGCCTGCGCGGTCCACTGCAGCTGGCGGTACATGAAGCGGCGCTTGGCCGGAATCTCGGCCGGGCCGAGGTTGCCCAGGTGATGCAGCACCGCGCCGAAGGCAATCGGCACAGGCTGGATCTGGCCGAACTGCGGCAGCTGCTTCAGCTTCTGCCAGTGCAGGTAGGAATAGGGCGAGACGAAGTCGAAATACCAGCGCAGCGTAGCCATGGAGGGTCCTCGAAAGCGGTCAGGGCTGCGCGTTGCGCTGCAGGTAGCGGTCGCGCAGTTCGGTCTGGCGCGAGCGCATCGGCATCGCGCGGCCGCCCAGCCAGACCTGTTCGGCGTAGTGCGCCACATCCAGCGGGTCGCCTTCCCACAGCACCAGGTCGGCGCGCTTGCCGGGCTCGATGCTGCCGATCTGGTCGGCCACGCCGAAGGCCTGTGCCGGAACCCGGGTCAGGCCGGCCAGGCCGTCGGCCCAGGGCAGGCCATTGGCCACGGCATTGCCCGCCAGCTGGCGCATCTTGCGTGCGTTGTGCGAGGCGTCGCCACGCTGCACGAACGAGACTGCCACGCCAGCCCGCTGCAGGCGTGCCGCGTTTTCCAGGGTGGCACCGATCTGGTCGAAGCTGGCCGGCAGGTTGGCCAGCACATCGACGAACACCGGCACGTGCGCCGCTGCCAGTTCCGGCCCCAGCTGCCAGGCTTCGCTGGCGCCGGCAAGGGCGATCTTCACTTTCTCGCGCCCGGCCCAGCGCAGCAGCTGGCGGATGTCCGCCGCGCGGTCCACCTCCACCACGATGCGGCCCTGGCCGGCCAGGTAGCGGCCCAGCGTGCGCCGCCCGGCCGGGGTCAGCAGCGCATGCGGCGAATCGGCGGCCACCTGGCCGCGGGCCTCATCCACCATCTGCTGCAGCAGCATCCATTGCGCCGCGCGCGAGTGGCCGGTCAGCTCCGATGCCGCCGAGCCCAGGCGCAGGAACAGGGCACGCGGGCCGAGCGGGTCGGCGCTGCCGTCCAGCCGGACCACGCCCCCCTGGCCGGCCACGAAGCCGCCTCCGGTGGCCGCACCCAGTGCGGTGAACCCGATGCCTTCCAGGCGCGCCACCGGGATCAGCACCGAGGCCGGGTTGTAGGCCAGGGTGACATCGAACTCGGGGCGCAGCGGTTGTTCGCCGATCTTCAGCGTGCTGTCGACCGTGCTCGATTCACCCGACACTTCTTCAATGCCGATTTCGGTGATGCCACCGAACAGCGCCGGGGTCAGCGGCCGACCGTTGGCCTCGACCACGGTCGCCCCGGCCGGCGCCGACAGGCCGTTGCCCACCGCGCGGATGATGCCGCCCTGCACCAGCACATCGGCGTTCTGCAGGCTGCCGCGCGCGCTGGCGGTGTGCACCGTGGCATTGCGCACCAGCAGGTCCTGCGCCTGTGCGGAGGCGGAGAGGCAGGCCAGCACCATGAAAGTAGCGCCGAGCCATGCCCGGCTGCCCTTCGCGGCAGACTGCGCCAACTGCTTGAGCACCATCATCAGCGCACCTCCTGGCCGAGCTGGAAATCAGAACGTGGCGTCGCTGCCGGTGCACTGCGGTCGTACAGCCTGCGGCCATCAATGAAGACCTGCTCGGCCAGCGCATAGGAACTGAAGGGGTTGCCGTTCCACACCACCACGTCGGCCATCTTGCCGGCTTCCAGGGTGCCGGTCTGGCCCTCGATACCCAGCGCCCTGGCAGCATTGGCGGTCATCCAGGTGATGGCATGTTCGGGGGTGATCTCCGGCATGCGCGCACGTCGCGCCGAGGCCATCACCTTTGCTGCCTCCTGGTTCAGGCGCTGGATGCCTTCGGGCGAATCGGAATGGACGATGGCGCAGCTGTTCTTCGGCCGGTCGACCAGCGCGATGTTTTCCTGGATGCCGTCGAAGGCCTCCATCTTGAAGCCCCACCAGTCGGCCCACAGCGCACCGCAGACGCCATCGGCGGCCAGGCGGTCGGCCAGCTTGTAGGCTTCCACGCCATGGTGGAAGGCGGCCACCTTGAAGCCGAACTCCTTGGCCAGGTCGAGCATGGTGGCCATTTCGTCGGCGCGGTAGCAGTGGATGTGCACGCGGATGTCGCCCTGGATCGCGCCCGCCAGCGTGTCCAGCTTGAGGTCGCGCTTGCCACCGGCGTCGCCGGCGCTGTCGCCCTTGTCGCTGCCGAACCAGCGCTTGCGCTTGGCCGCCTTGGGCGTGTTCTTGGCGATGTAGTCGGCGGCATCGATGAAGGCGGCACGGTAGCCGGCTACGTTGCCCATCCGCGTGGCCGGGGCCACGCCCTTGCCTTCGCCATAGACCCGCTTGGGGTTCTCGCCGCAGGCCATCTTCAGCCCCCATGGCGCGCCGGGGAATTTCATCGCCTGATAGGTGATGGCGGGAACGTTCTTGAGGGTCACGCCGCGGCCGCCAACCAGGTTGGCCGAGCCGGGCAGCACCTGCATGCTGGTCACGCCGCCGGCCAGTGCGGTGGCAAAGCCCGGGTCCTGCGGCCACACCGAGTGTTCGGCCCAGACGTTGGCGGTGACCGGCGCGGTCACTTCGTTGCCGTCGCTGTGCGCACCGACGCCCGGGCTGGGGTACACGCCCAGGTGCGAGTGCACGTCGATCAGCCCCGGCGTCACCCACTTGCCCTGCGCATCGATGCGGGTGACGCCGGCGTCGGCCTGCAGCTGGCGGCCAACGGCGGCGATACGGCCATCGCGCAGCAGCACGTCGGCGTTGTCCAGGCGTTGGCCGGTGCCGGTCAGCACGGTGGCGTTGTGGATCAGCACCGGCGCATCGGGATGGGCCTGGTAGGTGCTGGGGTAGGGGTCGGCGACGAAGCGCGAAGCGCCCACGGCGGGTGCCGTGCTCAATGAAAGCAGCGCCAGTGCCACCCCGGCGCGCAACAACGTCGATGCCATGCAGTTCCCCTCGCAGCGTAGTCCAGCCGCCGACGCTAGCCGGACGGCGGCGTGCTTGCCAAGTGACCTTCTTCACACGCGTGCCGGCAATGCCTCGACGGGGCCGCCCGGCTGGCTGAAAATAGCCGGTCCCCACGCCGTACACCGGACCACCGCCCATGAAGAGCAAGCAGGAAATCGTCGACAACTGGCTGCCACGCTATACCGGCGTACCGCTGGACCAGTTCGGCCAGCACATCCTGCTGACCAACTTCGGCGGCTACCTGCATACCTTTTCCGAGCTGACCGGCGCACCCGTCATCGGCCTGGACCGGCCGATGGCCAGCGCCACCATCGACGGCATCACCATGATCAATTTCGGCATGGGCAGCCCCAACGCGGCGATCATCATGGACCTGCTGTCGGCGGTGATGCCCAAGGCGGTGCTGTTCCTGGGCAAGTGCGGTGGCCTCAAGCGCAAGAACCAGCTGGGCGACCTGGTGCTGCCGATTGCTGCGATCCGCGGCGAAGGCACCTCGGGCGATTACCTGCCGCCGGAAGTGCCGGCGTTGCCGGCGTTCGCGCTGCAGCGTGCGGTCTCGACCATGATCCGCGACCTCGGCCACGACTACTGGACCGGCACCGTCTACACCACCAACCGCCGGGTCTGGGAGCACGACGAGGCCTTCAAGGAGCGGCTGCGGGCGATGCGCTGCATGGCCATCGACATGGAGACGGCCACGGTGTTTGCGGCCGGCTTCGCCAACCACATCCCCAGCGGCGCGCTGCTGCTGGTATCGGACCAGCCGATGATCCCGGACGGGGTCAAGACCGAGGCGTCCGATGCCAAGGTCAGCTCCCAGTTCGTGCAAAACCATATCCAGATCGGTATCGAGGCGCTTAAGCTTATCCGGCGCAACGGCAAGTCGGTCCGCCACCTGCGCTTCGACGAATGATGATGACGGCCTGGCGCGGCGCGCCGGCCCTGGGGAGTAGGTGATGGACGTTGCCGCGCAAGTGGTGGAATTCTGGAAGGAGGCGGGCCCTGCGAAGTGGTTCGCCCGTGACGACGCGTTCGACGCGCAGTTCCGCCAGTTGTTTCTGGATGAGCATTTCGCTGCGGCCGCGCGCGCGCGCGAGCACTGGCTGGGCAGTGCCGAGGGCGCGCTCGCGTTGATGCTGCTGCTGGACCAGTTCCCGCGCAACTGCTTCCGCGGGACCGCCCATTCCTACGCCACCGACGGCCTGGCGCGGCACTACGCCATGCGCGCGATCGAGGAAGGGCTGGACCTGCAGCTGGTTCCGAAGCTGCGGGCTTTCATCTATCTGCCCTTCGAGCATTCCGAAGATCCGCTGGATCAGGACCGTTCGGTGGCGATGTTCGACGTGCTCGGTGACAAGGAGTACCTGCAGTACGCCGAACTGCACCGCGACATCATCCGCCGCTTCGGCCGTTTCCCGCACCGCAACGCGGTGCTCGGTCGTTTCCCCACGGCCGAAGAGCTGGACTACCTGGCCGAAGGCGGTTTTGCAGGGTAAGAAAAAGGGGACGGAGGGGATTAAGTCGTTCATGCCACAAACGACTTAATCCCCTCCGTCCCCTTTTTTAGGGGGCAGATCGCCTTTCCGCAGGAAAGGGCTCTGACCCCGGGCCTTCAATCAGTACTTCGGCACGCCGTTGTCGACGTCTTCCGACCAGGCGTTGATGCCGCCGGTGACGTTGAACACCTTGGTGAAGCCCAGGGCGCGGAACTGCTCGGCAGCCTGCGCGCTGCGGCCACCGTGGTGGCACATGAAGGCCAGTGCGGTGTCCTTGGGCAGGGCTTCCAGCGCGGCACGGCCGTTGCCGTCGAAGGTCTTGAACGGCACGCCCACGGCAGCGATCTCGCGCTCGTCGGCCGGGCGCACGTCGACCAGGGTGATGTTGCCGGCACGCACCAGGTCATCGGCATCACGCACGCTGATTTCCTGCACCGGCTTGGGCGCATTCGGGTTGTCGATGGCCAGGCCCTTGCCGCGGATGTCGTCCACCCAGTCGATGGTGATGCCGTTGGCGCGGCGCGCGCTGGCCAGGTCGAACTGCACGCGCAGGCCATTGGACTCTGCGGCGATCGCGCCTTCATCGTGCGGGGCCAGCTGGAAGTTCGGCTGGAAGCGCGCGTCGATGGTCAGCTGCAGCGCAGCGCCCGGGGCATCGGCCAGCGCGCCCTTGAGCATTTCCACGGCGGCCGGGGTGACGGTGATGCTCGGCGGGGTGCGGTCCGGCGCGGCCAGGCCCAGCACGCTGCTCAGCTCGCCGCTGGCGGCCATCTGCAGCACGATGTCGCTGCCGCCGACCAGTTCGCCGTCGATGTACAGCTGCGGGATGGTCGGCCAGTCGCCGTAGGCCTTGATGCCTTCACGGATTTCCTGGTCGGCCAGCACGTTGACGTGGGCGAACTCGACGCCCAGATCCTGCAGGGCACCCACGGCCTTGGCCGAGAAACCACACTGCGGCATCGACGGCTGGCCCTTCATGAACAGCACGACGCGGTTGGCGTTGAGGATGGATTCGATGCGCGAACGCAGGGCGGGATCGAGGGACATGGACGTCGGGGTTCCGGGAATTCGAATCCGCAATTCTACCCCCCATGGCATCATGGGGGATGAGCAACGCAGGAACATTGCATCGCATCCCGGCCCGCCCCTGGCGCTGGCTGCCCTGGCTGCTGGTGTCGCAGCTGGCCGTGATCCTGATCTGGGTGCTGGCCGGGTGGCACTGGGGCCTGCCCGTGATGGTGGCCAGCCACGCGCTGTTCATGGTGCCGGTGTTCCTGCCCAACAGCCGCTTCTACGCGCCGGTGCTGAGCCGGTTGGCGGAGCCCGGCGACCGTGTCTGGCTGACCATCGATGATGGCCCCGGCCCGGAAACCCGCGCGGTGCTCGACCTGCTGGACCGCCACCAGGCGCGTGCCACCTTCTTCCTGGTGGGCGAGCGCGCGCTGGCGCAGCCGGAACTGGTGCGCGAGATCCTGCGCCGTGGGCACGATCTCGGCAATCACAGCTTCAGCCATCCGCAGGCCCGGTTCTGGCGACTGGGCCCGTTTGCCATGCGCGCCGAAATCGAAGGCTGCCAGCACGCGCTGCAGGCGGTCGGGGGACAGCCGGTGCGCTGGTACCGTTCGGTGGTGGGCATGACCAACCCGTTCGTGGCGCCGGTACTGAAGGCGCTGGGGCTGGTGCGCGTGGGCTGGAGTGCCCGCGGCTACGACGGCGTCGGCTGCACGCCGGAGGGCGTGCTGGCACGGCTGCTGCCCGACCTGCGTCCGGGCGCCATCGTGCTGCTGCATGAAGGCGCCGCCCATGGCCACAACCTGGTGATCATCGAGCGCGTGCTGCAGGCGCTGGACGAGCGGGGGTTGAAAGCGCGGCTGCCGATCCCGTAGCGCCCGGTCCGGGCCGCGTGAAGCAGCCGAGCGTGGGCGCGGCCCTACAAGGCGAGGGCGCCCTCCTGTAGCGCCCGAACCCACGCTCGGGCGGCGGCGCGCACGTCAGCGGCGTTCGGCCACCAGCAACCAGCTGTTGAACGGCGTGCGCCCATGCAGGGGGCGCGGCGCCGTCACCTTCAAGCCGGCCTCGGCCAGTGTCGCCTGCAGCACCTGCGGGTCGGGGTAGTGGCGCGGTCGCGTACCCATCCAGCCGACCAGCCAGGCCAGCCGGTCCGCCACCCGCGTGGTGCGGTCTCGGCCATCGCCGGTGGCCAGTGGTGTACGCAGCAGCAGGCGGCCGCCGGGTGCCACCCGCGTGCTGGCCGCGTGCAGCAGTGCCTGTTGCGGGCCTGCGTCCAGGTACTGCAGTACGTCCAGCAGCAGAACGTGCCCGGCCTGCGCAGGCAGCGGCGCCTGCACGTCCAGGCAGTCGAAATGCACATCGGGCAGGCCGGTGGCAGCACGTTGCGCGCGGGCGATCTTGCCGGCGTCCACGTCCACGCCGAGGTAGCGCCGGGTGCCACCGCGCTGCCGCAGCACATGGGCCAGCAGCCCCAGCCCACAGCCCAGGTCGAGTACCGGCTGTCCGTCCTCCGGCAGCTGCTGCAGGATGCCGTCGTACAGCGGATCGCTGCCGAGCTTGCCACGGGTGTAGTAATAGTCGCGGTGGTTGCCCCAGGCCCGCGCCGGGCGGAAGGCCTCGGCAATCAAGCGGGCCTGGAGTGCCGTCAGGGGCGTGCAGGGCAGGGGCGTGCCATTCCGTGGCGTGCCGTCCATCGCCTCAGTCCGTTCCGCCGAGCAGGTGCGCGGCAACCGGCAGCGCGCGCGCACTCCACAACGCGTACATCCGCGCCGAGGGATGCAGCCCGTCTTCGGCGATCATTGTCGGCGCGTCGCCCTGCGCGCGGCTGATGCCGGTGATGTCGACGAAGGCCACACCGTGCCGGGTACTGATCACCTCGGCGGCGGCATTGAACTCGTCGGTTTCGATCTCGATCGCGGCCAGGTCGCGGCCACTGCCGGCGCCGAACGGGGTCGCGCCCCAGTCGGGGAAGGACAGCACCAGCACGCGTCCGGGACGGCCACCGGCGAAGCCGATCGCCCGCTGCAGCAGCGCTTCAAACTGCTCGCGGTACTCGTCCAGCGGGCGGCCACGGTACTGGTTGTTGACCCCGATCAACAGGCTGACGAAATCGAAGGGGCCCTGCGGCGCGGCCGCATCGATGCCGGCACCGAGTTCGTCGGTGGTCCAGCCGGTGGTGGCGATGGTCTGCGGGTCGGCCAGGTCCAGGCCCTGCGCACGCAGCGCGGCGGCCAGCTGGTGCGGCCATCGGCCTTGAACCGCAACCGCTTCACCGATGGTGTACGAGTCGCCCAGCGCCAGGTAGGACAACGCCACGGCTCAGGCCACCGAGCGGCGCGGCTTCATCGGCACGACCTTGGTCGCGTCCTCGGCACGGCGCGCCAGCTCGCGGTCGATGCGGGCGAACACGTCACGCATCACCGCGGCTTCCGGCAGCAGGGTCACGCGGAAATGGTGGCGGTAGGGCACGTTGAAGCTGGATCCCGGAACCACCAGCACCCCTTCGTTGTTCATCAGGTCCAGCGCGAAGGTGTGGTCGTCGAAGCCCTTGGCGGCGGCGCCGACCACGGCCGGGAATGCGTACAGCGCGCCGGCGGGCGCGACCAGCGACAGGTGTTCGCTGGCTTCGCACGCTTCGATCACCGCGCGGCGGGTTTCATACAGGCGGCCACCGGGGGCGCACAGCTCGGAGATGGTGTCCGGACCATTCACCGCCGCCTCGATGGCGTACTGCCCCGGCACGTTGGCGCACAGGCGCAGCGCACCGAGCAGGTCCAGCGCGGCGCGGAAGTCGCCCAGGCGCGCGTCGTCGCCGCTGAGGTGGGCCCAGCCCACGCGCCAGCCGCAGGCACGATGCACCTTGCTCAAGCCGCTGAAGGTCAGGCATGGGTGGTCGCCGGCCAGCGGCGCGACCGGCTGGAACACCGCATCGTCGTACAGGATCTGGTCGTAGATTTCGTCAACCAGCAACAGCAGGTTGTGGCGGCGCGCGATCTCCACCACGCGTTCCAGCAGCTCACGCGGGTAGCTGGCGCCGCTGGGGTTGTTCGGGTTGATCAGCACGATGGCGCGCGTGCGCGAGGAAACCAGTGTCTCGATCTCGCTCGGGTCCGGCTGGAAGCCATTCTCCGGTGCGCAGCGGTAGTACACCGGACGGCCATCGTTGAGGATGGTCGAGGCCGACCACAACGGGTAGTCCGGCGAAGGCACCAGCACTTCGTCACCCGGGTTGAGCAGTGCGCGCAGCGACAGGTCGATCAGTTCGCTGACGCCGTTGCCGACGAACACGCGGTCCGGGTGCGCATCGGGTGCGCCGCGACGGGCGTAGTACGCGGCGATCGCTTCGCGTGCCACCGGCAGGCCCTGCTGGTGGGTGTACGGGTCGGTGCGGCCCATGTCGTCGGCGATCGCACGCTGCAGATGCTCCGGTGCACGGAAACCGAAGTTGCCCGGGTTGCCGATATTGAGCTTGATCAGCCTGCGGCCCTGCGCCTCCAGCTCCCGGGCTCGCCGGGCCAGTTCTCCGCGGATTTCGTAGCGCACTTCGGAAAGGCGCTCGCGGATGGCCAGGGGCTTGGGCGAGGAGGTGGACATGGGGAATGGGCCGTCAAAAGGCATGGGGCTTCCATCCTACCGGAATTGCTGCAATGCATGGCAAGGCCCCAGGGCCTGCCGTTGTTGGGCTGGCAGGGCGTCGGCACGGGTAGAATGGCGGTGATGACCCAGACCCCCGATTTCACCGCCCTGCAGACCATCGGCTGGCCCTGGCCGGGCCCGGCACAGCAGGCCGACTGGCAGGCCGCGATGGCCGCCCATCCGCAGGCCCGCCCGGCGCGGGTGATCGAGCAGCACCGTACCCACTATGTGGTGGCCGATGGCCCTGACGCATCGATCAAGGCCGAGTCGCTGCCGGAATGGCAGCGCCCGCGCTTCCCCAGCCATGAACGGCCGGCGGTGGGTGACTGGGTGCTGCTGGACGGCATCCGCATTGTCGCCCTGCTGCCGCGCCGCACCGCGATCAAGCGTGGTGCGGCCGGCGAGCATTACCACCAGCAGGTGATCGCGGCCAACATCGATACGGTGTTCATCGTCTGTGGCCTGGATGCGGACTTCAATCCGAGGCGCATCGAGCGCTACCTGCTGCTGGTCGGCGGTGGTGGTGCCGAACCGGTGGTGGTGCTGACCAAGGCCGACCAGACCGAATACAGCGAAGACGCGTTGGCGGTGCTGGAAGAGCTGGAGATGCAGGGCATCGCGCTGCACGCGATCAACGGCCTGGATGCTGACAGTGTGGCCGTGCTGCAACCGTGGCTGGGCCCGGGCCGCACCGTGGTGCTGGTGGGCTCGTCCGGTGCTGGCAAATCCACGCTGACCAACACCCTGCTCGGCGAGCAGCGGATGAAGACCAATGCGGTGCGCGCCAACGATTCGCGCGGACGCCACACCACCACCCATCGCGCGTTGATGCCGCTGCCGACCGGCGCCTGCCTGATCGACACGCCGGGCATGCGCGAGCTGAAGCCGACCGGCGAAGAAACGCTGTCTGAAGGCGGTTTCGCCGATATCGAAGCGCTGGCGGCACAGTGCCGCTTCAACGACTGCAAGCACCAGCAGGAGCCGGGCTGCGCGGTGCGAGCGGCGATCGATGCCGGCGAGATCGAAGAGAGCCGCCTGCTGAACTACTTCAAGCTGAAGGAAGAAGTGGCCGCCGCTGCCGCCAAGCTGGCCGTGCGCCAGGCCGAGACCGCGCAGGAGCGTGGCGGCAGGAAGGGCAAGGGCCAGCAGTTCCGCCCCGCCGCCAAGCCGCGTCGGCGCTGACAGTGCAGCCGAGCGTGGGCTCGGCTCTACAACGGTTGCATCCCGGGACACCTTGTAGCGCCCGAGCCAATGCTCGGGCGGCGGCGCACTGCGCCGGATACGGCAGGGCGCTATAGTCCGCGCATGGAACCGACCGCGACGCTGGACCGTGACGTGGCCCACCATGCAGCGCTCGACGCGCGCCTGGTCGAGGCCGTGGGAGGCATCCGCCTGCTGGGCCTGACCAGTTGGCCGGCGACGGTGCAGGCACCGTTCCTGGACAGCGTGGCGCGCGGCCAGCCAGTGCTGCCGAAAGTGGATTACCCGCGGCTGGACTTCAGCGAAGAGCGCCGCGCGCTGGCCGCGATCGCTGCCGACTGCGAGGACAGCCACCCGCTGGGCCACTATGTGCGGCAATCGGCCCAGAGCTGGGACCTGGCCGCTCAGCTGCTGGAAGGGCTGGGCACTGCCGCCGTCGATACCTGTTCGGTGCAGCTGTTCGGTGCCCCTGAGCAGCCGCTGCCGGGCAATGGCCCGAGCACGCGCGAGGCCGCGCGCCACTTCATCCAGATTGCCGCCGAACTGGATCACGAACTGCTGGCACCGGAAGAGCAGGTGCCGGTCTCGGCCATTGCCCTGCAACTGCAGTTGCAGAACGACCTGGATGCCTTCTTTGAATCGCGCATCATCCAGGTGCAGCTGGATCCGGAACTGGTGTCCAAGGCCGCCGCCGGCCCGACCCGTATCCGCCTGCGCACCAGTGCGCGCTTCAGCGCCTACGACCGCGCGCAGTTGTTCCACCACGAAGCGCTGGTGCATTCGCTGACTGCATTGAACGGCCGCGAGCAGCCGGTGCTGCCGAGCCTGGCATTGTCCTCGCCACGGGTGACGGCAACCCAGGAAGGGCTGGCCACGTTCGCCGAGCAGATTACCGGCAGCATCGACATCGAGCGCCTCAAGCGCATCAGCCTGCGTACCGAAGCGATTGCCATGGCACGCGAAGGCGCCGATTTCATCGAGGTGTTCCGCTACTTCTGCGATGCAGGACAGAACGCCGAGGAGAGCTTCGCTTCGGCACAGCGCGTGTTCCGTGGGGTACCGCCCAGCGGCGGCCTGGCGTTCACCAAGGACACGGTATACCTGCGCGGCCTGGTGTCGGTGCATACCTTCTTCCGCCACATGCTGGCCGAGGATCGCCTGCAGGTCTGCCGCTGGTTGTTCGCCGGCAAGATGAGCCTGACCGATGCGATCGCATTCGCGCCGCTGTTCGAGGCGGGGGTGCTGAAGCCGCCGCGCTGGCTGCCGCACTGGATGAGTCGGGCGAATGGCCTGGCGGGCATGCTGGCGTTCTCGCTGTTTGCCAACCGGATACGGATGGACCAGCTGGCGCCGGAATGAAATGCGTTGGCGGATCCTCCTGCGCCTGCCTGCTATCGGCTGGGAGGAGGCGGGGCACCCTGGTCAGGACACGCAAAAGCCCCTCCATGGTGCTCGATGGCGCCATCCATGGCGCCAACGGTCCTGACCAGGGTGCCCCGCCTCCTCCAGACAACTTCCTGCGGGCGCGGCAGCAGGTCCACCAGAGGGATTGCGTTTGAAAAGCTTGAAAAGCAAAGCGCCGGGCAATGCCCGGCTCTTTGCTTTTGCTCTTGCTTTCCATTGCCTCCGCGCCGGCGCTGGGAATTGTCGAGCGCGGGTAGGCAGGCCCATGCAGGACCGTTGGCGCCATGAATGGCGCCATCGAGCCCCCAAGGACGGGTTTACGGCGTGTCCTGCATGGGCCTGCCTACCTGCGCCATGCAGGAACACTCAATGCGCCGCAGCGCCCGCTTCTGACTTAGAACTCCGCCGCCACCGTCATGAACAGCTGCCGCGGTGCGCTCGCATGGATCGCATAACGCGTGCCCTTCGGATCGGTCGGTGCGAACGAGCTCAGCTGGCCGGCATAGCGCTTGTTGGTCAGGTTGGTCGCGTTCAACGACACTCGCACGTTGCGCAGGCCCAGGCCCGGGCCGAAGTCGTAGCCGGCGCCAGCGTCGAAGGTGGTCACGCCCGGCACCGACTGGTCGTTGGTGTAGGTGTAGTAGCGCTTGCCGGTGTACTTGGCACGCAGGCTGGCGAAGAAGCCGTCGCGGTTCCAGCTGATTTCACTGGACGCCATGCGCTGCGGCGTATCCACAGTGATCTTGCCGGCCACCGGCACGATCGCGCCGCCCGAGGTGTAGTCATCCTCGTAGGTGGTCTTGTTCCAGGACAGCGCGTTGTACCACTGCAGGCCGTCGATCGGCTTGAGGATGAAGGTCAGCTCGGCACCGTGGCTCTTCACCGAACCGACGTTGATGAAGCGCGTCACGCACTCCGGGCGCGTGCCCACTTCGATGCTCGAACACGGGTTCAGCGACAGCAGGCGGTTGTCGAACTTCACGTTGTAGGCGGCGATCGACGCCTGGTACGTCTCACCGAAGGTGCGGAAGCCGGCTTCCAGGCTCTTCGACTTCTCCGGCTCCAGGCCGGCGCTTGCCGCGAACGATTCCGGCGACACCTGCAGCGGGCCGCCGCTGCCACCACCGACGAACGCGGCGATGTTCTCGGCGTACGAGGCGAACAGCTCGTTGTTGGCGTTGAGCTTGAAGCCCAGGCCGAGCTGCGGCAGCACCGATTCCTTGGCGGTCAGCGTGCCCGATGCGATGCTGGTTTCCACGCCCGGCTTGGCAGTGGCGCGCATGCGGGTATTCGGGCTCTTGATGCCCACGTCCACGGTCAGGCGCTGATCGAGGAAGCGCATGCGGTCCTGCACGTAGAACTGGCGCGTGCGGATGTCGAAGTCCTGGTTGAACAGCAGGCGGTCCGGGTTCTTCAGGTACAGGTCGTCCAGGAACGGGCCGCTGATGTAGTAGAAGTTGCGCGACACGTTATGGTCGTTCTGCTCGTACCACAGGCCGGCTTCCAGCTCGTGGATGCCCACCGTCCACGACAGCGCGGCGGTCAGGCCATCGCGGTTGATCGTGTAGTTGGTGCTGCGGATCGAGATCGGCAGCATCTTGTCGGTGCCCGGGTAGGACGGCTGGCCCGGTGCCCACCAGTGGCCCTGGCCACGGTTGTCGTGGTGGTAGGCCAGCAGCTTCAGGCGGCCCTGCTCGCCCAGGCGCAGGTCGGCATCGACCGAATAGAGATTGTCGTCGCGCAATGCGCGGCTCTGGTAGTAGGCATCGTCGATGCTGTTGACGCCGCCGCTGAACTTGCAGCGTGCCTTGTTGTAGGTGCCCGGCGCGCAGTACGCGGCGGCCACGGCGCGGTCCCAGTCCGGTGCGTAGATGTTCCAGTCATAGCCCAGGCCACGGGCCAGCATGTCCTTGGACAGGTAGGCGTAGTTGGCCTGGCTGGCGCGCGAGGTGGCCACGAACGCACCGAAGCGGTGGTCGCCGACGTTCCACACCGCCTTGGCGTTGAACTGGCGGGTGGTCTGGTTCTGGTAGGGCGCGGCCCACATGTCCTGGTCCTGGTGCACGCCGGACACGTAGGCCGAGAAGCCGTTGAGGTCGCCGGTGTCCACGCGCAGGTAGCCGCGGCGCTGGTTGTTGTCGCCCACGGTGACGCTGGCGCGGCCGCCGAACTCGGTGGACGGGTCCATCGAGAAGTACTGGATGGTGCCGCCCAGGTTGCTGGTCGAGGCCACGCCCAGCGAACCGATGCCCTGCGACAGTTCGGCGCCGGCCAGATTCTCGGCGATGATCGCGCGGGCGATGCTCAGGCCGTTGTAGTTGCCGTAGCTGTTGTCGCCCAGCGGGATGCCGTCCAGCGTATAGCCGAGGCGGCTCTTGTCGAAGCCGCGCAGGCTGATGGTCTGCGATTCCTCGTTGGCACCGAAGGCATCGTTGGACTGTACCGACACGCCCGGCAGGCGGTCGAGAATCTTCTGGCCACTGGTGCCCGGCGGCAGCACCTGCTTGTCCACGGCAGTGATGCGCTGCACCTGGCGGGTCTCGCCCTGGCCGATCACGGAGACGGTATCCAGCGTCTGCGCGCTCAGCGCGGCATCGGTGCTGGTGCCGGTATCGGCGGTGGTGGCGGCATGGGCGCTGGCGGCGGCGGAGAGCGCGATCGCCACGGCGATCGTCAGGTGTCGGGTCTGCATGGTGGTCCGTTGCATGGGGGGTGATCACCGGCACGCGTGCGCGGTGCAGGGCCACTATGCGAACGGAACATGAAACCTTCTTTACGAAAAACCAACGAACGATGCAGGGCAGTGGTGCGTGTCCTGCAACATGTTCGTCATGGTGGTAGGCCGGCGGGAATCAGAAGCGCTCCCCAGGCCAGCTCAATTTGAGCTGGTCCATGCAGTCACGGTCATGTTCGGAGAATGAAAACCCGATCTGGATGCCGTTCACTACTGTGCCGAACACCGTCGACTCGTCCAGGCTATGCCCTGACGGCACGGAAAGGACATTGAAGTCGGGGTAGCGACGACCCATCTGCTTTCGCGAGATGCAGGCGCCGCTCAGCCGCAGCGTAATGCCTTTGATGATTCGCCCCGACGCGTCGGTGTAGATCTGGCCAGAGGGCCCCTTGATCCTCCCAGCGACCATGAATGGCGCCAGATCGATGGTGGCGCTGTCGCCCCGGCCCCTTCTTGCTTCCGAACGCGAGCCGGCCGGAGCCAGGGGTGACAGCTGCGCGACAAGGTCAGAGCGTGACAGCTGCAAGGACCAGCGCTCCACGAGCCGCCAGGTTGCATCCGCCTCTTCCGCAGTGGCAGCGGACGTGGCTGCTGTTGCAGAACCGGCAACCAACAGGCTCAGGATCAGAAGAAGTTCAGGGACGGGCTGCGATCGCTTCATCGTAGATTCTTCCGTAGAAGTCGTTGTAGTTCTCGCCGGTGGTTGAAGTTACGTTGTTGTCGCAGAACAGCTTACCTACCTGCCGGTCCAGGTCTTCACCGCCGGCATCGGCCTGTGCGATGAGGCCAGGACCGTTGGACGCAGCTACGCCGATGTCGTAGTACCTCAGGCTGGTCACCAGAAGCTCACCGCGCGCGGTGAGGTTGTTGAGTACCGCTTTCCCCTCCATGGTGCAGAAGTGCTGGATGAACGCACCTCGGGTGCTCAAGGCGATACCTTCGAAATTCAGTGCGTGTCCCACTTCATGGGCAATGGCTGCGATCCGGAAGTAATAGCCTGCAATGTCGAAGGAATCGCAGTCGAAGGACTGGATGTAGATCCGGATGGGATCGCGATTGGTATAGGACGCGGGAGCCCAGCGGGGGCTCCGCGCGGGTCGGTGTCGCCAGCAGCGTAGTGGCGACCACGAGAAGCGCAGTCAGCAATGCACGCATGCCAACCTCCTTGATCCGCGATTCCAGCCGTTCATCCATCGGGCTCGGCGAGCGCTGGCAGGTATAGCACCGGTTCTGCCGATGTATCGGGAAGTGCATCTCAGAAATGCAGAAACAAAAAGGGGCCGGATCACCTTCACAACTGAAGGTGATCCGGCCCCGCGCACTCCGTGGGGGAGGCGGTCCACGCGTTGCGTGGAGACGGGCTCAACCCATGTACAGACCACCATTGACGGCGTAGTCGGCGCCGGTCACATACGAGGCTTCATCCGACGCCAGCCACGCGCACAGGCCGGCCACTTCCTCGGGGCGGCCCAGGCGGCGAACCGGCACCGAGGCAGCCAGCCGGTCCAGCACATCCGGCGGGAAGCTGCTGATCGCCTGGCTGGCGATGTAGCCCGGCGACAGCGTGTTGACAGTGACCCCGCGCGACGCAACTTCGGCGGCCAGTGCGCGGCTGAAACCGTGCATCGCGGCCTTGGCGGTGGCGTAGTTGACCTGGCCGATCTGGCCCTTGTGGGCGCTGACCGAGCCGATGTTGATGATGCGTCCCCAGCCGCGCGTGGCCATGCCGTCCACCACCTGCTTGGTGAGGTTGAACAGCGCGTTGAGGTTGGAGGCGATCACCGCGTTCCAGTCTTCCACGGTCATCTGCCGGAACAGCAGGTCGCGGCTGCCGCCGGAGTTGTTGACCAGCACGTCCACTTCGCCGACTTCGGCGCGGACCTTGGCGAACGCCGCGCTGGTCGAGGCCCAGTCGGTGGCATTGCCTTCGGAGGCGATGAAGTCGAAACCCTGTTCGCGCTGCTCGCGCAGCCAGTTGGCCTTGCGCGGTGAATTCGGCGCGCAGCCGGCGACCACGGTGTGGCCGCTGCGGGCCAGGCTCTGGCAGATGGCAGTGCCGACACTGCCCATTCCACTGGTGACGTAAGCGATTCGAAGCGTCATTGCAGAAGGCTCCTTGGCAAAGGGTCAGGCGGCGAGGGGATACAGGCCGAACAGCAGGCTGCCGATCATCAGCAGCATCGAGATGGCGATGGCCCACTTCAGGGTGAACTTCTGGTGATCGGCGAACTCAACCTTGGCCAGGCCCACCAGCAGGTAGGTGGAGGGCACCAGCGGGCTGAGCAGGTGCACCGGCTGGCCGGCCAGCGAGGCGCGCGCCATTTCCACCGGGGTGATGCCGTAGTTGCTGGCGGCCTCGGACAGGATCGGCAGCACGCCGAAGTAGAACGCGTCGTTGGACATGAAGAAGGTGAACGGCATCGACGCCACCGCCGTGATCACCGCCAGGTACGGGCCCCACGATTCCGGAATGATGGCCAGGAAGCTGTGCGACATCGCTTCGACCATGCCGGTGTTGTTGAGGATGCCGGTGAAAATGCCTGCGGCGAAGATCAGCGACACCACCGACAGCACGTTGCCGGCGTGGTTGACCACGCGGCGGCGCTGCTCGGCCAGGTTCGGGTAGTTGATCACCAGGGCGATGGCGAAGCCGACCATGAACAGCACCGGCATTGGCAGCACGCCGATGATCAGCGCGGTCATCAGCGCTACGGTCAGCGCCAGGTTCACCCACAGCAGCTTCGGCCGCTTGATGTCTTCGGCGTCCTCCACCGACGGCAGCGCGTTGTTGTCATCGGACACGCTGTTGTCCATCCAGCTGCCCCCCTGCGGCAGGGTCACCACGCCCAGGCGGCGGCGTTCCTTCAGGCCCAGGTACCAGGCCAGCAGCAGCACGCCGGCACAGGCGATCACCATCGACGGGATGAGCGGCACGAACACATCGGCCGGGTCCACGTGCAGCGCGGTGGCCGCGCGTGCGGTCGGGCCGCCCCACGGGGTCAGGTTCATCACGCCGCCGGCCAGGATGGTCACGCAGGTCATGTTCAACGCGTTCATGCCGAGGCGCTGGTACAGCGGCAGCATCGCCGAGACGGTGATCATGTAGGTGGTCGAGCCATCGCCGTCGAGCGAGATCAGCATCGCCAGCACCGCCGTGCCGAGCACGATCTTCATCGGGTCGCCCTTGACGAAGCGCAGGATCACCCGCACCAGCGGATCGAACAGGCCGGCATCGATCATCACGCCGAAGTAGAGGATGGCGAACATCAGCATCACGCCGGTGGGCGCGATCTTCTTGATCCCCTCCAGCATCATCTCGTCGATGCCGGCGCCGAAGCCGCCGATCAGCGCGAACAGGATGGGGATGGTGATCAGGGCGACAAGCGGCGACAGGCGCTTGCTCATGATCAAGTACATGAACGTAATGACCATGCCAAAGCCGAGGATGCTCAGCATCATCTGCGGACTCCTTGCGAAAACAGGACGTGGGGGAGTGGAAGGGGCCCGGGCGGCATGCCCGGGAATCCGGGCTTAGAAGTCGTACTGCAGGCGGCCGGTGACCGCGCGCGTGCGGTCCACCGTCACCCCGGCCAGGCGGTCGCGGTTTCGGCTCTCAATCACGTTGAGCATGAAGCGCAGGTTGTCACGCAGGTACCAGTTGCCGCCCAGCGTCCATGCTTCGGTGCTGCCGCGGCGCAGGTCGGGTGCACCGTCGAGGTGCTGTGCGCCCCACATCTGGTCATAGCGCAGCGCCACTTCGAAGGCGTCGGCCTTGTGGCGGATGTCCTTGACCCGCGCGAAGCGGCCGGTCTTGCGGTCGTAGGCGCGGCTTTCGCCGGTCACGAACCAGCTCAGCATGCCGTAGGCCGCCATCACATCGCCGCGCTGCGCACCATCATCGAAGGTGGCGCCGCTGAACTCGCCCTGCCACGACAGCGGGCCGCGTACCTGCGCGTATTCCAGCGACCACTTGTTGACGTCGGTATCGCGGCCGGCGGAGAAGTCGACCAGGGTCAGGCGGCTGTTGTCGGACAGATGGCCCGCCGGGCGCGGGCGGATCTTCAGGCCCGGAACGCCGTTCGCGCCCGGGTTGTCATAGGCCTCGCGGGCCAGCGACAGGCCCAGGTGCAGCACGTCGCCGTCGCTGGGTGAGGGCGCCCAGGTGACGCGGCCACCGGCGGCGCGGCCCTTCACCTGCCAGGCATCGATGCTTTCCAGGCTGTAGACGCTGGCCGCCCAGGTGAAGTCACCGGGGTTGGCCTGCCACGACGCGCCCAGTCGGTACAGCGGTGCCAGCGTGGTGCCGGCGTTGCCGCGCTCCAGGAGGCTGCCGTAGTTGGAGCTGGTGCGGTCATCCAGCGAGAAGTACTGCTTGAACTGGCCCACGGTCAGCTTGCCGGCCTTGCCGAAGCTGCGCGCCAGGTACACGTCCTTGGCTTCGACGCGGTCACCGGAGAAATCGGCTTCCAGCTTGTAGTCGACCACGAAGAACTTGCCGGACACGTCGACCCAGGCCCGACGGACCTCGGTGTCGTCCTTGTTCGGGGTGCCGCGGTTGTCGTTGTCGAAGGTGGCGAAGTCCAGGTGCAGGCGGCCACCGAGCGTGGCGGTGACCGGACGGTCGTCTTCGGCAGCGAAGGCCGGCGCCGACAGGGCCGCCAGCGCCATCATGACGGCAGGACGCCGCCAGGCAAACGTGAATTCCACAAACCCTCCCAGGTGCGCGCCAGGCGCGCGGCAATCGTGGGCACCGGACGGTGCGCGGCCGCAGTCTGGGTTGCCGTAGCTGTCATCGTCCTGTCAGCGGTTTGTGCGGTGCAGCGTAAATGGTCGCCTGTCCACGCCCGGCGGGCAGGCCCGGCGCCATGCGGTAGCATTCGCTTCCCCTCCCACCGTCGTGCCCATGCGCCTGCTGCTGGTCGAAGACAACCCGGATCTGGCCGATGCGATCATCCGTCGCATGCGTCGCAGTGGCCATGCGGTGGACTGGCAGGCCGACGGCCTGGCCGCCGCCAGCGTGCTGCGTTACCAGAGCTTCGACCTGGTGGTGCTGGATATCGGCCTGCCCAAGCTCGATGGCCTGCGCGTGCTGGCCGGCATGCGCGAGCGCGGTGACAGCACGCCGGTGCTGATGCTGACCGCGCGTGACGGCATTGAAGATCGTGTGCAGGCGCTGGATGTGGGCGCCGACGACTACCTGGGCAAGCCGTTCGACTTCCGCGAATTCGAAGCGCGCTGCCGCGTGCTGCTGCGGCGTGCGCGGGGCCAGGCCAGCGAAGTGGTGCAGATCGGCGGTTTCCAGTTCGACAACGCCGCGCACCGGGTCAGCCTCGACGGCGAGCCGATCGAGCTGCCCAACCGCGAGTACCGCCTGCTGGAGATCCTGGTCGGTCGCCTTGGCCAGGTGGTGGGCAAGGACGAGATCGGCAACGGCCTGTTCGGCTTTGACGACGAGGCCGGCCCGAATGCCATCGAACTGTATGTCGGTCGCCTGCGCAGGAAGCTGGCCGGCGCTCCACTGCGCATCACCACCGTACGCGGCGTGGGCTATCTGCTCGAGGCCAGTGACGGCAGCGGCGACGCCGATGGTTGATGCACGTGCCGCGAATGCCGCACCAGGCTCGCTGCGGCGCACGCTGCTGCTGTATCTCGGTGCGTTGCTGGCGGTGTTCGCGGTGGCCCTGCTGTTCGCCGCGCGCGACTATGGCCAGCGTGCCGCCAACCGTTCCTACGACCATCTGCTGGTGTCCTCGGCATTGTCCATCGCCGATTCGGTGGCCCTGGTCGATGGCCAATGGCAGGTCGATCTGCCCTACGCGGCGCTGGACCTTCTGGCGATGGCGCCGGAAGACCGCGTGTTCTATCGGGTGGCCGACAGCCGCGGAAGCCTGATCACCGGCTATGGCGACCTGCCCGTGCCGTCGCGCCGGCCCGGCACGCAGCCTCAGCTGTTCGACGCCCCCTACAGTGGCGAGACCGTGCGCTTCGTGGTGGTCGGCCGCAGCTTCGCCGCTGCCTCGGCCCAGGGCGAGGTGCAGGTGCAGGTGGGCCAGACCCGGCGTGCGCGCGAAGCGGTGGCGCAGGACATGGTCAACCGTGCCTTGCTGTCGATCGGCGTGCTGTCCGGCCTGCTGCTGGCACTGGTAGCCTTCGGCGTGCACCGCGCGTTCCGCCCGCTGGTGCGGGTCGAGCGTGAGCTGTCGCGGCGCGAGCCCTCTGACCTGAAGCCGCTGGACGCGCGCGTACCGCGTGAAATGGACCAGATGGTGGCGGCGTTGAACCGCTTCATGGAGCGGCTGTCCAGCAGCAACGAGACACTCCGCGCGTTCATGGCCGAGGCCGCCCACCAGATGCGTACGCCGCTGGCGGCCCTGCGCGCGCAGGCACAGCTGGCGCTGGATGACGACGACCCGGAGGACATGCGGCGCAGCCTGCAGGCGATCGAGCGCAATGCCACCCACATGAGCCGGCTGTTGAACCAGCTGCTCAGCGATGCCAGCGTGATCCATCGCTCGCATCTGCAGCGCTTTGCGGCGGTGGACCTGGCCGAAACCGTGCACCAGGCCCTGCACGAAGCGCTGCCGCAGGCTGGCCCGGCACCGCGCGTGCAGCTGGCGATGACCGCCGAGCCGGTGCAGGTGCAGGGTGATGCGCTGCTGCTGCGCGAGGCCATCAAGAATCTGGTCGACAACGCACTGAAGTACGGTGGTGATGGCCCATTGCAGATCGCGCTGACCGTCGAGGGCGAGCAGGCGGTGCTGACCATTGCCGACCACGGTGCCGGTATCGCCGCTGCCGATGCCGGGCGCGTGTTCGAACGCTTCGCCCGTGGCGAGGGAGCGCCCTCTGGCGGCGCCGGCCTGGGCCTGGCCATCGTCAAGCGCGTGGTCGACAGCCATGGCGGCCGCATCGACCTCAGCAACCGCCCGCAGGGTGGCCTGGTCGCCACCGTCCGCCTGCCCCGGAGCAGTTCATGACCCGCCTGTTCGCTGCTGCCGTCGCCCTGCTGCTGGCCCTGCCGGTGCTGGCCGCGCCCGGCGAGGTGCGGCGTTTTCCGGCGCAGGGAAAGGCTGCTGCGCAGCTGCGCATCCATGGCACCACCGACATCGAAGTGTTCGCGGTGGTCATCGCCGACTACCAGCGCCTGCACCCGGGCACCGAGGTGGTGTACGAGGACATCATCACCCAGGACCTGTACGCGCGGTACCTGCACGACCGCGCCGGGCCGGCATCGCCGGACCTGCTGATTTCCAGCGGCATGGACCTGCAGACCAAGCTGGTCAATGACGGCCACGCATTGCCGCACCGCTCGGCACAGACCGCTGCGCTGCCGGCCTGGGCGCAGTGGCGCAACGAGGCGTTCGGCATCAGCTACGAGCCGGTGGTGATGGTCTACAACACCCGTGTACTGCCGGCGGCGAAGGTGCCGCACACGCGCCGCCAGCTGCTGGACCAGCTGCGTGCCGAAGGTGCACCGCTGCGCGGCAGGGTCGGCACCTATGACATCGAGCGCAGCAGTGTCGGCTACCTGCTGTCGACCCAGGACGCGCAGCGCGGCAGCATCGCCGGCGCGTTGCTGGGGGCGCTTGGCGACAATGACGTGGTGCGCGAAGAGCGCACCGGCGTGCTGCTGGACAAGGTGGCCAGCGGCCAGCTGTCGCTGGTCTACAACGTGCTCGGTTCCTATGCGCAGGCACGTGTCGATGCTGGCGCGCCACTGGCCATTGTCGAGCCCGAGGACTACACGTTGGTGGTGCTGCGCACCGCGGTGATTCCGCGCACTGGCCCGCACCCGGAGGAAGCGCGTCGCTTCCTCGACTACCTGCTGTCGCCACGCGGCCAGCAGGTGCTGTCACGCGAGGCGCGGCTGATGCCGATCGTGACCGGCAATGCGCGTGCCGACGACGCCCCGGGCCGCAGCCGTCGCCCGATCCAGCTCGGGCCCGGCCTGCTGGTGTATCTGGATGCGCTCAAGCGCCGCCAGTTCCTCGACGCCTGGCGCAGCAGCGTCGAGCCGGCAGGGCGCTGAGGCTTGGCCTGCCCGTACAATGGCGGCATGAGCGAATACACCATCCTGATCGCCGACGACCATCCGCTGCTGCGCTCGGCGGTGGTGCAGTCATTGCGGCAGAGCCTGCCGCTGGCGCAGGTGCGCGAGGTCGCCAGCGCCGAGGCATTGGCCGAAGCACTCGACGCGCACCCGGATGTGGACCTGGTGCTGCTCGACCTGACCATGCCCGGCGCACACGGTTTTTCTGCACTGCTGCACGTGCGTGGCTCGCATCCCGACATCCCGGTGGTGATCCTCTCCTCCAACGACCACCCCCGTGTGATCCGCCGCGCGCAGCAGTTCGGCGCCGCCGGTTTCATCCCGAAGTCGGCGCCGGCCGAGACCATCGGCGAGGCCGTGCAGGCGGTACTCGACGGCGGCCTGTGGTTCCCGGCGATGGCCGCCGAGCGCTCGGAGGCCGATGCGTTGCTGGCCAGCCGCCTGGCCCAGCTGACCCCGCAGCAGTTCCGCGTACTGCTGTGCCTGGCCGATGGCCTGCTCAACAAGCAGATTGCCTATACGCTGGGATTGGCCGAGAACACGGTGAAGGTGCATGTCACCGCGATCCTGAAGAAGCTCGAATGCCATAGCCGCACGCAGGCGGCGGTGCTGGTGAAGGCGCTGGAGCCCGAGGGCGACGCCGGCAGCGGGTTGTAGTTTCCAGCCAACGGCGCAGCCCCTCGTGGGTGGACACGTAGAGCAGTTCATGGGTGAGGCCGGGCAGGT